>CAMDVD010000004.1 GCA_945878115.1 Chitinophaga pinensis | reverse complement strand
AATTAATTATCATAGCCAACAGGCAGCTGTTTATACGTTGTGAGTTGGTTAGAAAAATTGAGAAATATTGTACCTATGATGCCAGGTATGATAGAGAAAATTATGAACAGCAGCTCGAAAAAGCTATCTTAAGTTGACGCACATGCCTGGAAGGGTGACATTATTAAACCATATCCTCTTAATTTATCCAACAAGGCAGATAGGAAAACGAATAGAAATAAATGTTTACAGTGTATTGGAGAGCATTATTTATTTTGCTTCATAACCATTTTGCGTGCGAGTTCAAACATGCCACAAAACGAAACTGCGTCTGAAACGCCATGACCAACAACAAGTGGTTTTAAAATACCTAAAACGGGAACGCCAGCATATAAACGGTGGTTGAATTTATCCAGGTATTCATCTTGAATATTTCTTTTTATTTTCACAACATCATACAAGGATTCTGCAAGTTTCAAAACGATATTTCCAGTAAAGCCATCTGTAATAATGATGTCCGCTTTATTGTCTAAAATATCTCGACCTTCAATATTACCAATGAAATGAATGCTTTCATTTTCTTTCAGTAAAGTATACGTTGCCTGTGCTAAAATATTGCCTTTACCTTCTTCTTCCCCGATGTTCAATAATGCAACACTTGGATTATCTTGTCCCAAAATATTTTTTACATATTGTGTACCTAAGGTCGCGAAAGAATTGAGATGCTCTGGTTTACAATCGGCATTAATACCAATGTCTAGCATCAAACTATAACCACCATTGATTTGTGGAACTGGGGTTGGAATGGTTGGTCGCGTAACGCCTTCCTGTGTTTTGATTACATGGGTAGCGCCCACCAACATAACACCTGTATTGCCAGCACTCATAAATGCATCTACTTCCCCTTTTGCCATCAAACCAAAACCAACTACCATAGAGGAGTTGGGTTTTTCTTTCATGGCTTTAATTGGATGTTCATGCATTCCAATTACTTCTTCCGTATGTAGGATAGTAATTGGTAAGTTGTTGATATCGCCTAGCCCTTCTCGAATAGAAGATTCATCGCCAATTAATACTAAATGGCAATCTTCATATTTCTTTTGTAGAAAAGACAAAACACCCAAGCAAGATTCCTTAGGTGCATAATCTCCTCCCATCATATCTAGGGCTATACGCATACGTTAAATACGTTGATTAACTAGGCTTCGCCAGTCGGTTCTTCGGTAGCTACGTCTTTAATTGGTTTTTCCATTACCACACGTCCACGATAGAATAGTTTATTTTCTACCCAATGGGCACGATGGCGCATATGAATTTCTCCGGTAGTTTTATCTGTGCTCAACGTATCAATTGTAGCTTTGTAGTGTGTACGACGTTTTGCGCTACGTTGCTGCGAGTGTCTTCTTTTTGGATTTGGCATTTCGCTTTATTTTATTGTGTTTTATGTTTTTTCAAATCATCCCAAATAGGGGGATTTGAAGAGTTTGTTAAGTTGTTTAAATATTGAATAGCAATTGGGTTACAAGTACTTATTCCATCTTTGTCATCCGGATGAATATGCTGTATAGGCACACTCAAAATAATGAATTCGTAAATCCAGGGCGAAACATCTAAGATACTTTCAGAACGCCCTATATAAGCGACTTCTGCATCATCATCTGTTTTTTGTGCTACCAATTCATCATCAATTTGTTTGATGACAATATCAAATTCATCCCACAAAGTCATTGCATAATCATCTCCGCATCGGTCGCAAGGTATAGTAACGACGCCATTTATACGGAAATGAAGTAGAAAAATACTTTGTTTTTTGTCGAAGGATAAATGGATATTTATACTTGAATTAGTAAATTCTGGTTTTTCAAATTTGTCAAAGAAGCTGTCATCAACTGCGTACGAATATTCGTGAATTCCGGGTGTAAGACCTACAAAAGCAATATCAAATTCCCTACGATTTTTCATACCCTCAAATGTTGACAGGGGGGCAAATGTAAATTAAATAATTAGAAAACAGACTTTTTATGGACAATTAATATCAGGCTCACTTTAAAATTATCCAGTAGACTTGGTAGAAGGTAAGAAATAAAGCCTTGAAATGCATACTAGGTAAGCATTGTAGAGTCATTTTTATTTTCTCCCGTAATAATAGTTAGGGGGACTAAGATACCTTAGGCATCATACAATATGCACTTTATCTGTTTCTTGTAAGGTATGAAGCACAGCGTCCATACATTTTTTGTTCGGTGATAATTGAAAATGGGAAATGTCATCTATACTTTGTTTCAATGCCAGCACTTCATTTTTAATGTCGAGGTTTTGCTGTATGGCGGCTTCGATGAGAGCAGAAATCTCTGGTTCTGTCTCTCCTAAGGCATAAAGTAATAAATCTTCAGATGTAAATTTTTGCATGCGCTTTTTATTTTATCCTTAAACGGAATATTTTCTATTATCGTATTGAAGGATTATATTTTTTTTTGAAGAATGGGAGGAATTAAGGATAGTGTTTATTATATAAAGTTTTGGCTATATGAATTTGAGGCCATATCTGAATTAAATTCTTAATCATGGCTATTTAATATGTTCGACTCAGCGTCATGTTGTACTAAGCACTATTGGTTCTCTGAACAAATTAGAATATGTACTAAACCCTCAACCTGTAAAGTTTCTTAATTCTAATTTGATAGGCACATTTTTACCTTCTAAAAATAAAAAGCATGCATTCTTAAACCCCCATTCGTATTGTATTCAAGCGTCGGCATTGGCAATTTTAATTTTAAACTATTCAATAATTTAAGTGCCTTGAATCGTTTTCCTTTCCATTCTATTTTACTTAAATCAATATCTGGAGAAAGATAAAATTGTCGGCTTCTTGCAATATCCGTTCTGTCATAATAAACACCTGTTTTTTTATCCGTCCAAAAATTGTCATAACCGCCATAAAGCCCATCCACACCATATCCTACAGCTATATTGAGCCATGTAGGTAAGTGACTTTGTTTGGCAAACGACCACAGGTTTGCACTAAGCCAATAGGATTGTCCATTATAATCTTTCAATATTCTTTCGGGCAATGAAGCGCCATATAAATTGTTTGCTTTTTGATTTAAAACAGGATCGGTATAATTCACTCGATGAGCCGAAAATTTGAATTGAATTCTTTGTTCGCCCCATGCATATTCCTGTGAAGCAAATAGGAGAGAGCCACTTGTATTCGCAGCCATATCTCCCAAACTAAATCCCCATTCTGAACTAAAGCCATCTAATATTTCAATCACACTTTCGTAGGCGATACCCATGCCTGCACCATATATAGCTGCTCGTTTGCGTGGAATACCTGACCATCTAAAAAGACCAGCACTAGATTGCGCACCCCAATAAGCACTCCATGCATGGCCAACTTTATCTATTTGATTCCATTCGCCAATATCATTAAATAAATGAAAATTGCTTCGCGGATAATTTGCGTACCAAGCTTGATTCAAGACTACCATACTGCTCAACCAGACCGCGCCTTGCCCTATGCTTACGGCACGCAGACGGGTTGTGTTCAGACTATCCGATGGTGATAGAAAAGATTGTTTTTTGTGTTGACCAAATGAGTTGGAACTACATAAAATAAGTAGTATGAATACATAAGGGATGGCTTTATGGGACAAATATTTCAGGGTCCTTTCAAGAAAAGAAGATTTAATGGATAGTGATTGGAGAAAGTAAGTCAAGGAGAAAATATAATCTCGCAAATATATTAATTAAAACTCCTTTGCGCTACGTAACATCTCCGCATAACTTTGTTTTTGATGCATCGCACGACAAATGAGTGCAACGCGTTTAGCCTTTGTTGGATCTGTTTTGGCAGAGTCTACATATTTGCTATAGTAATTTTGATGTGAGCGAGGCATGGTATTAAAATGAGAGTAGCCTATTTTATCTTCCTGCAAGCATTCGAGCAACAATGCATTCAATTGATATTCTTCGTTGTCCTTTATTAATTGAACAGTAATCGTTTCACCAATAGGCTTTTGAATTATCTTACGCATCTCTAAATTAATGGGTAAAATAAAATTGCCTTTTCCCATGGGTAATAAAGCAACGCCATTTATTTTTAAATTGTCCAAAATACCTTTTACTCGAAACGATTTTTTATATTTTGGATATAGTTGATTCGCAATTTCGGATGGAATATGAATATACGTCCATCCAGACTTTTCACCTTTCTCTTCAAATTTTTCGAGTGTAGCTTTGAATGAAATCATACGTAAATTTTTTATTTACCAGCTATTTGATTTGTTTTTTACAACGGTAAATACACGAGATAAATTAAAGCCTAATTGGAATTCGCCATTTGTCCAATCTTCTGTTGTCTCTGTAATGAAAGCTCTTTCATTCATGCCTCTAGCGTTACTTAGATGTAATTGAAACACATGTCCACCAGTTTCTATATCGAATCCAATGGACAGCGGAACCATGTTGTACTCATCGCGAGCGCCATACACAATTGGGTAAGTATCCAGAATAAGTGCGGTTCTATTGCTCAATTTCACTCGAGCACCAATACCAACTGCAATCATATCATTTTTGTCCGATTTTAAATCCACCAAATTACGATGAACCAAGGTAGGAGAAAGTTGTAAAGTGTATTTGTCTCCCAATTTTCTACCTGCTATGAGTTGATGAAAATAGCCAACACGATTCGAAAATTGGTTTAATGCATCATTGGTAATTTTGGATGAGTTAATGGTGTAACCAGAAGCCCAAACAATAGACAATGGGAATGAATTGCTGCCTTTGCTTTGGTGTGCGATTCGATATTTAACAAACCCATCTGCTTCTTTATGAAAAGAACTACGTCCTATACCAATGGTCAAATTTTTAGAAACACCATAATCAAATCCGATTCGCATACTCGCCTGATCGAATCCAAAGAGTTCACTAAATCCATCTCTAATCATGCCAAAGCGATGTAAAATTCTAAAGTCTAAAACGCCTTTACCAAGCATTTCAATGGAATGCCCCATTATCACTCTTGGCGATTTGAATGCATTGTTGACATACTCTTTTGTTGGTTTATTATTATCACCTAAAAGGCTTTCTACATCATCTTTTGTAGCATTTTGTGCTTGGCAATTTTGCAACGCAAAAAAACAACAAACAAAGCCAATCCACAACTTGGAATAATTCATACTATACGGTTATTGATTAATTATTTTAATGCGTCAAGCGAACAATTGACACTTATTTTTACGTCCTTCGAAATCTTATCTTTTACTGCTCCCGGAATGGCAATATTATAATCCGCACAAAGTACAGTAAATGTAGAAATCAATGTAGGTTTTCCATTTTTTACAACAATTTTTCCTGTCGATTTAATATCTTTAGTTATGCCATGAATGGTTAGCTTACCTATAACTTCTGCATTGTATTCACCATCTTTCGTCATGTTGATGGATGCATAATTTGTAATAGTTCCTTTGAAACTAGATTTTGGAAACTTATCGCTTTCCATATAATTTTCATTAAAATGTTCTTGCAATAATTGTTTGTCGAAGACGAAGCTTTTATTTTGTAGAATAAAATCTAAGCTGCCCGTTTTGGTATCATATAAACAAGCTACTGATTTATTCGTGCCAATTATTAATTCTAATGGTGTTTTAGAAACGAATTCAATGGTACCTGTTTTCGTCATCATTTTTTGTGCTCCAGCTTGAATGCTACATAGTGTTAGGAAAGAGATTAGTATATTTTTCATATTTATTTGTTTTTAAATTGAGAACAGAAATTCATTTCGACGGTATTGCCAAGTCCTAAATCATTGTCTATGGCATATCCTGTCATGAAGCCTTGTATGGCTATTGGGTCAAGTACTTTGCAAGATTTAAATTCATCTTGGTGTCGGCTATCTATTTGGCAAATCACACAAGAAAGACTGTTCGTATCACCGATTTCAATAGTGGTCGAATTGGAATCTACGCTAATTTTTTTGATGCAACCCTTCATGCAAACAATCTTATCTTTAAGTTGAGAAAGGGAAGCGGTGTCCTTAGAAACTTTTTCCATTATTTCTGGAAAAGTAAAAGTAACATCCGGTTTTTTATCAGAATTATCTGGTGGTGCTTTATGGACATACTGCCAAACGCCAAATACAGTACAAAGTCCAACAAGACAAGCGATGAGGAAGTATTTCAGTTTTTTGTTCATATAATATTTAATTATTTTGTGCGCCTCTATTTACCCAAGTTTGGATTTTTGAAATGGTACAATCATCTAGTTTTCCGCCTTTGGGCATAGTACCTTTATTCATGGTATACAGAATAGCGGTGTAATTGTTTTTGACGTCATCATATGTTTCTAGTGATATGCCTGCAGAAGGAGAAGAACCACCATGGCAACTTGTGCAATAGTCTGTCATGATTACACTTATCACTTCGCCATATTTTGTATTGATGGTATCGCAAGTTCCAGTTGATCCCAATATGGTTTGCTTATTGTGGTAGGTACAACTTTGAATAACTACACCAATAGTGATAAAAAAAAGTGCAACAATAAGTGCACTTTTTAATGGGATATTTTTTATATTTTGGTAGAAGCGCATGGGAGAATAATATGAAGGATAAACTAAAGTTAGTTGAGCAGTTACCAAAAGTAAAAACGTATTAGATATAAATATGTTAAGTAAACGATAATTGTATTATTAAAACGAATTAAACTGCGACTTCACACCGGTAATTATTGAATGAGGGTAAGGAATTTATTAGTCAAAAAGTAAGGCAGCTTTCAGGTCCAATCTATGAACACCAGAATGTTTTTATGTGTGGTGCAGGTAGTGGTCTTTTAATAAGAAACCATGCGGAATTCATCAACAATTGCAATAAAAAAACCACAACTAATTGTTGTGGTTTTTTTAGTAGATTTTTTATTTAGCGAAGCAAAGTTAAATCGCCTTTATAGGTTAGGATTTTATCGTTTCTGAATTTTACTTTTATGATATAATTATACGTCCCCATTTCTGCATCACGTCCTTTATATCTTCCATCCCAGGCAGCAGTTAATTTGTTGGTATGATATACTTGATTACCCCATCTATCGAATAGAACGACATCTATACCAGTGGCATCTTTGCCCACTTCAATCACAAACAAATCATTGTGTCCATCATTGTTTGGAGAGAAGGCGTTTGGAATAAAAATAGTTGTATTGACCTCCGTTAATGTAGGTAATGGTGGTGGTGGCGGTGGTGGTGGAACGTATTCGAAATTAGCTACTACAACTTCTTGATCCATATAATTTAAAGTGACAGTCTTGTCGGTTAAAGATGGAGCAATAAATGTATTTGGATTATTCTTTTGCCATTTAATAAATTTATAGCTTACAATTGGTGTTTCAATTAAGTTATAGGTTAATCGTCTATCTAATTTTATAGTTGTAGGATAAGTAGGTATGACATTTCCATTCAAGGTTATGGTTCCAGTTCCTGGTGGATTAACATCGAAAGTCACATCTACGGAATCGTAATTAAAATATTTGAAGAAAGCTATAACAGAATCTTTTTTCTTGAAATTATATTGAACTAAATCTGTTGTTACATTCGGATTGATAGTATTCAACGGTTCTTGTTTTTCCCAATGATCAAATGCCCAATATTGACCAGCGGTTGGCGTAGCTTTTAATGTATAAATGGAATCGCCAGCAATGGTTTTACTCCATACATACGGAGATTTTAAAACATTATCCATTCTAATATTTCCACTATTTGGCGGACTAACATTTAATTTCAATAATTGCGGATTCAAGTCTAAGCAGGTATCCAAAGCTGCTGCAATAAAGCCACATCTAGAAGTAATCCATGTACGCATAGAAGCAACATTAGTATTCCAATTGGCTAAAGTTCCACTCCAACGTATTGCTTGTCTATTCATTTCCGGAGAAAATATATTCACCACGGAATCAAAATGCGCTAAAATATTTTGACATTCCAAAGGACCATTTAACATGTCTATCCAATTATCCTTGAACGTTTGTGTAAACTCTGGATTATTGAAGAGCTTAGTGAGCATATCCGTATGCTTAATACTGGGGTTATTTTGAAATAATGAGGTTGGTTCGCAAGGGTCATTCGTAGGACCAGTGGTACCAACTCCTGTATAATTTGGATTATTTAAACCACAAATGGCATCTTCATCCCATAAAGCATAACGCCATTTAACTGGGTTATTATTTCCTCTCCCTCTCCACCACATGGTATTCCAATTGAGCCAATCGTGATTGACTAAATATTCATTGAAGATAAAATATTGAATAAAACTTTTGACATTTAAAAATTCTTTTACATGGTCATAATTTGCAGGAACGGACATAGGATTGGTCATAATATAATTATATAAATTCACCCAACCTGTATCACTTCCCATTCTAATATTAAGTCCACCCCAATAGGAAAGATGATCCACTTTTGTTTTGGATTTGTTGTAATAATATTTAAAGAACCCCTTGTCCACTCTTTCTCGCATATCATAAACACCCCAATATTGTCCATTAATAAAAACAATTGAGGGTCTGAATCGACGGAAGTCCATATCTAAATTATATTTTTCAGAAAGTGTCATTGCAAACACATCTCTAAAGTGGCAAGAGTTTCCTGGACCTAAAGGGAAGTTGTCTGAAGAACCGGCCTTCAAGATAAAACGACTGAATGTATCACGCGGTGTTGTTGACCAAAATGCGCCAGAAAATTCCGCTTTTGTTCCAGTTTCGTCAAATGCTTCAATATCCATACCCTTTTGCGCATAAGCCCATGAATCATTACCATGCCTAGTAGCCAATATTTCTTGCTCAAATTGTTGGGTAAAATTGTTGTCAAAAAACTCTAAGGAAGACCAAGCTGGTGTGGCTGCTCCGTGAAATAAGTAAGCGCCGTTATTCGCACTTGCTGTTGTAAAAGGGCCGCATAATGAAATAACATCATAGCGAGGATCTACAGCATCATTGATAAAATAGGTATTTGTTTCTATAAAACTTGGTAAAATGGAAGGGTTGCTACTAAAGGCTCTTGCGCGAATGGCAACGGTAATTGGCACTGCAATAGGCACTGTGAAAGCTGTTGATGTTGTTACTGGAGGTGTGCCATTTGTTGTATAATAAATGGTCACCCCAGGATCTGGACTACTGATAGAAATATTTTGTGCGGCTGCATAATTGCCAGGTCCGATATTGAAAACTGGTTTTGTTGCATAAGCGGTATAGGCTGTTTGTGCGCCGTTGGAAGCATTCGGCGTTGGTGTTGTAAATATTCCCCAAGTAGCTGCGCCATCTGTAGTTCTACCTCTTGAATGACCGCGTTGTGTTAATTTGCATTGTAACGAATCAACAACGATACCAGCTGCATTGGCTAAAATAATCCAATTGCCATGGGTCTGTGTCAATTTAAGATTGGGGTGTATTTGGCCACCGCCGGTTACCAAATTATCACCACTTGCAAAAACCATTTTACGTGCGCCAGGTGCAATGGTTGTGGCGCCTACAGGGATTTGCCAATTTTGAATATTGCTTGGTTTATCGCTTAAGTAATAACCTGCTAGGTCTACCGTTACAGCTCCAGCATTGTATAATTCTACCCAAGATTCAAAATTCCCAAATGCATCTGCATAGGAATTATAATTCGAACAAGAGTATTCATTAATTACAATTTGTGTTTTGCCTACAAACACACTAAGAAGTAATGAAAGAGAAAGTAATAATTTTTTCATGTTTTATTTTTGATATAAATTCTTGTGAGAGGACGTTAAAAGAGGGTTTAAAGTTAGCAAAAAGAAATTAATAACCCAATTAATAGGAAATATTCATTGCAAATAAACAACAGGATGGTTTGACATGTAGATTCCCTAAAGCTTTGAAAAAGCGTGTATTTGTCCTTAAGTTTCTAAAAAAATGTTATTTATTTCAATACTGGAGTTACCTGAAACTCAGCAAACTTAGGATCTTCACCACCAGGATAGATGCGAACGTCTATCCCAAATTGAGTTCGTATACGATCTGCATTTTTTTGACCTTCTGTAAAAGTTGGATTAATCATGAAGGCGGTATTGAAAAAATAGGAGGCTAATTCATAACGCTGCATGGCTTCATAAACAATGCCCATATTGTTATAACTCCTGTAAGCCCCTGGCGTACATTGAATAGATTTTTTATAAAAATAAAGACAAGAATCTGGAATCAATTTGACATCCGTATATGCTCGACCAAGATCGCCCCAAACTTCCCCAAACCTTGGATTGATTTCAACAGCACGATGCAACAATTTCATGGACTCATTAAAGTCTTTCATTTTTTGAACCGTATCTTTTTTTTCTGCAATGGCTCTTTCTAATAATTCATTTCCATAATGCCTATTGTTCTGTGCACTGTTATATCCAGACGCAATGTCGGTAGAGAAGAGAACAAAATTAGATTTCCAGGCTTTATTTCTATCTACTGTTTTAAAAGAATATAAACCAAAAATACCTACTACTAAAAGCAAGATTCGCTTATCTGCCAACAAGGATTTTAAATTAGAATTTGCGTTGCTTGTGCTTGAATTGGATTCTTCTGGCTCTGATTGAATCTTAAATAAATGAACAAATAAAAATACAAGAGCGATACAAAAGCCTAGTGAAGATGCATATAAAAATCGTTCCGCCATGATTCCGCCTCTTAGCCAAACAAAGCCCATGGCTGGTAGAAAGGTAACAAAGAACACGGATAAGGCGAAGCCCCAAATAGATTTTTTCATAATTTCTTTTATTGTTAAAGAAAGCAATCCGAAAAATAAAAGCAATCCAATTAGGGTGATTGGATTAGAGAAAGCCCCTTCTGGTATGAGATTATAAGAGTAATCATAACGCAATAGGTAAGGTGCAACAAGGATTTTAAGACAATAAGCAAAAATACTCATGCTACTCAAAAATTTAGTTTCAGCATAGGGATAATTATTCATCTCATCAAATGAGGCATCTTCCACTGGACCTAGAACTATGTTTTTATGGATATAAAATAAAACCACCATAGCCAATATTGGCAGCACTTTAACGATAGATTGCATAATTGTTTTTTCTCTAAAAAAATAAAAACAGGCTGGTAATAAAAGGAGAGTAGTGATGGCAGTTTCTTTTGATAATAAACCTAAGTAACAAATTATCATAGCCATGATGATATACGTTTTTTTGCTGTCACCATCCCAACGTAACATAATATACAAAGTACTTATTATGCCTAAGAAGCTAAAAATTTCATCTCTACTTTTTAGATTAGCAACTACTTCTGTATGTGCTGGATGCGCTATGAAAAGTAAGCAAATGAAAAATGGAATGACTTTATTGTATTTTGTAAATAAGGTTTGTAATAATAAGCATAAAACAAAACCAGTGAGTGCATAATAGAATACATTAAAAAAGTGACTGACATGGGGATTACTTCCAAAAAATTGATGTTCAATCGCAAAGGTGATTAAGGAAAATGGCCTAAAATATCCGTAAGAATGATTCGCAAAATGCCATAGATCTACTTTTAATATATCGCTAATGCCAGCGAAGCCTTTTTGTACAAATTGATTCTCCGTAATGGCAGCTGAGTCGTCTAGTACATAACCATGTTGAAAGGTGTTGGCATGTAGGAAAAAAGCAAATAAGGCAATGATACTGGGAAATAAATAATCCTGTTTTTGTTTTATGTATGGTGCAGCTTCTTGGCTCGTTTTTTTTATTGGAGCTGCAATTTTTGCAGCAATTGGTTTATTTTGTTTTGGAAATGATTTTGCCATACCTGTATTTTTTTGAAACCAAATGTAATTCCGATTCTTGAAATTATTATACATTTTAAAGAAAGAGGGGCAATAAAACGATGCTCGAAAATGAAATGAATTTGAGGAAACTAGATAGATGGAAATTTGCTTTTTGCCTACAGGGAAATAATTTTAAAATTCTAGGTTTACTTGGTATTTATACAAAGGTCTCGCTGTATTATTGTGTAATAAATGGACAAACAATCAAGCGCATGTAAATTGCCACACCCAAAATTGGTTGATTTGCTGCAACGTGCCTATTCCGCTGAAAAGGCTGCTGCATTTGCCTACCAAGGACATGCTGATTCTGTGCGAGACCAAGAATCTAAAATGGCAATACATCAAATTGAATTGGATGAATGGAATCATAGAAAAGAGGTTTTTAAAATAATGTCTCATTACCAAATTTCAATTTCGAATAAATATGAAATTCAATTTTATTGTGTTGGTAAAATAATTTCTTACTCATGTTATATTATCGGTTGGTTTATGCCATATTATTTTGCGGGCAAATTGGAAAGCGGTAATGTGTGTGAATATTTTCGGATGCTGCATTATTTTCATGAACTGAAAATAGTTGAGCATGATGAAATATTGTATGAAATGGGTATGAAGGAAAAGGAACATGAAGTCTATTTTTTAGAAAAAATAAAAGGGAAGCGAATGTTACCTTTCTTCGAAAAAGTATTTTCATGGGGCTTGATGAAAAGTTATAATGATGTTGATTTAGAGCATAAATATTCATTAGAAGACGCAGAAAAATATTGTAAAAAATAAAGATGAAACACACACTTGCCCATGTTGCCATCGTAGTAGATGATTATGATGAAGCCATCGCTTTTTATACCCAAAAATTGGGTTTTCAATTGTTAGAAGATACTGTCTTGTCTTCTATAAAAAGATGGGTTGTACTATCTCCTAAAGGTAGTACTGGATGCAGTTTGCTATTAGCCAAAGCAGCAAATGAAGAGCAAAAATCAAGAGTTGGAAATCAAACTGGAGGACGTGTTTTTCTGTTTTTACATACCGATAATTTTTGGGATGACTTTACATCTATGACAGAAGCAGGCGTTGAATTTGTTCGTCTGCCAGTAGAGGAAGAATGGGGTACCGTAGCTGTGTTTGCAGATTTGTATGGGAACCTTTGGGATTTTATTCAACCCAGAGGGTAAATTCTAAATTCTAAATTCTAAATTCTAAATTCCAAAATTTAAAAATTCCAAATCCTAAAGGTTTAAATTCCAAATTCCAAATTCCAAAGGCAAATCCGTGCGGGAAATCCCAAAGACCAATTTGTAGATTTTGAATGTTGAAATTATAATCGCTACTAACTACTTTTTACTTTCTACTTTCGACTAAATTCTAACTACTAACTACTCACTACTAACTACTCCCTAAAAAGTACTTCTTGCACTTGCGCCAACTGCTATTTCTGAAAACTCTCCTTGTAGATATTTATAGTATGCAGTGATGGCAATCATTGCAGCATTGTCGGTACAATATTCAAATTTTGGAATGAAATAATTCCAGCGATAACGTGCCGCATGAGATTGAATGGCGTCTCGTAATCCGCTATTGGCACTCACTCCACCAGCTATACAAATATCTTTGATGCCCGTTTGCTTAGATGCTAGCATTAATTTTTTCAACAATATCTTGATAATCGTATATTGAATACTTGCACATAAGTCGGAGAGATTTTTTTCTATGAATGTTTCATCCTTTGCTTTTTCTTTTTGCAAAAAATACAAAATAGAGGTTTTTAAACCAGAGAAACTATAATTCAAATCTGCTACTAAGGGTTCGGCGAATTTGTAAGCAAGAGGATTTCCATTTTTTGCATGCTTATCTACCAATGGCCCACCAGGGTAGGGCAGTCCTAACATTTTAGCTGCTTTATCGAACGCTTCACCAGCAGCGTCATCAATGGATTCGCCTAAAATATGCATGTCGAGAGGCGCGTTACATTGTACAATTTGCGTATGTCCACCGGAAACGGTCAAACATAAAAAAGGAAAATTTGGACGAGGGGATTCAATTAAATTAGAAAGTACATGCGCTTGCATATGATTGACTGCAATGAGCGGAATATCCAATGCTTGCGCCATTCCTTTTGCAAAACTTGCGCCTACCAAAAGTGAACCAATTAAACCAGGAGATTGCGTATAAGCAATCGCAGATAATTGTTCTTTGGCAATTCCACTTTGTAAAAAAGCCTCATGAACCACTGGTAAAATGTGTCGAATATGTAAACGAGATGCTGATTCGGGCACTACACCACCATACTTTTCATGAATGGTTTGGGTATAAATAATATTGGAAAGTATTTCCCCATCTTGAATAATAGAAGCACTTGTTTCATCACAAGAACTTTCAATGGCAAGAAGAATAACTGGAGCCATCATAGTTTACCAACGAAGTAATTTCGTAAAAGTACGTTTTGGTTTTACCTTTTTTTCTGTGTTGGCGTTATAGGATAGAATATTCTCTTGCGGTGTATCATAGGTTTTTAAGCAAAGTATGATGTTCACTTTCCCTAAATAATTTTCCTTGTAAAATTTCTTATACAAAGCATCAATTTCACGCTCATCAACTTGTATACGTAAACGCGCTTTGTCACTGGTGAAATACACAATCATGCTATCCCATTCTACTTTTTCAATAACTCCTTTTAGCGTTAATGTGCCATAATATTTACTAGGATCAAAATCTACGCGTTCGCAGCAAGAGTTTGTTGCTTCTTTCACATAATCATCATCTACTTTGCGTATTGTTTGAAAATCGCAGGTATAGAAAGTAGCAGAGGGTTTATCGTAGATGCCACAAAATTCAATTTGATTGGGCAATTGGTAAGTAGAAAAGAAGTGAGCATCAACAACATCTATAGTTGCTTTTTCGTAGCCCATGGTATAAATATTTTGTGCCTTGGCAGCCAATGTGAATAGGCTCAATGACATTAAAATGCATATTTTTTTCATCAATTATTCTAATTATCTAACAAAGATAGGGAATGATTCGTCTAGGTGCTAGTAAAAAGAGAATAAAAATATAAATCCTTCTTTTCTTATTGAATCTGAATTACATTTAACCCAAAAAAAAATTAAATATGAAAAAAATCATTTTGTTTTCATTTGCCACAATGGCGTTAGCAATTGCCTTTAGTTCTTGTAAACGTAAAAGCACAAGTACTGTAACAAATAACACAGAAAAAGGTACTACACTGGTGCCAATAGAATATACCAAAATTAAAACGCTAACGGATTCAATCCCTTCTTTTCCAATTTCTTTACCTGTGCCATTAACAGATACATTTGCTACAAAAGTGGATGAAATGTTGGCGACTTATGCTCCCGGTGTGACTAAAACAGATATTATATATATTCAGCCCAGAACGATGCGTGTTACGATTGATAATACTACAGCCCAAACTTTAGATTTTGTTGATGATTCTGTAAAGGTTTATGTAGGTGCTTATGGCGGAACGGATTCTGTTTTAGTAGCTACTAAATATGGCATATTGCCTGGTGCTAAAGTGATTGATTTTAATGTAGATCAAACCAAAGATGTTAAAGACTTATTTTATAATCCTTATATGAAATTTACATTGAAATTTAATACCAAACCAAACCAAGGTATGCTTGCTAATACAACATTTGTTACTGCTATTAAATTTGAAATTAAAGCATACACACCATAATTAATTAATCTTTTCATAAATTAAAATAGGCTATCTATACTTTTTGGATAGCCTATTTTTTTTATTTATGCAAGATACGAAACCCAAAATACAATGAGAATGGCATTTCAATTAAGTTACCCTTAGAATAAATGCGCTGCATTAATTATCGTAATTGGCGTTGTATTGCGGCAACGATTGTAGTGGAAATCCTTTTTGCGGCGAAGCAAGCAAAAAGATTGAAACGGAAAGCGTGTGCGCCGCCCAAAATATTTTCATCGTATTTTTTTTAAGACGATTGGGAATGGAATTCTGAATTGTAGCTTCTATATTTTAAAATGAATGCCTCCTTGAATAATGGATTCTGGAATGAAATATTTTTTAAAGAGAATCCAACTTTTACCCATTCCTAATTCGGAATAGATGGCAATATTTTTGATGATATAATATCTAATGCCAATGGTAGTTTCAACACTTAAGGGACGTGGAAATGCATATCCAACTGAAAATTGATTTAAAGGAGCTTCAGTATAAGTGCCTAGTGTGATTTTTCCATAGCCTGCACCCAAGCCAGCATAAACATCCATTTTTTTATTACGAATAAAATGGTAATTGGCTCTACAGGTCAAAGAAAAATCTTCCGCTTCAATGCCATATTCATAAGGTCTTTTACCATGAATGACGGTATCATAACCATCATCCATCCATGAAATGCGTGAAAAATTATACGTAAAATTTAAACCAATGCTCCATTTGTTGCGCAGCATATAATCGACCTTAAACATATAGGGGCCCCAACCAACAATTTTAAAATCAGCATGTGCATTCTTTAATTTTAAATAAGTTCTTACAATACTCGGAGCACCATAACCTACACTAAAAGTTATATTGTCTTTGTGGATACAAACATTCTCCACTTCTGTGTTTGATTTTTCTTGTGCAAAAAGAGTAGATGATATAAAGAGCAACAAACTAAGCAAAGCATATTTTTTCATCGTAATTTTTTATACGCAATATAAATCAATAAATCTGCTATTTTGTATTTCGATGAAAATATTATCTTCACGTTTCAAACTTTTTATGTCCTATAAATATTTCACTGTAGCGCTCTTCATTATTTTTAATTTCAACAATGTTCAAGCGCAAATAGATAATTCAAAATTGTCTACGGAAATTGCTGTAACAGATAGTATGGAGCATCATGTGATGCTTTCCATTGGCAATATTAATTTCTTAAAAAACAATGAATACTTTAATGATATTGTAACAGGCTATACTTTATTTGGGACGCAATTGGCTACACAATTTGCTTATCAACCTTCTCGCTACGCACGTATACAAGGTGGTATTTTTTTACATAAAGATTATGGCAATCCGCAGTTGACAAAAGTTGCTCCATTGCTCACTTTGAAATTGGAGAAAAATAATTATGCCTTATTGTTCGGGAACCTTGAAGCCAATTTCGCACATCGTGTTATAGAACCATTGTATGATTATGAAAGAGCTATTTTTAATCCTGTAGAAAGTGGGATTCAATTCAAAGTGAAGAAAGAAAAAATTTGGTCTGATACTTGGTTCAACTGGGAAGTGATGCAATATTTACATTCGACCTATCAAGAACAATTCACGGTTGGACATTCATCGGATATAGTTTTGTATCATAATAATAAGTGGCAATTTAAATTGCCTGTTCAAGCTATCATTACCCATAAGGGCGGACAAATAGATGTGGATACAACAGATTTAAAAACCTTGTTGAATATGGCTAGCGGTTTGACAATTCGATATGTGCACCATGGATTTTTACAAGAAATAAAAAGTGAAAACTATATTGCTTTGTATCGTGATTTGTCGCCCAACCCAGCAAGTATATTTGATTCTGGTAAAGGATTATTTTTGAATGCCGCTGCAAAATTTAAACATGACTTTACGCTTTCATTTGGCTATTGGAATGGACAAAATTATTTGAGCAGTAGGGGTGGTAAATTATTTTTATCTGCTGCAAGTGATTATGGTAAGCAAGGTTATGTAGAAAAGAATCGAAGTTTATTTTTGATACGGGCTTTATATCAAAAACAAATTGCTGATGGACTATGCGCTGATGTGCGTTTTGAGCCATTCATCGATTTAAATAAACATACATTTGAATATGCGTATTCCTTTTATTTAACGTATCATTTTGATTTTAATGTAGCACATTTGCATGTAGCTAATAAGTAATATGCTATGCTAAAAATGAAATATATACTTTTCCTTTTATTATTTATTTTCAGTTGCCCTGCTGGTATAAATGCGCAAACTGCTTTGCCTAAAGTAAATAACAAAGCATTCAAACGAGGTGAAAAATTGACCTATCGATTGCATTATGGTTTTATTGATGCCGTGCGAGCGACCTTAGAAATTACGGATGAAAATAAAAAATTTGCGAATCGAAATACCATGCATGTGGTTGGCATCGGAAGGTCAAAAGGTACATTCGATTTCTTTTTTAAAGTGCGAGATCGATATGAATCTTATATCGATGAAGAGGCTTTAATTCCGTGGTTTTTTGGTAGAAGAGTCGATGAAGGCGGTTATAGAACTTCGCAAGATTATGCCTTCAATCATTATACCCATAAGTTGACTGCCAATACACAAACGATTTCTATTTTGGAAAATACACAAGACATGATATCTGGTTTTTATTTGGCCAGAACCATGGATTTGTCGAGTGCCAAAGAAGGGCAATTGTTTAGCGTACCTACCATTGTAGATGGAGAAATGTATAATTTGCAAATCAAATTTAAAGGTAGAGAAACAGTTAAAACGGATTTTGGAAAAGTAAAATGCTTGAAGTTTGTACCCGTATTACAGAAGGGTAGAATATTTAAGCATGAAGAAGATTTGCAAGTTTGGCTTACGGACGATAGCAACCATATTCCTATCAAAGCAAAAGCAGAAATACTCTTTGGATCAATAAAATTAGAATTGATTGATTATGCTGGTTTGACCAATCCAATTACTTTTATTAAATAAAATTTTCATTTTACATAAGCCTATCTTTTTATATAACTAAAAATAACACCACATGACAAAGCAATATTCTTTCTTATTATTTTTTATTTTACTTTGGCAAATTGCATGTACGCAAAACACCGAACAAGCGCGTACAATTCCAGTTTCAGACTATTTGAAAGCACTTGCAGAAACAAAAAATGAAATATTGATTGATGTGCGTACGCCTGGTGAATTTGCACAAGAGCATTTGAATAATGCTATGAATATTAATTTTCAAGGAAATGATTTTGAAAAAAGAATTGAAACATTGGATAGGAATAGACCCATATTTGTGTATTGCCTTGCTGGTAGTAGAAGTGCAGATGCGAAGAATGTATTGGTGAAAAAAGGATTTACCAATGTGACCAATATGAAAGGTGGTATCCTACAATGGAAAGCACTAAACTATCCACTCAATACAACCAATCTTAATGCCAAAACAAATACTTGGAAAGGGATGACCGAAGCAGATTTTGATAAAATCATCAACGGTGATATTCCTGTATTGATTGATTTTAATGCGGTTTGGTGCGGTCCTTGTAAAATGTTGAAACCTATATTGGATGAGATTCAAACGGAATATGCTGGAAAAATAAAAGTTGTTCCTATAGATATTGATGACAATAAATCACTTGCGGACAAAATGAAAATTCGCCAAATACCTTTTATGATTTATTATAAAAAAGGAAAAGTGATGATGAATATAGAAGGCTTTTCTGAGAAGAAAAGTATTATTGAAAGTTTGAAATTGAAGAAATAGTTTCAAACTATTTACATCCGTTATTCAGGTAAATGTTTTTGATTTACACGAGATAAGAGCACATTTTTTTATACATTTATCTCCTAAAAAATATTTCATGAAACAATGCTTAGCCATTTTGTTTTTATTCTTGGCATTAACCTCCATTGCACAAAGTAAAAAGGAAATTACATTAGAAGATGTGTTTGCGAAAGGCACATTTAAACAAGATGCTGTTTCTGGATTTCGTTCCATGAAAGATGGCATACATTATTCTGAAATTAATGAAGAAAAGAAATTGGTGCAAGTCCGTTTTCAAGATGGTAAAGAAGAGAGAATCCTTGCCGATTTTAAAGAAATACAATACAAGGATGATGTATTGAAAATTGATGATTATGCCTTCAATGAGGAAGAGACTAAATTATTGCTTTTTACAGAAAGTGAAAATATTTATCGCCGCTCGGTATTGCACAAAGTTTACGTTTATGATATTCAATCGAAGGAAGTTATGGTAATAAAAGACGATAAAATATTGCATGCAGCATTTTCTCCCAAAGGTGATAAGGTTGCCTATGTATTTAAAAATAATTTGTATTACATGGATTTGAATTCTATGGAAACTGTCGCTATCACCGATGATGGAGATTATAACAGTATCAACGGAAATTGTGATTGGGTTTACGAAGAAGAATTTGAATTTACTAAAGCCTATGAATGGAGTGCAGAAGGCGATTATATTGCCTATTACCATTTTGATCAAAGTGCAGTTCCAGAATATAATTATGTGATTTATGATAAATTATATCCAACGGATTACCGATTTAAATATCCAAAAGCTGGAGAGAAAAATTCGACAGTAAGTATTTTTATATATCAATTAAGAAACGATAAAACCTCTCGCTGCGATATTGGTGATGAAACGGATATGTATATCCCTCGTATCAAAATAAATCCATTTAATAATGCTCTGATTATTTATCGTATGAATCGTTTGCAAAACCAATTGGAATTTTTACAAGCAGAAACAAAAACAGGAGCTACAAAAATTATTTACACAGAAACGAATAAATATTATATCGAAATAAATGATGATATTGTATTCTTTAAAAATAGAAATGCCTTTGTTCATACGTCTGAAAAGGATGGGTACAATCACATTTATTTGCAAGATATCGAAGACAATCACTCTTCCAGAATTACAACAGGTGAATGGGATGATGTTAGCCTATTTGGTGTCGATGAAAAGCAAAATACCATATATTATTTGAGCGCAGAGAAGTCGCCAATGGATAGGAATTTATATACTATCGCAACGAATGGAGAAAATAAAAAATTGATAAGTACTGACAAGGGATGGCATGATATTTCCTTCAGTGAAGGTTTTCAATTTTATATGGACAAATTTTCTTACCTCAATCATGTACCAGTTTATACTATACATAATGACCAAGGAAATTTAATTAGAACTTTGAAGAGTAATGAATCTTTGGAAAAGAAGATGAAGGAATATACTTTATCGAAATTAGAACTCATACAAGTTCCGAATGAAGAAGGAGTGCTATTGAATGCTTGGATGTTGAAGCCTGCTGATTTTTCGGAGAGTAAAAAATATCCTTTGTTGATGTTTCAATACAGTGGGCCAGGTTCGCAACAAGTTACCAATCAGTTTGCTCCTCGTGAATTTTGGTGGTATCAAATGTTGGCACAAAAAGGATACGTGATTGTTTGTGCAGATGGCACTGGTACTGGTTTTAGAGGAGAAGAATTTAAAAAGAAAACTTATTTGCAGTTGGGTAAATATGAAAGTGATGATCAAATAGCCGTTGCGAAATATTTTGCGAAACAGCCTTATATTGATGCTAAACGAATTGGCATTTGGGGTTGGAGTTTTGGTGGATATATGAGCAGTATTTGTATACTCAAAGGTGCTGATGTTTTTAAGTCTGCCATTGCAGTTGCACCAGTTACCAATTGGCGATATTATGATAATATTTATACCGAGCGATATATGCGAACACCACAAGAAAATGGAAATGGTTATGATGATAATTCGCCAGTAACGATGACTGATAAGTTGAAAGGCAACTATTTATTAATACATGGTACAGCAGATGATAATGTACATTTTCAAAATTCGGTGATGATGGTAGATGCTTTGATAAAATCCAATAAAGATTTTGACAGTGAATATTATCCAAATAAAAATCATGGTATCAGTGGTGGTGTTACTCGTCTACAATTATACCGCAGATTGACAAGATTTATTTTGGAAGATTTGTAGGGGGGATTCAACTCAATTCTTATCTAAAAATTTTTCAACTAATTCAATCTTTCCTCTATAGAGAATTGAATCATTTCTGATGACTAAAATAGTCGGGAAAGTATTCACATCTAGAAGTGGTTTTGTACTCTTTATTTCATAAGCCAAAGGGAATGTATAACCAAGTTTTCTGACCATGTTTAACGCCATTGAATTTGTATCGGATTCATTTGGATAATTAATCGAGTAAAAAACATAGTCTTTTTTAGATGTATATTTTTGATAAAGATTTTCAAATTTCGGAAATGCTTTTACACAGGGTGCACAACCAATAAACCAACAATCTAAGACGTAAGTTGTTCCAAAATTATGTAGAGTGATGGTGTCTTTATTTTCAGCAAGAATTTTTATTTTGTTTTTAATTGTTACTTGAGAAATCCCTTTAAAAGTTCTATATTCAACATAATTCTCCCAGTAATTTTTGAAAATAAATTGATAGAATAAACAAAAAATTATTAGAGCAATAAATGGTACAATTTTATTCATGTATTTTATATGGATGCTAAAAAAATACCCAGCAAAAATTCCTCCAAAATAGGCAAGCAGATTAGGATATGTGATTTTTGATGGAGCTCCATCAAAAAAGAATGCAATAGCGAATATTGTGAGTAATCCCAATATTGTACTCACTAATACTTTTTGAGGCTGAGCATTCTTGAACGTTGAACATAAAATAACAAAAATGAAAAACAGAATTGGCGTTATCCAAAAGTCAGAAATAAAACTGTGGTATCTGATAAAAGTAGTTGCAGAGAATATTACCATTGATAAAAAAACAATAAGAAAATATTTAGAATTTTTCATTTTAATATTTTTCTTTTGGTCACAACAACCGAAATATTCAATACTTTGTCTGTTTCACCTTAAAATGAGTTCAAAGTTTTTATTTAATTCTGTTAAAAGGAAATAAATTAATAAAATATTGGTTTACTTGGTGATATCAACTTTTAGGATAATCTAGGTTACATTAATTTATTATTTTACTTGCTTGGATTTAAAAGTAAATATTACGTAGACAACTACCACCATTGTTAAAAAACACACGGCAATACTATTTTCAATTTTGATAGAAAAATAATTCCATAAAAATATTGTTGTTAACTTGACAAGTATTGCCGAGCCTATAAAAACAAGAATGGTAAAAAATATTTTTTTATTTATCATAAAATTAAATTGATTTATTAACCGAATACCCAATCTAAAAATTCAAAAACAGCTTCAGATACTGAACCACCTACTGCCCCAGTTATTGCTCCTGCTACCCAACCTGGCAATGAACCTATGCCACCAACAGGTATTGTTACTGTACCTCCAACTATTGCTCCAGCTGCGGCTCCACCTGCTCCACCTGCTATGTCCCACTTAATTATAGCCTTGTAAGGAGGATTGTTTAAATTTCCAGAATTCCAAATGTTCAAAGATGTATTATAAAACCAATAGCCTGCAGAAAACCGTGCAACTGACGCAGTCGCTAATAGTATATCTTTTTCATCATTTTGTAAAGTAGAGACAATAATATCATCCTCGATATTTTTTACTAACCCTAAATATCTGGAGAATGAACTTTCGTCATTCCTATTTATCCCGTCAACTGCATTAAGCATTTCAAGGTAGAAATCTTTAAAATCATTTGTTGGATGAAAATTGATTACATCAAATGCAGTAACAAAACTAGAATTACTACTACCAAGATTTTTCAAATAAGTGAGTAAAGAATTATTATTAACTACCGAAGTATTAAATTGATTTATAGAACTATTTTGACCTAAATATAAGGTATTAGAATTTATTAGTGTTCTAAAGCTCATTTCGTTATTATTTACTAACCCATTTATTTGAGTATAATTGTTTACAAAACTTTCTAATCCAATGTTATGTAATTTGCCTACAAAATCGTAATCGTTATTAGAATTTTCAAGAGATAATTGGTCTCTTTTTTGTTTAAATTCTGTATTAAATAGCTCATTTACTTTTGAATTGACCTTCTTGTAATCTGGACCAATTGCCTGAACATTTGTCATCTTATTACAAGCAATGGCTAGAATTGCAATTGCCGAAATTGCTAAAAATATTTTTTTCATTTTGCTAAAATTTCATGGCTTTCGTGAAATTCAAGATAGCCACTTCTTGAAAGTTTGTTTTTTCTTACTTTGGCTGTTTATCGGAATGCCTTTCAGTGTTGAACCGTGTGTGCATTATTCAATTCTCTATTTGCACTTTATCCTTAAGTATTAGAATTTGTTTAGTTTTTTCAGTAGCTAGTGTCTTGTTTTTACTAGTCATTCCTGGATTGTCTCTAACATGAATCAAGCACAGTGGAGAAATGAAAAATTACCAATCGTACTTTGTACTTTTCATAACGTGTTCTTTTGTATTTCAAATAACTTTTGCTAGCGACACAAATATAATATCATAGTACTCGCTTTTGAAAGAGGAATTGAGTAACTCGGAATATTCTTGAGTAACTCGGAATTTTTGATGCTTTTTGAGAAAAAAAAGAAACAGTTACGATTTAGTTTGTCTTTCATTCTGTCATCTATTTTTAAAATTATTTCCTGATACTACAAATGATTATTCAAATAAAATCCCAAGGATAATTGATTCAGAATTACAGGTTTTGGATTGAGTGAACTGTTAAAAGAAATTTTACTTCGAAGTGTGAGTCGAACATATTTTAGCAAAATAATATGTAAGGCATTATTGGCATCGATCGAATAATAATGAATATCTCTAAGATGATTGAGTGGAGCAAACATATTCCCATAAAATTCCCAATGAAAATATTTGTTGAGGTGTTGCATGGGAACTGTCGTGGTAAGTGTAGCACCAAACTCAGCTTTTTTGCGTTGACCTTTATCGAGTCCATTAATACTTTCAACTTCTCTCGATTCAAATATTTTTTGATTGCGAATTTTAGTTACTTTGCTACTTCCCAAACCAAGATTGATTGTTGCATTTTGTGGCCCTTCATACGTGATACCACCTGCATAGAAAATAGTGCCAGGGCTCATAAAGCCATCATAGAGAAAGCGTTCATTTGCTCCGCTCATTGTGTTTCTATAACGATGGGTATTCCAAAGTTTGGTTTGTGTATTTGCTGTGAGTGAGATGTATAATTTCTTTTTGTAGAATGGATAATACACACTGTTTTTGAAATTGAATTGATCTTGTGTTTTCAAAGTGGTACTATCAAAAAAATGGCGAACGCCATAATCATTAAACAGGTAAGTATCCCATTTTAATTTGCGATATTCTATATTGTTTTTTATATCCATATTGTAATAGAAGTAGACATTATTGATATCGTTGCTATTGTTGCTATTGAAATTTTTGATTGCTGTTAAAGTTGTATACACATCATAATACAAAATCCAATGAAAGGTGCGTTTAGCAATCTGTGCTGCATCGATCTTGGAGTTAATATGCGGAGCAGGTGTATAACGAACAGTATCCAAATAAAAGGGAATTATTTGTTGTAAGTATGCAGGGATTATTGGATTAATAGAATCATTTTTGTGTGGAAGAAAAATGCTTGTTTGCGCTGGAGCACTGAGGCTCCAGACGCAAGCGAAGCAGATGAGTAAATAGAATTTACACATAACGGTTGGGGTTTTATTTACTCGTGAAAAACGACAGTATACATTTTATTTTTATACTGCATGGGATATATTCCTTTCTTAATTTTATAGTCTTTGGGCATTTGTAAGGCAATTGCCACATCATCTGGAATGCTAAAATCTTCTTCCAAAGGGAACTCCGATTTATTGGTCAACAAGCCAGCGAATATGCCATTTAGATCTATGTCTTCTTGTTTAAATTCCATACTAAAACTTTGGGCATTGGGCTCGGCGAAAACATAAGTTGCTTTTATGGTATTCGCTACTTTGGCAGGACAATTAAAGGCAAGTCCTTTACAATCACTTGCTCGACCAATGGTTACATTTTTTTCGATTTTACCAGAAGTGATAATAAGATAGAGGCAAATTAAGAATAAGCTTAAGGATAAAGTTTGTTTCATAACGTTTTTGGTTTTAGGGGTTTGTAAAAATTAATTTTTGGTCGATAGTTTTTTATTATAGTTAGGAAATGAAGCGGTTTGAAGGTGTTGTAGAAGATTTAATTCTTAATTATTTCATAAGGAGGATTCATGTTTAATCCAACAATGATGATATGGTTTTTACAAGTTAGGAGTTTTTTACTTCATGCTAAAAATTTATGTTTGCAATTAAATTATTTGAAATAGTATTTAGTATAAATTATCTTCATTTAACAAAATTATACATACCTTAGATTTAGTAGAATTGTATAGATCTGAAACTGTATTAAATAAAGCCTTTGTAAGCTTTGGTGTAAATTTTGCCCATCCGGCAATTAAATAGTAATCATACTTTTCATATCTGTATTTTTCTTGAATAGCCTTCGTTTGTTGCAGGAAATTATCATATGCATTATTTGAATTTTTTATTGGAATGAATATTGTATCTTTTTTTAACGCATCCATGGCTTTCCAATGGCAAGCTTCACCACCTTCATTAAAAACTAAATTTCTATTTTTGTCAAATATCATAATACTTGGTAATGTGAATTTATTCTTTAGGAGTGTCGCATAGGTTTCCTCATCTTTTATCATATACAAGGCATCATACGGTACCTTCTTTTTGTTGCAGAATTGTAGTATAGAGTTTTTGCTTTCTTGTTTTGGCGTAATGTAATTGCCAGAAGCTCGCAATATTAATTTGGAACAAGAGCTAAATAAAGAAGTTGCCAAAATTATGGTGATAAAAATTTGTTTAGAGTGATACATATTTGTTCGATTAATTTTAATTATCAAATTTTGATTTTGAAATGATACCCCTACTTGATTGTAGGGGTATCATTTTTATTAAAGAGAAATAGTAATGGAATAAACACCATTATTGTATGATAGTGGATATTTTCCAACATTAACTTTTAAGGAAGTTCTAAAGCCGAGTGCATTACTAATTTCTTCAGGACATATCCATATTTCATCAAATGTTATATAATTTTGCCCTTGGAAATAGAATAGCTTGTCATTTTGTAGAGCAATTAAATCACTTTCTGATAGTGTAATCGTTAATGTACCAGCATCCTCATCTAAATCTAAACCTCCTTTAATCATTGTCTTATCGCCATCTATTGTCACTTTACAGAGTCCAAGTTTTTCACAATTTTTACTTGCTTTGCCAATGGTAATTCCAACTGTAATATGAACTTTTGGTTTAGCGGTAGTGTGAAGTGCAATTGAAGAAATTACAATCATCATTAAAATAATTTTTTTCATAACATGTTTGGCTTTACTGTAGGCAGCCTTACCTTTATTTGTTTGTTTTTTTTGCCTACTCAATTCAAGCAATTTCGGCTTCCAGCTTTTTTGTTTTTACACCTAATGTTTAAAAACGGGCATTCGGTTTTGTACATCCGTAATATTCCATTCTCTATTTGCACTTCATCCTTTAGGTTTAGAATCTGTTTAGTTTTTTCAGTAGCTAGTCTCGTCTTTTACTAGTCATTACTGGGTTGTCTCTAACATGAACCAAGCACAGTGGAGAAATGAAAAATTACCAATCGTACTTTGTACTTTTCATAACGTGTTCTTGTGTATTTCAAATAACTTTTGCTAGCGACACAAATATAATATCATGTATCTCGCGTGTGCAAGGGGAATTGAGTAACTCGGGATATTCTTGAGTAACTCGGGATTTTTGGTACTTTTTTAGGAAAAAAATGCTAAAAAACAAGGTGCGTTAACGTAAATAATCTTCTTTAATGGATGCATTGCGGCAACGATAGTAGTGAAAATCCTTTTTGCTTGCTTTGAAGCAAAAAGATTGGAACGGATAGCGTGTTCGCCGCCCAAACTTTTTTCACTACTAATTTAATTTAATCGATAAAATAGACTCTTATCTTAAAACCGGATTCTTTCCATTACCTCTTTTCTATAGGTAGCTGATATTGGAATTTCAACATTGTCGCACATGACTAAATTCCCATATTTGGTATGAACATATTTGTGAATCTGCTTGATATTGATGATATGCGAATGATGTACGCGAATGAATATGGTCTGTGGCAGCTTTTTTTCGTAGTCCTTTAATGTTTTTGAAATGGTATGTTTTTTACCGTCGGTTGTATACACTTTGGTGTAATTGCTCATGGCTTCCAAACGTATGATATCTGCTGTGCTGACTATCGTTTTTGCTTCATGCGAAATGGGTAGCGCTATATGCGCTTCGTTGTTTGGTTTTTCCTGAACTATAGATTGTACCAAATTTATTTTTTTCTGCACCCTTTTTACGGCTTCCATAAATTGCGAAATGACTAAGGGCTTCAATAAAAAATGCGTGACTTCATGGTTGAAAGCTTCGGACGCATATTGCTTGTGGCCCGTTACCATCACCACATGCATGGATTCTAATTGTGCACTTTGCAAAAGATCAAATCCATTTTTGTCATTTATTTCTATGTCTAAAAAAAGAAGATCAGGTTTGTATTGTTGAATAAGCGTAAGGCCTTCATGGTAATTGGTTGCGGTGGCTACTAACTCAATTTCTGGACAATAGGTACGGGCAAAGTTGCTTAACAGTTTGATGTTTAATTTTTCGTCATCAATAATAATGGTGCGAATCAGGTCTTTGTTTTTCTGCTTGCTCATGCTTTATTAATTGCTAATATTTTCTCAAAAAGGAAAAATAAAGATAGTAAAGGAAGCAATACTTAGGTAGTTTTTGGGCTAAAGTTTTTTTTATATACAATAACTTTATTGTAGAAGGCAATAATTTTCTAACAAGATTTTAATTTGAAGGAAGTGTGTGATTTAGAATAAATTATTTTTTTACCACGTACAGATATTCTGCAAATCCTAGAATGTCCCAAAACACATTGGCTCTTATTTTTCCAATTTGTAATAATGAAATTAAAATTCGTACAGGCGTAGCGAGAATATAATACCAGTTTCGTCTAATACCACTGGATAATATTGTACAGTTATATGCTGCAAAAATTGGAGTTAGTTCTGCTACCGAATAAACCCTTACATGTGTGGGGTCATCATGAAAATTAAGTGTGCCATACATGGAAGGCAAGGTGAGACTTTTTTTGCCAGGAAATTCAATGTAAAAATGACCACCTGGTTTTAATTTTTGTAGGAGCAAAGGCAATACCAAATCGCCATTGTGCAGATGTTCTATCACATGCGCCATATTGATATAATCAAAGAAAGCATTTGGAACGGAATCATAATTTAGTTTGGTTAAATCTAATTCATAAAAGTCTTTCATTTGTTTAAAATCGGCTTCGATATAATCTGTATTTTTATCCATATCCAAACCATAATAATTACAGTTAGGGAATACCGCCATCGTTTTGCTTGCAGATCGATTTCCAGCGCCGACATCTAATAAATTAAAGGACTTGCCTTGGGTGGCTTTGGAAATATATTTGAATTTGATATTAATTATTCTGCGAATTGATGTTGTAAGGGTATTCATAACGGCGAATTTAATCATTCAACCATTAGTATAAAGCTATTTTTTTTGTAATCACTTTATTTTGCTTATCTATAATTTTAATGAGTAAAAATTGGTTAGGTAAGAATGATAAATCTAATTCTACTTTACGCAAAAATCGCAATCTTTGTAAAACTCGTCCACTCATATCCATGATTTCAATTTGTTTATTTTCATTTGAATTGTCGGTCACTTTAATATTCTTATTTGTACAAGTAATATTAATATCATCTTCTACATTGATATTTTCAACCCCAGTTGCTACGCCATATAAATAACTATAGACTGATTCAATTTCACTGTCGGCAAGTGCTTTATTGAAAACAATTACTTCATCCATTTGCCCATTAAACCAATATTTATATGCTGGATTTTGTGTTACGCCAATATATACATTGTCTGTGCTGTTTCCCAATGGAACACTTGACTTGGATGTATAAGATGCAATAATATTAGTTGCTTTTAGCAGTGTGTCCATTGCAATTTGGTAATACTTAATTGTGCTGCCGTTAAAACTAGTTGCCAAAAAATACCATTTATTTGTTTGGATATAATTAGTAGATGGAACTATTGTAGTTCCTAAATTAGGCAATTGAAAAAAAGCTTTTCAATGGTAGGATTAAATTGTGCGCAATTTTGATCATTATCTGCTACATACATTGCCCAGCTTAAATTGGCGTTATAATTAAAACCTTTATAAATAATATTATTCCCTTGACAGTTACTATTATAAAAGCTATAAAATTTTATCAATGCAATTGTAGTGATGTTCGTCGGATTCAACTGCGCTTTACTCATCACTTCCGACCAACTACTGCTACCATTAAAATCACCGGCTTTGCCAGCAATATTTCGCCAACCATTTGCACTTACAATATTATGATTGGTTCCATGATTGAGATTGCCACTTACATCATAAATGGAATCAAGTACTCCTCCTTCCGCCGCATCAAATGTCCAACGAGCTATACATCCTGAAACACCGCTTGGGTAATTGGTTTGCGAAAAGGCACTTATGGAAATAAATACGAGAATAAACGAAAGGAAAAGTTTTTGCATAAAATATTTTTAAAGGTGAAGGTAAATGGTGATTGATGAATTGTAAAATGATAAAAGCAATTTCTACTTTCTTCTAACTACTAATTACTCAATACTCTCTACTCTTTAATCACTTTCTTAGTGACTGTTCCTTCATTCGTTTGAACAAGTATCGTATACATACCACTAGATAAATTGCTCAATGAAATATCTGTAGAACTCGCCATTGGTGTAGCTTGTAAACATGTTTTGCCAACAGCATCTAGCACACGAATGGATTGAATGGTTTGTTTGTTTTTATTTTCAATATGTAATTTATCTGTTGTTGGATTTGGATAAATACTTATTGCATTGTCAACATTTATGTTTTCAGTATTTGCAGGAAATTGTTGCACAGTGACCTTTCCAAAATAGGGTGTATAATTTTGTTTGGTTGCGGTTACATACATGGTATCTAATACATTCAAAGAATCGAAGGCTAAGAAGGAAGCTACACCGCCAACCACATTTGCAGAAGCCCAATATTTGCCTTGATAATAAAGCCCAATATTTGCACCATCCACAGGACAGTTAACCCAAAATGTTGTTGAGCCTTTGCCGATATAAGGACTATGTGTGCAACTTAATGTTCCTTCATTTTTTGTATATAAAGAAACAGTAGGATCACCAAAATAAACCCAAGTATCTGTCATGTCATAACCGCCAGTAGTTCCATATTGATCATTCATACTCGCACATGCATCCATACAGATTGCACCTAATTTAGATTTTAAATTACTTGGCCTTGCACCACGAAGAACAGCATTAAATTCATCTTGTGCTTGCATAGGTTCATCCCATAATTGGTCTATCACTGACATATAACTGGAAATAGATCCAGTTGGATTAGTTGGTGTACCTCCTCGTTGCCATGCTTCGGAGAAACAAGTCGTATTGAGGAAGTTTCCAGTTTGACAACCTACTACTAAAAAGAAAGGCCATGATCCGTTTGTATTTGTAAGAGAGCTAACATCTCCTGTATTGAAACTGGTAGTTACAATTAAATCGGAACCGCCATGTCCACAATAATTGATTAAGCTACATCCTGTATTTACTTCGGTTGTAACTTCCGCAGCAGTTGGATATCCAGCAGCATCATACGTCCCATTGGACGCAACACCATCAAATAATTCTGTGTTGTGTAAGTAGTTATAATAAATTTTATTGCTATCCATAATGTCTTCAATATGTTCATAATCATATTGGTTGTCGTCGCCAGTACCTTGCTCACTTGCGATACCCAATTGACGTTGCATCCAAGCGGCTGTATTCACATGAGGTGTTTTTTCATAAGCTAAAATTTTATTGACTTGGGTTTCTATTTCTGTGCTATTTACACCAGAAATACGCCCCATGATTAAATCTGGATAATGGTCTACTGGCGTAATATAGCCATACGGATTATCGCCTGGGCCACCTAGTCCTGGGTCATTCCAGGCTGTGTTGTAAGTTGGAATATTGATTTGATCGCCTACCAATAAACAATAAGCGATTTCGTAAGTTTGATAATATTTTTTAATCAGATTTCTAATATTGGTTTCGTTTACACCACCAGTAATCGTATCCGATTTTACCAAAAAAGTTTTAATGCCTTTCATTTGTTTCCAAGTATTCAATGGTGCAATTTTATTGAGGTAAGTGGAAGGACAGATGATCAACATACTGCCTTGTTCGGTGATTGGTGCGTACCTTGTTTTGTGACTTTCTTGCGTTAAGTTTTTTGGATAATTGATAAATTGATTGGCGTAAATACCATCAAATTCTTCAACGATTTTTGTAGGCATTTGCTTGGATGACAATGCAGTATTTGTTGAATTGTTTTTGTAACTAACGCGTAATACCAGGGAACTAAACACGCGAAGAGTTTGCGTTACTGGATTATATTGTAATGGAAATACTTGTAATGTCTGTCCACGAAAATCACGAAGTATGTATGGCTCTAAAACATGACTTAATGGACCTGGGTAGAATTCATTTTTTGTATACACTGGATCATACACATAAGGGATAGAACTCGGTTTAATCGTTCGAGAAAAGCTTCCTTTGCTTGGCGCAATGTGGGTATTTGGATAATCCGTAAATCGACTTTCTACTATGGCTACTGTCGCATTTTTTTGATTAGGAAGCAAGACTGAAAAAGCTAATTTGGGTAAATTAGGACATCCCTTTTGGAGTATAGGTGTTCCAGATGGAATGCCGATGCTTACTGCTTCTCCGAGCGGTGTATTTACTTTTCGTTGTTGCATATCGCCTAATTGAATACGAATGGTAGTTTCCGATTCATTATCTGCAATTACTTGTATACTTGTATTTTTTTGTGCAAATAAAAAGGTGGAAACAAAGGTGAAAGCAAGGGATAAAAAGAGATTTTTCATTCTAGAAATAAATTAAAAAATGAAATTATAGGAAAAATCTGAATTACGGCGTTAATATTGCAGATATTCTGAATGAAAGAATAGATAATGACACAACGCTGATTTATTTACTTCTATTTTTAAATAAATCATACTGAGCCTAAATCCTACTTTCGTTTGTAATTACCTCGGGGTGTTTAGCACTTTGCTGATCTGAGAAGATACCCGTGAACCTAGAACAGATAATGCTGTTTAGGAAAGGTAAGTGAACAAGCAATTCTCTTACCCTTTTTTATTAATTAACCGCCGTGCAAAACGCATTTGTTTTTGTATGGCACAAAAAAAATGGATGATGAAGAAGTATTTACCAATGATGTTGACCTTAATTTCAACTAGTGTATTCGCACAAAATAACAAAGACACTTTACGTTCTATTGAATTGCCAGCGACTGTTATTAAAGAGTATAAACAAAACCTGAAGGATGAAGCGGCAACCAAAAAAGTAGATCCTAAATTGATGCAACGATTGAATCAAGCAAGTGATTTGCCTTATGTATTAAACGCCATGAGTAATGTAGTTGTCACTTCTGATGCGGGCACTGGTACTGGTTATACAGGCATACGTGTACGAGGAGCAGACCTTACTCGAATCAATGTTACGATGAATGGTGTTCCCGTAAATGATCCTGAAAGTCAAGCTACTTATTTTGTGGATATGCCAGATTTGCTTTCCTCAACACAAGCTATTGAATTGACAAAAGGTGTGGGTAATTCTACCAATGGGAATGCAAGTTTTGGTGCAGCAATTGCTATTCATAATTTAGATGTACAAGATCTAAAAGCACATGCTTCCTACCGTCTAGATTATGGTACATTCAATACCATAAAAAATACAGTTCGTTTGACAACTGGTTTAATCAAGCAACATTTGATTGCTACGGTTAGGGCATCCAGTATTTCTTCGGATGGTTATATAGACCGCTCTGCATCTGTATTGAAAGCTTTGCAAGGCACTTTCAAATATATTGTGAATCCGAATACGCAATTGGTTTTTAATTATGTAAAAGGAAAAGAAAAAACGGGTCAAGCATGGGATGGTGTGCCACAAGATAGTTTGGCAACGAACCGTCAATTCAATGATTTGGGTATGCGGAGTGACGGTACTTATTATGAGAATCAAACGGATAATTACCAACAAGACTATTATCAATTTTTTGCAGACCATCATATCAATAATCATTTCACTATTGGGTCTACTTTATTTTATACCAAAGGAAAAGGCTATTATGAAGAATATAAAATAGGAGAATATTTTTCGGATTATGGGTTGCCAAATTTTATACGTGGCAATGATACTATGGAGTCAACTGATTTGGCTCGACAACTTTGGCTCGACAATGATTTTTATGGAGGCAGATTATATTTAAACTATTTTTCTAAAAAAATGGATGCTGGTTTGTATTTAAATTATAACGAGTATAAAGGCAAGCATTTTGGTGATATTATTTGGGCAGATTATGGTGTGCCTAATGGCTATCAGTGGTATCATTTAACCGCACAAAAAAATGATGCAAATATTTACGGTATGCTGGATTATAAATTCTCTGAGAATCTTAGGTTATTTGCGGACTTACAATACAGACAAGTGCATTATACATTGAATGGCTTTAGACATCATCCTGAAATTAGACATGATTTAAGGTATCATTTTTTTAATCCAAAATTGAAATTGAAATATACATCCAATAAAACTATTTCTAGTTTATTGGTTGGCATTGCACAAAAAGAACCCAATAGAGATGATATAGAAGCAAGTGCTTCTAGTTTGCCTAAACCTGAAAAATTATTTGATGTAGAATGGAATGAAGTGTATAGTCCGAATAGACATTGGGCATTTTATGCAACTACTTTTTTAATGTATTATCAAGATCAGTTGGTATTGACAGGCAAATTGAATGATGTAGGTGCTTATACTAGAACCAATATTCCGGAGAGTTATAGAACGGGTATTGAGTTGGAAGCCGCTTGGAAACCAGCTTGTAGATATGTAGAAGTAAAAGGGAATATTGCTTTGAGTGAAAATAAGATTACCCAATTTGATGAGTACTTAGATGATTATGATAATGGTGGACAAGTAAAAAATAGTTATACCAAAACGGATATTTCTTTTTCGCCAAATGTGGTAGCTGCAGCAACGATTTCTGTTTTTCCATTAAAGAGAAAATGGAATAGAAAGACAGAAAATTTGTCGATAGATATTTTACCAAAATATGTAGGTCAACAGTATTTAGACAATACGCAAAATCCTGATCGTAAGTTGAAAAGTTATTTTGTAAACGATGTATTGATACATTGTCCTTTGCCATTGCAATCGGGTGCTAAATTGATTTTGCGAACAGGAATCTACAATGTCTTCAATCATTTGTATGAATCGAATGGCGCATCCTATAGCTATTTTGTAAATCAAAAAGCGCAAGCAGCTAATTATTATTATCCGCAAGCAGGTCGTAGATGGATGTTGGGAATTGGGGTTGAGTTTTAATTTGTAAAAGGAAGGCTTCGCTTTGAGCGAATCCTTCCTAAGCGAATCCTTCCTTTAATCTAATTTATAGATTTCCATGATATGTTGTAATACATCTTCACAATCAATTTTTAAATCAATTAATTTGCCTGTGTAAATATCGAATACCCAACCATGCACCATTAATCCTCTATGCTTGACGGCTTGCTGTACAGCTGCAGATTTGAGCAGGTTAACACATTGTTCTTGTACGTTTAATTCTATTAATCAGTCGTATCTTTTTTCTTCCAATTCTTTAGCATTCAATTCATCTTTATGCAATCGATAGACATCTCTTATGTTGCGTAGCCACGGCTTTAGAATACCTAAGTCGGCAGGTTGTATAGCAGATTTTACACCACCACAATGATCATTTCCGCATACGAAAATATGATTGACTTGGAGCACAGTAACCGCATAATTCAACACAGACATTACATTCAAATCGATATGATTAACTAGGTTGGCGATATTGCGATGTACAAATACTTCACCAGGTTTTACGTCCATTAAAACTTCGGCTGTAACTCGACTATCGGAGCAACCAATGTATAAAATTTCAGGAGCTTGACCTTTGGATAAATCTTTAAAATAATTCGGAACTAAGCCTATTTTTTCTGCCACCCATTTTCCATTATTCTTAAATACGTTTGCTATGTCTATGTTTTTTTATTGAATAGAAAGATGAAGTAAATTCCATTTCAGAAAGTCAGATATAAGGTATGAATGATGAAGATTTGGGAGAAGGAGAATATATATACTCTAACTAAGTCCTTTAAATTCAAATTGGCGAAAATCGTTTTGTTTTATAGGGAATTGCTTTTTGTGTTACGAACAATAATAAAAATTAATTGAAATGTAATGTATAAATTTGACGTTGGTAGCGAGTTTCTAACCAAATCAAACAAATTCAATATTTGATATGAATCAAGATTTACTAAAGGAGGACAGAGATTATTTCTTATCTCTTACTTGGACATTTAGAAAGTGGATTGCTAGTCCTGCATTAAAAGATAAATCAGTTGGTGGAGGTACAAGATTGTTTAATGGGCAAAATTATGATAATAGATTTTTTGAATATATTGAAGATGGATGGACACATGGTCATTGTGAAATATGTCAATCCTATTTAACTGAAAGTGATGATATTACTGAACAGTATGGTTATACGGACAATAATCACACATGGTTATGTTATACATGTTATAGAAATTTTCTAACTAAAGACTTCGTAACAAATGAATTTTTATTGAGTGATATAATAGAATTCAGCAACGGTTCAGTTGTTCTGTTTGTTAGACCACTTGTTAAAGATTTGAATTTTCAAATTACGAATATTTCAAAATTTGGGAATGTAGAAATTACGAATCATTTAGATATTCCAAGGAAAATATTAAATAACGGACAACAAGATTTATCGACTTATACCATGATATTAAAGAATAAATTGGATAAGGAAAAGCTTGTCAAAGAGAATTTGTATAAACTTACAGCAGAGTAAAATTGTCAATAGTACTTCATGAAAATGATTGCACTAATGTAACAATTCTATTAGTTCTTGATTTTTATGTTATGCCTTGAATGAGCGTCCCTATTATGTCGTGTGATTTTTATGTGTACTGAAAACACAACACCAAGAATATGAATTATTTATTACCTTTATCCAATGAAATCAAGCGACATCATTACAATTGATAAAGAGATTCTGAGTGGACAAGCAGTTTTTAAAGGTACTCGAGTTCCTGTAGAATCCTTATTTGATCATCTAGAATATGGTGTTTCACTTGACGATTACCTTGAAGAATTTCCTACCGTTACCCGTGAACAAGCTGTGATGGTTTTAGAAATGGCAAATAAAATAATTACATCCGCTAATATTGAAAGATTGTATGAAACTATTGCTTGATGAGAACCTTCCAAAGAAACTAAAATTAGATTTTGAAATTCATGATGTCTTTACCGTGCGAGATATGAATTGGCAGGGCATCAAGAATGGAGAGTTATTAAAATTATTGATTAAGAATGATTTTGATGCCCTACTCACATTCGATAAAAATTTACAATATCAACAGAATTTTGAAAAGTATACAATTGCTGTTTTTGTACTTAATGCATACATCAATACTTATGATGTACTCTCCAAATTATCACCTTCCATTCTCGCCATACTTGAAAAAGGAGAGTTGAAAAATGGTCCGATAATAGTAAACCCAAACTAATTGTTTTTTTTTGCTTTTAATGAAGTAGAATCTCAATTCATTTTTGCAATTAGTAATAGTAGAATAAACGCAAAATGTAAAAACTGATTCCAATAAGAAATTACATTTCAATCATCAGTTTATTGTGCAATGCTTAGCTTTTACACTTCCAACCTCTCCACTCACTTATGCCTCGGATGAAATCTTGTCAAAGTTTCTCTCAAAAATTCTCGATCTAAATGCGTGTATATTTCTGTTGTCGTAATGCTTTCATGACCTAACATTTCTTGCACTGCTCTTAAGTCCGCGCCGCCTTCTACCAAATGGGTGGCAAAGGAATGTCGTAATGTATGCGGATGTATATTTTTTCGAATACCTGCTTGCTCTGTTGCTTTTTTAATGATGTAAAATATCATCACTCTTGATAGTTTGCCGCCACGTCGATTTAAGAATAATATGTCTTCACATTTGTTTGCTACTTTGATTTGAACACGTATGTTTTCGGCATAGATAGAGATATATTTTAATGCAGAGGATCCTATTGGAATGAGCCTTTCCTTATTTCCTTTTCCTATCACCCGTATGCATTGCTCCTGTGCATAAATATGGGATATGCGTAATTCGGTTAATTCACTTACTCGCAAACCACAACTATACATCACTTCCAATATGGCTTTGTTGCGTGTGCCTTCTGGCTTGCTGAGGTCGAGGCTATTGAATAATAAATCTAACTCTTCAACAGATAAAGTGTCGGGAAGTTTGCGACTAGTTTTGGGCGATTCTAAAAGTTCCGTTGGGTTAATGCTAAGGATATCTTCTAACATTAGGTATTTGAAAAAACCTTTCAAGCCAGATACAATGCGTGATTGCGAAGTGGCCGACATGCCTAATTCATGTATCCATTGTAAAAAAGATTGCAGAATGGAAGTCGTAATTTCTTCTAATTGGATAGTAGGGTGATGGGCTTGTAAAAATTGTTCTAGCTTTTCTACATCCTGTAAATATGCCATTACAGAATTTTCGCTTAGCGATTTTTCTAATTGTAAGTAGGATGTAAAGCCTTTTCTAAATGATGTCCAATTCACTGCTCAAAACTAATTTAAATTAAGCAAGTGGGAAATTCAAATTATTAATTGGATGGATACGAGATTGGTGCTACTAATTATTATTTGTTCTTTTGTCTTGACACAAAAGAACCAAAAAGTCAAGGCTGTGGAGAGTTTGACTAAAAAATGTTCGTGCTCGACGCAAATCGTCCAAACTCAACAGCTGCCTACGGCTGGCTGTCTCAAACAGGGACGATTTGTTCGTCGATCTCTCCATTTTTTTTAACGCCAAACTCTCCAAGGCCATTCACTCGAAGATCATTAGTTGAAATAATTCGAAATGAACTCTCCTCAACGGAAAATTTAATTTGCGGAAAGGATTTCGTAAGAGTTCACTAATTAGTAAATGTTCCTATTCATCATAAGGTTATGCAATGTAAAAAGATTGACTGAACTAAAGATATAATAAGAAATCAAAGTTTCTATTGTGGTGTATTGCGGCAACGATAGAACGGAAAGCCCGGATTTCGCTGCTTTGAGCGAAAACGGACTTGCAGTGATAGCGTGTGCGCCGCCCATGGTGTAGCATTAATTTTTTTTCAAAAAATACACTACACCATTACATCAGTAGCATTATTTTTTTGGAAAATACGCTACAGTATGATTACAAATCTTAAACCTTTTTGGCTATTTCTTTTTTGTCGGTTAACTTCGCCCCATGAAAAAAATTGCAGCCTTTGTAATCCTAGTCTTCTTAGTCAACTGCTTCAGTTCTTGTGAAAAAGAAATCAATGTTGATCTCGCAGACAGCGAAAAAAAAATAGTCATAGAAGGCGTAATTGAAAGTAATCAAGTGCCTTATGTTACCATTTCTAAAAGTATAGGATTTTTTGACAAAATCGATTTGGGTTCCGTGCAATATGTAAATAATGCCATTGTAAAAATTCAAGACTTATCAGATAATAAAACCATCACGTTAAAGGAATATAATTTGGATACGACTGTAGGAACCCAAACCTTTCATTTTCATATTTATGGTCCGGATTTGAATGATCCTATTGCCATGAGTTTTAAAGGTCAAGTAGAACACACCTATAAATTGTCTATTAGTGCTGAAGGCAAACAATATGAGTCCATTACCAAAATACCAGGTTCTGTTGGTTTAGATTCATTGTGGCTAGAACCCGTTCCGGGCATGGAAGACAGCCTCAAAGCAGTAAAGGCTTACTATAATGATCCAGATACATTTGGGAATGCAGTAAAGTTGGAAACATTGACGAACCGTTTTATCAAAACTGGTGTTCCAGAAATTTATTACACTTCATTCAATTCTGTGTATAATGATGATATCATTAATGGAACCAGAATTCCTTTGAGCATTGATTTAGGTTATAATAAATCGGAAAACTATTCACAAAGCGAAATAAATACCATCGGATTTGTTCGTAAAGGCGATACTGTAAATATTAAATGGAGTGCAATAGATACGCATGTATTTGACTTTTGGGAAACCTTGGCTTTTTCTCAAAGTAGTGTTGGCAATCCTTTTGCTTCACCAACTAAAATCCAAAGTAATATACCAGGTGCTTTAGGTGTCTGGGCTGGTTATGGAAGTATTTATTACAAGATTATCGATTCCCTTTAATTCAAATTTTTAATTAATTATATGTCACAAGAAATAGAAAAAGTACAATTACTCATTATTGGTTCAGGTCCTGCTGGATACACTGCCGCCATCTATGCTGCACGTGCAAACTTAAATCCAGTTTTATACCAAGGCTTACAACCAGGCGGTCAACTTACCATTACCACAGAAGTAGAAAATTATCCTGGTTATCCAGATGGTGTTATGGGACCAAAAATGATGCAAGAATTTGAAGAGCAAGCCAAGCGCATGGGTGCAGATATTCGTTGGGGTATGGCGTCAAAAGTAGATTTGACCAAACAACCTTATCGTGTAGAAATAGATGAAGAAAAATGGATAGAAGCAAATGCTATTATTATTTCTACCGGAGCATCTGCAAAATGGTTAGGCATTCCGAAGGAAGAGCAATTGGCTACAACAGGCGGTGGCGTTAGTGCTTGTGCGGTTTGTGATGGTGCATTTTTTAGAAATAAAGAAGTTGCCATTGTTGGTGCAGGGGATACAGCGTGTGAAGAAGCAATTTATTTAAGTAAATTATGCAGCACAGTGCACATGATGATACGTAGTGAAAAAATGCGTGCGAGTAAAGTAATGCAAGATCGTGTATTGGCAACGCCGAATATTAAAGTGTATTGGAATACCGTGATTGATGAAATAGAATGTGGTGAAAAAATTACTGGCGTCATTTTAAAACAAAATGCTACTGGCGAAAAAACAAATTTGCCAATTAGCGCTTTATTCGTTGCCATTGGACATACCCCAAATAGTGATTTATTTAAGCCATGGATTACCATGGATGAAACAGGTTATATCATTACGCAAGCAGGTTCTACCAAAACCAATATCGAAGGGGTATTTGCGAGCGGAGATGTTCAAGATAAAACCTATAGACAAGCAGTTACTGCAGCTGGAAGTGGCTGTATGGCTGCCTTAGATGCCGAAAGATATTTGAGCGAAAAAGGATTGCACTAAAAACAATGAAACATTTTTACAAGCATAAAATGAATACCATACTTATTCTAGGTATGGTATTTTTTTTATTCAATATAATTGCTTGTAAGAAAAGTGTAGACCCGTCATTTAACGATTCAGGTTTCCCAAAAGAAATAGACAAAATCATTGTGAATAAATGCGCAACAGTCGGTTGCCACAATGATAAAAGTTTTCAAAATGCTGCGAATTTAAATTTAACCTCCTGGGATGAATTGTTTAAAGGAGGTAATACTGGATCAGTTGCGATTGCCTATTCTCCAACACAAAGTTCACTTCTGTCCTTTATAAATACTTATGCTGATCTAGGTTTGACGGCAATACCAAGCATGCCTTTGAATGCCGATCCATTGTCGAGAGAAGAAGTAAGCACCGTTAAAAATTGGATCATCCATGGATGTCCAAATAATAAGGGCGAAATTCCATTCGCAAAAAATCCAAGCACAAGAAATAAATTATACATTGCCAATCAAGGTTGCGATTTAGTGAGCGTTGTAGATGCTGCCTCTTATTTGGTAATGCGCTGTGTAAGGGTAGGGCATCAATTGCCGCAAAAAGAAGTGCCGCATTGCTTGCGTGTAAGCCCCGATGGAAAGTATTGGTATGTATGTTTTACCAATGGACAATATGTACAAAAGTTTGATGCAATAGCCGATACTTTTATTGCAGAAGCCAACATTGGAGCGGGTAAATGGAATGTCATCAAAATAGCCCCCGACGGAAATCATGCGTATGTTTCGAGTTTTGATAGTGATGGAAAATTAGTGGAAATTAATTTGAATACCATGACCATCAGCAATACCATTGCGGGCTCTGGCTTATTGGCAAATCCGCATGGCATTGCGTATTCTGCAAGTCAAGATACGGTATATGCAAGTGCGCAATACGGGAATATGATGTATCGGATTGTACCCAAATTATTTGTTGTCGATCAGCTGTCTATTCAAAAAAATGCGGCTCCAGTATTGACGCCTCAATTATTAGATCCGCATGAAATCGTGATGCGCCCAGATTATAAATACTATTTTATTTCCTGCCAAGCCAGCAATGAAGTTCGGGTAATGGACGCAAAAGCAGATACATTATACAAGGTCATTCCTGTTGGTACTTACCCATTGGAGTTTGCGATTTCCAAAAAAAGGAATCTATTGTTTGTGACCTGTCAAGAAGATGTCAATCAAACCTACCTCAATTTTGTCGGCTCCGTTTATGTTATTGATATGGCTACTTTTCAAGTGATTCGTAAATTGGATATGCCATTTTTTCAACCCCATGGTTTGGCAATAGACGATGCGCTTGATTTGCTTTTTGTAGGAAGTCGTAATGTCAATCCTTCTGGACCTGCGCCACATCATACGTCAGAATGTGCAGGCAGAAATGGATATTATCATGCCATTAATCTAAATACATGGCAAGCCTTAAAGCCCGTATCGGAAGTGTCTGTAGATCCGTATAGTTTGGATATTCGATAAAAATATGATGCTGTTGTGATTCAACAATTTTGGTCTATGTTCAAGGGTTTCCTAAATACATAATGAAAATGATTTGGGCGGCAGGCACGTCCTGACGATAAATGTCAGGATCCGTTTCCGCTCAAAGCAGCGGAATGGGGACTTTTCGCTGCAATCTTTTTGCTTCAAAGCAAGCAAAAAGGATTTACGCTTCAATCGTTGCCGCAATGCATCGACAATGAATACCATCTTGATTTATGAAATAGACCAAAGGGCTTTTTAGAAATCTTTGATGGTATTATGCCGATTGAATTATGGATGGTCTATCATTATTTCACATCGGTATAAAAAATCTTTGTTCATTACAGGTTTAGTTTAGCTTTGTTCATGTATTCATTCAAAAAACAGATAAACCATTTCCTATGAAAAAATTATTCCTCCTTGGTAGTTTATTATTCATTTCTACACCATCTATTGTCTACGCACAAAATCGATCAATACATTTTGAGGAAGGCTCTTGGCGCGACATACAGAAGAAAGCAGCAAAGGAAAACAAGCTTATTTTTTTAGACGCATTTGCCAGTTGGTGTGGTCCATGTAAATGGATGGCGAAGAATGTTTTTACGAATGATACGGTGGCAGATTATTTTAATTCCCATTTTGTTTGTGCCAAAATAGATATGGAAATTGGCGAAGGAAAAGACATTGCCAAACAATTACAAGTACATGCTTATCCCAATTTATTATTCACAGATGCAACCGGAAATATGGTTCATCGAAGTGTAGGATCTAGACCCGTTCAGGAATTTATAGCCTTAGCAGAAGATGCGCAAAACTCGGAGAAGGCGTATAGTACATTGCTTAAAAAATATGAACAAGGCATACGCACACCAGAGTTTATGTTGGCATTTTTACGAGCTACTGAGGATGCAGGTTTAGACACCAAAGCCCCAACGAATGCCTACTTTGCGACCATCAAAGATAGAGAAATACTCAAGCCATTCAATTGGTCTATCCTCTACAATTATCTTGATGATATGAATAATCTCAAGTTTAAATATCTGCTCAATAATCTAGAAAAATTTGAAACTATTTATACCAAAGATTCTGTATCTGCATGTATATACAGAGTGTATGAAGACACATGCAATCGCATCATCCGAAATCCAAAAGCGAATAAACAAAGTTATTTCGCCTTGAAAGAAAATATACAAAAAAGTAAGTTTAGGGAAAGTGGAAAATTACTAGCCTATACAGACCTTGCCTACTATAGATCGCAAAACGATTGGGAGCAATATGCTACAAGTGCTGAAAATATAATCCTTCATTATTTACCCGAAAATAAAGAACAACAATTGGAGCAAATCAATTCCATCTGCTGGACCATTTTTGAAAAAGTTGCTTCAGAAAAAACAATGACGAAATCATTGTTATGGGGAGATGCATTATTGAAATCTAGCGAAGCACCTTATATGGATACTTATGCAAATATTTTATTTAAACTCGGCAAAAAACAAGACGCCATACAAACAGAAGAAAAAGTAATTGCCTTATTGAAAACGAAACCCGCTTCTGGATTTACGGTTGAAGATGCGGAGAAAACGCTAGAGGGATTTAAGAAGTGATGGGGTTAGGTCTGAATCACGGATGGAGAAGATGATAGGATTACACGGATTGAAAAAAAAGACTTAGCAATAGAATTATAGTTATCATTTTAATCAAGCAAACTTGTACTGAGCGCAGCCGAAGTACCAGACAATTTATTTGCAGTAGACACGGGTTGCAAACCCGCGCCAGCGACGCAAATCCGCCAACGACTGAAATCGTAACCTTTCATTGATGTTAGGATAAACATTTGGAAACAAGCACGTTTTACTTTTGTGTCGTCATGCTACCATTCATTACACACTATAAGAATATTTTACAAGAATATCTTTTTCGTTATTTCATTGGACTTAATTCTCCATTTAGAAATAATAAAATACTGCACAAACAAACATTGTTCTCGTAAACATCGGAATGAAATCACCTAAACGCGAAGTAGATATTCTGATTCTCTCCGATATTCATTTGGGAACTTATGGTTGTCACGCAAATGAATTATTGTTGTATCTGAAAAGTATTCGACCAAAAAAAATTATTTTAAACGGGGACATTATTGACATCTGGCAATTCAGCAAACGATACTGGCCATCCAGCCATATGCTTGTCATTAAACACTTGCTCGGGTTGGCTGCAAAGGGCGTAAAAATTTACTACATCACAGGGAATCATGATGAAATGCTGAGAAAGTTTGCTGGGTTTAAAATGGATAATATTACCATACTAAACAAGTTGGTTTTGAAAGCAGGCGGAAATAAGATATGGATATTTCATGGAGATGTTTTTGATGTAACCATGCAGCATGCAAAATGGCTGGCCAAACTTGGTGCGATTGGTTATGATAGTTTGATTCTAATCAATCGTGCGGTAAATTTTATACTGACTAAAATGGGCAAGGAGAAATTGTCTTTGTCAAAACGAATTAAGAATTCTGTGAAAGGTGCTGTGAAATATATTAACTCCTTCGAGAAAATTGCTTCCGATATTGGTATCTCAAACGGCTACCAATATGTAGTTTGTGGTCATATTCATCAGCCAGAAATTCGTGAAATAATAAATGAGACGGGTTCTATTGTGTATATGAATAGCGGCGACTGGGTTGAAAATCTTACCTCGCTTGAATACGCTGAAAAGCAATGGAAGATTTATAAATATCAGGATGATGATTTCGCAAATAAAGTGAAAGTATATGCCTCTAAAAAGGATGAACAATTAAAATCCAAAGAGCTCTTTGCTAAATTGGTAAATGAATTTACAAAAATGAAACAAGGCTGATAAAATGAAGATACTATACGCAATACAAGGAACCGGAAATGGGCATTTGAGCAGAGCCAGAGAAATTATTACTATTTTAGAAAAGATGGGTGAAGTTGATATTCTTGTCAGTGGCACGCAATCTGATGTTGAATTGACACAAGCAATTACTTACAGATTAAAGGGAATGAGTTTTGTGTTTGGTAAAAATGGTGGCATTGATTTGCCGGCTACATTTTTACAATTAAGTACAAAAGAGATGATGAAAGATATAGCCGACCTTCCTGTGGAAAAATATCAACTTGTATTAAATGATTTTGAACCTGTAAGTGCTTGGGCCTGTCAGAAAAAGAAAGTACCATGCATATCCTTAAGTCATCAATGTGCAGTTTTGAATAAGCATGCGCCTAAACCTACACGAAAAGATATTATCGGAAAATCTGTCTTGCGTTTTTATGCGCCTTGTACAGAAAACTATGGTTTTCATTTCAATCTATATGATAAAAATATTTTTACACCAGTAATACGAAGTGAAGTCAGGATGCTAACGCCAACTGACAAGGGGCATTATACCGTTTATCTGCCTGCCTATGAAGATGGAAAAATAATCAAGGCATTACAGAATTTTGAGGAGCTTAACTGGCATGTATTCAGCAAGCATGCAAAAAGAACTTATGTATCAGGCAATGTATTCATTCAACCCATTGTAAATAGCGAGTTTTTAGAAAGTATGTCCTCTGCTTCAGGCGTGCTGTGTGGTGCAGGGTTTGAAACACCCGCCGAAGCCTTGTTCTTAAAAAAGAAACTGGCTGTGATTCCAATGAAAATGCAATATGAACAACAATGCAATGCAGCAGCTTTAAAACAAATGGGTGTGCCTGTATTTAAAAGTCTCAAATCAAAACATCATGAAAAGATTGGTGATTGGTTGAAAAGTAAAAAAATAATTAAGGTTGATTATCCGGATATGACCGAAGACATCATCGAGCGTATTATAAAACATAGTGCATTACCAAACAGCATTTCGAAAAAAGGGCAGCGACTAAAACTTGAAAAAATTGCATAGTTATAAGGAAATGAGGCGTTCTGATTTTGGAGAAGATTTTTCATGGGGCACATCTACAGCTGCCTATCAAATAGAAGGTGCACATAACAAATACGGGAAGGGAAATTCTATTTGGGATGAATTTGTAAAAAGAAAAAGGAAAATTGCAAAAGGTCATCATGCCAACCATACCTGTGATTTTTATCATCAGTATGAATCAGATCTAGACTTGATGAAAGCAATGCATATTAAAAACTTCCGATTTTCTATTTCATGGTCGCGTATTTTTCCTGAAGGTTGTGGAAGGGTCAATCAAGATGGATTAGATTTTTACAACAAACTAATTGATGAGTGTTTACAACGAGACATTACACCGTGGGTCACCTTGTATCATTGGGATTTGCCTGATGCCTTAGAGAAACAAGGAGGTTGGACAAACAGAAATATTATCCATTGGTTTACGGATTATGTGGATTTGTGTTCGCGAAAATTTGGCGACAGAGTGAAGTATTGGATGGTACTCAATGAGCCGATGGTATTCACTGGAGCAGGATATTTTTTAGGTGTACATGCACCTGGAAAAACAGGGATGAAGAATTTTTTACCGGCAGCTCATCATGCCGTTTTATGCCAGGCACAAGGCGCGCATGTGTTACGATCGAATGTATCCATGGCGCAGATAGGAACTACTTTTTCATGCTCTCATCTTGAGCCTGCAACCAATTCTGAAAAAGATATTCTTGCCTGTAAGAGAATGGATGCATTGTTGAACCGCATGTTTATTGAACCAGCTATAGGAAAAGGCTATCCGATAGAGGATTTAAAATTGTTAAGCAGAATGGAGGAATTTTGTAAACCTGGTGATGATAAATTGTCTCTCTTTGATTTTGATTTTATTGGCATACAGAATTATACAAGAGAAATTGTTTCTCATGCTTTCTATATCCCATACTTGCAAGCGAAAATTATTAAAGCAAATAAGAGAAAAGTTCCATCTACTGTAATGAATTGGGAAGTGTATCCGAATTCAATCTATCAAATGCTGCATAAGTTTTCTGCTTATAATGTAAAGAATATCGTGGTCACCGAAAACGGTGCTGCTTTTGATGATTATCTTATTGATGGAATGGTGCATGATATGGAGAGAGAAGAATATTTAAAACAATATCTTAATGAGGTCTATAAAGCGAAACGAGAGGGTATGCCAGTTACAGGATATTTTGTTTGGTCGTTTATGGATAATTTTGAATGGGCAGAAGGTTACGATCCAAGATTCGGATTAGTTTATGTAGATTTCCAAACACAGGAAAGAATCATTAAAAGATCGGGACATTGGTATCGGGAATTTTTATCAGGAGAAAAATAATGACAACTTTGTTCGCGATTTGAAATCTCAGACAACTATCGAAGGATTTATAATCCTTGCTCAATACGCTTACTTATCTTGACTTGTAAAAATAAATGATAATTACCTTTTCTAGAATTACTGCTTTGCGTTAGGGATAGAACGGAGGATTTATTGTTCTTTTAAAAATCATTCGATTAGTTTGCTGTAGGAAAAAGAATATTCCTTCGGAGCGAGGGGAAGCTTCGAAGAACGGGGAATGGGAGTGAGAAACAGAGTGAGAACGAGGAGAAAAATCAGAATGAGAATATGTTCGTGTCATTGCGCTCTATGCTATTCGTTCTCGTTCTGATTTTTCGCGTGAGGGATAGAACGGAAATCCTTTTTTTTCTTCAAAAAAAGATTGCAGTGATAGCCCGACCCGAAGGGATACGCCCACAAAAATTCCAAATTCCAAAATACAAATTCCAAGTTCCAGAGCTGTTTGATATGTTCGGCTTTGCAGCATGTCGAACCCCAGATACAGGTGGTTATTCGAACCGTTTCGATTACTCAATAAATCCGTTCTTTACAGCGTCTACGAAGCGGCTACTTTTTCTAAAGTCGCTTTTATTTCTTGGTATAAATCTTTACAAGTAGGCAAATGGTCTGAAGCAAAACGCAATGTTGCTGGCGCCACTTGTTCTATATACACATAGGTGAAGGAAGTACTTTTTATCAATGGACTAATCAAATGTATTTCATTGGCTAACCAACAAAGTATACTGAATAAAAACACGGTAAAGAACATATACAAAAAGCTACCTGCTAAATTATTTACCCAACCCAAGGTGAGTTTTTCCATCACAGTTTCTAATAAACTGATGACCATTCGAAATAAATACACTACCGAAAAAAAGATGAGTATAAAACAAATCAGTAGGGTATACTTGCTTGTCAACAGATTATGGATATAAAAGAAATTTGCCAATACATGCGATAATTTTAAACCAATAACTACACCAAACAGTACTGCAATCAACGAACAAAAAGACCAAAGCATTCCTCGTTTCCAACCTCTATAGAATGCAACAATACAAGTGATTAATAAGAAGACATCTAAAAGCATATAAAACAGTTTAAGGATTAAGTAATTCTTTTACAATAGAGGAAATTAATTTGCCATCAGCCTTGCCAGCCAATTGCTTGGAAGCAGCACCCATCATTTTTCCCATGTCGGCAGCTGAACTTGCGCCTACTTCTTGCATGATTACTTTTAGTGTTTCACGAAGTTCATCCGCACTTAATTGTTTAGGTAAAAATTTTTCGATGATGTCTAATTCCTCTCTTTCTTTTTGTGCTAAGTCTTCTCTGTTTTGTGCCACAAATATGTCTAATGAATCTCTTCTTTGTTTAGCCAGTTTTTGTAGGATTTTTATTTCATCGTCTTCTGTAATATCTGTTTTTTGTCCATCTGCCGTTTTAGCAATCAGTATTGCCGATTTGATGGCACGAAGTCCGCGTAACGCGGCATCATTTTTAGCTAGCATGGCGGTTTTCATTTCGCCCATTATGTTTTGTTCTAGGGTCATAATCTTCTTTTTGTTTATAAATTTACAATTGGTTTTTTTTCATTTCAGTCTCCATTTTTTCTTTCAATGAAGTAGAGAATGTTCTGATTTCTTTTGCGATTTCGGGTTGATTGGTGGCTCTTTCATACGTATCTGCCATCGTCATGAAGGTTTGAAAAAAGAAATCATTCATCTCATCCACCATCATTTTTTTTGTCCATAAATCGATGCGTAAAGCAGCGCTATCCGCAACATCCCAAATGCTTAGCATAAATGCCTTCGCTTCAGTAGCTTTGTCGACTCCACCTTCTGCGGCTTGCCAATGTATTTGTTCAGGTATTTTGTTGGCATCTAATGTAACATCAATATGTATAGTGGAGGTACGGCTCATTCATTTTTAATTTTGTGGTGCAAATTAAAAACATATTAAACACAATAGTTACAAAAGCAATTAAAATCTTGGGCAACCGTACGTATTTCGTAGAAAATCTTGTTGGCGATAACTTCCTTCAAAAATGAGTGAAAATTCAAATGCGCCTAAACCGCCATTGCCTTCTGCCATATCAGAAATGGTGTGGTCGTAACTAACCATAAATTGTTTGGAATTCCATTTATAACCTGCTGCACCAATGATAGCATCCTTCACACGATAGAAAGCACCTAAGACAATTTCATTCGCATCTTTTGCGCTTCTACTTTCACCTGCTTTGATATTGAATAAACTACCAGCAATCATTTCACTTGCTTTTTTCTGACGTGTATAATAGAAAGTAGGGTTTAAAATAATCTTTTCTCCAGCCAAATAAATGACTTCTACATTCGCAACTGGACGCAATCCAATTTTATTCGGTGCACCATAAAATGTTTCTGTTGGTTGATTTAGATGCATAGCACTAAAGCTTGCTTTGATATATAAATTACTATTGTTGTAGTAAGAAAAATTTGCGCCAGCAACCATGTCCACATAAGTTGTTTTTTGTTTGGTATTGCTTTCGAGATTGGGTGCATTTTTATTAAAGGAAAATTCATCCCATTGCACATCAAAGGAAAGCTTGCTATAGTCTACACTGCGTTGGTTATAAGACATTGCCATTCCAGCGGAGAAACTAATTTTATCACTAGCTAATACATGATAAGCCAAATTGGTTTGCACTTTTGTCAAAGCTAAATTGCCATCGCCAGCTACATCACGCCAGACTGCAACGCCAGTTCCTAACCAACTTGTTTCCCACTTGCTTCTAAACAATCCAAAATCTGCATAGGCACTAAATGTGCTGTAAGACACAGGTACAGTTGCCCATTGGTTGCGATAGTTGATACCTGCTCGCCAATCATTATCTTTGAGTAGTCCCGTATTGGCAGGATTCAATAACATCGGTGCATTATAGAATTGGGAGAAATGTAAGCCTTGTGCAAATCCAAAGGTGATAGAAAATATAAAACTAAATAGGGAAACAATTTTTTTCATGGTATACATTTTAATTATTTAAGCAATGTGATATTTCCTTTTTTGAAATCTTTCGAACCATCAAAAAAAGTAACAGATAAAGTATACCCGTACACTTCCATTTCTTGTAAGATGCCTTTATATCTTCCATCCCAACCAACTGAAATATCATTCGTTTCAAAAATCTTTTCCCCCCAACGATTAAATATTTTGAATGCCATTTTTTGAATACCATAACCCTTTACATACACAACATCATTAATCCCATCTCCATTCGGTGAAAAGCCTGTAGGTACATCTACTAGTGGTAATACCAAACCGCGTACTGTTTTGCAAGCGGTGTCGCGGCATCCGTAGGCGTTCGTCGCTGTCAAGCAGACAGTATAGTAGCCATCTGCGAAATACACATGCACCTCATCTTTATTGGTAGAACTTGTTCCATCGCCAAAGTCCCATAGATATTTTGTTGCACCAGTGGATAGATTGGTAAATTTATTTGGTGTATTTGGCGTAGGTGGATTAGGCGACCAAGTAAAACCTGCGACAGGCGAAGTAAATACGGAGATGGTTTGTGACGCAGTGTCTAATTTGTTACAGGTTGCAGGATTACCCGCAACAAGAATTACATTATACACACCAGGTGCAACATAGGTATTGGTTGGGTTGGATAAATTGGAGGTATTATTATCACCAAAAGTCCATGACCAAGTGGATGCATTTGTAGATTGATCTAAGTAAGTAATGAATGCTGGCATACAAAGAGAATCTGGAATGTCAAATGCTGCCGCGACAAAGGTTGAGGTATAATTCACTACAAAGGTTGCTGAAGAAGAGCCATTGCAAGAATTCGTATCTACCATTGTCAGGGTTATCGTATAAATTCCATTACTTGGGAAAGAATGTAAAGGTGGATTTTGTCCTGTGTAGAGTCCACTACCATCGCCGAAGTCCCATGTAAAAGTAGTGTTAGGATTATGGTTGGTGGTACCATTGGTTGTGCTGGTATTATTCATGATAGCGGTAAATGGCTGACAAGAATCTTTCTTGACAGCAGTAAAGCTAGCATGGATAGAATCATTTTTTACAATGATGATTAAGTTGGTAGTATCTGCTGTGGCATTACATCCTGTGGGATTCAATGCAATGAGTGTAACCGTATATATACCAGCTGTAGTGTAAGTATGTGATGGAGAAGTTTGGGTTGATGTTGGCGAATTATCTCCAAAATTCCAAACATAACCAGTTGCACTGACACTTGAATTTAAGAAGTTGACGACAAAGGGTGCGCATCCAACGGTATCACCAATGGTTTGTGCTTGAGCGGATGGATTTTGCAATTGAAAATCAATTTTCAGTGCAGCCAAATTACAATTCGGGCTCAAGTCAAGAGGGCCGACAACACCAGGTGTGGTTGGAAATGTAATACCAACTGGGTTTCCGCAGTGGGCACAGATGGCTTGATAAATAACACCCTTAGAATCAAAGCGACTTGTACCACCATCGACATGTTCGCTCACGCCACCATTTTGCCCGAAATAGCTACCGTAAATTAGGGAAGTCAAAGAGGAATTATACACCACGAAATAGAAATCATTCCCGTCTGTTGCAGATTGAAGTGCATTAATAGTAATCGGCATTCCTACAGTTGAACTGGAAAAAGGTCCGCCAATTGCACCTCCCCAGCCGGATACATATACGTTACCACAAATATCCACTAGAAATGCATTCGGTGAAATATTCGTTTGAAGTGATGCGTTCGGCCCACTACCATAAACTAAGGAGGAGGTAATAGAATTTAAGTTGTTATTCAACTTCGAAATGAATTGATAAGAACCTGCATTCGATGCAGTGCCTGCAGTTGTAGGGTAAGCACCCAATGTTTGACCAGTAATATAAACATTGTTGTTAAAATCTGTTTGTACGCCGTACACTTGATCATACTGTGAAGTGCCAATAAAAGTACTCGTCTGTAATGCTTTGGTTGCTGCATTTATTTTCATCACAAAACCATCTACAGTACCACCTTGATAAGCAGGATTCAAGGCACTTGCGGAGGATGGGTAATTAGAACTCATCGTACCGCCGCCTACAAATAGCTCGTTTAAGTTTGTTTTATTAAATGTGAGAACATAGGCTGCATCATTATTTGAACCTCCAGCATAAGTACTCCAAATTAGGGAAGTTAAATTGTCATTCAATTCAAAAATAACAGCGTCTTGCAAGCCTGCATTGGCACTTTGAAATGCATTAGCGGTAGTAGGAAAATCGAAAGATTGTGTACAAGAAGCAATATATACATTATTGGCATTGTCATTGATTATTTCTGTACGCGCATCATCAGCATAATTATGTTTTAGTACGCCGCCTAAAAATTCTTGTGCTTCTTCATTTACGCCATCATTACCTGTACCACCGATGTAGGTTGAACCGAGTAAAACGGTACCTGCACTATTGAACTTCGCCACAAACATATCCGCACCGCCATTGTAGGTATTATCATAACAACCTGTTGTTGTTGGAAAATTATTGGAATATGTTCGTCCAGCAATACAAAGATGATCACTGCTATCTACAATGATACTGTGCGGCTGATCATTGCTAATGCCACCTAAATAAGTACCATAAATGAGTACTGTACCGCTAGCATTAAATTTACTGAAAGAAGCGTCGGCAGGATAAAGATTGCCATCCACAGTATTGCCACCTCCATAAGAAGGTTGTATGCAGCCTAAAGAGGTTGGATAACCAACACCGCTAGCAATACCTCCTGCATAAAAATTGCCAGAAGAATCATAAGTTGCGGTATAACCCCAATTGTCGGCGGTTGAACCTGTGAATGTACAAAACACTAAAACGGGGTCTATGTATAAATCATACTCATTATTATACTCTTTACCTATATCGAAACTTACTTTGTTGTGATTTAAAATGAACTTGCATTTTACTTCTTTTCGTTCGCCATTGATATATTGATAACTGTAGGGAATGGATTCTTGAATATCGCCCAATGAAGTAGATAATATTAATTTCCCTTTATTCAATTTGATGGAATCTAAGCCACTGTATGCAATTTGTACATCTTGAATATTTCCATTTGGATGAAGAATTAAATCATATTTTACATTCCCATTATCTGTATAAATGTGCGCATCAATATTGTCATATAATTTTTGATAATTTACCGCTAGAACAGGATGAATGCCAGTCTTCCAGCGAGATGCATCATTTCCTAAATAATAATTGTAATAATGTTTTTGTGGTTTTTCTGAAGTGAAAGTTACATCTGGATTAGCATGTTCAAATTGAATATCGAAAGCGTGGAAGTGTAATTTTTGTGGACCAGTAATCCAGCCATGTTTTAACCCATGCTTGATATCATGATTTTTATCATCGGAGAGCATAATTCTAAATCCATCCTTTCGTAGAAAAAAATCAGCTCGAGAAGTAGTTCCTTTATATACGAATGGGCCATCCCATTGACCTTGGTTTTGAATGAATTCAATGGGCGGAATTGCTTTAGTGGTTTGTGCGAAGATTTGATTTGAAGTAAACAAACAAATCCATATTGTTGTGTGAAGTAGTATTCTTTTCAAAGCAAATAATTTAGAAGTAAATATAAAGTTAATTTGTTATTTAAACTTTATTTTAGACGAAAAAATAATCATTTCAGTTTGAAATGACTTATTCATGTCATTATATCCTATTTTTGTACAAAATAAAAAAGATGGCAATGTTGAAAACAGGCAGTCCTATCGTGAGCATTTATACAGAAATGACACCTAATCCTGAAACGATGAAATTTGTGGCGAATAAATTATTATACCCAAGTAAGAGTATCGACTTTCAAGACGAAACCTCTGCTGCGCCTTCACCTCTTGCGAAAGAATTGTTTGGATTCCCATTCGTAAAAGGCGTATTCATTGCGAGTAATTTTATCACACTCACCAAGACAATGGATACCGATTGGAATGATATTATTCCGAGCATTCGTGAATTTTTAAAAGAATACATGGAGGAAGGAAAAACAATTATTAATGAAGATGAAATTGTGCAGCAAGTAGCGTCCAATACCACAAATGCAAATGATTCAGAAATTGTAACCCGGATCAAAGAATTATTGGAAAATTATGTGAAGCCTGCAGTTGAAATGGATGGTGGTGCTATTTCTTTTAAAAGCTATAACAATGGTACTGTATCCCTTATTTTACAAGGATCTTGCAGTGGTTGCCCTTCTTCTATGATTACCCTAAAGTCAGGAATCGAAGGCATGATGAAACGCATGATTCCTGAAGTAAAGGAAGTGGTTGCAGAAGCGAATTAGTGGAGGGAAGGTTTCTTCTAAGTTTTGTTTTTTGATAAATTATTATTTTATGGGTTATTTGATATTTTTTTGTTGTTATAGATTGTTTTTTCTCATAGGGCTTTGCCCTATGTTGGTATATGTCATCCCTTCGGGACTTCGCTTCCATGGAACTAATCTATTAAGCCACGAAGTGGCGACATACATCAGCGAGGCGGTAAAGCCCCTCGCGTTGAAGCGAATTAAGTTTCTTCTAAGTTTAGTTTTTTGATAAAAAATTTTGTTATGGGGTATTTGATATTTTTTGGTTGTTATAGATTGTCTTTTCTCATAGGGCTTCGCCCTATGTTAGTATATGTCATCCCTTCGGGACTTTTCTATTTCAGAGCCTCACTTTTCAAAGGGCTTCACCCTATGTTGATATATGTCATCCCTTCGGGACTTCGATATTTCAGAGCCTCACTTTTCAAAGGGCTTCACCCTATGTTCGCATATGTCATCCCTTCGGGACTGAGATATTTTCTAGAAATACTGTTAAGCCACGAAGTGGCGACATACATCAGCGATGCGGCAACGCCCATCGCTCTAATTATTATTAATTAAATTCAATTCATCATGTTATGGGACAATCACTAGTTAAAAATTACATCCACATTGTGTTCAGCACGAAATATCGTCAAGAATTTATTCATCCTCCTGTGGAAGCGGAACTGCATGCCTACTTGGCTACTATTTGTAAAAGCATAGAATGTCATCTGATAAAAATAGGTGGTTATACTGACCATATTCATATCCTATGTATGCTTTCTCGGAAAATAGCTTTAATGAAATTATTAGAAGTGGCAAAATCACATTCATTAAAATGGATAAAAACAAAAGGAGATGCCTACAAAGAATTTTACTGGCAAGATGGCTATGGTACATTCTCTGTAAAACCTACAGATATAAATAGAGTAAGTCATTACATCGCCAATCAACATGCACATCATTCTAAAATTTCATTTCAAGAAGAGTACCGTTTGATTCTTGAAAAATATAATGTGGAATATAATGAGAAGTATGTATGGGATTAGTATTAAACCTATTTTGTTTAAGCCACGAAGTGGTGAAATAGATTTAGTGATGGGTGCAGCCCGTCACATCTAGTGATGGGTGCAGCCCATCACTACTATACTCTCCCTTACAATAATCGGTATTTATCTTAACACTTTTCTAATACTTTGCCTGTTCGTTCAATACTGTTCAGGCTGTACATTTGTTGCACTTATGAAGTTTATTTACCTATTTCTTTTTCTTTTCTTGCCATTTTCTATTGTAGCACAACAAGCCAATTTAAGTGGAGTTGTATTTGGCGAAAATGAAAACACACCAATCGACTACGCAACCATCACTATTCAGAATACAATTGCAGGTTCAATGCTAATGGGCACAAAATCGAAGGAGAATGGTTCGTTTACTATTTCTAAAATTCCTTATGGGAAATATACTGTCACTATTTCATCATTGGGTTATGAGTCTAAATCCTATAAAAATTATAACATTGACCAAACCGAAATGAATCTTGGTAAAATTATCCTCAATAGCAACAGTAAAAATTTAAAAAATGTAACTATCGTTGGGGAAAAAGCCGCAATAGAAATTGGCATTGATAAAAAAACTTTTAATGTCGATAAAAACATCACAAGCGCCGGTGGTTCTGCTGCTGATATTCTGAAAAATGTCCCTTCTGTAAATGTGGACATGGATGGAAATTTGAGTTTGCGAGGAAAAGATAATGTGACATTATTGGTTGATGGGAAACCTTCGGCGATGTTTGGCAATGATCCACAAACTGCATTACAAAGTATACCGGCTTCGAGTATTGAAAGTATAGAAGTCATCACCAATCCATCAAGTAAGTACGAAGCGCAAGGCATGAGTGGTATCGTCAATATCATTTTGAAAAAAGATCGTAAGCCTGGCTATAATGGCACATTGACTTTGGGTGTATCAAATCCATTTAGAATTAATGGAGGCATCAACTTCAATGCGAATATTAAAAAATGGAATTTCTTCATTAATGCGAATGGCAGAACAGCTCGCGCTTGGGAAGAAACAACGACAAGTAGAAGTAATTATGAAAATACTTTTACATATAGCAGTTTCAACCACAATGATAGACGACCATTGAGTGGCTTTATGAATTTGGGTGGCGACTATAGCATCAATAAAAATAATAAAATCACATTTAGCCAAAATCTATTTTCAGCTTACATGAAGGGCAACAGTACAACTACTTTAGAAAATGAAATGGATTATAATACACTTTTATCTAAGCAAATTCGAACCAATAAATACATCGGTAATCCATTGAGTGGAACTTCCAATTTACAATACAAACACAATTTTAAAAACCCAAAAGAAGAGCTAAACATCGAAGTGAATTTTAGCAAAAGTAGATACATCAGAAAGAGTGAATACAATACTTCTTTATTCGATTCTAATGAAGTTTATGTTTCTGAATTTATGCAAAAAAATCCAATACTCGGGGGCAATTGGAATGGCACATTTCAAATCGATTATACAAAACCAATTTTTAAAAATGGAAGAATTGATGTCGGTGAAAAGACTTATTATATTCGATTTGAATCGGAAAATCAACCTACTATTCAATATCCAAATCAAGCGGAAACTGAAGAAGCTATTTTAAAAAATCATTATGTTTTTACGCAACAAGTACATGGCGTTTATGCAACTATTGCTAATCAATTTAAAAATACAGGCGTACAATTTGGTCTTCGAGGTGAGTATTTTACGTATGATGGGATGGCTTATCAGTACAATGCGAAAGTGGCAAACAACTACAAAAATATTTTCCCGACTTTATTTATCAGTCACAAAATAAATAAAACACAAGATATTAATTTCAACTATGCGCGACGAGTTAATCGCCCAGGCTTTATGCAATTAGTTCCTTATTTAGATGTGTCCAATCCACAAGATACAAGTCAAGGAAATCCAACATTGAAACCTGAATTTATTCATGCAACAGAACTTACATTTACCAAACAATACAATCGAAACGATAACTTTATTGCCAGCGCTTATTATCAATACACGGAGAATTTAATTCAAAGGTTTCGTAGATTTAATCCGAATGGAACAACCTATTCACAAAATCAAAATCTCGCAACGGGTATTACTTATGGTGTAGAATTAACCAATAAAATAAACCTATTATCATGGTGGGATGCGACAGTAAATGTCAATATTTTTCGAAATAAAATAAATGGTGCTAATATAGATGCAAACTTGGGTAGAACAGGCTATGGTGGATTTGCTAAATTGGTTACGAACGCTAAATTAAAACAAGGATTTAGTGTACAACTTACTTCCAATTATAATGGGAAGACAACCGTCGCACAAGGAACTGTGAAGCCTTATTCTAATATAGATATTGCTGTCAAGAAAATATTTTTTAAAAATTTGATTACACTAACTGCGAATGTGAATGATTTATTGAATACAATACAAACGGAAACACAATACAATTTATATCCTTACTATAATCAAACGGTTTTACGCAAAAATCAAACAAGAAGTGTTGGTTTGAATGTACAAGTTCGATTGAGTAGCAAATCGCAAAGAGGCAATACAGAAACACCAAAGAAAGTTGCGCCCAAAAAAGAAAAGGAAAAGGAAACGAAAAGCCGAGATGAAAATTTGAAGAAAGATGATGGTGGTGATGAGAATGAAAAGGGCGGTGGAAAATAATAGGAACTATTCTTATTTCATTAATCATAAGCAGTACAACTACTAATATTTCATTCCATTGTTGCATAAAAAATACATACTTCTTTTACTATTTGCAACCTTCTCCATTCCGCTTGCTGCGCAACAATTTTTAGTTGCGGGTAAAGTCACCAATACCAAACTAGAAGGCTTGGGATTTGCGACGGTTCAATTAAAAAAACAACAATTAGGTACAAGAACTGACTTGAATGGAAATTATAAATTCAAATTAGAAGAAGGAGAATATGATGTCGTATTTTCATTACTCGGCTTCAAAACACAAACCATAAAAATTATTGTTCGTGATAAGGATATTATACAGAATGTTATTTTAGAAGAGAATACAAGAAACATTTCCGAAGTAAAAATTGTCGCTACCAAAAAGAATAAGGCGGAAGAATATATTCGACATGTTATAGAACATAAAAAGGAAAATGAACAAGCTGTAAATTCCTACAGTTGTAATGTTTATATAAAGGCAGTAGAAGAAAACAAAACAGAAAGCAAACATAAAGCAGCAGTGATTCTACCTTACTTGGATTCATTAGCAAGGGCTAAACACCAGATAGATTCGGCAAGAACTGCATTGAATACAGAATTGAATAGCATGAGTATGGCTGAAATTTATTTGCGTTTAGATTATGTGTATCCGAATAAAATGAAAGAAGAAAGACTTGGTGTGAAGAGAAGAGGGAATACAGAAAGTTTATTTTATTTAAGTAATACAGAAGGGGATTTTAGCTTGTATCAAAATCTGATTCAAGTCCCAGCATTGAGCGAATCTCCTATGTTGTCGCCGATTAGCTATAGCGGTTTGATTGCTTATAAATTCAAAATTATTAAAACGGAAAAACGAAATACTTGTACTTTTTACACCATAAAATTTTCGCCAATCAAATCGGGCAATGCATTGATTGAAGGTACAGTTGAGGTAGTGGATACATCATGGACAATTACAGATGCAAGCTATTCATTCCCATCTCATTTGATGGCAGAATACAATTCATTTTCTGTTCGAACATCTTATGAATTTATGCAACAAAAGTCATGGATGCTGGATCGTATGGAGTTGACGTATTTATCTAAAGAAGGCAAAACCAAACACAATGGGAGTACAGTTGTTGTCTATGATGATTATAAATTGGACACTACTTTCAAGAAAAAACATTTTGGTACAGAACTAAGTAGTACTGCACAAGAAGCCTATGATAAGGATAGCAATTTTTGGAATATAGTACGCAAGGAACCATTGAGTGAAAAAGAACTTTCTTATATCCGGAAAAAAGATAGTGTGTATTATGCCAAACATACTATTGCGTATTTAGATTCAATCGATAAGGTAAACAATAAAATTACAGTAAGGGATATTTTCGTGGATGGAGTCAGCTTTTATAAACGAGAGAATGATAGAACAATTTATTTTAACCCAATATTAAATACGGTCAGAATCCTATTGCCAGGCGGTACGCGATTAGGCTATGGTGGCAGCTACGCGATAACGCCAAAATCAAAACGGACTTTTTATACTTCCATCGATTTAATGTACGGTCTTGCACAAAAAGATGTACTAGGTAATTGGCGTATCTCCAAAAGATATAACCCTTTCACAAATGGCTATTTTGCATTTGATTGTGGTCGAAATTATGACCTAGTTTTCGGCAATGATTCTTATATCAATATTCTACGTCGTAGTAATTTTTATTTAAAACAATATGCCAATATCGAACATGGGGTAGAATTATTTAATGGATTTGTTGTACGTAATAAATTAGAGTTTGCAAATCGCATTCCAGTGGATATAAATAAAAGCGATAGCACTATAGACAAACTACTTGGCAACCTTGGTGCGGACTCGGCTAACTATGCAAAGTTCAATGCGTATAATGCGTTCTATAATTCCATTACACTAGAGTATACACCTCGACAAATGTATATGCGTGAGCCGCGACAAAAAATTATTTTAGGTTCAAAATATCCGACGGCTTATGCTACTTTACGTACGGGTGTTCCAGGTGTATTGAACAGTGTTATCAATTTTAATTATTTGGAATTTGGTATTAAACAAAAAATAAAATTAGGCTTAGCAGGTATTTCAGAATATAAAATATTTACTGGCTCATTCCTATCTAAGAATGATTTGAAAAGTATAGATTATAAATTTATGCGACGAGGAGACCCGCGAATATTTAATGAACCTACCAGGAATTTTCAATTACTAGATTCGTCTTTCCCAGTATTTCATCGCTTTTATGAAGGACATTATATGCATCAATTTAATGGTTCCATCATCAATAAAATTCCTTATGCAAAATATCTACATCTCTATGAAGTAGCCGGTGGTGGTGCATTGTATTTACCTGAACGTAAGTTAATTTATTTTGAAGCATTTGCCGGAATAGAAAAACCATTCAAACTCTTTGGTGAAAAATTTAAAATCGGTGGCTATGTCGCCGCGAGCATTGCCAATAAATTCAATAACCCTTTCCAATTGAAATTTGGCTTACAGCATTATGATAAAGAAACCAATAAGTGGGAGTAAAGCCAATTGAACAACATCATATCTTCGTCCCCATGGTTTTGTGTCTTCACAAACCATTACAACTTATTTTGTTTTGCAAATTTTAGCTACTACTTTTCCATCACCATGCGCATCACTTCCTTAGCAAATTTTTCTAAGCTTGGATCACGAGCACCCATCAAAAGCAATACTGTATTGGGTTCTAGCTTATGCATTAATTGTTGAAATAGCGCAACTCTGTCTTCTACAAAGAAGGCATGCACATTATTTTTTTGTAAATCTTGAATGATATCATTAGCAGAAATATCCTTTACTGCTGTACCTCCTGCATAATAAATTTCACTCATCCATATTTCATCATCTGGTCTTAAGGCAAGTGTAATTTCTTCAACTAATTCCTTGCGAATAAATCTGGTTGGTCCATAACCATGTGGTTGAAACCAAGCAATTAATTTTGTTGCTACTGGCAAACATGCTTTGATAGAAGCGGCTATTTTAGCTGGGTTGTGCGCATAATCATCTATCACCGTTAAGCCATGATGTTCACCAAGTAATTGATGACGACGATAGATACCTCCATAGGTTGTAAGTGCCTTTGCACATTGTTTGATACTTACCCCTAACAAATGAGCAATAGCAACAACAGCCAAGGCATTCTCCATATTGTGGCGACCAATAGTTGGAATATGGAATTCGATATTTTCTCCAAGCAAGGTATCCGTCACTGTAAATGAAATATTAAACCCATTTTGCTTAAAATCTTTTCCAGTAAATGGACTGTCATCTCCAAAATCTTGTTCTGGTTTTTGTGAATATTTCTTGGCTAATGCATGACCTGCATTCACTACAAATTGTTGTTGTGTATTATCCTTGAAGGTTTGAAAAATGCCGAACAATTCATCCAACTCTTTATGGTCTTTATCGATACTTAATAGTAAACCAATTTCTGGTTTGTACTTCACTAAAGTACCGTCACTTTCATCCGCTTCTATGAGTAACCAATCACTTTTTCCGACGAAGGCATTTCCAATTTTTCCTTCTTGTTGCAAACTCACCAAACCTGCGCCAGTAATCAATGATGGGCTTACACCATTCTCATACAATGCATGGAATAGCATAGCAGTTACGGTCGACTTACCAGAAGTTCCAGCAATGGCAATCGTTCGTTTACTGGCACAAATTGCTGCTAATAATTCTGCACGTATAATAATTGGAATCCCTAATTGCTTTGCCTTCTGAATTTCTATATTGTTGTCTTCAATGGCGGTCGAAATAATGATAGCTTCGGTATGTGCATCTATGCCACTTCCATCTTGGATAAAGCAAGCAATATTTTCATGCTCTAATTGCGTTCTGATATAATCATTTTCTGCAAATGCAAAAAGCCTATCACTACCTTTTACCGTTTTACCATTTCCAGCTAAATATTGCGCAATGGCACTCATGCCTGCACCACCAACACCAATAAAAAAGAAATTATTTTTTTGAAGAATAGACTGCATTATTATGTTTTTGACGATACTAAATTTTTTAAAATATTTTTTTGGGCGGCACACACGCTTTTCGCTCCAATCTTTTTGCTGCAAAGCCAGCAAAAAGGATTTTCGCTACAATCGTTGCCGCAATACATCTACAATTGAAGCTCAGTTTTCTCATTACCTTTTTGGTTCAATTATTTTTACGTTCTGAGATTTAAGAACCAAACAACATTTGTTTTGCTTCTCTATTAATTGTTTCTAAAGCAATAGCTGTAGGCATTACAGATTCTGTAGTTACAATGTATTCCGTCATTTTGGACATTAATAAAGTAGCAGGTTCACCCATTGGAATGCTAGATCCAACTCGATTAATCATAGTAATCTCTTGCTCTACCACTGCTTTTAAGGTTTGCCATAATTCGTGCGAAATATAAATTTGTTGCGAAAGGTTATGTTCAAATTCTGCGCGTATGCCTTGTACCATAGACAATTGCAAATCTTGCGCTGTAGAACCCGGCACATAATACCGACTAATCATACTATTTGGATGCATGCGTTCTACAAAAATGGATAGTCTTTCGTACGCTTGCAATCGCAACTTCAAGGATGTACTTGAATTTTCTTGGAAAATAGCTAGTTGTTTGCGTTCAATTTCCTTGACTAAAAATTTATTGACAATTAAGTAAGTAGCTATCAATACAACGATGGCAGGTAAAATATATTTAGCGATTTCCAGAATTTCTACCAGCATGAATTTTTTTTTAATGAAAATAATGAGCGTAAATATACATAGAATAAAATGTTTCCTATATTTAACTTCTATGAAAAATATCATTTGGCTATTAGTACTGCTTAGTATTGGACAACTAGCATTGGCTACAAGTACTGATTTTACTGGTGTATACAGTTATTCCAAAGGGATAAATAAAGCAAATTCAACCATTTATATTTGTCAATTTAAAGAAGATTCTGCCTTTGTATATGTGCAAGCGGTTTCTGGTATGCCCGACTTTTTTACAACGGATGTAAAAGGTTTTGCTTCCTTGCTGGATCATCAATTTACATTGAAATCAAAAGAGAATTGTGTGATTACTTTGGATATGAACAATAACATGTTGACTTGTACAGACAATATGGATTGTAAATATGAATTCTCCGTTTCTGGGAAGTATAAAAAAACAATACCACATCAAGCAAAAGGACACGGCACATATAGATTAAAAAAAGGAGCGACAATGATGTTTCAATTCATCGAGAAAATGGGAACCATTAACAAGGATAGTACAGTTTCTTACCAAGCACCACATGCGGATGCAAAAACTATTTTTACGTATTCTAAAAATGATATATTGAAAATACAAGATGAATTTAATGGTTATTATTTGATTGAAAATAGTAAACAAAAAAATGAATTTCAATGGGTGCTAAAAAAGTATATCAACTTGATGTCAAAATAAACCCATGAAGCAAATCTTACTTACTGTATTGAAATATCTTACATTGCCATTCGCCATCATTTATGGTGTCATTGTATTTATCCGCAACAAATTTTATGATTGGAATATATTTTCCTCCATCGAATTTAGTACGCCTGTTATATGTGTTGGCAATATCACCGTTGGCGGTACAGGCAAAAGTCCACACATCGAATATTTGATCGAACTATTATCTCCAATGTATGCTTTAGCAACTTTAAGTAGAGGATATAAACGGTATAGCAGTGGATTCAAATTGGCAGATGCAAATACCAATGCTAGAGATATTGGTGATGAACCATTTCAATTTAAAAGTAAATACCCAAATTTAGAAGTATGTGTTGCAGAAGAGCGAATGACGGCTATTCCAGAGCTTTTGCAAAAGAGGCATCACGTGCAAGTGATATTATTAGATGATGCATTTCAACATCGAACGGTGAAAGCTGGGATGAATATTTTATTAACGGATTTCGAACGATTGTATACTCGAGATTATATTATGCCTTTCGGCTTGCTTCGCGAAAGTAGAGCTGCAGCACAACGAGCGAATTTGATTGTTGTTACAAAATGTCCATCTGATTTGTCTGTGGAGGCGAAACAAAAAATGATAGCAGAAATAAATCCTGGTGATCATCAATCTATTTATTTTACAAGTATAGAATATAATAATTTATATCCGCTAACGCCAAATATAGCTTCTGTAAATCAAGACACAGAAGTGTTGTTGGTAACTGGAATTGCCAATCCAAAACCGTTGGTAGAAAAATTGAAATCCACTTGTAAAAAAGTCTATACTTTAGAATTTAAGGATCATCATTATTTTACTTATGATGACATAGAAGAAATTCAATCTGCATTTCAACACATTGACAGTAAAAATAAAATTATTATTACTACCGAAAAAGATGCGGCAAGGTTTATGTTGTTGAAAGAAAAAATAATAGAATATGCATTGCCGTTTTATGCTCAATCTATTGGCATTGAAGTATTATTTGGAGAAGGTGAAAATTTGAATCAGGAAATAATTAGTTTTATACAAAACATCATACCACCTTTACCTATTATAGAAATTGACCCGAACCACGAAGAAGTGCTAGAGCAAGAAATAGAATAAAGTTTAAATAAATAACATGCCAACAAGCACCAACCGAAAATCAAAGCACAAAGAATTTTCACCGAGCATTAAAGGGACTATCGATATATCTAAACAAGGGGTTGGATATGTCACTATAAAAGACCAAACCATCGACATTTTAATTCGACGAGAAAATATTAAAAACGCGATGCAGGGTGATACAGTGGAAGTGTCTATTTTTAAGGTGGGCAAAGCAAATAAAAGACCTGAAGGGGTCATCACTAAAATTGTAAAACGGGCCCAGAATGAACTCATTGGAACGGTGCAATTGAATAACCGTTTTGCCTTTATCATTCCTGATAATAAGAGCTTTACCAAAGATATTTTTATCAATGAAAAAAATAGTGTTGGATTAAAAAATGGAGATCGCGTAGTTGTAAAAATTACAGATTGGAATGATAAATTGAAAAATCCGGAAGGAGAAATTCTACATACACTGACCGATGAAAGAGTGAATGAAATTGCAATGAAAGAAATACTCTTGCAACAAGGATTTAGTCTCGAGTTTTCGGAAGAAGTGATTAAAGAATCGGAAGCAATACCAACGCAAATATCTGAGGAAGAAATTGCCAAGCGAAAAGATATGCGGTCGATATTGACGATGACGATAGATCCACAAGATGCAAAGGATTTTGATGATGCCATTTCATTTCGAAAATTAAAAAAAGGAATGTACGAAGTCGGTGTTCACATTGCCGATGTGGCGCATTATGTAAAGCCTGGAACAGCATTGGATCAAGAAGCTTATAGCAGAGCTACTTCAGTGTATTTGCCAGATAGAGTATTACCTATGTTGCCTGAAAAAATTTCCAATGAATTATGTTCACTTCGGCCGAATGAAGACAAGCTTACCTTTTCCACTGTTTTTCAATTGGATGAAACAGGGCAAGTACATAATTATTGGATAGGTAAAACGGTGATTCATTCTGATAAACGATTTGCATATGAAGACGTGCAACAAATCATTGAAACAAAGGAAGGAGAACACAAAGAAGTCGTATTGCTTCTACATACCATTTCACAAAATTTACGCAAGCAGAAATTTACACAAGGAGCGATTAATTTTTCTTCCGAAGAGGTTCGATTTATTTTAGATGAAGAACGAGTGCCAATAGATGTGACGGTGAAACAAAGCATGGAATCGCATCAACTAATTGAAGAATTGATGTTGTTAGCAAATAGAACAGTAGCAGAACATGTTTCTAAAATAAAAATAAATAAAGCATCCATTCCATTTCCTTATCGAATTCATGATTCCCCAGACATAGATAAATTGACAAATTTCACCAAGTTTGCAGGTCGGTTTGGCTATAAATTTGATCTGTCATCACCTGCAACTATTTCGACTTCATTCAATAAAATGATAACTGCAGCTAGTCAAATTCCAGCACAAAGTATATTGCAAACACTTGGTATTAGAACCATGGCGAAGGCGGTCTATTCCATGGAAAATATTGGGCACTACGGATTGGCATTTCCATTCTATTGTCATTTTACTTCGCCTATTCGTCGTTATCCAGATGTATTGGTACATCGTATATTATTGGAATGTATCGAAAAAAATATTCATCCTATTAAAGCCATGGAGGAGATGTGTCAGCATTGTAGTGATCGTGAACGGAAAGCTATGGAAGCAGAACGTGATGCAAATAAATACAAGCAAGTAGAGTATATGCGCAAGTTTATTGGCGGTGAGTTTGATGCCATCATTAGTGGCGTTTCTACATTTGGTTTTTGGGCACAGACAGTAGACCATAAATGCGAAGGATTTTTATCCACAGCAGGTCTTATAGATTTGGACGATTTTCAATATGATGAAGAACAATATGCATTAATCGGGAAACGAACCAAGAAGAAATTTCAAATGGGACAAGCTGTACATGTTAAAGTTGTGTCGGCGAATTTGGTAAAAAAGCAAATTGATTTTGATTGGGTGAAGTAGGGCGGGAGGCATTTAGGAAGTATTTCTTTGTAGCAAGTATTTGCATTCACTTCCTTTGATGGTTTGTGTTTCTCCTAGGTTTATCTCTGCAGGTTTTAGTCCATAGGTTTCAGTCGACAGTTTTCAGTCCACAGTTTTCACCTGCGGTTATTCGAATTCAACCACTTCGTGGTTTTGTATTGCTTATTATTTATTTTATCTTTTGTTATTTGCTCTAAGATTACGATGGATTGTTGTCAGCATGTAAAATTGTGCTTTGCATGAAAAATCCTGAAGGGATTGAATTTGAATAACACTGTATGAAATGCAATGTTGAAAGAAATGCAGTGATGCATGAAATGCAGCGAATAGAACCACTGTCTAGCAAAGTAGCATGAAAAATCCTGAAGGGATTGAATTTGAATAACACTGTATGAAATGCAGTGATGTATGAAATGCAATGATGCAAGAAAAGCAGTGATGCATGAAGTGCAGCGAATAGAACCAATGTCTAGCAAAGTAGCATGAAAAATCCTGAAGGGATTGAATTTGAATAACACTGTATGAAATGCAGTGATGAAAGAAATGTAGTGATGCATGAAGTGCAGTGAGGCATCGCTACTCTATAAGTGTTGAATGTTTTACAGTAAAAACTTTTCATCGAATTCAATTTGATGTTCTTTTAGCAGCTCTATGTATTCATCGAGAAAAGTTTTTGTTTTATGATGCTCTTCCTGATTTTTTATGTATTGGATTAAATTATTTTTAGCACCTATTGAATACGTAAATGCGCCATATCCATCTTGCCAACCATTAAATTGGGGGAATAAGTTTTTTTCTTTAATCAATTTTGATGAAGAAAGTTTTAGGTCCTTCACCAAATCAGCCAATGAAATGGAAGGATGTAAGTGGGTAAGAAGATGTAGATGATCTTCTACACCATTGATTCTGTAGAGATGACATCTTTTATTTTTGAGTAGTCCCCACATGTGTTGAAACAATTCTGCTCGATGCTCTTTGATTAGGCTGTGCGCACGATATTTTGTACTAAAAACAATTTGATATAATATTTGTGTGTAGGTGCTTATAATGATTTATTTTTTGATTTCAAAACGTGTTATATATGTTGCAAGATAAATATTTTTTGAGAATTTTATGTACTGCTCACTCATTGAATAACTAGAATTCCAATAGAATAAAATTTGTTTCAAATAGATAATTAAGTTTCCTTTTGTTTAAGATTACCTATATTTATATTCTCTAATCATTCGATGCTCAAACCTTTTACAAGAATGAAAAAAATATTTCCATTTGTTATACTGTGCTTTCTTGTCTCTTTTTGCATGGCGCAATCCAGCGAAGAAATCATTGAGGCTCATATCAATGCAATTGGTGGCGAACAAAAATGGGATAGTATTGAAACGATTTCTATAGCGAGTACAATACATACAAGCACTAGCTATATGATTTGCCTAAAACAAGTCATCAAAAATAATTATATCAGAAGTGATATTGCCATTAGTAGTAAGGAAGCGGATGCAAAACCTGCCAAAAAATATTATGTGTTGATAACCCCAAATGGCGCATGGAATTACTTACCCGGCAACCAAGCCAATGCGGTTTTCCCACTTGAATCTATGGAAACAATTACTTACTTGGATGAATTGGATTATGAAGATCCATTCTTGCATTATACCGACAAAAATCGAGTCATAACGATGCATGAAATAGTGTATGAAAATAATGTTTCCTACAATACCTTTTCAATTGTGTATCCATCCGGTAAAACAGAAATTATTTTTTTAGATAGTGAAACTAATCTTATGGCAAAGCGAATCATACTTGGAGAACCAAATGTAATAACCATTGAATATCATGATTATGAGTTTCTACCAGAAGGTATCCTCTGGGCAAAATCGGCAACTGCATCCTATGGTACTATTTTTTTTGATAAAATAAGTATCAATAAAAATATGGATATGAATATTTTTAAACCAAGCCCAATTGCGCATGCCAATAAATTTAATGAAGTACGATAAGGTAATGTGAGGAGGGTTTTATTGGATAGAAGCAGGGTCTGATTTCCTTATCTTCCAACAATAATGAATCTTCTTATTTCGAAAATCATTTGGAATAGTTTGTAAACTTATATCTTCAATGGTAAATGAAGACAAGGCCTTTGTGTCCAATCTAAATTCTCTAAAATTGGTGGAGAAATAAAGGATTCCTTCGGGCTTCAAATGATTCATTGTATTGGTAAGGAGTTCAACATGATCGAGTTGTATTTCGAAAGTGCTTTTTGACATCGAACTTCTAGAATGTGTTGGCGGATCTAAAATAATAATATCATACAATTTCGGTGGGGTTTGTTTAATCCATTCTTTCACATCCGTTTTAATAAATTGATGTCTCGCAATAGGTAGATTATTCAATTTAAAATTCTCTTTTGCCCAATTCAAATAGGTATTAGATAAATCGACAGTTGTGGTAGATAAAGCGCCACCCATAGAGGCATACACAGAAAATGAACCTGTGTAAGCAAATAAATTTAGTACTAATTTTCCTTTGCAATTCTCCATCACCATTTTACGTGTTGGTCGATGATCCAGAAATAAACCGGTGTCTAAATAGTCATGTAAATTGACTAAAAATTGGATGCCATTTTCCTTTACTTCGGTGAATTGTTTAACGGTATTTACTTTTTGATATTGAGATTCTCCTTTTTGTCTTTCTCTTATTTTTAAAAATAGTTGGGTGTCATCCAATGCAAAAATATCTTTTATATCTGTCATACAATTCTTTAGCCAATCTTGATATTCTTCCTCATCTAATGGATGTCTTGTTCGATATTCGGCAATATGAATTTGCTGTTCATACACATCCACGCACAGTGGATATTCAGGCATATCCCAATCATAAATTCGGTAGCAAGAAATTGCTTGTTGCGCTAAATAAGATTTTAATTGCTTTTGGTTTTTCTTAATTCGATTATAAAAAGGGCTTCTATTTTCCACGATGTAAATATAGGGTTTGGCAAATGGGATTCAATAAAAAAAACACCATCAATACAGATGGTGTTTTTAAATTATATTTTATTTGTGTGCTATTACGAATTTGCTTTCGCTCCTTTTACACGAGCAATTACTTCTTCTGCAATATTATTCGGTGCTGGTGAGTAATGGCTGAATTCCATCACATTACTAGCACGTCCACTTGATAAAGATCTAAGTTGAGTTACATAGCCAAACATTTCAGAAAGAGGAACTTTTGCTTTGATGACTTGTGCACCTGCTTTACTGTCCATACCTTCTAATAATCCACGACGACGGTTTAAATCGCCAGTTACATCACCCATGTATTGGTCTGGAGTTATTACTTCTACTTTCATGATAGGCTCAAGTAAAACTGGTTTTGCTTTTCTACCTGCTTCACGGAATGCTTGACGAGCACATAATTCAAAGCTCATTGCATCCGAATCCACATCATGATAACTACCATCAAATACTCTTACTTTCATAGTCACTACAGGGTAAGATGCAAGTACGCCATTACTCATAGCTTGTTCAAATCCTTTTTGTATAGCAGGTAAGAATTCTTTAGGAATAGAACCACCAAATAAATCATTTACAAATTGGAAAGTTTTGCCATCATTTTCTTTAATCCACTCTTCGTCAGCAGGCCCAATTTCAAATTTAATATCGGCAAATTTACCACGGCCACCAGATTGCTTTTTCAATACTTCACGATGTTCAATAGTTGCTTGGAATGCTTCTTTGTAAGCAACCATCGGCGCACCTTGATTCACTTCCACTTTGAATTCGCGACGCATACGATCTACGATAATCTCCAAGTGTAATTCACCCATACCACTCAATATAGTTTGACCTGTTTCTTCGTCTGTTTTTACACGAAGCGTAGGATCTTCTTCTACTAATTTAGCGATTGCCATACCCATTTTATCTACGTCCGCTTGTGTTTTAGGTTCTACAGCGATAGAGATAACTGGTTCAGGGAAAGTCATAGACTCTAATACAACAGGGTATTTTTCATCACAAAGTGTATCACCTGTTTTAATATCTTTAAATCCTACAGCAGCACCGATATCACCAGCTTCAATAAAATCAACTGGGTTTTGTTTATTGGCATGCATTTGCATAATACGGCTGATACGCTCGTTCTTTCCAGTACGTGTATTCAGTACATAGCTACCAGAATCTAAGCGACCAGAGTAAGCACGGAAGAAAGCCAAACGACCCACAAAAGGATCCGTCATGATTTTGAAAGCAAGTGCAGCAAATGGTCCTTTCGGATTAGCATCTCTTTTCACTGCTTCACCAGTATCTGGATTCACACCATCAACTGCTTCAATATCTAATGGACCAGGTAAGTATCTACAAATTGCATCTAGTGCAGTTTGTACGCCTTTATTTTTGAAAGAAGAACCGCACATCATCGGAATAATAGAAATATCTATCGTTGCCTTACGAATCGCAGCATGTACTTCATCTTCTGTAATTGTATTTGGATCATCAAAGAATTTCTCTAATAATTTTTCATCATAATCAGCAACTGCCTCAATTAAATGTTGTCTCCATTCGTTAACATCATCTATCATATCTGCAGGTATTGGAATTTCACTGAAGGTCATACCTAAAGAAGCATCATCCCAAACAATCGCTTTCATAGTAATTAAATCCACAACGCCTTTGAAGTGGTCTTCAGCACCAATTGGTAATTGTAATGGTACAGCTTTTGCTCCAAGCATTTCTTTCACTTGTTTTACCACGTTCAAGAAATCAGCACCGCTACGATCCATTTTATTTACAAAACCGATACGAGGAACTTTATATCTATTCGCTTGACGCCATACAGTTTCAGATTGTGGTTCAACGCCAGATACTGCACAGAATAAGGCAAGTAAGCCATCCAATACACGTAAAGAACGTTCTACTTCAACAGTAAAGTCCACGTGACCCGGGGTATCGATGATATTGAATTTGAATTCTTTTGTATCCGGTGTTTTACTTCCTTGTAAGGTTGGGAAATTCCAAAAGCAAGTGGTTGCTGCTGAAGTGATCGTAATCCCACGCTCTTGTTCTTGAGCCATCCAATCCATAGTTGCACCTCCATCATGAACTTCCCCAATTTTGTGGTTAACCCCTGTGTAATAAAGGATACGTTCTGTGGTGGTAGTTTTGCCAGCATCAATATGTGCGGCAATTCCAAAGTTTCTTTGGTAGCGTAAATCTCCCATTGTTGTTATTTTTATATTTTAATGATGAACGAAGAAACCTATAGGTAGCTAGGTTTTTCGAGGCGCAAAGGTAGGGTATAATTCTTGAAAAAGAAATCCATTTTTTAAAATAATACCATCCTTGTACGGGTAACGGTTCAAAAGATGGGAAGAAACCGAAAAATGGGTATGGACTGGGGCGTTTTTTTTTGAAAATAAAAGCAATACTTGGGCATATTCAACTTATTCTTTTAATAATAGTTGCAACGGAGGAATGTATTTATAATTTGAATTGCACGCCAAAATTGACATTGCTTTGCACAAAGAAAAAATGTTGCTTAGCATAATCACTCGGGTGCATGGTTGTACGCACATCTGGCATATTGATATAACCACCCTTGAGTTCGCCTTGTATGAAATAGTGTTTGTGGTATAATACTTGTAAGCCAATGACAGAAGCAAGACCAAAGCCAGCCACATGAAACTCATCATAACAAGCATTGCCTAATATCGTGGTATTGGATCGTGGATACATGATGCCTGCACCTATACCTTCAAATCCATTGATATCGAATTGTAGATGTTTTCTTTTATGGGTCATCCAAAAATTATCCATACGACGCAATTCCACATTCAAATAGTTGAGCCCATCGGTATGTTCAAACATGAGGAAGTCTTCTTTGAGTGTTATCAAACTATCGGTATAGGCACCATTATAAGGCGTTGTAGTATTTTCTATTTTCCCATCGACAATTGCTTTTTGATTTTGTACCATCACATATTTCATGTGATCCCAGCCAAAAGAAATACTATAATTAGATTTGAAAAAATAGCCCATACGAAAATTATATTGCGGAATAGTGATTTGATTTGGCTGTATATAAGGGCTAAGGCCAAGCGGCGATTGTCGGTCTTTGGCAACCATCTTTTTTATTTTTATATCGTAACCAATTCCATGAAAAGTAACATCCGAAGTGGTGAATGCACATCGATTCCAACCCCAATAAATAAATGCATTGTGTTTGTAGGAGGCTTTCTTTAGTTTTAAAGGGAGAGCATTCATTGGAATATTATATGCCAATAAGAGTAAAGGCAAAAGTATTTTTTTTGTTCTGGCTAAATGTGTTGCAAGCTGCGTGGAAATTCGAATCATTGTATTAGAATAATGGATTGGATAAGTATTTTGTTTGAATAATATGTTGGTGATGCAGCTCATGGCCACAGATGATATATGCACAAGCGCGAACGCTCATGGAATAATTGCTTGCCATGCCAGCGCGTTGCATTGTTTTAGTAGGAAGGTTTACAAAAAATGCAATAGTGGATTGACGAGTAAGCATATATTCTTTCAATAATTTTTTGGTGAGGATAAGATTCGCATGCGCTTCTTTTGCAAATTCATTTTCGTCAAAAAATGGAAGAGGTGATTTGTCGTTTCGTGCAAAGCGCATTGCCCTATACAGTGATACTCTTTCGAAATCTACCAGATGCATTACAATATCTTTAATGCTCCATTTTCCTTTTGCATAGGGTGTTGTTAATTGGTTTTCGGGTAAAGATTGTATAAGCGATACTAAACTCTTTGCATTTAATTTTAATTGATCTAAAACACTTTTCGTTGAATCTACTTGTTGAATAAACGGTTCATAATATTGTGCATATTCGAGGTAGGAAGGAAGAGGTATTTTTTTCATCAGGAAACAGAATCGACAAAAGTAAATAATTATTATTACATTAGCTTTGCCTCCTATGTTTGCAAGAGATAAAATGTTAAAATGGTCTGCTGTATTTGCTTTCGGCGTGATGCTGTGCATGGCATTTGTTTTTTTTAAAGAACGCATTTGTTTTGCCGATGCTGCTGGTACGACCATTAATTTGATAGGCACTAAATGCTTCAGTATTCAATTAGATCGCTATGGTGCTTTTATAACACAAGTGCTGCCATTGATTGCAATTTATTGTCACGCTTCATTGAAAACAATTTGCCAATTGTATAGCGTCAATTTTGTACTTTTTCATGCTGCAGTTTTTGCTATCATTTATTATTGGAAACAATACCAATTAGCGTTGATTTGGTTATGCTATTTTGTATTGATGATGAGCGATAGTTTTTTTTATGTGCATAATGAAATTTATACAGCACACGCTTATGTATTATTGGGGTTTGCACTTTACCAGAAGGACAGTGACTATCAATCTGGATTTTCATTTAAAGGTTATATTCCCTTAGGTTTATTTTGCCTCGGATTATTTTGTCACTTATCTGTAATTTGTACTATCGTATTTGGCTTGGTTTTTCTGTTTGTTCTTGAAGGTAAAAAAATTAAAGGCTATGGATTTATATTTTGGTTGCTACTCTTGTGTATGTGCATTTTGATGAAATTTATTTTTCTACAATCTAATTGGTATGACTCCGAAAAGTTAGAATCATTTGGTCGATGGCATTTATTGATGGAATTATTTACTTTGAAAAGTACTGTCATGTTTTTACATGCTTTATATACAACACATCTTTTCTTTAGTGTATTTACAATTTTTGTTCTTGCATTTTTAATTCGCTTTAAACAATGGATTCATGTAGCACTTATGCTAGGTGCATGTGTCCTTTATTTTGTATTGACGAGTATTTTATTTTCCAATGCTGCGCTGATGTTTTATATGCAAAGTGAATGGCTTACCTATTCTATTTTTATTACTTTTCCATTTGCATATCTTGTATTACCTCGCTTGGATAAATTAGCCTATTTGATTCCAGTTATTGTATTACAATGTGTCGTCCATATTTATTTGGTTTACCCAAATTATAGCCGCGCTTTACGATGGAAGAAGAAGCAATTGACCTATATGAAAGAAAATCAATTAGCAAAGATGTTGATTTTGCCAAGCACAATCGAAAAGGATGCGGTCATTAGCACTTGGGCAATGGGATATGAAAGTATTTTATTAAGTAGTTTGAAAGGCAAAGGACATACGCGTACTTTTTATTCTTCACCATATATAGTGGATGCAGATACAAATAGCCAAAGCTTCAATAGGATTGCGATAGGGGGCAATACATTTGCAGATACGATTTTGGATAAGTCCTATTTTAATTTGCCAAAGGCAGTTTATATAATTAAAAAGGATGAGTAATTATTGGTGGAAATGCTTAGGTTGAATGGATATATACAAGACAGTAAGAACCTTAGCTACTTTTTATTTTCTACATAAATACAAGAAGCTCATCTGCTTTGCATCACATTTATTTCGCAACTGGATTTAAATATGTGCTTACTGCTTCCGTTTTACTAATCTTGATTGAAATTATTTGTAAGCATTAATGAATTGTTTCTGCTGGGCATTATTCTTTCGAGAATTTATATTTGTATAAATTATTACCCTGTTTAATGTGCAGAATATAAACACCATTACGTAAACTAGATACGTCAATCTTGGATACGTTTTTTGTTTGGATGCATAATTCTCCCATTAAATTGGTAACCTCAATATCTGTACTCGACGTATTACTTGTGATGATATTTAATTCATTTTTTGTCGGGTTCGGGAAAACAAGAATGGATATTTTGTCATTATTTATGGATGCAATGGAGGTTGCGGTATTACTTATTTCAATTTTGTGATTGCCAGCAGGTAATAAAATAGTAGTTTCTAAAACACCGATGCTATCTGAATAAATCGAAGCGACAACACTATTGTCTACCAACACAGCATACAGTTGCGCTGGCATTAGATCGGCACCAAATACTTTCACGGTTCTTCCACCTGCAATATTATTCATGATGTGATACATAGCATTTGTGTCGCCTAAGGCGTTGAAAAAGAAAAGTGTGTTAGTCCAATCAACACCAATAGTATACTTGTTCTGTTGCCCTTTTCCACCAGCTACGGAAACATTCGAACTATCACCAATAGCGATGGTATGCAGAAAAATTAAACTGTCTAAGATGGTGCTTGGCTGTACCTCAATTCGCCATGCGCCTGGCGTGGTATGTATAGTATCAGGTATAAGGCCCAATGGATAATTGATGCCGTCAACATAAAATTCATAGCCAGTACCTCCAATTCTAGTGGTGGTTGAGTTGACTGGCAAGAGTGTTCGAATGGCTACATTGCCATTTCCATTGGATTGGAGAATGTCCTTTCCATTAAAGGTTTCTATGTGATTAGCAACAGATGTGTTTACCACATTCCCGTTGATAGACGGTTGTTTTTGAAAATGCAAAATAAATTTAGCATCTCGCTGATGGGTACTTATATTTTTCAGATGCAGATGGTCGAGAACTATTACTTGGTTGGGCTTATAAAACAAAACTCGTCGCCTAAATTTATCCAACTTTGCAGTATCGTAACTTAATTCTGCATCAGAAATATTGTAACAATAATCATCACCAGCACCCCATAATTCCCAACTACCTTTTTGTGCAGCTGGCAAAAAAATGTCATTGTAATTCATTAATGTCGGTGATTCATTTTGCCCACCATCATTGCTAACGTTAGTCCCCCAATTGGTATAATTGTCTGTTGAATCAAATACGCAAATACTGTTGTGTGCAATAGTGCGCATGTAATAATTGATGTAATGCGGATTGCCATACGATACGTAGTAACCCGAGTTATTTATTTGCGGTGCATTTTTATATATGCAAAATGAATTGTTGTCGCGATGTTCGTGTCCAGCTTTTTTTGTTGGTGCATCGTACACCCAAACCATAGTAGCTGTATCACTCCAATCTGTGCGAGATACAGATAGCCCAGTTTTGTCGCTGAACCAATCATGGGCTAGGTCAGGTTTGATGACCAAAGGAGCAGTGAAATCTTTATACATTAGTTTTTGAAAAATAGGCCAAGTCCAAGTCGTGTTTTGTGGTGCAGCATAATATTGTGCTAACCATAAACTGCGTGGATCATTATAATATTGAGCATGCAGGTAAATAACTCTGTCTCCTTGTTCATTCGTGAAGCCATCGCCCCAATTAATAGTATAGCCATCAGGCTGCAGAAAATACCAATATTGATTGATACTATTTTGTACCCAAGTCAGGTCGTTGTAAAAGTTTTTGCCTGTGGCAATTCGCATATTTTCAAAAAACTGAAATTCATCAACCAAACTCCACATGGCATAAGCTGCTGTCCAATTCCAGCCTCCATCATCATCACGATAATAACCTGCAGCAGGAAGAATTTCGTTCACTGCTTTATCATAGCTAATTTGATACCATTGTGTGATGGAGTCTTGTTGCAATGGTGTTAGTCCATCTGCCGAATGGAGCACAAGCGCATATTGATTCGCATAAAAAACATTCCAAATATTATGACCTGTAATATAGGCTGTACCTGCCGAAGATAAAATATAGGTATGCATAAAATGACTATCTATCTTATATAGATTTTGCGCAAGATGTTGGCGCATCAACAATGGAAGCGAATCATAGCACCAATCCAATAACATGCCGCCCACATCACCAATGTTGCGAATGAGGGTTTCATTTGTATACCAATCGTAATTGTTGAAATTGAGGGTATCCAATTTGTTATTTATTTGCGTTATCAAAAACCGGCATCGCTTAAGTCCTGTAGAATCGTTGTTTATTTTATAGAGAGCAGAAACAAACTGACCTTGTGCTTGAGCCCATTGCGAATTGAAATCCCATGTCCAAAGTGTAGAATCTGTGCCAAGTAAATACAGTTGAGGATCATTATACCAATTACCGAATACCGCATTATTAAAGCTATTGTACGTTGTTCCGCAATCCCCAACACTCATGTTGTTCTGTAAATAGGCAAACCTCGTTGAGTCAATATAAATTCGTGGTCGCTTGGCATGAATTGTTGGATAAATCTGTGCATCTGCAAGCATGCTAAAAAAAAGAAGTGCAAAAATTAATTTTATTTCTTTCATGAAAAATCGTTTGCTTTTTTTTAGTTCGTAAGAATGAATTATCAAATGTAAATGTTTTCATTTTTACGGAGAGAATGGATATGCAGATTGTTTTCTGATTAGCATATCAGCCAAGAGATACTGCAGTCATGTCATCGAATGCATGAAGTTGGTTTGCATGATCGTGTTTGATTCTAGTATTAGAGAGAAGAGTAGCAATAGTATTCGAGCACATGCTTCTTAGCATTTCTATTTTATGCCATACTCTACATAAATTTTTGCGGAAATTGTAATCTTTTCAATGATTAAATCTGTGACGTCATTTTGTTCAGATTCGGCTAGCGTATTTGCTTGCTTATTTAAAATTCTTCCTGACATGAATGTATTTGCAACGGAATAGTCAAAACCTCCTTCTTCTATTTCTCGAATGACAATAGGTTTGTCTAATTGTTGACCAATGGCGTCTAATAAATATTCTGCTTTTTTCTTCGCTGCTTTTATGGCTTCGATTCGTGTATTTTTTAATATTTCCACTCTGGTCGAAATGTCTGTTCCAGTAATTGTAGCATCACTTATTTCCATTTTGTCAATGATGGCAAATGTTTTTCTTACATCTGCTACATTGCTTAACTTCAAATTATAGGTCTTGGTCGTTATGATTTTTTTTGATTTTTTATTGATGCGAATAGTTTCTGTATTGGCATCAGTTAGTGTAAGTCTGTCTATATTCAAACCGATAGCAATCAATTCACTTTTGAATTTTTCTTCTTGAGATTCAACCGTAATTTTTGTTCCATCTTTAAATTTCTCTTTTAAAATAATGGAAACATAAATAATGTCTGGTTCCACTTTTTGTTCCGCAGTTCCCACCACTTCAATACGTGGTTTATCGGTTGCAATACTAGTCAACTTGTTTTCGCTTTGTGCAGAACAAATAATAAAATGGAGTAAAAAAATGGAGGTCAATACAATGGATTTGTGCATCTGTGTTTGTTTAATTTTTTAGTGGATTCGTGTTTCAATTTTACTTGCAAAGGAAGTATCCATTTAGGTTCACTAATTTTTTTTTAGAATGATTGATTGGCTAGGATAGTTTGTTGCATAAACATGACGAAGATATTGGATAATACATTAATTTCATCAAATGGGCTTAATACTTTCTCTCCAAAAATCTCTTATTCCCCTATGGCGTAATACTACTAATAAATCCCTGTATATTGGCATCGAGAATTAAGAAATCGGAGGAGTCTACTGTACCATCTCCATTTATATCGGAGGCATAGTAACCACTTGCAAAGCCTTGCATGTCTATATCTAATATTAAATAATCATTTGCATCAATAGCACCGTCTTGATTCAAATCACCATTATACATCGACCAAATATTTTCATTCATTATGTCCAATTCATTATTGCCATAGGCTTTATTGGCTGCGGTTGTGAAATCATAATTATTAGTAGCTGCAACTGTGAAAGGATTGCTACTCCATGTTTCTAAGGTATTGCGATGCCGTACGACTACATAACAAGATTTGGTAATCACAGTGCCAGGGTATGTGCAAGTGATAGTGCCATTGGATTGTAAAACACCTTTGTAAGTTCCTTCCAAATTATGTGGTATTGCGGCATTGCGCAATTCAACTGTGACGGTATCTACATTTGTGGATGGGTTTGTTTCCATTGCTTCATTGTATAATACATTGGTCATGTTATTCGCGCCAAGATAATAACCTTGAATATGGCATTTTAAATTTAATGTTGCTGTACAGGTATTGATATTTACAGTTGCTGTTCCACTGTTTAAATTCAAGCCTGTACCACCACCGGTTGCAGTTACGGATACAAGGCTATAGGTGCCAGTTTGTGCAACAGGAATGTCCGAACCACTGATATAATTATTAACCGTAAAATTGTTCGTGCCATTGGTGTAAACGACTGTATAAGGTGATGTACCACCAGTTATTGTGACTTTGATATTGGCTGTGGAAGGACTGCAAACGGTTGCTGCGCCTGAGCCATTGGATAAAATAGATTGAGATGGTCCAGGCGGATTTAATACAATTGGATTCACAATGGTATGGTTCGCATTGATTGTTACTGTAGTGCCAGAACTAGCACCATTTAAATAGCAAATCACGGTTGTTTTTGTTAGGGTAGAGCTTGCAGTTCCAAAAAACCAAACCATATTAGGTGTACTATTGGAGGTAAATGGAACACCTCCATTGTCGATTCTAAATCTGCCTAATCTGAAACCATTGGGTGGGGGAATGGTTTGTGCACTTGCTGCAGTAGTTGCGATGGCAGCTGCTATTCTAAATTGTTTACTTGTTGCATTGATGCTTACGGTTGGTGCATTTTGTGGTGGTAATAAGGAAGGAGATGCAGTGCCAGCAATGAAGGAACCAGTCATGGTTGTAGGTCCACCATTCGACATGCCTGCATGATTGAAATCAATACCAGCTTGAAAGGACTGCAGCTTGGCAGTATTGGTACCAGTCCATTCTATCCATATGTCAAATTCCATTTGAGAAGCAGAGGGTTGAGAAAAATTCTTAACATAGCAATTATAATTATTGGCAGGGATAGTTAAAATTAAAGTGGAAGTATGGGTACATCCTGCTGCATTTAAACTGGTAGAAGTATAAGTTCCGGAACTCGTATAAGTCACATTATTTACTGACCAAGTATAGGTTGCAGAAGTTGCTGTAACCGTTTGGCTGGAACTTGTGTTTGCGTTTACTGTTAAGTTCAATGTCGTTGTATGTGTGCAATTATTGGCATTTAAAGAAGAACAGGTGTAGTTGCCAGAAGTAGTATAGGTCGTTGCATTGCATGACCATGAATAGGAAGAGCATGCAGAAACGGATAAGTTAGAAGATGTTGGTTGATTAACCGTCATAATAACACTGTTTGAAGTGGCTGTCGTAGGACTTGCACATGCAGTGGAAGAAGTCATTACACAAGTTACAATTTGTCCATTGCTTAAAGTAGATGTTGTGTAAGTAGAACTATTGGTTCCAACATTAGTTCCATTTACTTTCCATTGGTAAGATGGTGTAGAGCCGCCATTAGTCGGTGTTGCAGTGAATGTAACAGATGTGCCTGCACAAATAATAAAGTAAGTAACACTGATATTTACTGAAGGCAAAATACTCGAATTTACAGTCACATAATTGGCTTGAGTAGAAGTATTAGAACCAGCAGCATTAGTAGCTATTAAACTAACATTATACACACCACTATTGGCATAAGTGACTACTGGATTTGTAGCAGTGGATGTAGCAGGTGTTCCACCTGGGAAAGACCAAAGATACGAACTTGCCAAACCTGTAGACGTATTCGTAAATGTTACAGTCGAGCCTTGACAGATATTAAGAGGATTTGCGGTGAAACTTGCAGTAGGTGGTGAAAAAATATTCACATTGTCGATATATAATTTATTGCCGTAACCATTTACATTTTGAAACTTGATGAAAATTTGTTGTCCTACATAGGCATTTAAATTAATAGATTCTGTTCGCCATTGCGATGATGTAGGAACAAAATTATTGCCACCACTTCCGGCAGTCGTCAATCCATTTGCATCTTTAGCATACATATTGGTGTACGTTGCACCACAATCTGTAGATACCAAAACATTCAATGAATCGGAGTAGCCCGTAAAAATTTGATAAGCCAAATCGAAAGTCAATGCAGCAGATGTAAGCCCAACTAAATTTAATTTAGTAGTGATTAATTCATCTTTTTCGCCAACTACATTCCATGAATAATTGTCAAACATCATCGCATTAGTAGAATTGCCAAATCCGCCCGCAGCAGATGATTTAGCCCAGGTATATCCAAGCGTTCCAATGTCTATATTTTTCCATCCACTTGGCGGATCTATACTGCCTTCAAAACCCTCGGCTAGTGGGATTGTCGCACCGTTGGTATTAATATAATTTGGAAGCGTAAGTGTACTATTTGTAACGCCATCAGAAACGGTTAGTGTGGCGCTGTAAATTCCATTGCTTGCATATGTTACAATTGGGCTTACAGCAGTTGAAGTAGAAGGTGTGCCACCCGGGAATGACCATGTTCTGCTAGCTATATTACCTGTTGATAAATCGGAAAATGTAACGGCTTCTCCTAAGCAAGGATTGAGTTGGTTCGCTATAAAATTTGCGTTGATGGCACGGAGATTTGAAATGGGTGTTTCCCACATTCCTCTACCATAACTAGCATAGCGCAAAACAGAATTGGATGTACTATCATTAAAAATGGATAAGTCGATGGCCTCTGTTCTTGTTGGTAAATTGGTATTATAAATAGTCCATGCAGTAGCGGTTCCAACTTTATAATAAACCGCATTATTACTGGCGATAAAAACTAATTCATTGCCAGAATAATATTCATCAGCAATAATTTTTACATGATTCACTGAAGGGAGATTATAGGTGGTATTTGTCCATGTTGCACCATAATTTGCCGAGCGATATACTTGCGTGTTGATGGTGATATAAACCACAGCTGGATTGGATTTGATAGTGGTTATGCTAGCTCTGTTATTGCTAGTACTTGGTAGGGTATAACTAGTAAATGTTGGTGTAGCTGACAAGGCATTTGCACTTACATAAAACGTATTGTCGCTTGTGATGATGTATAATCTATTGGTATCGGCAAAGGATACTTGCATCGCCATTACTTTTTTGCCAAGGCTTGCAATTTGCGTCCAAGTTGGTCCTGTGGCTGTTAAGTCATTTGTTCGATAAATAAAGGAATCTGCAACAAAAGCCAGATTCGGATTACTTCTATGAAAGGCTATATCATGCAATAAAGTTACTTGATTTGGTAAGCCATACGTAGAATTTCCGCCATTCACTAAACGACGTTGGTTGTTTTGATAATAGTAAACCATATAACTACTTGGTCGATAATCAAATGCACATTGCGAACCCCAATCACCACCACGATTGGTATACCAACCAAGTGTGTTAGAATACAATTCGCCATTGTCTTGTGTGCCAATGCTAATGATGTCTTTTCTAGTTGGGCTGCAATTGCCATGATAAATTTCATAACCATAAATGCCATCACTTTTTGGCGTCCAATTACTACCACCATCCGTGCTTAAAAATATACCGCCATCGTTCACATTGTATAGGTTATTATTATTGTAAGGAGATGTTACAATTTGATGCATATCGGTATGGCATTTTTCATACCAGTTGGTGAGCAAAGTCCATGTAAGTCCGCCATCTGTAGACTTCCAATTATTGTGTGCAACAAGGTATACAATATTCGCATTGGTTCTGTCTACACCAATCCCAAAATTATAATCTCCTTGTCCTGAGGATGTGTTCAAATTTGCATAATAAGTTAGGTAAGGACTGACCGTATTTTTTTTCGCTACGAAAGTGCTACCTCCATCCGTTGATTTATAAATAGTACCACCATTTACAACCATACCTAAATACACTACATTACTATCTGCTGGTGTTACTGCTATTCTACAACCATTGCCATTTGTAGTTCCCGCAGGTAATACAATGCCATTCGTAATTTGCGACCAAGTATCACCGAAGTCGGTTGATCTAAAAAATGCAGAGTCCGTCGTACAAGAATAGAGCACTCTGGAAACAGGCGTTTTTTGTTTTATTTCATCAAAAGGACGAGAAGCGGTTTTTAATACCCAAGTGGCGCCTGCATCTGTAGTTTTATAAATTCCTTGATTCGTAATTGCGACAATAATATTATGGTTAGTAGGATCCATGACCATGTCAATTACCAATTTACCAGTAAGGGAGGTTTGGGTAAATGTTTGACCGCCATTGGTTGATTTCATCACACCATTTCCATTGTAATAATAATTGTGATCGCCAGTACCTAAGTAAATAATTTGATCATTGGTAAAGTCGACACAAACAGAAGCTAAACGAGTATTTGGCATGAAGTCAGTTCCTGGAGTTACCGACCAATTCGCACCGGCATCTGTAGAAATAAATAATCCACCTCTTGCACTAACTGCATACATTTTTGTAGCGCTAGTAGGGTGGAATTTTAATTGACTGACTCTGCTTATACCATGAATTTGACCACTTGCATTTGTTGGGAATTTTGTTGGTAATACAGCGCTCCAATTGGCTAATTGGGCTTCTGCAAATAGGCTTATAAAAAATAGGCTGATGGTTAGAAGTATATTTTTTTGCATGGTCTATTTTTTTTGTTGGTTTAACTCTTCTTGTTGTTTTTTCCAAATGTCGAGGCGTTCCTCCATAGTCAATATGCGGCCATCTTCTTGGACAAAAGGAAAGACTTCTCTCTTCCAGTTTTCAAAACGTTTACATTGGTATTTTAATTCATCCAATTGTCTCCTTTGCTCAGGCGACATTTTCTGTAGTTTCTTTTCTCTTTCCTTTTCTTCTTTTTTCTTTTCCTTGCTTGCTTCTTTACTCGAGCTCTCCTCGTTTATCATATCCTCTTCCTCTTCTGGTTTTTCTTTGTCTTGCCAATAGGTGTCGTATGCTTTTATGGCAACGTAATAATTTGTGTTGGGATTGTCAATCATTTGAATCCAAATGTTTGCAGCTTGATCGGCAATCTGTGCTTGAGAAATATTGGACATTGAAAAAAGAAAGCCAATAAGTAGGAGTAGTAATTTATTCATAAATTATTTTTTATGTTTAAACAATATAGAGTCTCAAAGTTACTCTTATTTTTAAAAAGTAATAAGTATTATCCATTTAGCTGTACTTTTATTTTTGATAATAAAAAACAGATGAAACAATTTTCCAATATAGGTATATTAACTTCTGGCGGTGATTCGCCAGGCATGAATGCTGCAATCAGAGCCATAGTAAGAACTTCTATTTATCATCAAATTATTCCGTTTGGCATCCTGCGAGGTTACCAAGGAATGATAGAAGGGGAGATACAAGAATTAAAAACAACCAGTGTTTCCAATATTATTCAACGAGGAGGTACTATTCTGAAAACTGCTCGCAGTAAGGAGTTTATGACAAAGGATGGAATGGAAAAAGCTTATCAACAATTGATTAAAAATAATATTGAAGCTTTGATATTAATTGGTGGAGATGGCACCTTTAGAGGTGCTGTAGATTTTTTTTCTTCTTATCAAATTCCAGCCATTGGTTTGCCAGGCACTATAGATAATGATTTGTTCGGTACAGATTTTACTATTGGATTTGATACAGCGGTAAACACAGCAGTAAGTGCAATCGATAAAATTAGAGATACTGCTGAAGCACATGACAGAATTTTTTTGGTAGAAGTAATGGGCAGAGATGCTGGTTATATCGCCTTACACAGTGGCATTGCCTGTGGTGCCGAACATATTTTTATTCCTGAACAAAAAGAAAAATTGAATGAAATATTGTCGTCTATTCAAGATGATCAACGAAGAAAAAAAATGACCAGTATTATTGTTGTTGCAGAAGGAGATGAGTTTGGTGGTGCATTAGAATTACAAAAAATAATTGCCAAAGAATTGCCTCAGTTGGATACTAGAGTAACGATACTTGGTCATATACAAAGAGGAGGTTCACCAAGTTGTAATGATAGAATGTTGGCAAGCCGGCTTGGTCATGCTGCGGTAGAAGCGCTGCTTGCAGGTCGCACACAAGAAATGCTTGGATTGGTTAATGGTAAAATTCATTTTACGCCGTTTACTTCTTGTGTCAAAATGCATAGCCCTTTACCAGAAGATTTATTGGAAATGATAGAGGTGCTAGCGAAGTAAATTAAGGAAGGCTTCGCGTTAAACGATGCCTTCCTTTGTATTGCGGCAACGATTGTAACGGAAATCCTTTTTGCTGGCTCTGCAGCAAAAAGATTGAAGTGAAAAGCGTGTATGCCGCCCTAACGTAGCATTTATTTTTTTTATACACTATGGCATTTTAAAAGTAAGCTTTAATTTTTTTCAAAAAATACGCTACGGCATAGATATTTTTGCCAATTTAAATATCAAGATTAAATTCTTTAATCCACCATTATTTTTTCTGTCTTGCTATGATGTTCTCCATCTGTCAATCGAATGAAATAAATACCTGGTGTAATATCTTTTACAGAAAATTGAAAATTGGATTGAAGGAAGTGGATGCTTTTAAGAATACGTCCTTCTACATTGAAAAGTTGCAGAACGCCTTTATGTAAAAGAGTAGAAACTTGCACTAAATCAAGCGCCGGATTTGGATAAAAATGAAAGCTTGTTTTATTCTGATTTTGTTCAAAAATACCTTCACCACTCTTGATGACTTCGAACGCACCGATATCAATTTTAGGACCCATGATTCTATTGTTACTTAGATAATCAATCGGTAAACAGGAGGCGCCAACTGTATCTCCTTTGTCTACACAAGGCGATAAAATTTGAAGATTGAAATTGGCAGTCGTTGCATCGGTGGTTACCAGTGAGTTTGCTGTAGGTGCTGTTAACATTGGGCTATTGCCTATTACATTATGTGATGTGTCGCCTAGTAATTGTGCATACGAACCGCTGACTGCTTGATAAAATTGTCCTGGTATATAATTATTATCGAACAATAATGTGTTGCAAGAATAGATGGACAGTACCTTTAAACTATCTGCCCAATTGGGAATTGAATTGCCTTTAAATAAATTATTTTTCACTTTTACTTCCGACATGGCATCTAGAATTAAGAGTGCATTTCCGCTACCCAATGCCGTACTATTATTGACAATAGTATTGTTCATGATATCAGCTTTTGCATGATACACATAGATACCGCCACCTCCATAAGCGGAATAATTATTTGCAATTACATTGTTTCGAACACGATAATAGGTATCAGCAAAATTTGCACCGCCTTCATTATGGGCTAAATGAATACCGCCACCACCGCCAGTTGCACCGCAGTTGCCATCGAGTTGTTCATTGTTGCAAATAAGATTATTGTCGATATCAATTTTTCCGGATCTACATCCAATGGCAGCTAGTTGATGGCATTGATTGTGGTGCACTTTATTGAAACGAATAGTAGCCGTGCCAATAGACATTTTAATAGGGGCATTGTCATTGATCATGTCGTTATGGTCTACTTCATTATTTTCGATTAAGGCATTAAACCAAGAACCCCAAATAGAAGAGCATTCATGGTTATGGTGTACACGGGTGCGATGTATGTAGGTATAACCACCTTGGTAATTTTCAAATCGAACAACGCCGAACACGGATGTATTTTCAGATACATCACACATGTCCAATTCAATGGTGTCGGTTGTGGACTGTGTGCTTAAGGTAACTACAGTGCCACTTGTATTCGCGCCTGTACCACAAGTATTATGGGTAAAATTGCAGTTGCTTAATTTAAGTTTTCGACACGCTAGAAAGGGACACATATCTGCTATATACGTAGAGTAGCCGTACTTGCAATCTTTGATGGTACAGAATTCCATTTTGGAACTATCTACTCCACTTCCTTGGTATTGAAAAATATGGATGCCGCCCCATCCGCCAGTTGTAACATTTTCATTGCTCCAACCGATGGTATCATTTGCAGAAAAAACGATAGGCGAGTTGCTAGTTCCTTTCGCAATCAATTTGCCGTTCACATCTAATTTGGTAGCAGGCATAAAACGTACCTCTACGCCAGGTTGTATGGTGAGAGAAAGTGCTGCTGATACTGTAATGGGCACTTGTACAATATATGGCGATCCGGCAAGAGACCATGTGCCAGATACGTTTGGTGTTGTAATGTTGGTGAGTGCAAAAATTTTGGATACACTAAGTATCATCCAGAAAGAGAAAAAATATTTCATAGTTTTCGTTTAAATTTATGTCTAATTGACGTAGTTGGAAGACTCGCTAAGCTTTGCAAAGGTTGGAAAATAAATCGGCAATTCATCAACAGATGGCTTCATGAAATGAAATGGACAAAGGGTATTACTCTCCAATTTTTTGTGCCTTTTTGGCGAATGGGTTTTCGATGAATGTATAGTTGTTTACCCAGTGAAAGTCCTTGTAAAAGCCACTGCGCAAGCCCTTTAGCTGTTATTAACCACTTTCCCACCTTGCCAAATTAGTTCTTTAATCTCTAAGAATTTAGGGGCAAAGCCTATATATTTGCAAATCTATATAGCTATGATGACACCCAAAGGCATACTCATTCCGATAGGAGGAGCAGAAGATAAAGGAACTGACTTAGAGCAAGGTTTTATACAAAGAAATAATCTGAACTTTTTTGAACAAGGCATATTAAGCCGAATTGTTGAGGAAACGAAACATGGTATCCATAGTAGAATTGAAGTGATTACAACTGCTTCAACCATACCGGTAGAAGTAGGCGCAAATTACATGGATGCATTTTCTAAATTGCAATGTACTAATATGCATTGCATGGATATTCGTAATCGTGAAGATGCGCAAAATCCTGACTATATTCAACGCATTCGTGAAGCCGATGCGGTGATGTTTACAGGCGGTAATCAAATGCGATTGACTGCTACTTTTGGCGGCACTGAAATTTATCGCATTTTACACGAACGATATTTTGAAGAAGAAGGATTTTTGGTGGCAGGAACGAGTGCTGGTGCAATGGCGATGAGCAATACCATGATTTATGAAGGCAATGCAGCGAATGCACATTTAAAAGGTGCTGTGAAAGTGACTACTGGATTGGCTTTCATGCGGGATGTTATTTTTGATTCTCATTTCGATAAGCGTGGAAGATTCGGTCGTTTGGCACAAGCCATTTCTGCAAATCCATCTTGTATTGGTATTGGCTTGGGTGAAGATACAGGCTTATTAATTACAGGTGGCAATGTGATGGAAGCCATTGGTTCAGGCATGATTATTATTATTGATGGTCATCAAATTGGATATAGTAATATAGCAGACTTGGCGGATAGCAGTCCAATATCAGTAGAAAATCTAATCGTTCATTTTTTGGCGAAAGGGAATAAATATATTTTGAAAGAAAGAAAATATGTCAAAATACTGGACGAGGAATATGCAAAAACAGAAGTAGAATAATTGGTTTTTTTTGATGAATAATTTATGATTTACACGCTCCCATTTATTGCAGCTTTTATTGGATGGTTTACCAATTGGATAGCCATCAAAATGTTGTTTCATCCAAGGCTTCCAGTCAAAGTATTGGGCATTACTTTTCATGGTATTTTTCCAAAGAGACAACAACAATTTGCAGAAAAATTAGGAACCTTGGTTGCGAAAGAATTAATTTCCTTTGATGATATTTCTTCCAAAATAAATTCACCTGCGGTTACACAAGGTGCCATGCCTATCATAGAGGAGCACGTCAATAATTTTATTGATACAAAGTTGAAAGAAGAAATTCCTTTGTTATCCATGTTCATCAGCAGCGATACCATGACCAGCATCAAAAAAGGAATTATTCATGAAGTAGAAATACTATTTCCGATGCTCATACAACAAATGACAGGAAGTATTAAAAATGATTTAGACATAGAGAAAATTGTGGTTCAAAAAGTGGGCAATTTTAGTTCCGATAAATTGGAAGAAATATTGATGTCCATTATGCGTAAGGAATTTAAATTTGTGGAAATCATTGGCGGCGTATTGGGCTTTCTGATTGGCATATTACAAATACTATTGACTCAAATCTAGACCACATTTTAAACTTCATTTTCAAACAAATTCTAAAATATTTACCATGGCATTAGCAGATAGATTATTGAAAATAGAAGAGCCGCAAACCATTAAGATGGCAAAACTAAGTCGTGAGTTACGCGCACAAGGCGAGGACATCATTGACTTGAGTTTGGGTGAGCCCGACTTTGCTACACCAGCGTATATCGTAGATGCTGCGGTACAAGCCATGAAGGATGGATATACCAAATATCCGCCTGTTGCCGGTTTCCCTGAATTGCGTCAGGCGATAGTCGATAAATTCAAAAGAGATAATCATTTGGAATATAAAACGGATGAAGTAATGGTTGGAACAGGCGCAAAACAATGTATTGCGAATGCTGTTTTAAGTATCATCAATGAAGGAGATGAAGTCATTATTCCTGCACCATTTTGGGTGACCTATTCTGATATTGTAAAATTAGCAGATGGTACGATTATACAAGTCAATGGAACTTTCGACAATGATTTTAAAATCAGTGCGACACAATTAGAGAATGCGATTACTAGCAAAACAAAATTATTTATTTTTTCATCCCCTTGCAATCCGACGGGTTCTATTTATAGTAAAGAAGAATTGGAAGCATTGGCGGCAGTATTTGTAAAGCATCCCAATATTTATATCATTTCGGATGAGATTTATGAGTATATCAATTTTATTGGCAAGCATGAAAGTATAGCACAATTTCCAGCATTGAAAGATCGAGTGATTGTGATTAATGGATTGTCCAAAGGTTATGCTATGACCGGTTGGCGACTTGGTTTTATGGCTGGGCCTAAAGATGTCATACAAGCTAGTGAAAAAATACAAAGTCAATTTACATCTGGTCCGAATTCGATTACGCAAAGAGCTGCTATTACTGCACTCAACACGCCTACAGATACCATTGCTACGATGCGTGCTGCCTTCAAAGATCGTCGTGATTTTTTGGTGGAAGCTTTGCGAAATATCAAAGGATTGCAAGTGAATAATCCGCCGGGTGCATTTTATGTTTTCCCAGATGTGAGTGCTTTTTTAGGCAAGGATAATATACATACCGCGGAAGAGTTGTGTATGTATTTATTGAAAACAGCGAAGGTTAGTTGTGTTACTGGCGATGCCTTTGGAGATCCACATTGTATCCGAATTTCTTATGCTACATCTTTAGATAAATTGAAAGAAGCTGTGATTCGGATTAAAGGTGCTTTGGAGATTTTGTAGGGGATAATTTTATCTTCACCATGATTTTATTTTCGGTTGCTTTTTCAAAATCGTAGTCATCATTTACATTAATTGAATTATAGTTCTGACTCAACTATATTTTCGCCATTAATAAACTATCCTTGCATATTTTGAAATTTAGAAATAAATGTTAATATCTTTATTATCGTATTAATGCACCTAAACCAAATCACATTAATATGCTAAAATTTAAAACTATGAAAAAACAAAACACACACCCAACACAAGCCTTGTCCTTAGTCAGTTACACTCGCAAACTAACCTTCTTCACTGCCAAATTTTCTCACTCCCTTTTTTTACTCTTATTTGCGATTTTATTTTCGCAAATTTCTTTTGCTCAAGCTCCGTATATTACAAATGCTACAGGCTCAGGTTCATCTGGGGATTTAGTTACAAGTGTTGACTATTTATGGAATGCTTCCCACCTAGAAAGTAGCATTTGTCAACGCTCTGGAAATCCTCCTGCTATTGCATTTGTTTATGATGGTACTTTAATAGGTACTAACGCAGCATCGCCTGAAATGGATGCTGGAATTACAATTGCCGACTGTGCTGGACATTCGGTTAGTGAAAGGTTTGTGAATTTTGATTATAATGGTTACTATCCAAGTATTTTTCGTAGCCCTGATGTGACCTTACAGCAAGATGGGAAAAAAGCCATAGTAGTTTTTGAAACAGATATTACTGAAGGTTCAATGATTTTGGAGTTGAATATTGCTTATTCCACTTCTCCTCCATATATTACAATTTCACAAGGGTATGTTTTAAGTGTTTTAATGACTCTTGCTGGACCTCTTAATAATATCTATTCAACAAATCCTCGTATTGACGGTGACCAAGAATATGGCAGCAATGACCGCTTTGCAGTAGTAAGTGCACAAAATAATGGCACGAATTATGAACCAATATATAGCATATATGAGTACGATGCATTGAATGGGACTTATTCAAATAATACTAGTTTATTTCCAATTGCAGTTAGTAACCAACTTGCATGGGGTAATCCATTAAACTTTGATTGTATAAACCCAGATATTGCAATTGGGCATACCTCTAATAATATTCCTGAATGTGTAGTAAGTTATGTAGATGGTATTAACACGAATAATAATAATACTTTAGTAATAGACTATATTGTTAATTCAAGTTCAATAAGTAATGTATTTTCATATCCATTACCGAATGATATATTTTGGTATGGTTTTGAAAACGCTACAAGGATATGTAGCGAGAATGGAACTAGTCCAACATTTTCAAGTGGAAATATGAGTTGGGCAATGACTATGAGTGTGATAGAAGCACTTACTATAGGTACTAGTACTATACCAAACCATTTATTGTATGTAAATTCAAATAGTCTATCTCCTATAAACTTTTATATTGATGATATACTTGCTAGTGCGCCATATTTGCAAGATAAAGCCTGCATAGACTGGATGGAACATGATGCAGCAGTGGCGTGGGTTCATGAGCAAGATGTAAATACACCTATGACTCAAGTTAATCAAGTAGTAGCTGTTATGAACCCTTTAGTTAATACTACTTTTGGCACCCCACCTTATTATTATAATTATTGGGAACAAGTTTATACAACTTATAATACAATTACACCTTCAATTACTACAGTAGGGTCACCTTGTGATATACAAGCGACTAGTATATGTAGCGATTTAGACCTTTACGCTTCTGGAGGTGAATATGTAATATCTGAAATTAGTTGTGGCAAACTATATTATAAACTCAGAACAATTAATGCAACTGGCTACAGAACAAATACAACTAAAATGTTTAATACTAACTTATATCCTGTACCTGCTAATGATATATTGAATATTACCGCAACAGATATAGAAAATATTTCAGTTCAAGATATATACGGGCATATACTTTTGCGTTCTACATTACATACTGGAACTAACACTATTAATACTAGCAATTTTCCTACAGGCAATTATTTTTTAATAAGAACTAGTAACGCGCATAATACTCTTTTTTCTGTATCTCATTAATTTATTCACCAACACTGCCGCCAAGACATTTTCTTGGCGGTTTTATTTATTTTATTTTTATGCTTAAAAAACTTACAACCCTTTGTTTCATTTTCGTGTTTTATACTTCTTACATTATAAAAGCACAAAGTCCATTAGTTCAACTTGAACTTGCTGGTGCCTATGCTGGGTTTGAAATTGAACATGAATGGCTTAATGATTCAACCTACGCTATTTATACAACTTTATTTTCTAATTGTTTAATAGATACTTCTATATTATATCATTCAAGCAATGTACTAAAATCATTGATTGTAGATTCATGTAATTATTCTTGGCCAAATCCTTTTCTTTGCACTGGTTCAATAGTAGATACTGTTAATGGAACAAATGCAGTAAATGCTGTAAATGCTCAAAGTGTATATCATCCATATCCTATAGAAAGAGCTTGCAGTAATTTTACTACGCAATGTGATACTCCTTTCAGTAATAGTAATGCTATATCTTATTGGGTTACAAAGCTTACCAAAATAGTAACTCTTCCTGAACATTGTGGTAAATGGAGATGTATAAGTTGTAGTGATGTTGGCGCTCTTGCGTCTCGCTTCACTATAACTAATATTAATACAGCTAATTATTTAAATAGGGTATATATGGCAACTGAATTGAATAATTTGGATACTAGTATACATAATACAAGTGCCGATATTATCAATAGTATACCAATATATGTCATTAATGGTCAGCCACAAAGTTATAGTATTGCTGCTTCTGATATCAATGGCGATTCATTGGTATATCATTTTATTGAACCCAAGCGTCTCGCTTTTAGTACATTTCAATACTCTAGTCCTGTATTAAATATTCCATACCTCACCCCATTCACCCTTGCCGAGCCATTCAGTACTGGTGGTACTTTTTATTGGGATAGTACACAAGCCATTATGCACTTCACACCTGTAGGTACGCAAAACCCAGTGGTGACGCTGGTTATAGATGAGTACCACAATGGTACATGGGTAGGCAATAGCTGGCATGATATACCTATCGTAGTATTGCCTGCCAATGGTATTACGGTCAACAACTCACCTGTGCCTGCGAGCTTTACCAATGCTACATTGCAAGGCAATGATACCATTTATGCATGTGCTGGTAAGCCTTTGCAATATTGCTATCAATTATACAGCAATGTCAGCTCTGCTGCATTGGATACATTAAGTGGTATTTGCAATATCAATACTAAAATACCCAACGCAAATATCAGCTATCAAAACTTGTATACCGATACCATCAATGCTTGTGTACAATGGTTGCCTACTGCTGTAGATACTGGCTGGCATACTTATACCATTACCGTAAAAGACACAGCTTGTGCGGGTATCAACGCAGTGCATGTGCCACATACTTATGTGTATTATATACATGTAGCGCCTGCTATTCATATTACAGGCAACCATAACCATTGTCAAGGGTCTACGCAAATACTTGCTGCCTCTGGTGGCAATGGTGTATACACATGGCAAGGCAATAATTATACTTGCCTCAATGCGAATTGTGATAGTATAAGTATAGCACCAACTTCATCTTCTACTTACATAGCATCAAGCACAGGCGTATGTAGTGCGGATACTTTTAATGTAAATTATTTTCCAGATTTTTCTTTAACTGTTTCTCCAGTCGATACGAATATTTGTAGTGCAAATAATGTTCTCATTCAATCCTCTACAAGTGGCACTACATCTGCCTTACAATATACTTGGTTGCCAACTACAAATATTATTGGGAGCAATATTACAAGCGGTATTACCGTGTTGCCTGTAAGCACTATCTATACACTTACAGTGAGTGATAGTGCCAATTGTTTTGTACATAGCATAAGTAGCCAAGTTGCGTATGATGCAAACTTTCATCCTGCTGTTACACTTTCAAAAAATGATATATGTTGGGGCGATAGCATACTACTTTCCTTTACAAATAATCATGCAATAACACCATTTACTTTTTTATCCAATGTGGGCAATAACTTAATCAGTTGCAAACCCGATAGCAACATAACGTATGGCATACACTTTAGTAGTAGCCTCACAGCTTGTGTATTGGATACAAGCATAAACATACAAGTGTCTAAAATAATAGCCAATGCTGGTACAGACAAATGGATACAACAAGGTGAGGCTGTGGCAATTGGTAGTTACTTTACGATGTATCCAAGCAATAGCATACTCACTTGGTCGCCAGCATCTACACTCAACAGCAATACAGTACCACGTCCTACAGCAACGCCTCTACAAACCACAACTTATTATTTACTCATAACCAATGCCACTGGCACTTGCAGCGATAGTGATGCAGTGGTGGTGAATGTAGCATGTCCAGTATTTGTAGCCAATGTATTTAATCCATTCAGCGATAACGAACAAAATAAAACGGTAGGTCCTTCATCACCTTATTTACAAGAAGTTTATTTTGTTGTTTATAATCGTTGGGGCAATAAAGTATTCGATAGTAAGACAGCCAACACCACTCGTTGGAATGGCAAATACAAAGGTGTAGACCAAAGTGCAGATACATATTTTTGGCAACTCAAAGCTAAATGTCCCGATGGTACAGATGTGAACATGAAAGGTGATGTGGTGTTGGTGAGGTAAGGAATTTTTGCTAGACTAACTAACAAGCAAACCGCCTAAAAAAGTAATATACTTTTTAATAAGTTATCAAAATCAAGGATCAAATTAACCTTTCCTATAATTGCATTGGACTTGCTAAAACACAAGGATTCCAAATCCCAAACGTAGCTTGAAATACAAAAGTATTTTTGGATGAAAATATTATCTTGTGCGAAATAAATTTGAATATTATGAAGGACAATACACAACGAGCCAAAAACATTATTGCTTTTTTACTTGCCTATTTGGTTTTCGATATTCTGAACATGGGTTTAGATTTTTATATGCTATCCATTGGCGAATCGGATATTGATTTATTTAATACCCTGTTACAGATATCGCATTATATGGCATTCGGCGAAATAGCCATTACGATTATCTGTGGTATTCATTTCATTATGTGGTTTCGCAGAGCTTATTATAATCTTCATTTTATTGGTGTCGGTGGACTTCGTTATACAGAAGGTTGGGCTGCAGGTGCTTGGTTTGTCCCTTTTATGAACCTCTATGCTCCAGTAAAAATTATGCATGATATTTGGGCAGAAACGCAACGGGCTATTTTCAGAACCCAAGATTTTAAATCCAATAACTTGATTCCAGTTTGGTGGGCTTTATGGATTATCAATGGGCTGCTCGGGCGAATCGTATTCCCGATGTATAGTAAGGCCGAAACGGTTATAGATTTTAATAATATCAATGTCATCGAAATCATCAATAATGTGGTGAATATTGCTGCAATTCTGGTTGTGACTTCTATTATTAAAAAACTTATGGTGTATGAACATGAGCTGTTTGAAAGTCGAAATAGTGAGGAAACATCTTTGCTATATGATATACATAACGAAGTAGAACATGTAGACCCATTACAATAAGCAGTTATCGATTGCCTCCAAATTAAAAAAGGTGTTACGAAGAAATGAAAGAAAAGTATTGCAATCTGTGTAATCCACTCTTTCCGTACCATCCGTGATTCAGACAATTTTACCAGTAATCACCAACAATTTATTTCACGATTCTAAATCAGATGCCGCAATTTTCCCCTATAAAAATTTCATAATTTCTATTATTCGGCTATCTTTATGCCTTATGAAAAAAATAGTATTTTCTTTCGTGTGTATTTTAATGACACAATTAGCATCCGCTCAACTTTATGGTAAATATTGGGGAGCCAACTTAAACATTTATAAATCTAATTTATTCAATGCCGATGATGTTCGTGCAGATAGTTTTCAAAAATATAAAATGACTCCCGGTGTCGGTGGAAGCATTGAGTATGGCTACTTGTACGAAAATGGAATCTCCTATAGTTTCGGTTTGCAATTCGGAACCAATAACCAAAGTTATGTAGGGAATGCTATCCCAGGCAGCAAATTAACCATGGAGGCAAAAATGAAATTGTCTTATTTGAAAATCCCATTCACCGTTACCATCCAACATATCAATGATAAAAAAACTAAATTCTTATATTCCATCGGGGCATTTTATTCTTATAATTTAGCCTATTCAGATTTAAGAACTTTTTCTTATTCAGATGGAAGTTCTAAGCCTTATGAAATGAGCATTAAAAAAGAAGTCTTGACTGCTAATATTGTGGGTGATACTGCTAAAGCTACTTATGATATTAAAGACAGACCTTATCATCGTCATGGCCTTGGCGCATCTGCTGGCATTGGGTTTTCTCGTTTGCTCAAAGAAAAAGTAGAATTGATTACCCAATTGAAAGGGGAATTTCAAATTACCAATGCCGAAAATACAGATGAGAATACGCTAACACCAACAGGTACAACACCTGGATATCCGCAAGCAGATTATGTATACGGCAATTACGCAAAGTATATGTATGCACCAGGGAAAAATGAAAATCGTGCTGCAACACATCCATTTACGATTGGATTGACTATCGGTTTACGTTTTTACTTATTTGATTTTAACTAGAATTTTGGATAGCTCTACCGCTAAAAAAACATTTGCCCTCATCAAACAAAAAGAGTTTTCTCTTTTTATACTCACTCGCTTTACCGTTATTTTTTCTTTATTTTTACAAACAACCGTTGTTAGTTATTTATTGTATTCTCTCACCAAAGACCCATTGTCATTGGGTTTGGTAGGATTGTCTGAATTAGTTCCTGCCATTGGATTCGCTTTCTTCGCTGGCTATTTTGTAGACAAGCACGATAAGAGAACTGTGTATCTGACTTGCATTTTATTGTATTTGATCAATGCTGTGTTGATTATTTCGATCACCTCTTCCTATTTTCTGCAGCATCAGTCTGTACATGTTGTTGCCTTATGTATTTATGCAGCCATGTTTTTTAGCGGTTGCATTCGTGCATTTTTAGCACCATCTTCTTTTTCCTTATTGCCATTGCTCATCAAGCGCGAAGAGACTTCATTGGCTGTAACATGGAGTAGCACTTCATGGCTTTTGGGTTCTGTATTGGGTCCGTTATTTGGTGGACTATTGATGGCAAGTATTGGCGTAAGTTATACTTTAATACTTGCAGGATTTGTATTGCTGATTTCTCTTTTTTGTATTGTTCAAATTAGTCCTAAACCAATAATCACCGTCAAAGAAATTGGGTTTGTACAAGGGCTTGCCCAAGGCTTTCGATTTGTATTTAGATCCGAAATTATTTTGGCAGTATTAGCGCTTGATTTATTTGCTGTATTATTTGGAGGGGCTGAGGCTTTGCTTCCTGTGTATGCAAAAGAAATTTTACATGTAGGTCCTGTAGGATATGGATGGTTACGCAGTGCACATGGCATTGGTGCTATTTGCTTGATGTTTATACTTGCTTATCTCCCGCTCAAAAATAATGTAGGCTATAAATTATTGGCTTGTATAGTAGGTTTTGGTACTTGCATTATTTTATTCGGGGTATCCAAGTATATTTATTTCTCGTTCGCTATGCTTTTCATGGCTGGCTTATTCGATGGTGTTAGTGTGGTGATTCGTCATTCTATTTTGCAACTCAAAACGCCAGAAGAATTGAAGGGAAGAGTGTCCTCTATCAATATGATGTTTATTAGTTCGAGTAATGAATTGGGGGCGTTTGAAAGTGGCTTTACGGCTAGGTTTATAGGCACTATCCCAGCGGTTGTATTTGGTGGTGTTATGACCATTTTAATTGTTGGGTTCACGTATTTTGCAGCACCGAATTTAAAGAAATTGAAATTGGAGTAAGTGTAAAAAATTGTATTGTATAGGTTTAATAAGAATACCCTTAATAACCTCGTTATTCACATTCAACCCTTTCAGGCATGTGCGTCAACTTAAGATAGCTTTTTCGAGCTGCTGTTCATAATTTTCTCTATCATACCTGGCATCATAGGTACAATATTTCTCAATTTTTCTAACCAACTCACAACGTATAAACAGCTGCCTGTTGGCTATGATAATTAATT
>CAMDVD010000003.1 GCA_945878115.1 Chitinophaga pinensis | reverse complement strand
TCTGTTGATTTATCTAATCACGATATAGGAATATTTTGATAAATTAAGTGGTATAGCAGATGTCGTTCCTCCATCGCTATACCTCACCCTGAAGTGATACGCCAACAAAAACGCCATAAAGAAAAAAATCTTTATGGCGTATCTACTTCAGGGTGGAGGTTATGAGAACTATATCGAACACAAGCATTGATTTATTACTTAGGAAATTATACTCAGTTATTGACCCATATATACCGAAGTCGCAAATTAATTGTTGAACTTCATCCTTTGTATTCTAACTGCATTTAAAATAGCCAATAATGCTACACCAACATCTGCAAAAACTGCTTCCCACATCGTAGCTAAACCACCTGCACCAAGTATAAGCACAATTGCTTTTACGGAAAATGCTAAAATGATATTTTGCCAAACAATTTTTTTAGTTTGCTTACCTATGTTTATAGCCATTGGTATTTTGCTTGGCATATCGTCTTGTATTACTACATCTGCTGTTTCTATTGTGGCATCACTTCCTAAACCACCCATCGCTATACCTACATCGCTTAATGCTACTACTGGTGCATCGTTTACACCATCTCCTACAAAACATACTGTTTCGTTTTTTGCTTTTAGTTCTTTTACTTTGTTTACTTTGTCTTCGGGCAGTAAATCGCCAAAAGAATTTGTAATGCCTAATTTATTGGCTACAAATTGGACTACATTTGACTTATCGCCACTTAACATTGTGGTATTTACATTCAATGCTTTTAGTTTATCTATGGTAAGCTGTGCATCTTCTTTTATACTGTCTGCAATGGTTAGATAGCCCACAAATTTTTTATCGTAAGCAATGGCTATTAAAGTATAAACAATTGTTGCAGGGTCAATAGCGTAAGCAATACTGAATTTATCCATCAGCTTAAAATTTCCTACTAATATTTCTTTGTTGTTGATTGACGCTTTTAATCCGTGTCCTGATATTTCTTCTACATTTTCTAATTTGATATTGCTATCTACATTGCCGACATAGTTATGAATAGCTGTTGCAACTGGGTGTGTACTTTGACTTTCTAAAGCATTTACCATTTGCAGGATTTCATCTTTATTAAATTCGGGTTTTAATATTACTTCTTGTACTTTAAAAACACCTTCGGTCATAGTGCCTGTTTTGTCCATTACTACACTTTGGATGTTCGCAATAATGTCTAAAAAGTTACTGCCTTTAAACAGAATACCATTTTTAGAAGCTGCACCTATGCCACCAAAATAGCCTAATGGAATACTAATTACTAATGCACAAGGGCAAGAGATAACTAAAAAAACTAATGCTCTGTACAACCATTGACTGAACACATAACTTTCAACAAAGAAGTAAGGAAGTGCTGTAATTAGTAAGGCAAGTAATACAACTATTGGGGTATAAATTTTTGCAAATTTTCTTATAAATAATTCGGTTGGGGCTTTTTGTGCTGTGGCATTTTGTACTAACTCTAAAATTTTACTCAACTTGCTATCTGTGTAAGCAGTGGTAACTCTTACTTGTGCTACGGTATTTAAGTTTATCATTCCTGCTAAAACCGTTTCGCCTTTTGTTTTAGTATCTGGTTTGCTTTCGCCTGTAAGTGCAGCTGTATTGAAAGAAGCATTGTCTGTGAGTAGTTCGCCATCTAATCCTAATTTTTCGCCTGGCTTTAGTTGAATGATATTACCTATTTGTACCGTTTCTGCTTTTATGGTTTTTGGTTGGTTATTTTCTATAATGGTTACTTCATCTGGTCGTTGGTCAAGTAAGGTTTTGATATTTGCTTTGGCTCTTTTTACAGCTAAGGTTTGAAACACTTCGCCTACGGCATAGAATAACATTACTGCTACAGCTTCGGGGTATTCGCCTATGGCGAATGCTCCTATGGTAGCAATAGACATTAATAAAAACTCAGAGAATATTTCTTTTTTAGCTATGCTTTCAAAGGCTTCTTTTAATACTGGTACGCCCACTGGTGCATAGGCTATTACATACCAAATAATACGCACCCAACCTATAAACCAAGTTTGAGGAAACCAATTATCTAAGCCAACTGCAAAGAGCAAAAGGCAAAGGGAAATTAGAGGCAATTTAAACTCGGCTAACAGATTGCTTTTTGTTGCTGAATGTTCGCTATTCTTATGTGCATCATTGACATTATGCTGCTGCATTACATCTTTTGTATTATTGTTAATTTTTTGTGCAAGTGTGCAACAAAGTTGTTTGTCTTGTGCATCGTATTTATGAATATGTTGCATAATAATTATTGTTTAAATGATTAATCTTCGTGTTCGCCTGTATTGGTTAATTTGGCATTGATAAAGAAAGCTCCTTTAGTAACTATTTTAGTGTTTGCAGGAATTTCATTTACAAATGTGATGGCAGTGTAGCCCATATTGGAAACGCCTTTAACTACTTCTAATTTTTCAAAGTTGGTGGTGTTTTTAGGTTCTTGTTCTTTGCCTTTTTTAGCTGCTTTATGGTCGTGGGTTTCTTCGCCTTCTTCGTGGTGTTCTTCGGGTTCTTTATCTGTAAGTATAAAAATGTAGTATTTACCATCAGCTTCTACAATAGCATCGGTAGGCACGGCTGGAGTTGTTACATTATTTAAACTAACTATACCCGTAATGTTCATACCATCAATTAGCCCTGTTTTATTGCCTTTTACATTGCAATGTACTGGTATAGTTTTACTCTCGTTTTCAAAGGCTGTACCAATGCTGTACACTACTGCATCGTATTCATTATTTGGATTGTTTGTTAGTGTAAAATGTATAGTTTGCCCAACTTTAAGTAACGGTAAATCTTTTTCAAATACATTCAAATCTAAATGTAGTGAACCGTTATCTACAATTTCGGCAACTGGTGAAGCAACATCTACATAACTTCCAATTTTTGCAAATACATTACTTACTGTGCCACTAATAGGGCTTGTAACCAATAAAGCCGATTGTAAATTACTATTTGAAACATTATTAGGGTTGATGCCCATTAACTGAATTTGCTGTTGTAAAGAAGCTCTACGAGTACGCAAAGTTTTTAATTCTGCATCGGCACTTTGTAAGTTTTTCTTTGCACCTGCATTGCCTTCGTTCAATTCTTTTTGCCTTGTTAATTCTTGCTCTGCAAAGGTTATTCTACTGGCAATGGTTAAATATTCTTCTTGCAATTGTATAAACTGGGGGTTGGCAATAGTAGCTATTACTTGCCCTTTACGAACTGATGAACCAATTTGCACATTGATAGATTTAATAACACCACCATATAAAGATGTAGCATTACCTTTATTATTGTTTGGTACTTTTAAATTACCGTTGGCTTTTATAGTGGCTGTAAGTTCTTTCATTTCTACTGTGCCATAGGTAATGCCTACTGTTTTTATTTGCTCTGCTGTAAGTGCTGCAATAGTGGGTGTGGCTTCTGCCTTAGGGTGTGGTTTTGTTTCGGTTTTTTCTTCTTTAGTAACTTGGGTGTTGGTATTTTTTTCTGACTTACTACCACAAGCTGAAAGCAACATACAAAGTATGATTGCTGCACTTATTATCTTATTTATATTGAATGACATATTTTTAATTATTTATTGATTATTGAATTGATGTTTACAACTGTTTGGTTGATTTGCTGAATGGATTGCAAATACTTTAATTGAATATCTGTTGCAGTTTGCAAGGCATACAAATACTCTACATAGGTAATATCGCCTGTTCGATAGCCTAACTGTGCTGCTTTTACAATATTATCTGCATTAGGTAAGGCTTGTATTTTGTAATAGTTATACTGCTGTACATCTTGCTGGTATTGTGTTAAAGCGTTCTGCAAATTTGTATTGAACAATGTGTTTTGATATTCAGCTTGTGTTTGCAAACTTTGTTTTTGATATTCTAAACTTTTAATACGGGCTTTGGTAGCCCCAAAAGTTAATGGAATGGCTACACCAATATTTACAACATTAAACCGATTACCTGCACCAAAGTATTTATCTACACCATCTATGTTTTGAATGCCTATAAGTGATTGATTGGAATAACCGATTTTGAAGTCGGGCAAACCTTGTGCTTTTACTACATTTTTTGTTTGCTCTGCTATTTGCATATTCTGATAAATGGATTGCAGTAATGGATGCTTTGCAATTGCATTACTATCTATGAGTGTATTAACTGCTAACGGAGAATAAGAAGTATTTATAGCTACTGCAATACTATCTTTTGAATTTAATAGTGCCTTTAAACTTTGATAAGCATTTTGCAAATACACTTGGTTTTGCTGTGCCAATAAATTGATTTCTCCCTTTTTTGTTTCGGCTGTGCTTATTTCAATTTTCTTGGTATCACCTGTTTTGTATCGCAAATTGGCTACACGTATAAACTCATTGTACAAACTATCTAAGCTTTGTAATTTTAGCTTATTGAACTGCAAATACTCTATTTGATAAAATAGACTGCGAACCTGATTTTTGATTTCGTAAATGGTAAGCTGTTGTTGTATTTGCTTTGCTTTTACTTCGGCATTTATCAACTCTTTTTTAGCACCAAACAATGTAGGGAAAGGTATGGTTTGTGATAGCTGAAAAGCATTGTCAAACTTAATGCTATTGTATTGCCCCAACTGTGTATTAAAATCTAATTTGGGTAATTCGTTTGCTGTTTTTCTTAAACTTTCTGTGGCTTGAATATCAATACTACTTGCTTTTACAGATTGGTTGTTTTGAATTGCTATATTGATTGCTTCATCAATTGTTATTTGCTTAACTGTTTGAGCATTTGTATTTATTGCAAACATCAACAATAGTATTGTAGTTGCTGTTGTAATCGTTTTCATTTTCGGTTTTCTTTTAAATGAAATTTTAGTATTAAAAATGATGTATAGCAAAGGCAATACAAATAGTGTGAGGAATGTAGCTGTAATTAAACCACCAATTACAACTGTAGCTAAAGGCTTTTGTACTTCTGCACCTGCACTGCTACTTAATGCCATTGGTAAAAATCCAAGACTGGCTACCGTGGCTGTCATTAATACTGGTCGTAACCTTATTTTTGTGCCTTCTATTACTCGTTTTATTACATCGGCAATTCCTTCTTTTTCTAATTGATTAAAAGTGCCTATCAATACAATGCCATTTAATACGGCTACACCAAACAATGCAATAAAACCAATACCTGCACTTATACTAAATGGCATACCACGAAGCAATAACGCAAACACACCACCAATGGCACTCATAGGTATAGCTGTAAAAATTAAACTGGCTTGTTTGAAACTGCTAAATGTAAAATAGAGTAATAGAAAAATTAGTAATAATGAAATAGGAACGGCAATCATTAGGCGTTGACTGGCTTTTTGTAGGTTTTCAAATGTGCCACCATAAGTAAAATAATAACCCGAAGGTAATTTGACTTGTGTACCTAATTTTTGTTGAATTTCAGCCACTACACTTTGTACATCTCTACCTTTTACATTAAAGCCAACTACAATTCTTCGTTTACCTGCTTCTCGGCTTATTTGTGCTGGGCCAACTTTAAAATTGATGTTTGCAACTTGTGAAAGTGGAATTTGATTGCCTGTATTGGTAGGTATCATTAAATTATTAACATCATCTATACTGCTTCTGTAAGTGCTATCTAAGCGTACCACTAAATCAAATTTTCTTTCGTTTTCAAAAACTACACCTGTGCTTTTGCCTGCAAAAGCTGTGCTTACAATATCGTTTACATCTTCTACAGTCAAACCATAATTGGCTAATCGTAACCTATCGTATTCAATATTAATTTGAGGTAAACCACTTACCCTTTCTACCATTGGTGCAGTAGCACCTTGTACTGATTGTATGGCATTGCTTACTTTGTTGGCATAGGTAGCTAAAGTGTCCATATTTTCGCCAAATATCTTTACTGCTACATCTTGCCTTATACCTGTCATCAACTCATTAAAACGCATTTGTATGGGTTGGCTTTTTTCAAAAAATACTCCTGGTATGGCTTCCAATTTTTCTGAAAATTCATCGGCTAATTGGTCGTAAGTTTTAGCAGATTTCCATTCTTTTTGTGGTTTCAAAATAATCATTAAGTCGGTAGCTTCTGGAGGCATAGGGTCTGTTGGTACTTCGGCAGCTCCTGTTTTGCCCACTACCATTTTTACTTCATCAAATTGCTTTACAATTCTTGAAGCTTGCATTGATGTTTCTAAACTTTGACTTAATGAACTACCCTGTGGCAATATGCAATGAAAGGCAAAATCGCCTTCTGCAAGGGTGGGTATAAATTCGCCACCCATACGGCTAAATACAATAAGCGATACTACAAATAAGGTAACTGTACCACCTACTAACCAATATTTTATTTGAATGGCTTTTTGTAACAATGGTTGATAAATACGTTGGAACAAATCCATCATTTTATCGCTAAATGTTTTTTTGTGGCTTATTAACTTTGGCAAAAATAAAGCACACATCATAGGAATGTAAGTAAGCGAAAGTATTAATGCACCTAATATGGCGAAGCCCACAGTTTGAGCCATAGGACGAAACATTTTGCCTTCTATACCTATCAAAGAAAGAATAGGGATATACACAATTAAAATAATGATTTCGCCAAAGGCTGCACTGCTACGAATTTTTGAGGCTGATGCAAATACTTCATTATCCATTTCGGACTGTGTCAATTTATTCATTGATTTTTTTACACCCAAATGATGCAATGTAGCTTCTACAATAATAACTGCACCATCTACTATTAAACCAAAATCAATTGCCCCCAAACTCATTAAATTGGCACTCACACCAAATACATTCATTAAGCCTAATGCGAACAACATTGATAATGGAATGGCAGATGCTACAATTAAACCTGCTCTGAAATTGCCTAAGAAAAGTACTAAAACAAAAATTACAATTAACGCACCTTCAATTAAGTTTTTTTCTACTGTGCTGATGGCTCTTGCAACCAAGTCGCTTCTATCTAAGTAGGGTTCAATAATTACATCATTTGGTAAAGATTTCTGAATAGTAGGGATTTTTTCTTTGATGCGTTGTACTACTACGTTACTGTTTTCGCCTTTTAGCATCATTACCACACCACCTACTGCATCTACTTCGCCATTAAAGGTCATAGCACCATACCTGATGGCTTTACCAAATTTTACTTCTGCCACATCTTTTATAAAAATGGGAATGCTACCTGTGGTTTTAACTACAATATTTTTTACATCTTCTAAAGAAGTAACTAAGCCAATGCCCCGAATGAAGTAGGCATTTGGTTTTTTATCAATGTAAGCACCACCTGTATTTTGGTTATTTTTTTCTAATGCTTTAAAAATATCAGGAATGCTTACACCCATCGCTTTTAAGCGATTTGGGTTTACAGAAACTTCGTACTGTTTTAATTCGCCACCAAAACTATTTACTTCGGCAATACCTGGAGTACCATTAAGCTGCCTACGAACAATCCAATCTTGCATTGTACGCAAATCTTTGGCTGTGTATTTACTTTCGTTGCCTTTGGTGGGGTGAACAATGTATTGGTAAATATCGCCAAGCCCTGTACTTACTGGGGCTAACTCTGGCTTACCTATTCCTCTTGGAATGCTTTCTTCGGCTTGTTTAAGTTTTTCGTTGAGTAGCTGCCTTGCAAAGTAGATGTTTACTTCGTCTTTAAATACCACAGTAATTACCGATAAGCCAAAACGAGAAATACTGCGTACTTCTTCTAAATTGGGGATATTGGCAATACTCTGTTCAATAGGAAAAGTTACCAATTGTTCAACTTCTTGACCTGCCAATGTAGGGCAAACGGTAATTATTTGTACCTGATTATTGGTAATATCGGGTACAGCATCTATGGGCAATTTGGAAGCACTCCAAGCACCCCAAAGGATGAGTAACAAAGTCATTGCAGCTACAACGAGTTTGTTTTTTATGCTGAATTTTATTATTTTATCTAACACTATTTTAAATTATTAAAGATTAATTGTTACAGATTATTGGTAGCATACCAAAATCAATTGAGCAAAGCATAATAATGAATAACAGTGCCATTTGCCCAAGGCAAATAAGCTACAAGTAAAATGAAATGAGGGGAATTACTAACTGTTATACATTAACAAGTAGTAGTAATTTTTGGGGGCTGCCAAATGTTGCCAAAGTAATTGGAAACGAAAGAAAAATTACGGATCGTAATTTTTTGAGATATTGAAAACTCTGCTGGTTTTTTGATATGAAAAGGAGCAAAGTCTAATGCTACAACAGAGGCACTACAACAAGCACAAGTGCAAAACGGTGTGCAGTTATCGTTTGTGTCATTTTGGTGGTTGTGGTTTTGGGTAAGTTCTGTTTTTGAATTTTCAGTATTGCATTTATTATGCATATCGCTACAAGGTACTGCACCGAGTACCAATATATAGAATGCCATAAAGAATGCACAAAGATTCACTATGCAAATATAACTAATTTCGGTTAAAATAGTTTGAAAAAAATGAGAGTTATCTGTATGTTTCTCTTTCAAAATTTGCATAATTTTTAAGTTCTTTTATTTATACTTTAGCACTAATGTTCCGTATTTTAGGATTTTTCGGCACCGGATTACTACTTCAGTGTAAATAAATGATTTGTGTATTAAAGATTTTATATACTGGGCAACTTATGAATTATTATTTGACATTTATATTCTATTTTTATCTCAAAATTTATATATATGAGACAATGGACATCAATGTTGGAATGTGCAACCCTCCATGAATTAGAAGAAGAAATAAATGGCTTCTTAGATAAAAACCAAGATATTAAAGTGAAGGATATTTCTATTTCTGTTTCAAACACTTTGTATATAGGTGCAATTTTATACTCATTTCAGTAAGAAAAATGAATTACCAAACTCCAACTTCTCCCCCCTGAGAAAACCTACCAAACCCAACAGCTTTGCCTCTTTCAGGTACTTCAATTACCACATCTACATCATGCTGAAATGAATTAGCCCCTCGAAAGTTTCCATCTTTGGTTGTTTGGAATATAAATACAAAGGATTTGTGTGGATAGCGTTTTCTTAAAGCAGTTAAATCTTCAGCACTTAGTCCAAGTTTGTTTACGCTATCCAAAAAGATGTATTGGTATGGGTTTAAGTCGTTGAGTAATTCAGATGCCACAAATAGATTTTCGTGTTTCACATCTTTGTCGTTTAGTTTTTTCTGTAAAGTAAAATCAAGTCCTTCTTCTTTGGCTACATATAGAACCTTTCCATGATTGCGAGCCAAGTAACCTGCAAAGTCAATACATAAATAACTCTTACCCATTTTAGGTTTGCCAAATACCATTGTAGAAAAATTGGGTGATGGGTCGCCAATGAGGTTGAACCATTTACCTTTTAAACCAATTGTGTTGAATTGCATATTAGCAAAGTCCATACTGTTCATCACTTTGGGAATTGGTGAATCAAAGCCATTCATGTTACAATTGCATCCTTCAACAATATCATTTAATCCACTTAATTCTTGTTCAGTTATTTCGATAGTTTTTTGAGTTGGGTTATCTAGGAAATTTGTAAGCGTTACGAATATTTCATTCAGCTTATCTGCATATTTATCTTGCTTAGTGATTTTGCCTTTAGAAACTGCATTATGTAATTGTGTTTTTAAAGCAGTTGCTTTTTGTTTGATACCACTTTTGCCAACTAATCCAATAAACTTTTTAATATAGAGCATAGATGGAAAAACCTTTTCAGCTCCAACTATACTGGCTAGTTCTTCTAGTTTGTTTTGGTTGATGTGATATACAGTTTTTGAACCCATTTGATTATAGGTTGTAATTAAATCGTCTTGTATAAACTCTATTTCTTTAGCATACACCGAAGTTTTACGAACCTTCTTTTCTACAATAGCTTTTTGTAACGAAGTAATAAAACGAAGTATATCTTCTTGTGTTTTTTGTTTGCCTTGTAGATTTACAAAACGCTTTATCAACTTTATTTCTTCTATTAGCCTTTCTGAAAAATTGATATTTTCTGTTGGCTTGCTAACTTTTGCTGTTGTAACTTTTTGTGCAACTACTTTTTCTTTTTTAGCTACTGGTTCTCGCTTTGGTGTTTCTGCTTTTTCCTTTTTGGGTTTTGGCAAATAGCTTTCAACTTTCTTAAAGTAAAGTTCAATTACCTGTTTGATTTTATCGCTTTGTTGCATCACAGCCCATGAACTATAATTGTTTGTTGATTTCTTTACAAAATCATATCCCTTTTGCACGGCTTCAGGCAAGGCGTTGTAATCTATTTGATTTACTAATTCAGTGTAATTATGTTGATTTATCATTGTGTTTGTTTTAAATTTTATTATGCAGCTAGTTCTAATTCAAGCATTAATGCTTCTGCTTCCAATTCTAAAAGGTTATTGTTTGATGGGTGTGTTTCTTCTTTTGTTGGCATTTCAATTTTCATTCTGCTACTTACTTTCATTTCCGAATTCATAATAACATCTAGCATATTTCTTGGAACGGTTACACTCAAGCTATGATTTTGTTGAAGGATGTTTATTACTTCATCTATGTTATAGGCTTCAATATTGGCTACCATTTTATCACTTACTTTTTCAAACATCCTCTTGTCCACCAATTCCAATAATTGTTTGTCTAAATAAATATCACCTGCTTTTTGTCTTGAACTTGGCGTAAACATTTTATAGCCATGAGGTGTTCTAAAAAAACTAACACCGTTGGTTGTTAGCACTTGTGTATTGCTTTGCATGCTTTTAATCAATGGCAATGCTTTTTGAATAGGCACCAAAATTCTTGTTTCGGTTTCTTTGCTATTGCTTATCCAATTTTCAGGCATTAAAATTCCTTTTTTGGTTGCCCCATCCAAAGTGGTATAACTCACAAGTTTGCCTTTAAAATCACTGAATGCTTGGAGAAGATTTCCTGTAATGATGTGGCGTATTTTTCTATCTACAATATTCTGTTTGATTTGTACTTCCCACTCTTGCAACAATTCTTGATGTGGTAAATGTGGCACATCCATACTAGCACCAATGATAGCCATTATATCATCGCTATAAGATGCTGGCATGGCAATATATTTATTACTGTTTGCAATAGCGAATCGCAATTTTAATGCAGATGGTGCATAAGGGTTTTTCTTTTTCATGTCTATTACAAAACCTAAGAATACAGCCATTGTAAAAGTTTGACCTTCGCCATAACTTTCAATAGGGTATTGTAATTGTTTTCCAATGATAAAAAACTTAAACAATCGCTCCATATAATTCTTACGATTATTAAAAGTCTTTTCTATGTTTTGCAGAGTTGCTTTTTCAGCTTCCCATAATTCAGCTTCTTTTTCTACTAATGCTTTTTGATAAGATTGTTCACCTTTCTTTTCTTTGATGTGCAATAGCTTTTTATCGTCTTTTGCATTGGCTACAAGGTTTTTATACTTCTCTTGTGTTTCTGCTTTTTCAGATTCCAAAACACGATTAACATGAGTAGTATAATTTTCTAGTATTTCGTTTTTAATATCAGTTTCAAAACGATTGCCTAAACTCTCTTTTAATAAATTATCTAAATCAGTTTTGCTAAATGGCTTTTTAAGAACATTAGCTTTTACAGTTTCTAAAATGGAATCTTCACCAAATGCACTATCACCACCTTTACCCATTTTTACAATTTTAGTATCAATGGTTTCAGCTTCTAGGTTCATGGCTTCGACTTCTAAATCGTATTCGCCAATTTGTTTTAAGTATTCAATATAATCCGTATAGCGTTCTGCAATTTCTGTATAAAACTCACTTTGCATTTTGGTACTTAATACGGCAACTCTTCCTGAAACTTTATGAGCTGCATCTTCAATCACCTGTTCTTCTTTTTCGCTATCACTTTTTAGCAATCCTAATGGGTCGCCTAATAATTCGTTGACTTCTTTGTTTTCATTCAAATATTCCTTTACAATTTTATCGCCATACTTATTTAAAAAATCAGGCACATCCAAAATCTTTGTGCTTTGCTTTTGGTTAGAAGTTGTATTGGCATCTAACGATTTTAATTTCTTTTGCAACATCATCATCAATCTCTTTTCAGCAGGAATTGCAGAATTTACATAATCGTAAATTGGCTTTAAGATTTGACCTGTACGATTTATTCTACCTCGCTTTTGCACTTCGGTATTAATATCCAATTCAGCTTGTAAAACTATCATTACTCGTTGCTTAACTTCATTAGCACTCACTTTGGGTGTAACAATTGCATGGGCTGATGCACCTGTACTACCACTTTGGTTTATCATGAGTACATCAACTTCATTATTATTGAATTGTCGGAAAGCATCATTGGTATTGATTCTTTTTCTAGGCATTAATAAACCTTGATTGGTAGTTCTGTTTATTTGCAACTCATATTTTCTGCCGGTTACTTCGGCTACTTTATATCCTTCGTTTTGAATTTTTTGAATGATAATGTCAATTGGACTAATGGTAATACCTGTACTAACTTTTTTAATTTTATTAATTATTTTTTGATAGTCAGCTTGTGCATCCATTGGCATATCTGTAATGGCAAACGATTTATAAATACTATCGCCATTCATATCTTTTTCGGTATAGCGCATCACAGATTCTAAACCACGCTTCAATACTTCTGCAAAATCTGCATTAATGGTATCACCTTCGCTAACTGGCATTCCATTTTTATTTTCCATTTGCTCAATAAAACTTCCCATTGTACTGGCAAATGCAATAATGGGCTTCTTGCCTTCTCTTAAACGCATCAAAGCTCTTTCAGCAACACTTTCTGCTTTGATAGAAAACAACATTTGATTGATAACTTGAAACACTTTTGAGAAGTAAGGTTGATTGTCAACACCTGCTTGTGATGTACCTTCTCGCACTTCTACTTCCTTTCCTTCGGCAACTGCAATTTTATCTAACTCATCTACTTGTGTATCAATATGGTTAGATTGAAAGGCAATTATATCTCTAATAATTTCGGTGATATTATCGGCAATAGCTTTGTGTTCAATTTCCTTATCTTCAAGTGTTAAGTAGTTTACTTCTATACCTTCAAAACTTCTTTCTCGTCTAATCATTTGCCCTTCAGCAACTAACTGACTACTCAATACTTCTTGCAAAGCCACGCCACCTTTTGTAATGGATTCAACTAAATCTTCTTTGGTCATATTGCAATCGGCAATGGCTGTTTTCATAGCATAGATAGGCATATTATCAGGTCGTTTGGCAAAGGTTGCAGATAGAAACACAACACCTTTTGCAGAACCAACAACGCTTTGCAAAAACTCACCTGTATTACTGCTTCCACTTGAGTTGTGGGATTCATCCATTATCATAATATTATCTTCTGCAATGGCTCTAAGGAAGTTTGGCTTTTCAGGTTTTTTATCAGGACTATTAAATTGGGAGTAAGTGCCTAATACAAAATCATATTGACTAGGTATTGTTAGCACTTCAAAAATTCTTGCTTGCTCATTGGCACTTGGTGCTTGATAAATAATTTCACCATCTTCATCTTTAATATCTGTTTTGCTTTCTTTGGCATTGACAATAAAGGGTTTGAAATGCCCACAACCAATGGCTTTTAAATCTCTATAAATGTCAGAAAATAGATTTGCCTTTTCTGTAATGAAAATAGGTTTCTTGCCTTGCATCACAGCATAGCGAATCATGGATGCAGCAATACGACCTTTACCAATGCCTGTTTGGTCGCCAATTATCATACCTTGTCCACGAGCTTCAATATTGTAAATAGCAACTGCTACAGCATCGGTTTGTTCGGCACTTAATGCTTTGCATAGTTCTGTGCCTGAATTATATTTTAATCGGTGGCGAACAAAATTGTCCATATCGCCACCTACATATTCTTTTATTTTTTGTAAAGCTGAATGCGTTTCAAATCCCATACTATCGGGTACTTGTGTGTCTAACACAACACACGAAGTAGAAGCAGGTTGATAAGGCATTCCTAATTCTTCATCGAAAGGCAATTCATTAAGAAGTGCTTCTGCTTCTTGTTCCAATTTATGTAATTGCGTATTTGTCATTTCGCTTGTAATATTTTTTTTGTAATGAATCATTACTCTTTCATACAATTCATTGAAAGAAGTAATTTCATAATCTGTGTTTTCATTGTAAATAGGTGATGCACCTTGTGGCATCTTTTTTCTACCATCAATCAAAATCAAACGCACATCAAAGGAAGTGCCTTGTCTTGAATAGAGTTTTGCACCATTGATTTGCAATACATCTAATACATTGTAATAATGGTATAGGTAATTAAAAAAGATTCTGTTTTTACCGGCTTGTATTCTGCCTTGCTCATCCCATTGTGTATGTCCACCAATAATGATTGCAGCTCTACCGTCTATCTTCATAGTTTGTAATGCTCGCAATGCCATTACATGGTCAAGGGTATCAAATTCAAAATTGTCAAAGGCTACTTTGTGATTTAATTTACCAAATGGTGGATTGGTTATTACTGCATCAAACTTTCTAAAGTATCTCACAAATTCAAGAGTGGCATCTTGTTTTGTTACTTCGAAGAAATTTTGAGATTTCAAATTTCTATGTCGCACATCATCAATTTCATTGACAGTAAATTGTATGGGTTTTCCTGCAATGGTTAATAATCCATTACCTGCACTTGGTTCAAACCCCGTTGTACTTTCATTATCAACACCACAAAATAATCCTGCTAAATAGCCGATAGGTGCAGGTGTGGAATATTGTTGCAATAAAATACTTTGGCTAGTTCTATGGCTTAAATTGACTTGATGATTATATAAATCTACTATCAATTCGTATTTTTCTTCGTTGCTAAAACTATTGTTTTGTGTAATGGTTCTACATTCATTTACAATAGCCAGTTCTGTTAATTCTTTTACTTCTGTTTTGTCTGTAATGCCATAGAGAGAAGCAAGTTTTTCTATACTGGTTTTGTTGTGTTTGTTTTTAGAACGCAATTCCATTTGAATGCGTTGCACAAAATTAATATGTTGGTTTGGTATTTTCATTTATTCATATAAAAAGTTCCGAATGCTTCGCTTCGGAATTTTAAAATCTAATGCTCATCCTTCGCATTGATTTTAAGAAGAAATACCCTTCTCACAAGCGCAAGAAGGGTATTTCATTTGATTAGCCTCTATCGGCTACTACTCCATAGGTTAAACCTTCACGGTTGTCCCAAATGTTTGTAGCATTCAAGTTTCCATTTGCCCATTCGTTTACAATAATATCCTCATCGGTTATTGTTGTACGCATGATGGCGAATTTTGGCTGAGATGGCAGGGATTCAGATGTGGCATATCCTGTGTAAATCGCTCTTGGATTTCCTTCATCAATGAACATAGGTTCTTGCAAGAAAGCAGGATTCATGTTTCCTACCAAAGTTTCCAAATGACCAACTACATTTTGCAGTTCATCTAACTCGCCTTGAATGGCAACTTCAGGTGGGGTTAGCATGGTGTTTACTGCTTCTAACAAAGTTGCATTGTCGGTATGCACAGGCAAAACAATATCTGCTATAGGTAAGAAGATATTACGCAATGCACCACCACCAATATCTAATTTGAGGTTGTTGTTTCTTAAAATGCTTACTTCACGCACCAATGATTTGGCAAGCAAGCGAGTGTTTTCTCCAACTTTAATGGATAAGTTTGTGCCGATACTTTTGATTTCTATTGACATATTTTTTTTCTTTTTTATTTTGTTTTATTGAACCGAGTGTATTTCGGCTTCGGCTTTGTTCATAGAGTATTTCGCCAACTAACGCACCAATAAATCCTCCTATCATAACATGAGGGGTTGTGTCTTTGTTGTATTGTTTGGCGTAGTAATATGCTCCAAGTGAACTTAATAAGGCGAAGGCAGAAACGACAGTTCGTTCTTTCATGAATGGATGTTTTTTTTGAATTACAGTTTTAAATGAGCGTTGAAGATTTTAAGTCTTGTGCTTTATTATTCCTTGCAATTCAGTTTAGATTTTTAAGTTGCATATAACCGAGTACACTCATAATTGCTAACATGCCTCCTTGCAGTATTCTATTGCTTACTTTCCTAAAAACTAAATACTTATTGGCTTTCTTCAGGTCTTTTTGTAATACAATATTGCTTTGCAATAGCGTATCAAGCTCTTGGTTTAAAAAGATATTGGTGTTTTGCAAAAGCTGTATGGTGCTATCTTGTTTGCATAGCAAACTGTCAGTATAAATAGTTTGTAGTTGATAGTTACTATCCTTTACATGATAGACTTGCATTACAGAATCGGTGTACCAAGCTAATTGCAAACAGGTTGTATCGCTTTGTTCGTTATCCAAAATCTGATAAGATAAATCACCTATGTTTTGTTCCAACTGTCTTACCCTTACATCTTGTTTTTGTAAATTGGTTTTGAGGGCTAAAATTTTCTTTTGCAAACTAAATTTATCTTGTTGCAGTTTTTTAAACTGCGTTTGGCTTTGTTTGTTTTGCGTTTGAATCGTTTTTGCGATTTGATGACTTGGCTGAATAGTATCACTTGCTTTGGGTTTGTAAAATTCATAGCAACTAAAAATACCAATGGCATAAATGGCAATTGCTGTTAAAAAAATGGCTACGGTTTTTCTCATTCTTCTTTTTCGTTTTTTTGTTTTTGTTTAAAAGGTTTTTCTATTGAGTATCCAAAACATCCTGCACCTATCATACTTACAAAAGCATAAAACATAAATTCAGGAATGGCTTTTTGGAAAAATTGTTGTCCTATCCAACTAATCAAGATGCAGATAAGACTTATGAGGATTACGATTTCTCGCATGGAAGGATTTCCATTTTTGTCTTGTAAAAATTTCAAAAGATGTTCCTTCCATTGTGTTGTGCCATCTCGTATGGCGTTGGCTTTTTGTTTCATGTTATTCATTTTTTGAATTTTGAATTAAATACACAGTAGTTCCTAATCCCAGTAATGCTGTGAGGCTTAACAGTATTAGCCCTGTGTGGTTTTTCTTTTTGATTGGTTCAGGTAAATCGTTTGAATTGCTATTTGTATGTGGTATGATTTCATTCTTTGGTTCTGTATCTTGAACTTCCTTTTCATAACCCTTTGTTCTAAAATCTATCAGGGTATAAGTAAAACTGTTACCATAGAGCTTGGCATGTTGCTCTGCAAAACCCATCAACTTTTTAAAGTCGTTGATATTGGCAATTACCTGACAACCTGCACTCCATCTATTTACATCCTCTGTAGTACCATCGCCTTTGGCATGATGAATATTGATACCAAATTGCCCTGTTTGAGTTGCTTTTTTGGTATCAATATCTCGGCTTGTATTTTTACTTCTATAGACTGTTACTGGTTTTCTTTGAACGAGTGCTTTATACTTACTTCTATGCAAACCGATTTGATATGTTCCTTTGTATTGCCCATGTTTTAAAATGGCTGTACCATTTGAGTTCATGGGTTTATTGATGAAGTGCATACCCGGATCGGTTGTTGCATTAAAGCGATGGTTTTCCCAAGTACCCATTCCATTCTTAAAACATACATAGATATAATCGTCAAACTTGTTAGTGATTTGGCTATTGCTTCTTACACCAATAATATTGAGTTCATAAGGTCTTGAATAGATGTGTAAATTGTTTTGCTCTAATGTATCAATGATTTTAGGCTGCTTGTAATACGGAAGGTTCATATTCTTTCAACCATTGTTTTACATCAAATGAAGGACAAGCCTTATGCACATTTGGAAAATCACGATGCCCTTTGATTTCAGCATTAGGGTAACGATGATGAAGTTTCATAATTAGATTAAACATGGCTTCCTTTTGTAAATCGTTTCGGTTGTCAATGGGTTTGTTATTCCCATCTACGCCACCTATGTAGCTCATGTGTATGCTATGTTGGTTATAACCTGCTACACCATTTGCAATTTGATTTTCAGGCGTAATATTTACAACCGTTCCATCACGTTGAATGATATAGTGATAGCCATTATTTTTCCATTTCAAATTATTTTTCCAATAATTCTTAATGGCTTCAATTGTTGCTGTAGTAGGTGTGGCTGTGCAATGCACTACGATATATTTTATTTCTCGTTTCATGTTATTTTATTTATGTTGAATAATATCTTTAGTAGGTACAATAAAATGATGTCCTTTATTTTCAAAGAGGGTATAATCTAGCTTTTCTGCTAAAGCTCTTCCGAGTATCATATTAGATGGAACTGTTAGACTTGTTTCACTATTCAACCAAACTCTTGTACCTCGAATGGTTTTTACAAGTCGTGGGTTCATGCCATCTAATCCACTCAAAGTCCATTTCTTACCATCAAACTTTAGCCCCATGCGTAAGAACTCCAGTCGAATACTTTGTTTTTGTTTGCTATCTAAAAAAGCATTCAAAGCACCATTCACTAATGTTTGTCTTACACCACCATTCACACGCATGGTTTTAAATTCTTCGCTGATGCTTGTGTATTCGCTAACACTTTGAATTTGTTTAAGTAGTGAAATCGTTTTTACAAAATCATGTTTGCTTAAAGCCATAACTAATTGCTTGGCAAACGAATTGGTATTAGCACCATTGCTACTGGTAATTACATTAAATAAACTCTCTGTAATTTTTGAAGGATAGTTGAGTTTCTTCAAGGCATTGGCTAACTCACTTCCAAAATCTCCATCAGCACCGTACTTGGGCAATATACTTGAACCATGTTGGGCTATTAATGCGTTTTGTAATTGCCTTACTTTATCACCTTTACTTCCTTTCTTTAATGGAAATGCACTTTTATCTTTTTTAGGAATACTATTGTAAATGGTATTTACATTATCAATAATATCCTTTGTGTTTTGGTAAGTTGTATTGCCTTGATTTGATTTTGAAGAACTGCTATTGTTTGAAGGTTCGCTATAAGTATTGTTGGTTGGTTTGTATTCAGGTACAGGGTCGGCAGGTGGTGAAAAGGTTGTAGGCTTTTGATTTCCTTTTGACTTTTGATAATATTGCCAACCAAAATACCCTGCTATACCTGTGGCTGTTAAACCAACACCCAACAAAACCCATTTCTTTATCTGTTTATTTTTATCGGTTTTGTTTTCTTTTTTTGTAGTTGCTTGATTCATTGTTTACTGTGGTTTATTAAGTATAATTTTCATCATGGGTTCGTATTCCCAAAACTCTAATTCGCCTTTGAGGTCGTTTTGTAAGTTTCTGTTGTATAAAACATTATAGGCTACTGCAACTTGAGCAAATGCTTTACGAGTAGGGATTTCATTGAATACAGTTCGGATAGCTTCTTCATCGGTTCCAGGCACAAAGCCATAGCTTTTATCAAATGCACTCTTTAATCGTTTAGCCCAACCCTCATACTGTTTATTACTCAAATACACTTGACCATTTTTCTGTGGCGTTACTTTGCTATTGATAATGGCTATCATTTCGTTGTACTCGCTTGTATTGAGTTCGCTTTGCATATCAGCCATTAAACTTTTATTGTATAATCGCTGATAACTCTTTACTACTTTTTCAAATACATCCTTGCTAGGAATTTTGGTAAGTACATTTCGTAAAGCGTCTTCATCTGTTCCCCACCAACCATCATTGTCAAAAGCCATTCTAATTCCTTTAGCATAATTGGCTACACTATCTTCATTAAGGCTTGTGTTTTCTTCGTTTTTCTTTACAGCATCTCGCACCAATTTTCTACCAATAAAAAATGTACCTCCTAACAATAACAAACTGCCCATGCCATAGAGTAAAACTTCTCTTGTGCTTAAACTATCATCTTCATATTCGTAACTATTTTGCATTTCTGATTTCAAGTTGTTTCATTCATTGGCATATCGGCACATTTACTAATTGGCAAATTGACTAAACACCTAATGCCATTTTTGCCATCTTGGTTTTTATTGGGTCGTGTTTTACGATATAAGCCAACTTGCTTAATTCTTTTTCATTGAGCTTGTCCAGTAGTGTGCAGATGGCTTGCATTTTTTCTATGGACTCTTCTTTAGTTTTTGCTTTTACTTGTACTTCGTATGTGTATTCGTTCATGATTCTTCCGTTATTTTTTCTTTGAATGAGGTTTGATTTGGGTCAGGGTTTTTACCATAACCTAAAGTGTTTATAATATTGGTGAGTTCATCAATATGTTGTTTCATGGCTTGGTTTTCTTCGGCTAATTTGTTTTCCATTCCACCTGCTAATGCTTCGCCAATAAGAGGTACACCTTTTAATGCTTTAGGACTTCGCATCATTAACTCACCCAAGTTGGTTATCACATTCATCATCTTATCACTACCTGTGGTTTTATTACTTTCCAGTTCGTGAATTTTATCTTCTAACTTTTCTTGATACTCCAATGCTTCATCTAATTCATTTTGCAATTCTTCAATTTTGATTTTTGCATCATTGAGTTCTTTATCTCGTAATGCCTGATGTATTTTTTCATCTACTGTTAATGGCAAGCCTTGTAAACTTTGTTGTGGTTCGGCATTGTTGAGCAAGAAAACAAACGAATCGTATTTGTGTGATGTACCTTGAAACAAAAGGATTTTCATTTTCTCTGCATCTTCAGTTAAATAGAGTTGGTGATTATCAAATTGCTTTACATCGCCTGTGCGCCATACAGCTTTTAGTCCATCCACTTGTATTTCATATTCTCTTGGATTTCCTGCTTCGTAATGTTGTTCCAAATTCAATTTGATAAGCTCTATACGTTCAGGGTTGTATTTTTCGGTCTTTGTATTTGTTCCTATGCTCATGCGTTAATTTTTATGGGTGAATTGTATAAAGGGTATATGGTTTGTTGAGCCACTTAAATTTTCAATGATGATGTCGCCACTATGTTCATAGGTTTGTTCATTGGTGAGTTGGCTACCCCAGTCAAACAAACCACATTCACTTTCTACTCGTATATCATCTACCACATCGGTAAGTAAATAAATATCTACTCCTGCTTTTAGCTCAATACTTTCGTTGGGCTTTAATACCAAGTGTTTAAAGTGAGTATGGTATTTGTTGTCGTGTGTAAGCTCCTTTGTTCTTTGACGAATAAACTCTTGTATGAATAGCATTTTTATTGAGTGCTTAAATGAATACATATAGTAATGCTGTAATGAATATCTTGTTGCAGGGTTGTTCCAATAGTATCCTTAAAATATCCTTTGATACGAGTGCCGATAGGTGTTACATTACATAGGTTTCCATCTCGGCGTTTGTGAAAAATAAAAGGTAGAGAACAATTCAACGCTTGAAGTCGAAATACATTTTTTGGCATAAGGGCTACATACTCGCTAACAGTTTCGGCATAAAACCAATTGTTTGATTTACCACCACTTAATCGCACATCGCCAATAATCATTGTTTGATTATCATTTGTGGTATTGCTATCATTCAATGTGGCTATATAATCACTATGAAAGCGAACCGAAGTTTCCACCCCATCTATGGTTTTTACATTATCAGGAATACGCACTTCAAAATGTTTGTATTCGCCTGCTTGCAAAATATCCACTACAGCCGTTACTATTTGTGTTTTCATATTAGTTTGTTTCAGTTTCCAATTCTAAATACACCGAAACACGATAGGCACTAAAGTTGCTTCTTGCTTCATTATTGTCGGTATATTCTACTTTCATAATTCGATTGCCTACTGCTATGTTTTCTAATTTGTAGAATCTATCATTGGGTGAAACATTTAAGCCACTCATCAGTAATTTACTTTCATATTTTTCAGGGAAAATTTCCTGCCCATTGATTTCAATTTTCTGACTACCTCTATTATAGAGTTGGTCTTCTTTGTCGGATGTAAGCAAGATGGCATTCACCTTGCTTACGTTTTTATCCAACTCAAATTGTTCACGTTTTACTGAACCTGCTTCACCAATTTGTAAGTCGTATCGTTTTTTGATTATCTGTTTCATGCTTACAAAAATTAAGGTGTAGTAATAGTGCCATGCAAACCTGCATAAATGAATGTGTTCTCTTGTATGCCTTCCATACTGCCCAATTCAATAACCATTTCAATAAGCATATCATCATGGATAAGACGAGGGTTAGCCAATTTGTAATAACCCACTGGTACTTTATGCAATTGGTCGGTTTTGAAAATTACATTCGGAGTTTCAGGTACAATTTGTTTTTTGTTGCATTTCAAACTGAACTCACCATTGGCAATAGCTGGGTAATCTTCTATCTTGCCGAATTTTGTGCCAATGATTTTGTCTTTACCATTAGTTTCTGCTTTACCTACTAAAAGCCAAATTCCACTTACCAATAAGGCTTGATTTTTAGGCAACTTGGCATTGCTGATATTGCGTAAACCTACTTCTTTGTCGTCTTGTGTTTCAAAGAGTTTAATGGTTTTACTGCTTACAGGTTTGATGCTGTAAATCACGCTATCAGCTAAACGCAAATCTTTATTGGATAAGCCTGATTTAATATGAGCAGGAAGCTCTGCAAAATGTTTTTCCATTTCAGCACGAGAACCTCTGCTTCTTGCTCCTGTGCTTGTAATTTTGTTTACGAGCTTTTGACGTTGCACAGGGTTCACACGTTTTAAAGCTCCTAGCAATTCTTCATCGAAATTGCCATCAATACCTAATAATGCACCTGCATTATTATATTCTTCTATGTTTTCTAAAAGTCCCAACATAATTTTTATTTTGTTTTTTTGATTGTTTAAAATTGTTATATGATTAGTTTAATTTTGATTGAATGACTGGACACGAAATAATTAGTCGTGATTTGAATGGCGATAGAAAGTATGCTAAACTGCTTATGATGCTTATCTATCGGTTAGGAAATGATTTTGTAGAACAAAAGGCTGAAGAAGCTGAACGATTAGGAAAGAGATTAGCTTATGATGAAAGCGTTTGTATTCCTGATGTTCTTGACGGTGATGTCATTGAAGATGGTGTCATCTTCGTTGATAAACCTAATAAATAGCTTCTTCAAATTCTATGGCATCTAAACCTTGCACAGGTATTGCCGAATTTGCAATTTGATGTTCGATTTGATTTAGCAAAGCCAATTCATCATTTGCACCTTCCAATAAATTTTCAGGATAAGAAAAGTATTGAACTTCACCCATGCCATTAACTGTTTTGGCTTTGCCGATTTTGAGTGCCTTTACTTTATCGAGATAGGTTTTTTCTAACAAGGTTTGTTTAAATACTTGTATGCGTTCTTTTACTCCTTCAAGTCCTTCCAAGCCTTCAATACCCTGTACCGATTTTGGGGTGAAGCTGTTACTTGCCATCATACCAAGTCCTGCTGTGGTTAGTAAACGATTGTTGAGGTAATGACCTACACCACTTGTAAGGAAGCCAATGATTAAAGAGGGTTTACCAATAGTAGCTCCTGCAAGTCCACCCAATACAACACCTACTACTAAATCCTTTCCTGTTTCAATAGCCGAGTTTTTTAAATTGCCTTTGGTGTCGAGAGGTTGTGTAATGCTGTCTAGCATTTTCTTTTTATCAGCCTTACGCTGAAATTTATTTTTTCTTCTTCTCATGTTAATTGAATAATGATTGTTTTTTAATGATTTGTTTTTTCTTGGTGTGAGTGCGTTTTGGTTTTCCTCTTCTTCGTACACCATTAAGTGATTTGCTTTTTGATGGTGGCGAAGAATTGTTGGCTTTATTACTGCTCATAGCTCTATAACCTAAGTAGAGTAAACTTGCACCACCTACACCAATTAAAGTAGGCTTCAACCATTTTTTGTTTTTCTCCCACATCCCTTCTTTTTCATCTGGTGTTTTGTTTTCTTCATTGGCATTTGGATCTGAGGTTTTTAAGGCTACTTCGGCATTACCATTTTCATTGGTACTTGGTGCTACATTACTTTCAGGATTTGCTTTGCCATCTTCGGTAATACTTGGTGGTACAGTTTTAGACTCTGATATAGTTACTTTACTAGTAGGGCTTTTTTCTTGTAAGGATTGTTCATCAAAATCACTTGCACCTTCTTCTGCTTTACTTGGAAAAATATTACCAATGTTTTTTACCAAAGCTGCAATAGCTCCAACTATGGCACTTGCACTTGCAATGGCTGCACCTGTTGCAGGCTCACCTAATCCATCTACTCCTTCGTAATCATAACCTAACAATTCACTTATTTCCATAAATTCACCAAGAGTTCCTAATCCACTTACATCATGCCCTTTGTTTCCTTTACCTCGAAGTATGGCGTTCTTTAGATTTTCAGGCTTACCACCTGCTCCAAAAAAGATACTTTCTAATTTGGCTCGTACTGCTTTAAGTTTGGCAAACTTTGCAGGGATAATTCCCTTTTTAGTAGCTTCTGCATCCGATAAGTAAGCCCATTTTAATCGCTGTGCAACACCAAACAAATTTAGTTTCATACTTGCCAAAACACCGTTGCGTAAAAGAACTGTGGCAGGGTTGGCTTTGTTTACACCATGAACTATTTTGCTTAAAATAGAATGTTTCTTTTTAGGTTCGCTACTGCTTGTGCTTTTTGGTTTTCGTCTGCCTAAATCACCGAGTAATATTTCATCGTTACCCATTAAATCTTCGACATCAATATTAGTGGCATTGTCGGTAAATAATATTTCATCGCCATCTATTCCGTTTAAATATTCTAAATCCATTTTTGTATCTTGTTTTTGTGTAAAGGGTTCTTCGTAGTTGAATTTGTCTACCACACAGTCTATGGTTATGTATTTGCCATTGCTTGTTGGCACTATGGGGTAAATGTGTTGAAATTGTGGTTTGCCATATTTTGTAATTCTGTAGGTATGTGGTATTTGTAAATTGGTGAGAATGCTACTGATGAAAGTTGTATAACAGTCACAGTCCACGCCACTTTTTCTATCATACCAAACTCTAGCTGGACTTCTTATTTGTTCATATCCTTCTTTATCTTTTCGGTAACCGATATGCTCATATACAAAGTGCCAAATATTTTTACAGGTATCATAAATGGTATCACTTAATAAAAGTGGTGCAAGTTGTGAAGTATGATGTAGTGTTTCCTTTACCACTTTTGGAATAAAAGCAACAGTATCATTTACATCTGCATTTTTGCGAACCGTAGTTGTAGCAACTTCTGCTTTGGGCATGAGATGATTGAATTGCTCACCACTTTTTAGTTTTCTATTATACCTCGCTTCCATGTTATTTCTTTAAAGTGATTTCATTTTTAACATCGTAAGGCACAGTTTGAAAACCAACTTTGAGTGTAGTATGTGTTAGGGCTGTCATCTTCACTGATTTATTGTTAATGATGTTTTTATAAATTTTGTAACCTGTTGTCAAAATGTTGGTGATAGGTATTTCTATCATTATGCCGTTGACAACTGCTTCGCCATAAGGAGGTATTGAAATATCTTTATCAATAGCTTGTGATGTGCCTATCGTTTCACCTTCAAATTGAATTTTTACAAATGGATATTTGATTTTGAATGTGCCACCATCAGGATTTTTAAATCGTATATCCATTCGGATAAACAAACCCAACAAATTCACTTTATGTATTTGTGCTGTGGGTATAATTTCTAAATTCTGATTGGTGCTATTCATCTTGCGTATGTAGTTGATACCTGCATAAGCACCTACACCCAAACCAACACCCATCAATAGTTTTGTTACATTCATTACTTCTTAATTTTTCTTCTGATTAATTCGTTGGCTAATTGAAAGCCCATCCAAATAGCACCACCTACAACTGCCTTTACTGCATAGTCTAGTAAAGAACTAAAATCAAAATTGGCAAGTAGTATTGTGCCTGTTAGTAAAATATTGGAGGTGGTATCGTTGATTGGTTGCTTCATTTTTTATTGTGTTTTTTAATTTGATAATGCAAAGATGCGATGCTGAAAAAGTGAACTTTCGCACTTTGGTATGCTTTTGCTTTGCTAGGTTTTGTTTTTCGTAACTCTCTTCAACTTTGTTATTTATGCTACCATTTTTAGTTTTTCAAAATCTATGTATTGTGGTTCACCAATACATTCAAAAATGATTTGCACTTGTTTTTGAGTATAGAAATAGGATACTCGAAGTCCTATCTCTTTTTCAAATGGTTTTAGCCAATTAATTATAGTTCTTCGGTTTACACCATATACCTCGCCTAAATCAACATTGGTGCATGGTCTTGCTGTGATACTACCATCCACATTGATTAATGGATTTTTGAGTATTTGTAGTTTTGATTTTGGCATGTTAGTTATTGTAAGTGTGGTTAATGATTAAATTATTGAACTGCTGTATTAAAGTTTCATCGGCATAAGTTTTTAATGCTTGCAATGCTTTTTGGAAACTTTCTCTGCATGGCTTTTGCATAAATAAATAATAAGATTCTGCAAATACTTTTAATTCAAAACGATGCACTACAATGTATTTTCTTTCATGCACCATATCCAAATACCATGCTTTAGTACCTGCATAACCATGTTCAAAATGTGGACTTAACCATTTTAGTGGATGTGGCACAAATCGGCTTTCATTGCGTTGCAAATATTGATGTGCTAACAATACTCTTTCGCAAAACATGATGAACTTTTCTCTGCTCACCAATAGCGATGGATGAATAATGCACTCCTCAATTTGTTGCTTGGCTATTTCAATTTCTGCTTCGTTGAACTCCTTGCCATGCCACAATAATGTGTGTGCAAATAACCATGCTCCGTTTACTAATCTTGTTTTTGTTTCTGTTCTGTTGTGTAATTTTTCGTTTGACATTTTATTTAATTATTTTTTACAATGCAAAGATTGTGTCATGCAAAAAGCCCACTTTCGCACACAGGGACATATTTGTAAAAACAATTAAAATATTTCCTAAAACTGTTTAGTATTTATTTGACTTTCCTAGCTTGGTAGCGTTGTGCATTTTTATGCTCAATTGTGCCGAATTAGGTAAAATTTGAATTAAGGAATCAATGAAGGAACATTGAAGTATCATTGAAGAAACATTCAAGAAAGATTGGGGGAACAATCGAGGAACATTAAGTAAGCAATAGTTTGTCAATGCGTAAACTGGTAAATCATGCTTAAATGATAAAAACTGATTAATAATTAACACCTATGCCTAACCCAAATCCCATATCGCTATCATAATGTGTAGTAAGTGATACATTTTTACCCAAAATATATTTTGCACCTGCCATATACTCAAAATCGGAATTGACCATAAAATGCAATCGTACTCTTGGTGCTATCACAATATCTTCTCGCATTAACTGAAGCCTAATACGTTTATCAGTATCAAAACGTATATCTGCTAAAACTAACATTGGGAGTGTATAAACAAAACCTATACAAACAGCATTGCGCATGTCCTTTGTATCATATTGACCAAACAGGTTTTTTTCGACAGGCGCAATGCCCATTTTTCTGTATCTAAAATCAAAGCCGATGTAAGGAAATGCAAATTGGTTTCTTCCTAAATACCTTCCAAAATGTGTTTCTACTTCGTAGCCGTGCATATCATGATAACCTAATCGCCATTCACTATGCAATTTCCAACGGGTGTTTTGAAGCATAGCCTCGCCATCATTTCCATTGGATGCAAAATCGTTTTGTGCCATGAAATGAAATTTTCTATCTTCTGCTTTTAATTTTCGGTAAGCGTATTTAGGATTTGGAATATAGGGGTTAGGTGCTTGATTTTCGTAAGTAAATACTCTTCCCATGCCACTCATCATGTGGTACAAAATATGACAATGAAAAAACCAGTCGCCTTCTTCGTTCGCATTAAATTCTAATGTATCAGTTTCCATTGGCATTATATCTACAATGTTTTTAAGGGGTGCATGTTCACCCTGTCCGTTTAGTAAACGAAAATCATGTCCATGCAAGTGCATAGGATGGCGCATCATAGAGCCATTGTAAATAATCATGCGAATATTCTCACCCTTCTTAATTAAAATTTTATAAGTTTCACTTATTACCTTATTATCCATGCTCCACACATAACGGTTCATGTTTCCAGTTAATTCAAAACGAAGTGTTTTTACTGTTGCGTTTCGAGGCAAGGAAGTATTCTGTGGAGATTTGAGCATTGCGTAATTCAAAGTAATTATATCTGCCAAAGCATTTGCATTATATCTATTAGGGTCGTCATCACTTTGTTTTGGTTTAGCATCACCAGTAATTTCAGGGTACATCACCACATTCATATCCATTTGATTTAGGCTCATATTCATTCCCATATCATCCAACCTGCCATTCATTTTCATCATGTCGTTCATCATCTTCATGCCTTCAAAATATTTTAAACGAGGCATTGTGCTTGCTACTTGTTTTATGCCATTACCTAAAAAAATAGAAGTTGAATTTACCCTATCTTCTGACGTTGCTAAAAACTCATAAGCTGTGCTGTCATTAGGTATTGTAACTATCACATCATAGGTTTCAGAAACGGCAACGATGAGCCTATCCACTTCAATAGGTTCGACATCATTTCCATCATTAGCTACCACCGTAATTTTTCCTCCTGCATAAGTAAGCCAAAAATAGGATGACGCACCAGCATTGGAAATTCTTAATCGAACCTTATCACCTGCTTTCAGATTAGAAAATTGAATTTCATTTTTACCATTCATAAGTAGTTTATCATAGTACACATCGCTTACATCCATTGATAACATGCGCTTCCATTCGTTCTTTATTTTTGTTTTGAAATGTCCCTTTTGAATTGCCTCTATATAACTTTGAGTCGATTTCTTTTTTACTCCAAACCAGTCAGTGGCATTATGTAACATACGATGCACATTTTCAGGTTTGTAATCAGTCCATTCACTTAATACGATAGGTATAGTTGGCAAATCATCAATACCTTTTCTAAATGTTTTGTCATTTGCCTTTTTGTTCATGATAAATGAACCATACATGCCAATTTGCTCTTGCAAACCACTATGACTATGATACCAATGTGTACCATGTTGAATGATAGGGAAACGATATATATGTGTGGTGTGAGGTTTAATTGGCATTTGTGTAAGATATGGAACTCCATCTTCCTTATTAGGTAAAAACAAACCATGCCAATGTAACGAAGTGCTTTCATTGAGTTCATTATGCACTACAATTTCTGCTGTATCTCCTTCAGTAAAAGTAAGTGTAGGCATAGGAATTTGTCCATTGACTGCAATGGCTCGTTTAGCCTTTCCTGTGAAGTTTACCAATGTGTCCTTTATGGTAAGGTCATAATGAACAAGTTTTTGTGCGTTAGAATGATGGTATGATACTAGTATGATACATACTATTGGCAACAGTTTTTTTTTAAGAAGGTTTTGTATATCCACTTTAATAATTTCATGTTTTAATATTAACAACAACTTACACCTTCCTGAATTGGAGGGCATTTAATTGTACCATAGCTGCAAAAAACACAACAGTCACCCTCTATAGGTTTTAACCTTGTTTTGCAATTCTCACACTCGTAAAAAAACATGCAAGCATTTGTTGGCATCGTTTCTTCCTTTTGGTAACTGCATTTTGGACAAGTCAATGTTGATAACAAAACTATATTTCTATTCTTCATTTTTATTGCTTTAAAATTAATTAATGTTGCGATGAGAATTCCGCCCATACCCAAATTTGTAAATATCATCCAATGGTTACTTTTACTTACATAATAACCATATAAAATAATTAAACCACAAATAACTGAAAGTAGTAATGGGTATATTAATTTATGTGTTCGATATGATAAGTAAAAACCAATAATAGAAAGTAAAACCATAAGGGAAAAAAACCACATTGTATTAGTTCCCAACATTTCAAAACTACCTAAACCCAATGCACTTGCAATGAATGCAAAAATTGGAAAGCAACATGGTGAAAGTATTGCAACTAAAATCATTCCAAGCGTTCCTAATTTATAGATATTCTTTATAACGTTCATTACAATTTTTATTTAATCGTTTCTTGTACACTTCCACAATTCAACATTTGTGAACCGTAGTAAGGGTTTTTTATTGCCTTTTCTTTACTCAACCAGTTTGCTCCTTTGCCATCATCGTACATAGGGCAGTGTTGGTAATAGACAGTAGTTTCATTTTTTGAAACCTTAATTAGTTTATACATATTAGTAGATAAGGAACTAAAATGCCCTCGTTGATGTGATACATCTTTTGTTTCCTCAATATGCCCTGCATCAAACTTCAAATCATTATTTACTTTCATCCATACAGTATGTTCATTATTATTCAACATTTTCATATCTACATTATTTAACAATGCTAATAATTCTTTTGCCTTTAAACTAGCTGTTTTTCCATCAGATTTAACTAGTGCATCTTTTAATGAAAAATATGTTTCAAATACTTCTTTTAATGGGTATGAAATGGCAGTAGCCTTTACTGCCGAAGTATCAATTTTTTCTACAATTGTGTTTGAAACATTTGTGGTTGTATCAGTTTTTGTGATAATTCCAGTTTCATTAATGGTTGTATTTTTTGCAATTGCTTTAGGATTTCTATCATAATGACAGCATTCAGGTAAATTGTCATATATATCTTTAGGGGCTAAAAAGTTTTCGCTATCATACCCTGCTTTGGCAATTCGTTTTAAAATTTCATTTTGATTTGTTTTGATAGTATCATAAGATAAATCTGCCATTTTGGTGTCTTTATTCCAACTTACTTTGGCTTCATTTTTTTTATTCCCTGCATTTTCTATGGTTTCTTTACACATACCACAGTTCCCATAGATATGTACTTGTTCGGTTCGTACATTTTTAATTGTGTTACAACTTATAAAAAGTAGGAAGCAGAATAATGCGATGATGTTTGAAATTAATTTTGTCATTTTATTGTTTTAATGAAATTGTGAATGATGATGATTATGTAAAGTATCGTGAGTGTTGTGTTGGATTTGTGAGTGATGAAAACCTGAATGATGGTGTACTGTATCATGATGATGATAAATAATGTGATGATGATGATAGGTGCTATCGTAATGATGATAAATACTATCGTAATGAGCTTGATGGGCAGGCGCATGTGTATGTGCATAAACTACTGAATCATGATAAGTTTGGGCATGGTGTAATGCCGTATCCATACTTAATGCACTTTCCAAATTCTCGGTTTCAATTTGTAAGTTTGTACTTGAATCTTCTTTTTTACAAGAAAAAAATACTGCTATCACCACAATAGTAAAAACGCAAATAGACAATTTAATTGATTTGTTTAGCATATACTACTTTTTAGAAATTTTAAATACTTTTTGTTGTTGTGTAGTTTGCACAGTAATAAAATACTGACCTGAAGCTAGTTGAGATACATCTAATTTATTAGTTGCAGGATATGCATTTATAACTTTGCCAGTAATATCAGAAATAATTATTTTTTTGATAATGACATTTGCACCGTAATTAATATTGATGGAATTTGAAGTTGGATTTGGAGAAATAGTTATGGTGTTTATTTCTTCAACTTCATTTAGTGCATTTGGTGTTGAAGGTTTTACTTTTACTACTCTGTTATTTCCATTATCTACTGCATAAATATATCCATCGGGTCCTATTTTAATACCCATTATACCATTACTGTTTGGTATAGCAACTCTATACAATTCTGTTGCAGGCAAAACTGAAATATTGTAAAAAATGATTTCGTTTGTTGCATAGTCAGATATAATTAAAGTGTTATCCATAATATCAATACCACAAGGTTTATTTAAACCTGTATTTATCACAGTGTCAAAATCATATCCTGTTACCTTCTTATATTCATGTACCGTTTCATGAGGTCCCCAACTAGGTGTGCCACCTACTGTTCCTGTAGTTATATCAAGGCGCATTACTCTCTTATTGCCATAGTCTACTATATACAACCATTTCTTATTTTTATCTAAAACCAAATGACTAGGTACTATATCATTTACATCTCTGGATACTGTAAAATCAGCATATCGTCTAATAATGCCATCGGAATGGTCATCATTGCCCGGGTCATGGTCGCCTCCAAAATCATAACGAACAATGTCATTGTTGTAACCATCAAAATTCCAAAATACATTTTCATTTTCCCAAGCAATACCTTGACTGTATGGGCTTTCATGTAGCATATCTAAATGATCGCCATTGTTGGAAGCAGCACCTCCATATATAGTCAAATCACTAGTCCATAATGCAGGTCCTGTAAATGGTGTGCCTCCATTGTGGTTGGCATCAAAAACGCCTGGGCTTGTTGCAAAATTTTCATTCTCACTAAAAGCAATGGCTGTAGGTAAAGACATAAAATGCCAATTATTCGCATCCTCTTTATAAACCGTAGTTTGTGATGCTGTGGCTGTATTTGAAACAATTACTGTACTTCCACCTTGAGCTTCTGTATTTTTATTTAATACCCACATTTCTTTAAGGGATAAATTTGGGTGAAAATCAATATCTACAGGTGTACTAACTTGATTGCTACTATTAACTACAACACTATCTGATACCCAATACCCAATATAATTGCTCATTAGGTTGGGTATATCGTTTCCTACTGTAACAATTTTTGTGGTTGTATCGTTACTATTCAAGCTATCCATATTAGAACCATTAAAATCACTGTACCACATCTTAATTGTGTAGTTCCCATTTGTAGTTGAAGAAAAAGGCATTGTCGAAGTTAAAATGGTATCGGAATAGTTTTGTAATGTAAGCCCTGTGATAACATTATTTACTATTGCCCCTCCATTAACTTGATAATTTAACTTCATAGAGTTTATGGTTTGCTTACCCCAGTTAAATGCTTTTAGTTTAAAGTTCATTGAAGCACCATTTAATAAATAATTTTTTTGCAAAAATGTTGTATTGTCGTGCATAGAAGATGCTATATCATAATTAGGAGGTTCATTGGCGACAAATGTGAAAGTTTGCGTAGAGCCACTACCAATAAATTGGTTGATGATGTAACCATTTACCTTTACTCTAAATACAAATCCTCCATCACCGTAATCATCTATATAATGTATCTCATATTGACCACCTTGAGTAAGGCAAATAAACGGAACAGATATAGTTGTATTACTTGCATATCCATTACCAGCAGTCGAGGTTAAAGGTGTACCTCCACTTGCACAAGTAAGTTGGGCAGTATTGCCACCACTTAATAATGTACCCACACCACATGGGTTACCCATAGTGTCTAATTGCCAAAATCCTTCTTCACCATAGGTGTCTGTAATAATTTCAAAGGATACCTCTACTTGTCCCATTGGGCATTGGGCATAGGACATCGTTGCCACGAACATCAAAGCTGTTACGAAAAATGCTATTTTTTTTGTCATTTTACAATGTTTTTAAAAAAGTTATCAAATCATTTTTATCTGTTTCATCCATTTCAAACACAACACCAGTATTAGCAACAGTACTATCACTTTTTAATTCGTGGTCTAAAAAGCGTTTTATCAATTCTTCGGTGTATGGAATATTGTGTAAAGCAGGGTTGGTTAAATCATTATATTTTATTGAAGGTGTATTTTCCATCATACTGCCACCTGAACCATCGTTTCCATGACAAGAGGAACAGGAATGTGCCATCTTCATAGAAGATTTATCTATATTTTGTAAAACCTTGCCACTTTTATTTTTTCCTGTCTTAAATATAGTTTCGCCATTAGTAGCATAAGTTACTTTCTTACACCCTACCAAATAGGTAAGGGTGTAAGAAAGACTTATAATTATTATTATTAATTTTATGTTCATTATTGAGCCGTTTTGGAAAGTTTAATGCTTTGCTTAACCTTGTTGCCAGTTATTTTTAATACGTAATTTCCAATAGCCAAATTTTTATTGTCAATTACAAGTTGCACTTGCTTGTTTGAAGAGCTAGTATGATATACGATTTCACCTACTGAATTTATTACATCAAAACTTAATACTTCATTGCTTTTGCTTATTCCGTTTATACTCCAATTATTTGAAGATGGATTTGGATAAATTGAAATGTTTTCAATAGCTACATCATGTATAGCTAAAGGTGCAGCATCAAAAGCTAAATCATCTACCCACAAATAATCGTTATTGGTTGGCGTTGTGCCACTTGCTTTCATTACAATTATACAGCTATCAGGATAATCTGCTGTGCTAAATGTAATTGGAATATTAAATGATGCCCAACTCATTGCCATACCACTTAATGTAACTGAACCTGTGCCAATTATATCACGCATATTCATGCTTGTATTCCATTTTGTGAATTGAATACTTATTGAACCTTGACTACTTCCAAATATCATGTGTTGCCATTTGCCAGTAAGTTTTGTAGGACGATTATTGTAAGGAAAGCCAGATATAGGTTGTTGTGTAATGCTATCTAATTTGCCACTTACTGCGATACCGTTTGCTACTCCAGCAGGTGTAGTTTTTGATGTCAGTTTTAAATAAGAACTACCTGCTGTGCCAGGTGTTGCTTTTTCGGCTGTATAAACAGATGCAAGAGATGTTAAGTTATTCATAGTACCCCAACCTGTTGGGTTAGAATAGCCTGTCATAGTTTCCCAGTTTTCAAAACTAGGGTTAGGAATTTGAGCTTTGGAAATCAATGTAATGAACATCAAAGCTGTTACGAAAAGTGATATTTTCTTTGTCATTTTATTTATTGTTTATTGTTTTTGAAATTTTATTGTTTTTGAAAAATTATTGAAATTAAGTGTTAGATAATATTGTCCTGTTGCTAAAAAGTTTACATCAATTGTGGTTTTAGTTTGCTTGCTATCCTTACTATAAATTAATTCACCTATTGTGCTAAATATTTTTATCTGTTGAATAGTATTTCCCTTTCCATCTAATTGTAATTCATTTGTAACGGGGTTAGGAAAAACTTGAATAGATGCATCATTTATATCATTAATACCTTGTGGGTTTTGATGAGTGGATGGTTTTACCATAAATTGTCCCATCATTCCATTATCTTCATGACTACTGATGTGGCAATGATACATGTAAGGCATAATTGTATCAGAAAAATCAATATACTTCATGATTAGCTGTGCTGTACCTCCTTGTGGTGGAACAACTACTATGTCTTTCTTACCTTGAAATTGTGCAGGTGGTGCAGAGCCATTTACTGTTAGAATATAAAAATGATTACCATGAATATGTAAAGGATGCGGCATCATGCTTTGGTTAGTCATACTCCATATCATTACACTATCCTGTTTAACACTAAAGTTCATTACATTTTCTACATATTGTACTCCATTTATAGTAAAATTGGTCATGCTGTTCATTGGCGAACCTTGAAATAAAAAATTACCAGTTCCAGCACCTATTGATGGAGTAACAGTATTATTTACTAGTGATGTTGGGATAGATGTTATAGGAGTTGGCGTTGAAGTAGTAGGTGTAACATTAAATTGTAACAAATTAAAATCTGTATTATCCAAAGGACCCGGTGTACCCATCATACCTACTGCACCACCCGGATAACCACTTGGTAATTGTGTGCCTAATTGTTTTAAATAATAGGTGTTTCCATTTTGACCTGAAAAATCAACTATAATTTCAGCTCTTTCACCCGGTGCAAGTTGCAGTTTATTCAAGGTGACAGGTGCATTTAATAAACTTTCATCTCCTGCTATTACTTTAAAATTTCTATTGTCGTTTATGGCAAACATAAAAAAACGGTGACTACTGCCATTGAGTAATCGTAAGCGAACCATTTGTGCAGGTACATTTAAGTATCCATTTAATGTTCCATTTACCATTGTCGCATTATCCAACTCATCATCCATTACAATTTGTTTTGTAACTATATCGAATGTCTTCCATTGGCATACTAAAGGAAAATCATCAACACCGTATGTACGAGGTAAGTTCAATGCTCCTTCAACTGCATCTCGTTGAATAATCATACCTGATGCACCTTTCAAAACTTGCTTCATTGTTTTCATGTGCAAGTGTGGATGATACCAATATGTGGCTGCATCATCCATACTTGTAAAAGATGGACTCCATGTTGTACCTGCCATAATCATATTATGAGGACTGCCATCATTGGAAGGTGCTACATGCAAACCATGCCAATGCGTTGTTGTAGTATCATTTAATTGATTATGAACATTCAGCGTTATGCTTTGACCTTTATTGATAATTAAAGTAGGTCCTAAATAGTTGCCATTGTAGCCAATAGTGGCTGTGTTATACCCTGTGTAAAACTGTTTTACACTATCTTTTAAGTATAAATCAATGTTGCTACCTGAAAGTGTATCAGGTATGGGAATGGCTGTTTGGGCATTTGAAATTTGATAGCCCATCAGCACTATTATTGTTATTATTATTTTATTATACATTGCTTTTAAATTTTAATTATTTTAAATATTTATTTCTTCTTCTAACAATGTATAATCACCAATTTTGAGTTGATGGTATTTCAGATATAATTTATTTGATTTACTTAAAGGTGGGCTTTGCTTTTGTGTTACTGTTATATCCTCAAAAAATATGGATATTTCTTTGTTTGTATATCCAATTTGCTCGTTCTCTATTAATTGGTTATTAATTGCTTGTTTTTTACTTATAGCTCGTTTTTCTATTTCAGTATCTTTTCTTAAAAGTGTTGGTAAAATTTGTTTGAATGAAACAGATGTAGCAAAGAAATATTTAGGGGAATTATCTTTTAAAAATTCGCATAAAGGGCATTTGAAATTTTCTTGAATCTTAAATACATAAATAGCACATGATTTACATTGTATTGCTACAAAAAAGTAGAACAATAAGAGCAATGCTCTTTTGCCAATGGTGTTACTTATATGTTCGAGCTTTTGAAACATTTAATTCTTTTCTACTTTTATTGTTGCAATTCCCTTTTGAGTAAATAATTTTAAGATGTAACTGCCTACTACCAAATTTGAATTTGAAATAGTAACAATGTTTTGATTTATATTTTCAGAGAATATTTTTCTTCCTGTAATATCTAATACCTCATAGCTTTTAATCATATTGCTTTCTTTATTTTTTATTTTCCAATAATTTTGAGATGGGTTGGGATACACCATAAATTCATTGGAAATTTTCACATCATTTATTCCTAAAGGATATTGAACTAAAAAACTACCCATCATGCCATCGTCCTCATGATGCAGTATATGACAATGATACATATATGGAATACTATCATCAACAAAGTCTGTAAACTGGGTAATAAATCGAACACTATCATTAGGCATAATAAGCACCACATCTTTTTGTCCTTTTTCGTATGCAGGTGGTGGCATTCCATTTATATCCAAAACATAAAATTGAATATCGTGAATATGGAATGGATGGGCTATCATGGTTTTGTTATGTATTGTCCAAACCTCTTTTCTATTTAGTGTAACGTATTCATTGATGCTATCCATATCAAATAGCGTTTGATTAAACGCAAAAGGTCCTGATGCAAAATTGGGTGTAACACCCATATCGCCAATAGTATCAATTACTAATTTTCTATATACTGTGTTAGCATCAGGTGTAAATGGGTTTAAGGGTACAAGCGTTGAAGGAATAGAGGTTACAGGGGTTGCAGTTTGTGCAACTACTCTCATTTGTAATAAATTATAGTCTATACCATTCAAGTAATTATTGTAATAGTCGGTAATTTGGTTTATCCCGGCATCGCCAACACTATCTGCACCATAAATACCTTTTGGCATTTCACTTCCAAAACATTTTAAGAATATTGTATCATTTAAGTGAGTGGTTAAATCTAATAGTATTTCAACTCTTTCACCATTTGCAACTAATATTCTATTCATCGTTTGAGGGGCATCTAATAATCCTCCATCATTGCCAATTAATGAAAAATTCATGTTGTTAGAGAATCCAAATAAGAAACTTCGTTGCGAAGCACCATTTAATAATCGTAAGCGAACAACTTGAGCAGGCACATTAGCATAAGGATTAACTGTGGCATTTACTAAAACTAATGTGTCTAAAAATGTTGCAATAGCAATTTGATTTAATACATCAAATTCTTTAGTTTGCACCACTAAAGGCAAATCATCAACACCATAGGTTCTTGGTAAATTCAATGCAGCTTCTTGTGCATCTTTTACAATAATAAAGCCTGCAACACCTTTTGATACATGTCTATCTGTTTTTTTATCTCCATGTGGATGATACCAAAAAGTACCAGCGTCATTCATTACCTTAAATTTAGGACTCCAAGTTGCGCCTTGATTAATTACTTGATGAGGTCCCCCATCATCTTTTGGCGGAACATGTAAACCATGCCAATGAATAGTTGTAGAATTGCCAGTTCCTGTTAATTGATTAGTAACATTCATGGTTACTGTATCGCCTTTATTTATTTGCAATGTTGGAGCTAATATGTTGTGGTTAATGCCATAAGTAATGGTATTTATGCCAGTCCAAAATTGTGTTGTGCTATCTAAAATGTTTAGATTAAAATTTGTGCCTGTAAGTAACGGTGGTACATACAAGGGGTTTTGAGCATTAGAACCTAATGCCAACAATACGAGGATTATACTTTGAAAATATCTCATCTCTTTATAAATTGTTTATTTATTACCTGATTACCATGAATCAGTTGAAATTGGTATAATCCATTTGTAAAATGAGAAATATCCAATTCAATATTCTTTTGGTTATATGTATTGGTTTGTATTGCCTTACCTTCAATATTTAATATTTGAAGGATAAATTTGTCTTCTAAATTGGTTTCAACTCTAATAAAATTGTTAGAAGGATTTGGATAAAATTTGATTTGATTCGTATTGGTGTTGGTGAATCCCAATGAACCATTAGCAGTAATAATCCATGTTAAAGTGTCAATAGTAGTGGATGTGCTTGTTTCCCAAAATAATACTTGAATAACACCTGTACCTGCTTCAAAATGAGGATTCAAATGCAAACTTATCAGTCCATTATCGGATGGATAAATAGCGTCTAAACTTGAGCTGTCTACTATTGTAGTATAACAATGCCCGACATCACAAATACTGGCTTCCCAAGTAGCAGGAAGATTTATATAGTGTTTTTTCCATTTAAAATACAAAGTATCATTCGTGGGATGACTTTGTATGATATTATATACCCCAACATCGTCGAATACAGCATTTGCTACTATACTATCATTAGGTGTATGATAATAACTTTGAGCAATAGTAATTTGTGTCGTTACAAGAAATGCAACGACACAAAGAACTACCTTTTCTATTGTTTTACTAGTGTGAAACATTGAGTTTACGATTTACCACTTTACCATTCACATTAAATCGAATATTATACATGCCATTACTTAATAGGGCAGTATTGAATTGTTTACGGATAATACCTGTAGAGTTAGAATTATTATAAATATTGGCTACTTGCTTACCAGTTATGTCCAACACATCAATACCTACATTACTGTTTTCTAATAAATCAATCGAAATATTTACATTATTTGTACTTGGGTTAGGAAATACATCAATGCTATTTACCGATGCAGGAATATCATTGATACCTAGAGGTGTAAATAAAGCTAATATACTATCACGCATTATTGTTGTATCACTTGTTGTAAAGCTTAATGTAGAAAACATTACTCTTCTATTCGGTGCTTTACCACCTAATAATACAACTGTTGGCATACCAAATCCACCATAATTAGCTACTTGTACTGCACCACTATCATAAGGTGCATAAAGCATTAGGTTATTATTCATAACCCAGTTTGCCGTTGCAGTGCAAGTGGTTGAATTATTGAAAGGCATTGCGTATCCAGTAACCATGTTAGGATGAGAAACTAAAATATTGTTTACCATAGTTTGTATTTTAGATGCAACAGGTGGACAGCTACTACAAGCATCCATAAAGAAGAAAACTACTACAGCTTTACCTGCGTCTAGTTCAGAGAACATATCATGGCTAGTGCTGTTACAGTCTAAACCACTAATTTGCATGGGTGTTTGTGCTTTGGAAATCATTATTACGAACATCAAAGCCATTGAGAATAAAATTCTTTTTGTCATTTTTTTAAATTTATTTGTTGTTGAAAAAATTAAAGTTGTGTATATAACACGAATAGCCCTTCCTTACTGGAACGGCTTATAAAATCGAAAAAAATTCTAAATGCGAAACACGTTATACATTATGTACAACGGAGGAGAATTATTAGGTGGATGCTCTGCACAATAGATTTTGGCAGGTTTAATTGTAGCAACCACAATATTATTAGAAATCAAAAATGTAGGTGTAAAATTAAAATCCATTGTAGTTTTAGCTACAATAATTTTGTTTACCTGACATTCCTTTTTAATAGATTTAATGACTGTTTTTTTGTCTTTACAACAATTGTCTGAATGCTTTTCGTCATCGTGGTTGCAAGAACAATTTCCTCCTAAATGTAAACCATAAAATGAGTATTCTTTTTTACCACCACATTCATGTATTTCCATACTAAAACCAACTGTTGAAAACAGATGTATGAAAATGAATATGAATACTAAAATGCGCTTCATTTTTTAGGAAAATGCAATGTAAATATAGGAATTATTATTTATTATTCAAAAATTTAGACTAATTAGGTGAAAATTAAGGTTAAGGAAGCTTTGAGAAAATAACTATGAAAAACAAACTACTTAATTATTATGGGTTATGTATTTTTTCAACAACTTATATATTAGTGCAATAAGTTAATTTCTAAATATTTCACTGCGTACATTGGTTACGCACCAACCCAATTATCTTTGCATCAACAAACTCATTTATCTCAAGAATAGAGTCCTTGTTTTACACAGGGAGATGCAGGTTCTCATTTAGCTATGAGATGTATGTGAAAAGCTCTGCAATGGGTTTGTTTTAAGTCCATAAATGCCTAAATTGCACATTCAATGATTTTAAGTTGGAATGAAATAAAAGACCGTGCCTTGCTGTTTAGCAAAGAGTGGGCTGATGCCTATAATGAAGAAGCCGAAGCCAAGCCATTTTTAGAAGCTTTTTTTAATATATTTGGAATTACACGCCGTAAGGTTGCTACTTTTGAGGAGAGAGTAAAAAAGTTAGATGCCCATGATGGATATATAGATTTACTTTGGAAAGCTACCATATTGGTAGAAATGAAAAGCAAAGGCAAAGATTTAAACAAAGCCATAAAGCAAGCCAAAGATTATGTAGATAGTTTGCCACAACATCATTTGCCAAAATATATTTTGGTATGCGATTTTGAACATTTTAGGTTGCTAGATTTAGAAGAAAACACCGAGCAACATTTTTTACTGAAAGACCTTGTGAAAAATGTACAACACTTTGGTTATTTATTAGGCTATCAAAAGAAAACTTATAAAGAGCAAGACCCTGCCAATATTAAAGCTGCCGAACTCATGGGCAAGCTTCATGATAGGCTAGAAGAAATTGGCTATAAAGGGCATGACCTTGAAGTATATTTGGTGCGTATTTTGTTTTGCTTGTTTGCAGAAGATACAACCATATTTAACAAGCAACAGTTTCAAGATTATTTAGAATATCGCACTAGCGAAGATGGCTCTGACCTTGCTTCTCGACTGCAAGAATTATTTCAAGTGTTAAATACACCCAATGCAGAACGCTTTAGTAATTTAGATGAATCGCTTGCCGATTTTCCGTATGTAAATGGCAAGCTGTTTGAAGAAAATTTGCGTACTGCAAGTTTCGATACCAAAATGCGACAAGCACTTTTAAATTGTTGCTACCTAGATTGGAGTAAAATAAGCCCTGCCATATTTGGCTCTATGTTTCAAAGTGTAATGAATCCAACAGAACGCAGAAATTTAGGTGCGCATTATACTAGCGAAAAAAACATATTGAAACTCATAAAACCATTGTTCCTAGATGAGCTTTGGCAAGAGTTTGAAAAAGTAAAAGGAAACGAAAACAAACTAAGAAATTTCCATACACGCATTAGCCAATTGCGATTTTTAGACCCAGCTTGTGGTTGTGGTAATTTTTTAATAATTGCCTACCGAGAGTTGCGTTTGTTAGAAATAGAAATTGTAAAAATATTACTGAAAGGAAGAACCGTATTAAGCATCAACGATTATTTGTTGCTAGATGTAGATAAATTTTATGGTATTGAGTACGAAGAATTTCCTGCACAAATTGCTCAAGTAGCCATGTGGCTTATAGACCATCAATTGAACCTACTGGCTAGTGAAATATTTGGCAATTACTATATTCGTTTGCCTTTAAAGAAAAGTGCTACCATAAAACATGGCAATGCTTTGAGGATAGATTGGGGAAGTTTATTACAAGTAGATGAGAACTATGATTACATAATTGGGAATCCACCATTTATAGGCAGTAAATTAATGACTTCTGAACAAAGAGTTGATGTTGCAAATGAATTTGAAAATATAACTGGCTCAGGAGTATTGGATTATGTTACAGCATGGTATGCTAAAGCAGTAAAATTTATACAAAATAAAAATACACAAGTAGCATTTGTTTCTACCAATTCAATAGTGCAAGGTGAACAAGTTAGTGTAGTTTGGAGTTTCCTCCTTAATAAATTTAATGCTAAAATTTACTTTGCACATCGTACTTTTAAATGGAGTAATGAAGCTAAAGGAAATGCAGCTGTATATTGTATAATAGTTGGATTTGGTTCAAAAGATAGAGATAATAAAAGAATTTTTGAGTATGAAGATATTAGTGGTGAACCACATGAAGTAAATGCAAAAAATATAAACGGATATTTAGTAGATGCCCCTAATATTTTTGTAACAAAAAGAAGAAAACCAATTTGCCAAGTACCTGAAATTTCATTTGGAAGTATGCCTAATGATGGAGGTAATTTTCTTTTTACAGATATAGAGAAAAATGAATTTGTAAGAACCGAAACAATGTCTAAACAATTTTTTAGACCATTATTAAGTGCGCATGAATTTTTGAATGGACATGATAGATGGTGTCTTTGGTTGAAAAATGCTGAACCAAGTACACTGAAAAATAGTAAATTGATTGCAGAAAGAGTTGAGAGGGTTAAACAAGTTAGAGAAAGTAGTACAAGATTAGCAACCAAAAAATTAGCACAATTCCCAACTTTATTTGGCGAAGATAGGCAACCTTCTAAGAGCTATATTCTGATACCAAGACACTCATCAGAAAATAGAAAGTATATCCCTTTTGGATTTTTTGATTCAAATTATATTGTGAGTGATAGTTGTTCATTTGTTGAAACCACAAGTTTATTTCATTTTGGGATATTAATGTCAATTATGCATTTTGTTTGGGTTAAAAATATTTGTGGTCGAATCAAAAGTGATTTTAGATATTCAAATGAATTAGTCTATAATAATTTCCCATTTCCTGAAAGCCCAACTGATAAACAAAAGCAAGCAATAGAAGAAAAGGCACAAAGAGTTTTAGATGTTCGTACTAAATATCCGAATAGCAGTTTGGCAGATTTATACGACTCATTAACTATGCCACCTGATTTAGTAAAAGCTCATAATGAGCTAGATAAAGCAGTTGATATTACATATCATAGTCAGCCATTTACTAGCGAAGCCAAACGCATGGAGTTTTTATTTGAGTTGTATGAGAAATATACAGCAGGGCTATTTGCAGGAGAAGGGAAGAAGAAAAAAGTAAAGAAATAATAAAACATACAAAAATGCAAGAACAACAAAATAAAAAGGAAAGTACCCTTAAAGTTAAAGTACCAGTTTATACAACAGAGGTAATTGAGAATCCAAATGACCTATTTGGTGGGATGCAGTATTCTAATATGATTGAGTATGCAAGAAAAAAAATAGACGATTTTAATGTTTCAGGTGAATCAATAAAAATTGGCAAAAGTGATAAGACAATTATCACGGAAATTTCAAATATTACTAGCCAAGAGTTTGCATTAAATAATATCCCTTATTTATTAATAAGACTATCTGCTTATGAATTGAATGATAATGATAGAACTGTAATTACTAAAGAAACTATAAAACTAAGTCCATCTGATAAAGTAGGTCATGAAAATAACTATTTCATTTTATTCCCATCTATAAATGGATTAGCTGAAGAAGGTAAATCAATTCAACAATGGTTCGTATTTATTTATGAAGAACCAAATAAAATTGGTAGTGAACTAATTCGTGTCGTTAAAAGATTTTTAAGAATAGTAATGGACATGCCAGTAAAAAACATTAAGCCAGCTAAACTATTAGAAGAGCTTGAGAAGCAAAATAATTATCCTACAGTGGAATTAACCTTAACTGCAATTTCAAATGATATTGATGAAATAAATATTATTGCTCAAGAATATGCTGTAAGTAGCTACATGCGAAAAGCGCAAGTAATTCGTTATGAAAAAATGCCAAAAAAAGATTTAATTGAATTAGTTACAAATAACACTTTCTTTAAAAATATTTTTAAAATTAAAACGTGTGTAATAAAGACAGGTGGTAAGAAAGACTTTAAATATAAAGCTGAATTAGATGAAGCGAATGAAGAATTAAACGAAAAGGCAGAAGAGATATTTAATATGTCATTTGAAATTTCACAGGCTGAAAAGGAAGATTTATACAAACCTGAATTTATTACTACCAAAATTTCAGATGTAATCAAGAATTATTTAACTAGTTATAATGAATAATCTTATAGATTTATTGAAAGAACAATTAGATAAGGTAGCTAATTACAATCTAGCAGTATTTGGTATCTGTTTCACGGTTTTTACTGTATTATATGCGTTTATTTCATCAAAAAAAGATACACTTATTCAATTGAATGAAGAAATAAAGGTTACTGCAAATAATTTAGTAACACTTAAAAGATTTAAATTAATTCAGGTACTCATTGCCAAATGGAAACGAATAAATTATGCAATTATACTACTTGGTACATGCTTTTTAATCCAATATTTAGTTTCAATTGCTGGAATTACATTTGTAAATAGTGCAAAAATTCTAATGGTAATTAAAAATTTCTTGATTTGTACTTCTACTTGTATAACCATAGTAGCACTATTTTTTTTAGTTAAGTTCATTAGGAATTATTTTAAAGAAGTTAATTCAATTTAATTTCACAGTCCCTATTTAATGTTCGTAAAGTTATCTTTTACAAAACATTATGATAAGTAACATAAACATTTAGGAAATATATTTTGTCATTTTACAAACTTTATTTATGTTTGCCTCGTCTAATAAAAAGAACAGATGAAAGGCAAGATAAATCAACGCTTAATAATAATTGCTCGTGAAACACGAGGATTAACACAGTACGAATTAGCTGAAAAGCTAGAAATTTCACCTGCTCACATGAGCAAGATGGAGCTAGGTTCTGTAGAAATTTATGAGGAGTATATTGATAAATTGGTAGATATTTTAGATTATCCAAAGTCGTTTTTCTACCAAGAGTATGAGCCAATGGCACCAATACTCAATCATAGACGCAGAAACATTGTAGCTCAAAAGCTAATTACCCAAATAGATGCTCAAATCAATGTGTATAGTATGCACATATCAAAGGTAAGCCATGAGTTGGGTATGCGATTTAATGCAATTCCATGTATAGATAGTGAGAAATTTGGAAGCCCTTTTAATTGTGCAAAGGAGTTGCGCAGAATTTGGAAATTAAAAGAACCAGTAATAGATAATCTTACAAAGATTATTGAAGAGCATGGCATCATGATAGTTTCTTTCAACTTTGGTACTGATAGAGTTGATAGTAGAACTGTTATCACACCTGATGGACAAGCCATCATTTTCGTAAACAAATCTTTATTAGGAGATAGATTACGTTTTTCATTGGCGTATGAACTAGCTCATCTAATTATGCACCATTGCGCCATGCCAAGCATGGATAGAGATATTGGTAGTGAAGCCAATAAGTTTGCAGCAGAATTCTTAATGCCTGAAAAGGATATTAAAAAAGATATGAAGGAAACTGTAAACCTTGATTTACTAGGCAAACTAAAGGTAAAATACAAAGTAAGTATGCAATCATTGGTATATCGTGCCGATGATTTAGAAATAATTACAGACAATCAAAAACGCTATTTAATTCAACAATTCAACCAACTTAAAATTCGTAAACGAGAACCCCAAGAATATGATGTAGCAAAAGAAGTACCATCATCTTTAAGAAACTTACTAGCCCAATTCAAAACAAAACACAAAGCCGATGCACACAAAATGGCTGAACTCTTGCATATTTCTCATGCCGAGTTTGTGCAACTTTATTTATAGTAAATTAAAATTAGTAAGCAAAAAAATGAAAAAGGAAGCAGAAACTACTACACAAATTTTAACCGTACACACATTAAAAGAAATCGCTATTATGTATGGTGTTAGCGATAGAACCTTAAAAAAATGGCTATTGCCTTTTGAAGAAAAAATTGGGAAGAAGGTGGGTTGGTATTATTCGGTCAATCAAGTAAAGGTTATTTTTCAATCATTAGGCTTACCTAACCGTACAATAGAAAACAAATCTGTCAATGTTGATTAAATTTTTTCATATAACGACAAAACCTAGCAGAAGCGTGAAAGTGCCAGTTTTAGGTGATAGTAGTTTTGCTATGTTATGCCAAACACTACTCCTGAAAAAACACTTACAATTGCAACAAACAAGAATTATATACCATTCGACTTTGCTAAATTGCTTTCTACAGATGAAATCATTTCTGTTTACAAAGAGCATGGCATTGAGCTCATTGAACAAGATGCTATTGAAGTTAGTAAATTTTTACAACAATGGTTGGAAGTGCTTTATTTACAATATAAACGAACAAACACAATAAAAGATGAGCAACAAAAGAGCCATATTATATTACCGAGTGAGTTCAGACGAGCAAGCTAAAGGTTACAGCCTTTCTCATCAAAAGGAAAGATTAGAAGCCTATTGCAAATTACAAGGTTATGAAATCATTGCACATTACAAAGAAGACCATAGTGCAAAATCATTTGAACGCCCTGAATTTCAAAAAATATTAGAGTTTTTAAAGAAAACGAAGAATACAGCCGACTATTTAATTTTTACTAAGTGGGATAGGTTTAGCCGAAATGCAGGTGATGCTTATAGTATGATAAACACCTTGCGAAAATTTGGTGTTGAACCACAAGCCATTGAGCAACCCCTTGATTTAACTGTCCCTGAAAATAAATTGATGTTAGCTTTTTATCTAGCAGCACCTGAAGTTGAAAATGATAGAAGGGCTTTAAACATTCTTGCAGGAATAAGAAAAGCACAAAGAGAAGGGAGAGTTTGCGGTAGTGCTTTAGTCGGTTACAAAAATATTCGTAATGAAAAAGGCATGGCGTTGGTTGAAGTAGATGAAACTGTTAGTAAACTAGTGATATGGTGTTTTAATAAATTGGCTCAAGGAACAAAGTCAGTAGAGGATATAAGAAAAGAAGCACAACGAAAGGGTTTGAAAATGTCCTCTTCACATTTTCATCGATTCATTAGAAATCCATTTTATTATGGTGTTGTAAGAGTACCTAAACATGATAATATTGAAGAACACCTCGTGAAAGGCTTACACAAACCTCTTATTACAAAAGAATTGTTTGATAAGGTACAGGATGTTTTAAATGGCAGAAAAAGAGATTTACCTGCATTTGAATATCAAAAAGACATTTATCCATTAAGAGGCTATTTACAATGTAGATTTTGCGGACGACCTATAACGGCAAGTGCCTCAACAGGTAAAATGGGAAACAAATTCCATTATTATCATTGCCAAAAAGGATGCAAAGAAAGATTTAAAGTTGCTTTAGCAAATGACAAAGCGATGGAGATGTTACTCGATACTTTAACACTTGCTCCAGCCGCGAAATTATTAAATATGATGCTAAAAGGCTTTGGAAAAGAAAATGCCGAAGCAAACGAAATAGAGCAAAAAAAGATTGATGCTGAAATCAAGAAAATAAAAACTCGTTTAGACAATGCTCAATCATTGATGTTAGATGGAGAATTTTCTTTAGCTGATTACAAAACTATGAAAACCAATTTGGAGGCAGATTTGGAATCCTTACATGCCAAAAAACTAGCGTTACCTGAAACCAATTCTGAAAAGGAAAAATTCTTATCGTTCTGCCTTGAGAATATCGAAACTTTGGGCAAAGCCTACGCCAATGGGACTGTTAGAGAAAAACAACTCTTATTGAGTTCGATATTTGAAGAAAATTTAGTTTTTGAAGAAAATAAATATCGAACTCCAAAATATAATAAAATCTTTTCGCTACTATTCAGTCTGGATAAGGGTTTGCGTAAAAATAAAAATGGGATTGAACCTTTAAAATTTGTTCAATCCCGTAAGGTGGAACCGAGGGGAGTCGAACCCCTGTCCAAACATACTCCGCAAGAGCTTTCTACATGTTTATTTTTGCATTAATTTTTGTGTATAAGCCGGAGCAAAACAAACCAACCTATACCTTAGCTGGATGATCTTAAGCAGAAGGCACAGCCTACTTCTGCAGCAACTTATATTCTCTGGTGAAGACGGACTAACGTAGGTTATAAATCTACCCGAAATAGTCGGCCTGTAAATGGGTACTTAAATTAAGCAGCCATTGCGAAAGTTGTTTCGCCGTTTGAGTTTTGAATATTCAGATTAAGGTGCTAATTATCCAACGCACCACATGCTTACACTCTCAAAGATCTATGCTGTCAAAACCGGTCGGCCCCGTTTGTATTTAAATTCCAAAGTTTAAATTCCAAAGTTTAAAATCCCAAATTCCAATTTCGAATTTCTGATTTCGAATTTCTGATTTCTGATTTCTGATTTCTGATTTCGAATTTCTGATTTCTGATTTCTGATTTCGGATTTCTTCAAAATCTACTTTGCAAACATACATGAATAATTCCTAATATTGTGGGATGGAATTTCGTATCGCTCCATTGCTGTTCGCTATACTCAATTTAGGTTATATTCTATTTGTGAATCCAAATCTGAATAATGGAATTGCTTTGTCTACTGTGTCGAATATGTTACAAATTTTGTTTCCATTCGTGGTGATATTTTTAGTAGCAACTGGTTCGTTTACTAGACATTCCTATTATTCCAAACAATTTAAAATTTCTTTTTACACTATACAAACATTAAGTATTCTTGGTGCTATTGAGTATATTTTGGCGATTAGACAGCAACACATATTTTAAAAGAAAATGGGTGAACTCAATTTCTAATGCACAGTTGATTTTTTTTGGATGTATTGCGGCAACGATTGAGTGGAAATCCTTTTTTGCTTGCTTTGAAGCAAAAAAGATTGGAATGAAAGCGTGTGTGCCGCCCAAAATATTCTCTTTATATTTTTAATATTGCCAGAAAATTAAACAATTTCTAGAAACTTAATCGCCTCATCTGCTGCAATTTTACTTGCATCTTTTTTATTATTCGCACCAGCTGTTGCAATAATTTGATCTTCTAATTCTACGCCAACGATAAATTTTTTTCGACCTCTTTCTACTTTTTCTTCTAATAAAATGAAACTTAATTTTTTGCCATTTTTATTAGCCCAGCCAATCAATTTATTTTTCGTATTCACTTCTAATCCTTCCAGTAATTCAATATCTACAAAAGGAATAAGGATTCGTTTGCGAATAAATGTACGAGTAACTGCATATCCCTTGTCTATATAGATAGCGCCAATGAGTGCTTCCAGGGCATTGCCGAATATAAGTGAGTCGCGAAGAAAATAATCTTGTTCATTAAACTTCATCAAAGTCTTTAAACCAATTTTCAAACCAATATGATTCAATGTTTTTCGATTCACAATTTTAGATCGCATGTCGGTCAAGTAACCTTCTGGTTTTGTAGGATATTTGATAAATAAATGTTCGCCAATAATGGCTCCTAAAATGGCATCCCCTAAAAATTCTAATCGTTCATTATTTTCTGTTGCACTATTATTATTGGATCGATGACATAATGCTAATTCGTAGAGTGCAATATTGGTTGGTGTGAAGCCAAGCATCGTTTGTAAATTTTTATACAAAGTGCTTCCTTTGGTAAAAAATTGAACAATAAAATCAATGACAAATCGCACGGCTTATTTTTTAATTTAATTGCAAATTACAGAGACTTTGCCCATCGGTCTAATTTTTTTTGCAAAACTTCTAAAGGCATATTTCCACCATCTAATAATTGGGTGTGAAAAGACTTAATATCAAATTTAGCTCCCAATTCTTTTTTGTATTTTTCTTTCATGCTTGAAATAGTAAGCTGGCCTATTTTGTAGGAAAGAGCTTGACCAGGAATCGCCATGTATCGTTCTATTTCGGCGGCTGCTTCTGGTTCCGTAATACGTTCATTATCCATCATGAATTGGATGGCTTCTTCTCTTTTCATTCCTTTGGTATGAATGGCAACGTCAACCACAAGGCGGATTGCACGGTGCATGGCATCACTTAAATGTCCAATGTATTGATAAGGGTTTGAATATAATCCCAATTCTTTCCCTAGTGTTTCAGTATATAATGCCCAACCTTCGGCGTAGGCGCTATAATTTAAAAACTTTCGAAATTGTGGCAAATTGGTATTCTCTTGTTGTAATGAAATTTGAAAATGATGTCCTGGAATGGCTTCGTGTAAAAATAAAGTTTCCATACCTACTATGTTAAATTTTCTAGGATCTAAAATTGGCGTGTAGAATATACCAGGTCTTGAACCATCAGCACTACCTGGATTATATTCTGCACTTGCACTTGCTGCACGATAAGCTTCTGTTTGGCGTATTCCAAATTTTGTTTTTGGGAAGGATTCAAATAAATCTTGCAAGTGCGCATCTTCTATTTTTTTGATTGCCCAAAAACTATCTAAAACTTGCTTCGGTGTTGTGAATGGACAATATGCTTTATTTCCATTTAAGTCTTTGAAAAATTCTTGCAATGACCCTTTGAAATGTACTTCCTCTTTTACCTTCTCCATTTCCGATTTTATACGAGCAACTTCTGATAAGCCTAAGTGATAAATACTATCTGGAGTAAGAGTAGTGGTGGTGTAATTTTTAATCAAATATTGGTAATAGGCAGCGCCATTTGGTAATGAAGAAATGCCATGTGTTTCTCGGCAAGCCGGAATGTATTCCTTTTCTATAAAAGCTTGCATTTTAAAATAGGCAGGGATAATACACTTTCCAATTTCAAAATTATAGGCATTCTGTAATCTCTTTTTTTCTTCAGCAGAAAAAGTATTTGGCAAAGAATGTATAGGGTTGTAAAAAATACTTTTCATAGGATCTATGGTTACTACAGTTTTGAATTGAGGAACCATTTTTTCGGCAAGTACTCTCGGTAAAATATATCCTTTTTTGATGCCAAATTGCATATTGCTAATCGCTGTATCAATCCATGCTGGAAAAGCTTTTATTCTTTGTAAAAAATTATCATAGTCTTTTACTGTTTTAAATGGTTGATTACCATCACCACTTCCTAATTGTGGGAACTCTAACAGGAAGCTCCAAAATTGATTGATAGGCATTAAATGAGAAGGGTATTGCAGTCCTTCCAAATTGATGCCAATTTCATAGTCAAAAAGTTCCTTACTCATCTCATCTTCCTCATTCAAGGGAGAGTTTATTTTTTTACTCTGTTCTGCATACTTGGTATAAAATTGAACCAAGGTATCACGATAAGAGGCACTAATCGAGATGGGTAATTTGTCATTGTATCTATTATCCCCAGTAGCAGTTGCTTCTAACGGAAAGAGTTTCATTCTGTCTTCCCAATAATTGTTAAAAATGGTTTTTAGTTCTGCTGAAGATGCAATTTTTTTAGTTTGCTCTTTACAAGAATGCAAACTAAAAAGAATGCAAAGCATACATAGGATAGATCGTACCTGCATAAATGGTCAATTTTGTTGTGGAATAATAGGAGTAATAATAAGTTATTTTTTTGGTCTGCAATTAAAAAGTTTGCTAGAATATTATTTTGCATTTAACTAAATCAAGTTTACATTCGCACACATCTCTTTTACGATTTTCATAGGTTGATTTGGTTAGGGATTAAGCAGTCTTCACTTGTCTAAGTAAAGACTGCTCCTTTATTTAAACTCGTTTATTTTATTAATATTTCGTCTGAAAACAATTTTTTTAATTCTGTTGCCTCTACTGGTTTCATTCTTCCAGAAAGGATAAGTCTTAATTGCCTACGACGCAATGCGCCTTCATATCGCTTTATTTCTTCTTCTGTTTCAGGAATTAATTCTGGCACTTTTCTAGGCTTGCCATTTGGATCCAATGCCACAAAAGTCATATAGGCTTCGTTGGAAAGATATTTGAATTGTGTAGGGATATCTTCGCCATGAACTTTTAAATAAACCTCCAGTGAGGTGTTAAATGCTCTAGAAACGGTAGCTTCAATGGTGAGTACATTGCCTAATCTTACTGGCGCTTCAAAAGAAATATTATCCGCGGAGGCAGTTACTACAGGGCATCCGCAATGGCGCATACAAGCTAGTGCTGCGGCTATATCCATCCAATGCATCAGTCTCCCTCCCATTAAATTGCCAAGTGTGTTTGTGTCATTTGGTAACACTAATTCGCTCATCACAGTTACCGTGTCCTTTGGTTTTTTTGGTGTCATTTCTCTTTTTATTTATGGCGCAAATCTAGTTTAATATCCTCTATCATGGAAATTAGCTTTAGGCATTAACAGTAGAGGTAGTTTTAGTTCTGATTTTGCTTGATACAAATTTAATGGTCCTTAAAAAAATATTGATTTTGTAGTTTTGAGGATGTGAATAGCTTCCTTGTTAAATAAACTTTGCATGCGATAGATATCAAGTGATACTAACAATTTAGTTTACATTTGTTGTATGTCTTATTTACTTATTGCTGTATTTTTATTGGGCTATATTTTTATCGTTTTTGAACATAAAATACATGTAGATAAAGCAGCTACGGCATTAATAACAGGCGTGTTGTGTTGGGTGATTTATATCTTTTTTAATCCAGACTTTTCCAATATCAATCAGCAATTGCATGGACATATTGGCGATATAGCCAGCATACTATTTTTCTTAATTGGTGCGATGACTATTGTTGAATTGATTGATTTGCATCAAGGATTTCAGATCATCGTAGATAAAATAACCACAACCAATAAGCGTACCTTATTAATAATAGTTACCATTATCTCCTTCTTTCTGTCTGCTGTATTGGATAATTTGACCACTGCCATTGTAATGGCTTCCTTAGTACAAAAAATAGTAAGTGATAAGCAAGATAGAATGATTGTCATCAGTATGGTTATTATAGCCGCCAACGCTGGTGGGGCTTGGAGCCCAATTGGCGATGTAACTACGACTATGCTTTGGATAGGAAATCAAATTTCAGGGATAGGTGTTATTACTACTTTGTTTATTCCATGTTTAGTCTCAGTAATAATTCCGATGTTGTTACTCATGCGAAAATTGACGGGTAATTTTATTCCAAAGGAAAATGAAAATATTGTTCTCGAATCAGCTAAAAAAGACAGAAAATTAATTTTATTCCTTGGTGTAGGATTGCTATTATTTGTTCCTTTTTTTAAAGCAATTACGCACTTGCCACCGTTTATGGGAATGATGTTGGCAGTGGGGATACTTTGGGTAGTATGTGAATCCATGCATAAAAAAAGTGATCGACCTGCTGATACGCCATCTTCTATTTTTTCGGCATTAGAAAGAATTGACATGCCAAGTATTTTATTTTTTATGGGTATTTTATTGTCTGTTGCAGCGCTTGAAGCTTCGGGTTTTCTTGCACAATGTTCGCAATTTTTATCCCAACATATCAAGCAGGATTCTGTAATTCTAACAAGTATTGGATTGGTTTCATCCATTTTTGATAACGTGCCGTTGGTTGCTTCATTACAAGGAATGTATACTTTAGCTCAATATCCAACTGGGCATTTCTTCTGGAATTATTTAGCATTTTGCACAGGTACAGGAGGAAGTATCTTAATTATCGGTTCGGCTGCGGGTATTGCTGCAATGGGTATTGAAAGTATATCTTTTGTTTGGTATCTAAAGAATATCAGTTTGGCAACTTTGATCGGATTTCTAATTGGGGCTATGGTGTGTTTGTTTTTGCATTAGCGTACTGAATTTTCATTTGTTTGGCACTTTGTAAAAATTCAGAAGCAAAAATAAAATCATTGAGGTAAGTGTCTTGGTTATAAATAATTTCCTTATTGGTCCCTTCCCATTGTTTCTTTCCTTGATGCAAGTAAACAATATGGTCACCACTTTCCATCACGGTATTCATATCGTGGGTATTGATGATTGTGGTTATATTATATTCCTTCGTGATTTGCATGATGAGTTTGTCAATTACCAAGGAAGTCTGAGGGTCTAATCCTGAGTTGGGTTCATCACAAAACAAATATTTCGGATTTAATACAATTGCTCTTGCTAAAGCAACTCTTTTTTTCATTCCACCACTTAATGCGGCCGGAAATTTATTGTTGGAATCCTTAAGGTTAACTTCATCTAAAACCGCATTAATACGTTTTTTCTTTTCGCTAAAATTCATTCTTGTAAACATGTCTAATGGGAACATTACGTTTTGTTCAACAGTCATGCTGTCGAATAATGCAGAGCCTTGAAATAACATCCCAATCTGGGTTCTGAGCTCTTTGCGATCTTTTTCTTCCATGTTCACAAAATCAATTCCTTCGTATTTTATTTCACCTGCATCTACATTCATTAATCCAACAATACACTTCATCAAAACAGTTTTGCCACTTCCGCTTGATCCAATAATTAAATTCACTTTCCCACTTTCCATATTGCACGAAATGTCTTGCAATACAGTTTTATCCGAAAATGATTTTTTAATATGTTTAATTTCTATCAAAATTATTTTTTAATGCTGTTTATAAAAAAAAGTTGTGTGTGGTAATTAATACTTGAGTCTATAATAATAAAGCGGCTAAACCATAATCGGCAAATAGTATCAGTATGCAACTAATGACAACCGAAGTGGTAGATGCTCTTCCTATTTCTAGTGCGCCACCACGAACATTATAACCAAAGTAAGCAGAAATACTCGTAATGATAAAAGCAAAGGTGAATGCTTTGATTAGTCCGAAGGTGAGATTGAAAGTCGTGAAGTCTTTCAGCAAACCTTGCGAAAATTGTTGCTCAGATAATATGCCCGTGAATGTACCTGCAAAATATCCGCCAGCAATACTCAAGAACATAGAAATGCTTATCAAACATGGAATGACTAGAAGTGCAGCAACAATTTTTGGTGCTATCAAATACGTTTTTGTATTGATGCCCATAATTTCAAGTGCATCTATTTGTTCACTCACCCGCATATTGCCTAATTCAGATGCAATTTTGGAACCTACCACACCAGCCAATACAATACAAACAACAGTAGGAGATAATTCTAATAGAGTGCTGTCGCGGATGATTTGTGCAATCACGTATTTTTGGACAAGTGGACTAATTAACTGATAGGCTGTTTGCACGGTAGTAACCGCACCTAAAAACAAGGAGATGATAAAGACTATTCCTATGGAACCTATGCCAATATCATAACATTGATGAATAAATTCTTTCCAATAGACACGCAAGTTTTCAGGTCGAGTAAACATACCTTTGAGCATGTATAGGTAACTTCCAAAATGTTCTAAAAATTTTATCATGGAGCATTCAAAAGTACTAGTTCTTGTCAATACAATATAGTTTATTTGAAAAAAATAATTAAATAAGAAGTAAAATGTGTCAAATTTTATGAAATTAAAACTTACCTTTGCACTCCAATAAAAAATTTATTAACCCAAAACTAAAATAATCTCTATTATTTATGTCAGTAAAAATCAGACTTCAACGTCATGGCGCTAAGAAACGCCCATTTTATTTTATCGTAATTGCCAACTCAACTTCACGTCGTGATGGTAAATTCATCGAAAAATTAGGTACCTATAATCCATTAACTGTACCTGCAACTATTCAAGTTAATCGTGAGCGAGCCTTACATTGGCTAGGTCAAGGTGCTGAACCAACGCATACTGTTAATAGAATACTATCTTTTAAAGGAGTATTGTATATGAAGCATTTATTGCGTGGCGTTAAATTGGGATTATTTACAGAAGAAGAAGCAAATAAGAAGTTTGAATCTTGGAATGGTTCTCACGAAGTTTTAGTTGCTGATCGTCAAGAAAGTCATAAAAAAACAAAAGCGGCTTCTAAAATTCAACCAATCATTAAAGTAGTTGAAGCACCAAAACCAGTTGTAGCAGAAGTTGCTCCAGCTGTACAGGAACAAGAAGCAGTAAATGAAGTAGCAGAAACTCCAGTTGTTGAAGCACCAGTTGTTGAAGCACCAGTTGCGGAAGCACCAGTTGCGGAAGCACCAGTTGTTGAAGCACCAGTTGTTGAAGCACCAGTTGTTGAAGCACCAGTTGTTGAAGCACCAGTTGTTGAAGCACCAGTTGCGGCAACAGAGGAAACAGCAAGCACTGAAGCAGAAGCTCCAGCAGCCGAATAATAATTCATTCCAATAATTATAAAAAAAAACCGTTCTATGTAGGACGGTTTTTTTATGAGCCTAACTCAAAGGACTTGATTATTATAATTCACGCTGAGTAAAAGTATTTAATCCCAATCTTAATGATTGATTTGTAAACGGAAGTAGGAGGGAAAATGATGAAAACAATATTAGTCTTGCCTGTCTTCTACAATGAATATTCTATTCCTTTATGATTTTATAAGTAACACGGTATTCGTCTGTAGTGACTGTAGCAAAGTAGATACCTGAATGCCAAGTACTCGTATTTATTTCCTTCCTGAAATTGTTGCTATCCATGTCGGAATTTGAGTAAATAACTCTTCCAGAAATGTCCATAATTTGAATATTTGCAATAAATGTATTGGTAGCTTGCATGTATAATACAGTTGACGTAGGGGTTGGATATAAAGAAACACCTGCTTCAAGAGAAGGAATAATATGTATTGGTGGTGGAATGAGAATAATAAATGTCGTATCACAGATGCCTAGTTTACATGCTATTAAACAAGTCATTACGGTATCTGCTGTTGGATGAATAAGACTAGGGGTGAATGTTAAGCAGCCGTTTGTGTTTGAAAATTCAGCACTATAGCCGACTGGGATATCACAAGTCGAATAAGTGATAGAGCCAGGTCCAATCGGTAATTGACTATCTTCAATTGAAGTGCAAACTGTAGCAGTGCAAGTTAAACAAGTAAATACCTTTGTAATGGTATCCGATTTTACAATGGGAGTTGTTGTACTGGATGCACAATGTCCAGGGATGTTTGCATCTAACCAAATTAATCGTCGACCGATAGTTGCTTTTAATGAATCTAATTCTTCACGATAATTCATAGCGAATGGAGGTAATTCATTAGTGCCAACATTAATTCCCCAAATTGGCCATCTTGTATAATGTCTTTGTTGGGCTTCTTCTAAATAGGCTGCCATAGAATCAATGTAATGGTAAATAGAAGTTTTGTTTAAAATTGTTTTTCTAAATTCTTCCCATTGACAACGAACACTGTTTTGAAAAAAAGTATCTGTCATCATAACGGCATGCCACGGCAAGGTAGATTGTAAATTATTGCAAGGGAAGGTTGTATGGTTCCAGCCAGACATGTCAGCAGGATTTGTCCAAGGCATACGTTTTAAAGACCAATCGAAATCCCAGATAGGACCTGCATGTAATTTGCCATCTTTGGAATCTCTGTCTTTGTGCATAAAAAAGCTTTTAGCAAAGCCATCTCCATTCCAAGCGAATTCATTGCAAATTAAATAATCTGCAAAAGATGGGATATCACACAATGGTCTATATCCTTTTTCTGGATCTGCAAATTCAGGACTAAAAATTCTTTGTTCAAAGGTGTCTACAAATTGTTGCAAATAATTTTTCTGAGAAGGTTTAATATTGTTTTCGCTTGGGTATTCATATTGATAATTTGCTACGTTGGTTGGGCAATCTGGTGGTCCTACTTGAGAATTCCAACCAGTGGTGTCACTTATATAATCGTGTCGAAAAATGTATCCTCCAGTTAGATTGTCGCCTGTTGTATCTGTGGCTAGCATTTTTGTAATAGGGAGGCGATTACTTGCTCTGCGTATTTTTTCCATAAAAATGTAAACGCCAATATATTCACCATTTAAAAAAACTTCACAATGTTTGGTATGTGATGCATAATGCCCCATCTCATTGAAAAGTTTATACATGAGGGTGTTCCGAATAAAGGATTTGTCATTATAGCCACCGATAAGCACCCAATCTTGCCCCGTTGGCATACCCATCATTGCTGCACTTGTGTCTGTCTAAGAATTAGATAATAGAGAGAGTCCATAAGATTTTTGTGGCAATTGAAGGGTATACTGTCCTCTAATTTTTATTTCGGCATTACCTTGATACTCACTTACAGAATCAGTTACATTGTTTTTGGCATTTCCGAGTGGATGATTGAGTATTCTTATATACGCTGAATCATAATTTAGATTATCTAATGGTTGATTATACGTATTGATATATATAACAGGGATATTGCTTGAAAAAGGAGAAGGACTGCTAGCATTTGATCCAAAGGTAATGTTCCAATAATTTAAGGTGCCAACTGCTGTTAATGCATCATCAAAAATAAATAATTTCCATGTTCCATTTAACGATTGGTAATTATTGGCATTACCAAGCAATTCTTCAGGTTTGTAATAACCTGTATAAGGGGCAAGTATACTTCCTGCTATGGCCGTAGAGGCAGTATCACTCAAAATAGTGTTCGTCATGTCCTGGGAATTACCACCAACTCCTGTAAATAATTTGATTACTGTTCCGCGCGGAGTCATTAATATGGCTCTTAAATTTTGTAAATAAGGATGAGTAATGTTTAATTGTATACTTACTAATCCAAAATTTGGACTCATGAATTGTTGAGGAACATTGGCAACTTCAATATCATATTCAGTTACGCTAGAGTCTGCTATTTGGGCGCCTGGGCCACTAAAAGTTATAGATTGTGCGGAAATGCCTAAAGAAACGATGCCCAATAAAAAACACAATATGGCAAATTTGATTTTCAGTTTTGCTACTGGATTATTCTTTTGAATGGTAATCATAGTTTGCATTTTGAATTAGAAAAATATCGAGCCACTTGGCAAAGTTATCTACTATTTTTCAACATTTTACGCTATTTTACTACAAATTATGTGCCACTATGGGTAAATGCTTACTTGATGCGCATTTTAGGGGAATGTATTTTGTGAAATAGTACTTTATTTATTGATTTCTTTCAATAAGAAAGTGGAGTTATTCACAAATGAGGTAGAAAAAGGATACTAAACTACATTATTTCAAAATCATTTGTGAGGTTCAAACAACTGTTGTAAAGGGTTGTTTTGCATAAAAATTGAACCAATACCTATACTATATTCTTTAAGAATTTGAAACCAAAATTTACTTTATGTTCCAGCTAATTTTTCATATTCAATAGGAGATGGCAAGCAATTTTATATTTACTGATGTAAACCAAACCAATAATTCTAAAGTTATAAATCGTACATGAAATTTATGTAATTAAACAGCATGAATACTTAATTGGTAAAGGCCAAAAATGCTGTATAACAATACTTGTAAATACAGATAGAATTAATCTACTTCTAAAATTAATTATCCTGGCTAGGTAAGGTTTCTATTTCTTTTAGTTCGCCATCTTCGCCAACTACTAATTGCGTATTGGACTCTGGAATAGCATCTAATGCCGCAGTTGGTACTAACATTTCTTGTTGCAAGATTTCATTTAATTTAGGAAGTTCATCCAAATTATTTAATCCAAGATAATCCATGAAAGATTTAGAGGTGTTGTACGTTAGCGGTTTTCCAACCATGTCTTCCATTCTTCCAGAAATAACAATCAATTCTTTCTCTAATAATTTTTGTACTGAATAATCAGAATTGACGCCTCTAATGTTTTCAATTTCTCCTTTAGTAATTGGTTGTTTGTAGGCAATAATAGAAAGAGTTTCTAAAGCTGCAGTTGAAAGTCTTTTTACGAATTTCTCGCCATTTAATTTTGCCAAAGAAGGATAAAAATCTTTCTTAGTCAAAAATTGATAACCGCCACCAATTTGTTTAACTTCAAATGGATAAAAATCAGAAGAGTATTTTTCGACAACAGCCTCTAGCGCACTTGCTAATTTATCCAAATCAATTTTTTCATCGGAAGAAGAGTCTATTAATAATTGGATTATATCTATTGCTGTTAAAGGTTTGTCCGCACCAAATATTAAAGCCTCACTTTGTAGCATCAATTGTTCTAAAGTCATGGGTTTTCTTTTGCTGGTAAAAGTATAGTATGCATGAGGCATCAGCCGAAATAGTAATGCACAATGATGTGGATAAGGGGCGATTGCAGTATTCGTAAGGGTTGTAGGCAATTGGTAAAACGAGACGTATTTTTTTTATTAAAATATGACCCCTCAAATTTTAATTTGCCATTAAAAGAAATAGCCTTTCTACTTCGTTAATTGTGTTGACTTGATCAATCACAAGCATGAAGTTGGTTCCCACATTTTTTAGTCTTGCATTTTTAATTTGCATTTGCAAAACGTTCAATATCCTTTTAAAAGTTGCACTTTCAAAATAAGGTGAATCAGGATTGGAAATAAAATATAACCGAAGCTGTTTGTTTTTTAAAACGATTTTTTCAAAGCCTAATTCTTTTGCTTTCCATCGAACGCGAAGCGCCGTAAATAAATCCTTTACTGGTTTAGGAATGGCACCAAATCGATCAATTAATGAATCTTGAAAGTGAATCAGTTCTTCTTCTTTTTCGCAGTCATCCAATCTTGTATATAAGGATAGTCTTTCGGCAATACTTTCGACGTAGGAATCAGGTATTAGTATTTCTAAATCGGTATCTACAGTACAATCACTTACATAATCTTGTTTATCTAGAATCTGATCCTTAAATACTTCTTTAAATTCATTGTGTTTCAATTCTCTTATCGCTTCATTCAAAATTTTCTGATACATCTCAAAACCAATATCTGTAATAAATCCACTTTGCTCACCACCCAACATATTGCCTGCACCTCTTATATCTAGGTCGCGCATAGAAATGGCAAACCCGCTGCCCAACTCACTATATTGTTCTATGGTTTGTAATCGCTTTTTAGAATCACTAGGTAACAAACTTAATGAAGGAGAAAGTAAATAACAAAATGCTTTTTTATTGCTACGTCCAACTCGTCCTCTCAACTGATGTAAATCGCTTAATCCAAATTGATGGGCATTATTAATAATCATGGTATTGGCATTAGAAATATCTACACCGCTTTCTACAATATTTGTACATAACAAGACATCATATTTATGCGCCATGAAATCTAAAATGGCCTCTTCTAATTCATCACCTTCTAATTGACCATGAGCCATACCAACACTGATATCTGGACATAGTTTTTGTAAATGAGATTTCATTTCAGCCAAACCTTGTACTCTATTATGAATGAAAAAAACTTGACCACCTCTTTCTGTTTCATAATAGATAGCATCTCGAATGAGTTCGTCGTTAAACATGGCTAATTCCGTATGAACAGATTGGCGATTTGGCGGTGGCGTATTGATGACCGACAAATCCCTAGCACCCATTAATGAAAATTGTAAGGTCCGAGGAATGGGCGTTGCAGTAAGTGTTAGCGTATCTACATTGGCTTTAAAACTTCTGATTTTCTCCTTTGCACCTACACCAAATTTTTGTTCTTCATCAATGATTAATATGCCAAGGTCTTTGTATTTTACATCCTTGCCGAGCAAAGCATGCGTGCCGATAATGATGTCAATTTTTCCTTCAACTAATCGTTGTAATGTTTCCTTTTTTTGTTTGGAAGATTTAAAACGATTAATATAATCTACAGTGCATGGAAAGTCTTTCAGTCGTTCTTTAATATTCTGATAATGCTGATATGCCAATATCGTAGTGGGTACTAAAATGACTGCTTGTTTACTATCCGTCACACTCTTGAAAGCCGCTCTAATAGCGACTTCTGTTTTGCCAAAACCGACATCCCCACAAACTAATCTATCCATTGGGGATTCACTTTCCATATCCTTCTTTACATCCAATGTTGCTTTGTATTGGTCTGGCGTATCTTCATACATAAAGGTAGCTTCAAGTTCCGTTTGTAAATACGAATCGGGTGAATGCGCAAATCCCTTGGATGCTTTTCTTTCCGCATACAATTTGATCAAATCGGCTGCAATATCTTTTACTTGTTTCTTTGTCTTATTCTTTAATTTCTCCCAAACACCACTGCCAATTTTATGCATTTTGGGTTCTGTTCCTTCCTTGCCAGTAAACTTGGTTATTTTATGCAATGAATTAATATTGACATATAAAACATCATTGTCTTTGTATAAAATTCTTACCGCCTCTTGCATCACGCCATTCACATCAATTTTTTGTAAGCCACTATATCTTCCTATACCATGATCTATGTGTGCAACAAAATCACCTGGTTGCAATTCCTTTAATGCGCGCAGACTCAAAGCTTTTCCTTGGCTGTAAGCCTGCTTCATTTTGTATTTGTGGTAACGCTGAAATAATTGGTGATCTGTATAGCAAACGACCTTGATATCATTATCTATAAATCCGTTGGCAATGGATATAGGAATAGGCGTAAATAAAATATTGGCTTGCAATTCTGCAAAAATGGATCGCAATCTTTCAAGTTGTTTCGGATTTTCTGCGAAAATAAAAAGTGTAAAATGCTCTTCAGTCCTTTCTTTTAAATCTTTAATTAGCCATTCGAAATTGCGATTGAATGACGGCTGTTCTTTTGTATGTAAAACAATTGTTTTGTGGATAGGCATCGAAAAAATATCCTCCGCAAATCCTTTCCCAAATTCGATAACCGTTCTTTTTTGAATTTGCGAAATGAGTAAATCACAACTCGTAAAATCATTTTTAGTTAAGGTAATTTCTTCTTCTTTTTCATCCAAAATTTGAATGTTGCCTTTTTCAATGAAATGGTTTTCCATTTTACGAATGCGTTCCATCATGAGTTCAGCATCATGCACCCATATCACCGTGTTTGCTGGAAGAAAATCAAACAATGCCATTTTTTCATTACTCGAAAAATGGGTTTCAATATTCGGAATGATAGTGACTTGCAATAGTTTTCTTTCCGATAATTGTGTTTCTGGATTGAAAATACGAATGGTATCTACTTCATCATCAAATAATTCTATACGATAAGGGTGCTCATTGCCAAACGAATAAATATCGATGATGCCACCTCGAATCGCAAATTGTCCTGGTTCGTACACAAAATCAACTTTGCTAAAACCCATTTCTATCATGAATTCTATGAGGAATTCAATATCTAATTTTTGATTTTGCTTGATGAAAATAGTATTCTTAGAAAAGGTATCTCTGTTAATTACTTTTTCAATAAGCGCTTCAGGATAAGTAATTAATACTTTGCGGTGAGGCATCTCCACATTAAACTTCATTAAAGCTTCTGCACGTAACATCACATGGCTACTGTTCAGCTCACTTATCGTACCTGTTTTTTTATAGCTATCGGGGAATAAACAAATGTCAAGTGCCTGACTCAATGATTCAAAATCGTTATGGAAATAAGCAGCACTTTCTTTGTCATCTAAAATGAAAACATGGTTGACATTCGCTTGTTTGAAAACCGTAGTCGCAATAAAGGAAAAAGAAGAAGCAAATGCGTTTTGTAAACAAATTAATTTAGGTTTTGGGCATAACACTTCATCTAAAATATTTTTTAGCGCTGGATGTTGTGCATACAATTCTTGCAAATAGCCTACATTCATTGGTTCGCGAAGGTAAGGTAATAGATATATTTTTTAGTGTTTTAATCCGAAGAGCATGCATAATTTTTCGTAATGGAAAACACAGTTCAAAAAGGATAGATAATCCAAGCTAAAAATTTATACATTTATGCTTTTTGAAAATATACATGAGAATTCCTTTTTACAAAAAGCTGGCAAGTTATATATACCCAATTGTATTGGAACACATGGAAGGTATTCATCACCGAAATTTGTCCATCCTGTTATATCAAGGTCAACTGATGATGTCAACAACGGATGCTATCTATTCTTACGGCACAAAATATTATCCATTTGGTAAGCCGTTTGCAGAAATGAAAAAGGAACTACCTCGACTGAAAAGTTTTTTGTTGTTAGGAACAGGATTGGGGAGTGCATTGAAAATATTACAAGCGGATTATAAATTGTTTCCAAAAACGGTTTTGGTGGATTACGATGAAGAAATTTTATCATTGAGCGTGAAATATATGGGTTTAAATGCCAAACAAAATGTGCAATGGGTTTGCGATGATGCGGCGGGATATTTACACGATAATCAAGAAAAATTTGACCTCATTGGCGTAGATGTTTTCAAGGGAATGTTTGTTCCAACTTCTGTAAGAACAGATCAATTTATTTTGGATTGCACAAGTGCCTTAAACCCAAATGGTATTTGTATTTGGAATATGATGTTTCATAAAGACAGTGAAGAAGCGGAATATGAAAAAAGACTACAATCCAGATTTACTTCCGTTGTTCGAATGAACTATAAAGTGAATACTTTTTTTATTTGTAGAATATAGGGCATGTATAAAAGATTTCTTTTCTTTACCGCATGAAGCATCATTTATTATTGGAACTGAAAAAATTGGAAGGACAAGTATTTACGAACACAAATTCAATGGCAGGAAAATGGTTGAATTATACCTTAGTATCAGTAGAATCAGGCATTGTAGAAGCCTCTATACCAGTAAGACCTGACATGACTAACCCCAATGGCATGCTACACGGTGGCATGATAAGTATGATTTCTGACGAACTTTGTGGTTTAGCATTTTATAGTTTGGGTTACCCAACGTATTATACTACGGTGAATTTAATTATAGATTATTTATATAGTGCTCCTGTTCATACCACTGTTATTGCGAAAGCAAATGTGATAAGAAGTGGTAAGCGAATCGCCAATATTGAATGTGTCATTTATGACGCGGAGAATCGCATTATTTCTCGTGCGACTTCCAATTTAGTGAACACAGATAAGGAAGTTTTTAAGCTAAGCATTTCTAATTCATAAAGAAAATTGTAAATTACGCCGCTTATGCTACTAAATAAAAAAATAATTGTTGTTTTGCCAGCGTATAATGCTGCAAAAACTTTAGAAAGAACCTATAAAGAAATTCCATTTGATATTGTCGATGACGTTGTGCTAGTCGATGATGTAAGTAAAGATAATACAGTAGAAGTCGCCAAGCGATTGGGTATTAAGCACATCATTCAACATGATAAAAATAAAGGTTACGGTGGGAATCAAAAAAGCTGTTACAATAAAGCGCTTTCATTAGGCGCAGATATCGTTGTGATGTTACATCCTGATTATCAATATACGCCATTGTTAATTCCTTCCATGTGCCATATCATTGCCAACGATTTATATCCTGTGGTTTTAGGCTCGCGCATTTTAGGCAAAGGCGCTTTACGGGGCGGAATGCCTTATTATAAATATTTATTTAATCGATGTCTGACACTAACAGAAAATATTTTGATTAGTCAAAAATTAAGTGAATACCATACTGGCTATAGAGCATTTTCAAAAGTAGTTTTGGAAAGCATAAATTACAATGTCAACAATGATGATTTTGTTTTTGATAATGAAATGCTTTCTCAAATATTCATGAAGAAATTTGAAATTGCTGAAATTACTTGCCCTACTAAATATTTTGATGAAGCTTCTAGTATTAACTTTAGTAGAAGCATGAAATATGGAATGGGTGTATTACGAGTTTCATTTGTTCACTTATTTCATAAATGGGGCTTGAAAAAAAGTAAATTGTATTGATATTACTTTAGGCCAACATTAAGCTGCAGCCTCTCAATTCGCTATTATCTATCCTACCATGGATACTAAAGGATTGGTCTTCATAAATTTCTCCAATATCATCAGTTGCTATAAAACAGCAAGAATATATATTGGCGAAGTCGATAATATTGATGGCGCCTCTTGCCGTTTGTCGTATATCAAAAGGGTCATTAATATCTCTACACAATATTTTCATCCATGGTGGCGTAGAAAAAATGCCATCGTGTAAGGAATACGCTTGAGATAACAACTCGGTCATGCCATATTCAGAATAGATGTCGGGGGTGGAAAATCTTTCTTGTAAATAGGCATGAACTTCTTGTTTTGTCCATTCTTCTCTACGCCCCTTCATTCCACCAGTTTCCATGATTTTTACATACGATAATGGCATCGCATGGAATTCTGCAAAATCCAAAAGCCCAAAAGTGACACCGAACAAAATGGTCTTCTGTTTTTTTGCTTCAAGCAAATGTAACGTTTGTTGCAATAAGTCAAAATCATGTAAATAAAATCCGCTTTCTGGATGGCCACTCGCTGTAATTAAATCGTTGACCATATACACCAAAGATGAATTATTTCGTTCAAGATAGGAAGGCAATAAACCCAGAATACAATATTCCGTAACATCGCCAAAAAATTGTTGAAAGCAGGTTCTGTAAGATTGCGTATACAAGCTGAGGTCCTGAATATAATGTTTGCTTTTAATAGCTAAGGTTGTACCAGAGCTTTCAAAAATCACGGATTCTTCTTTCGGAAGTGAAGAAATTATTGGATGTGTTTTAAAAAATTGAATGGGCAGAAATGGGATTTGTTCTATTTGTGTAATAGAATAAATATCGACGCCAATTAAATCTACATATCGTTGATACACTTTGATATTTTCATATTGCCATTTGCAAAGGCAAAGAGCAATATGCTCAAAATTATCTGGGCTTGCTAAAAATAATTGTGATTTTAATTGGGTTACATTCATGAAATATTACTTAGATTTGTTCTATGCCTAAACAGATATTGGTTTTGTTATGCCTATTGAATTTGCTTGCTTGTAAGAAGAAGACAAACTATGCAAACATACCTAAAATTGTTTTTAAAAACTTAACTCCTTCTACTGTAAAAGCAGGAAGCCAAGAGAAGATAAGTGTGTATTTTAATTTTGAAGATGGAGATGGAAATATCGGTTTTGGGAAAGATAATATTTTCTTTAAAGATTCGAGAGACACGAATATTGTCCCGTTTAAGGTGCCTACTATTCCGAACTCATTCAATCCAAGTTCTGGATTAAAAGGAATTATACAAATTGATTATTCAGCAGCTTTCTTGTTGTTAAGAACCGATACTTTGCACAAAGAATCCGATACTTTGCATTGGACTATTTATATGAAAGATGAAGCAGATAACACCAGTAATGTAATTACGACAACGGATGTTATTTTGACTAAGTAATCGGCTATACTAAAATTGCAATGATAATATTTTGGGCGGCAGGCACGTCCTGACGATGAATGTCAGAATCTGTTTCCGCTCTAAGCATGGAAACCGGACTATTCGTTCCAATCTTTTTTGCTTCAAAGGATTTCCACTTCTATCGTTGCCGCAATGCATCCACCAAAGAAGCTTATTTTCTCATTGTATTTTTAGGTTACCCAAATAATTATTGAATTTCTAGTAAATATTGAATAGCTAATTTGTAGCTAGTCAAACCAAAGCCACTAATGACACCTTTACAAACAGGGGCGATGAAGGATTGTTGGCGATAAATTTCGCGAGCATACACATTGGATAAATGGACTTCAATAATATGTTTCACTGGAACAGATTTGAGTGCGTCTGCAATCGCAATGGAAGTATGTGTGTAAGCACCTGCATTGATGATAATGGCATCTACAATAAATCCTTGTTTTTGAATCTCATCAATAATTTCCCCTTCTATATTGCTTTGAAAAAAATAAAATTCTATGTCTTCAAATTGAAAAACTAGTTCTTCTAAATAACTGTTTAACGAATTGTGGCCATAAATTTCAGGTTCTCGTAATCCCACGAGATTTAAATTGGGGCCATTAATAATACTTATTTTCATGTAAACTTTTATTTGTCTATTATTATATTTCCTTCATGGGGAATGCCATTTTTTAAAACTAAAGATTATGCAGAATAAGGAAGTATATACATTTAAAATTTGATTATTCTGCCCAACTCATTTCGTAATTTTCGTCTTCTATTTCGATTGCATATTGGGTAAGATGAAGTGGTCTAAAAGTATCTATCATCACCGCCAGTTCAACTGTTTCTTTAGCACCTATACTTTTTGCGACAGCACCTGGATGTGGTCCATGAGGAATGCCACTTGGATGTAAAGTGATCATGCCTTTGGTAACATGTTTACGACTCATGAACTCCCCATCAACATAATATAGAACTTCATCACTATCAATATTACTATGATTATATGGTGCAGGAATCGCTTGAGGGTGGTAATCAAATAATCGTGGCACAAACGAGCAAATTACAAAATCCTTGCCATCAAATGTTTGATGTACAGGAGGTGGTTGATGAACCCGTCCTGTGATAGGTTCGAAATCATGAATACTAAAAATATAAGGATATTCATAGCCATCCCATCCAATGACATCAAATGGATGCGAGCCATAAGTAATAGGATAAAGTAGTCCTTTTTTCTTGGTATAAATCGTAAATTCACCGAGCTGATCTATGGTTTGTAAATTTTCAGGCTTGCGAATATCTCTTTCGCAATATGGAGAATGTTCCATCAATTGGCCTTCTGAACTTTTATATCTTTTTGGAAAACGAATCGGTCCAAAGGATTCAATGATTAATAAGCGATTCGCTTCTGTGTTAAATGCAATTTGGTAAATAGTACCTCTTGGTATGACAATATAATCGCCATAACTAAATGGCAATTCGCCATATTGTGTAAGAACTTTTCCTGTGCCTTCATGTATAAAAATAACTTCATCCGCATCTGCATTTTTATAAAAATAATCCTGCATGCTTTGTTGCGGTGCAGCCAAGCTAATGTGGCAATCAGAATTTACCAATACTGGTTTTCTACTTTCTAAATAATCGGCAATTGGTTTAATCTTAAATCCTTGAAAACTTCGGTGTTTTAAAATATTACTGGTGGCAATTTTGGGATTTATATCTGTTGGTTCTTCAGATCTAACAATAGTTGTTGGTGGATGTACATGATACAATAAGGAATAGTTATTTGAAAATCCTTCTGTACTAAAAAGTTGCTCGCTATAAAGAGACCCGTCTGGTTTAAAAAATTGGGTATGTCTTTTATGTGGAATTGACCCAAGGCTATAATAGTGAGGCATGTTGAGTGATATTAATATTTTATTAAAGGCAAATCTAGTAAATGAAATCTCGAAATTAGAAAAATAGATGTTGAATGCTATAGCGGAAGTAAAAAATAAATCTAAAAATAAAGGACTACAATTATTTACATTAATTATTTACTGATTCTAATTTGGAAGGATGTTTTATTTTTTGTCCAAATTCGATGGCTGCCTTGACGAAACCTACAAATAATGGATGCGGATTTTCGACAGTAGATTTTAATTCAGGATGAAATTGTGCGCCGATAAAAAAAGGATGCGAAGGGATTTCAACGATTTCAACTAAGCTTGTTTTTGGATTTTTTCCTACAGCCTTCATTCCCGCTTTTTCAAACTCTTCCAAATAATTATTATTGAATTCCCAACGATGTCTATGACGTTCCGAAATATGTTTGCGTGCATATATTTCGTAGGATTTGGAATCAATATCTAGTTCACATTCAAAAGCACCGAGACGCATAGTGCCTCCCATTTGTATAATATTTTTTTGATCCTCCATGATGTCAATAACTGGATACGCAGTATGGATGTCCATTTCAGTAGAGTTAGCAGTAGGAAAGCCTAAAACATTTCTTGCAAATTCAATGACACTACATTGCATTCCTAAACAAATACCAAAAAATGGGATGTTGTTTTCTCTTGCATGCCTTATCGCTTCAATTTTGCCTTCAATGCCTCTATTGCCAAAGCCAGGTGCAACTAGAATTCCATCTAGTCCGCTCAATTGGGTTTTGCAATTGTCCTTATCAATATGCTCTGAATGAATATTTCTGACTTCCACTTTGCAATTATTCATTGCACCAGCATGAACAAAAGATTCTAGTATGGATTTATAGGCGTCTTGTAATTCTACATATTTACCTACTAGGCCTATAGTTACTTTAGAAGTTGGGTTTTTTAATTTCTGCAAGAATGTTTTCCAGTTTTTTAAATCTGGTTCGTTGCGAAGCCTCATTTTTAATTTGTCTAAGCAAATCAAATCCAAGTTTTCACGCATCATGTGCAACGGAACATCATAAATGGTTTCGGCATCATTGGCTTCAATAACAGCATCCGTTGTTACATTACAGAATAATGCAATTTTTCGTTTAATGTCGCCATTAATTGGTTCCTCCGTTCTGCAAACAATAATGTCTGGACTCAATCCGTTTTCATTCATTAATTTAACAGAATGCTGTGTTGGCTTTGTTTTAAGTTCTTTGGCAGCTTTTAAATATGGAATTAAAGTTAGGTGAACGACAATACAATTTTCTTTGCCATTTTCCCATTGCAGTTGTCTGATCGCTTCAATGTATGGTAAGCTCTCAATGTCCCCAACTGTACCACCAATTTCAGTGATGACAATATCAAATTCATTTTCAGTTGCTAATAAAGTAATCCTTCTTTTTATTTCATCGGTGATATGAGGTATCACCTGTACTGTTTTCCCTAAATAAGCTCCTTCGCGCTCTTTGTTAATTACGGTTTGGTAAATACGACCAGTTGTCACATTGTTCGCTTGTGAAGTAGGTTTGCCAAGGAATCTTTCATAATGTCCTAAGTCTAAATCCGTTTCTGCTCCATCGTCTGTAACATAACATTCTCCATGTTCATACGGATTTAATGTTCCTGGGTCAATATTGATATAAGGATCCAGTTTTTGAATGGTAACATTGAAGCCCCTAGCTTGTAATAGCTTCGCAACAGATGCTGCAATTATTCCTTTTCCCAGTGAAGATGTAACGCCACCGGTTACAAAAATGTATTTTGTCATTGCTCTAATATTTTGCGTTGACCTTATGAATTACAATAAATAAATTTGAAATTTCCTAGAGGTCGCACAAAGATAGAATAAAAGTTGAGGGCAGAAAAAAAGAATTACAACTTGTCCTTTTTTGTGGATGAATTGGGAATTGATTCGTCAATTAACCCATTATTTTTTTGCTCCATTCACTAGAAAAGCCGTGACATTGATTTGTTGCTCTTCATTTAATTTGGCTTTCGGAGCCATTTTATCCAAAATCTTAATCCAACTCATCGCATTTCTACTGGAAGGAGAATATAATTTGTGACAAGATCCACATTTTGAATTATAGACCTCCACACCAAGGTCTTGATGTTCTGCGCCTAAATTACCTAACGCGTCAAACTTTTCATCAATCGATTTTCGTTTCCATTCTGAATCCGTGTTGTCGGCATCACTCATGTCGATATCTCTGTCTTCAATGCCTAATTTTTTTTGCTCTTCAATTTTTTCACTAGTGGTCGTGTTACTTTCCGTCACTACTTTTTTGCTTACTTTGGGAGAACAGTTTAAAAACAAAATAATATTAAGTGCAACAAAAGAGAATACTAGAATCTTACGCATGTTTTAAATTTGAAGCAAAGTAAAATAAATAATGTGAAGATAATGGAAGGATAACCAAAAAATATTGGGATCGTTAATTAGACATAGATTTTATTGAATGAATTTTTGAATGAACTCCCTTTTTTAGAAGAATTTTTACGGCCGCCATAGGAATATATGCCAAAAATATGAATATCAAAACAATGTATTATATTCGCCAACTAATAACATATCATAACAATAAAAAACGATATGGATTATTTAATGATAAACTTAACTAAATATGGATCCAATTATAATAACTGTAATAGCAGCGGTGGTTGCACTCATTCTCGGAATAATAGGTGGCAAAACACTTTTTAATAAAAATACAGAAAAAGCGATAAAAGACGCTGAACATCAAGCAGAACAAACCGTTAAAGATGCACAAACTAAGGCTGAAACTATAAAGGAACAAGCAGAAACGGCTCGTGATAAAAAAATGTTGGAAGCTAAAGAGCATTTCTTAAAGCTAAAAACGGAGCATGAACAAAAAATGCTTCAAAGTACACAGAAAATTAATGATGGAGAGAATCGCATCAAGCAAAAGGAAAGTGATTTGAATGAAAAAACGCAGTTGGCGCAAAAGCAAGTGCAGGAGTATGAGCAGAAAAAAAATAATCTGGATAAGCAATTAGAAGTTGTTAGCATAAAGCAAGAACAGTTATCTAAGCAGCATGATGAACATATCAAAAGATTAGAAAAAGTATCTAATTTGAAGGCGGAAGATGCTAGATTGGAATTGATTGAGGCCATTAAAGATGAAGCCAACACACGAGCAATGGCCCATGTCCAAGAAATAATGGAAGAAGCTAAAATAAAGGCAAACAAAGAAGCTAAGAAAATAATTATTCAGACTATTCAAAGAACTGCGACAGAACATGCTATTGAAAATGCGATTACAGTCTTCAATTTAGAAAGTGATGATATTAAAGGTCAAATCATTGGACGGGAAGGAAGAAATATTCGTGCCCTAGAAGCCGCAACTGGTGTGGATTTGGTAGTTGATGATACGCCTGAAGCAATCGTTTTGTCTAGTTTTGATCCATTGCGTCGAGAAATAGCTAGAATTTCATTGCAACGTCTTGTACAAGATGGTCGTATGCACCCTGCTCGTATCGAAGAAGTCGTAGAAAAAACGAAAAAGCAAATAGAAGAACAAGTAATGGAAATCGGTGAGCGCACGGTCATTGAATTAGGCGTTCATGGTTTACATAAAGAATTAGTAAGAATGGTTGGTCGTATGCGTTTCCGTTCTTCATATGGTCAAAATTTATTGATGCACTCTCGTGAAACTGCTAACTTATGCAGTATCATGGCTGCTGAATTGGGCTTAAATCCAAAATTAGCAAAACGAGCTGGTTTATTACATGATATCGGCAAGGTGCCAGACGAAGAAACAGAATTGTCACATGCATTATTGGGTGCGAAATTGGCTGAGAAATTTGGGGAACATCCTTCTGTTGTGAATGCTATTGGCGCACACCATGATGAAATGGAAATGAAATTCGTGATTTCACCTATCATCCAAGCTTGTGATGCCATAAGTGGAGCCCGTCCAGGCGCTCGTAGAGAAATTATGCAAAGTTATTTGGAGCGGATTAAAGATTTGGAAACAACTGCACTTAGCTATCCTGGCGTAGAAAAAGCCTATGCAATTCAAGCTGGTCGAGAGTTAAGAGTAATAGTAGAAGCTGAAAAAGTAAGCGATGCAGATAGTGAAAGGCTTTCTTTTGAAATTGCAGATCGTATCCAAAAAGAAATGCAATACCCAGGTCAAATTAAAGTGACAGTTATAAGAGAAAAGAGAGCAGTGAATATTGCAAGATAATTTCAGTTTAAATTTTAACCAAATTATTACCTTTTATCCTAATTAAATGCCATTGAAAGCAATCAGTTTACAAGGTGTTAACAAATAAGTAAATAAATTATTGTGCAATTGTTAACATAAAGTGTACTTTTAACAACTATTTATAACCCTTACATATTTTTAGAGTATGATAAAAAAATTAAGATTATTAGCCCTGTTAACATTTATAACAAGTTTTGCGTTTGGACAAGCCTCATCTGGAGGAGAAATTTATGGTAGAGTAGTGGATGATCAAGAGAAACCATTGGATTTTGCTACCGTTCAAGCGTTCGAAGGTGGTGTTTTTAAAGGAGGTGCTAAAACAGATGAACAAGGGAATTTTAAAATTAAACCTTTAACACCTGGTACTTATTCAGTAAAAGTATCTTATTCGGGATATATTGGGGAAGAAAGAACGAAAGTTATTGTCGGGAATGATAAACGGTCCAATGTTGAATTTAAATTGGAGAAAAAAATTGCTACCTCAAAAAAAGATTTTGTAGTAAGCACTGAAAGAGTTAAACTAATTGACCCCAATTCACCAGGTAGAAATGTAATTACTGCTAAAGATATTAAAAATACGGGAATAACCAATACAGGTAATTTAGTTTCTTTGACAGGTGGAGTTTTTCAATCAAAATCAAACGATAATAGTGTAAGTATTGGTGGAGGGCGTTCTTCAGGTACTTTGTATAAGGTAGATGGAATCATGATTCGTGGTACTCGTGGAACTAATTTACCTCCAGGGGCAATCGGTACTTTGGAAGTAACAATGAATGGGATGAGCGCTAAGGATGGAAATGCAACAGGTGGTGTAATTAGTATTAATACAAGAGGCTTACAAGAAAAATTTGCTGGAAGTTTACAAGCACAACATTCAGTTGAAGGTTATAATAATAATTTAATTTCCTTAGATCTTGGTGGGCCATTCTTAAGCAGAAAGAAAAATGGTGTTAAAAAACCAATAATTGGTTATGTGCTGAATTTATCTGGTAATTACGACAAGGATCCAAATCCTAATGTAAATAAAAATACAATTATAAAATCTTCTGTTTTGGATAATATTCAAAGTAATCCATTACAAGCGAATCCAAATGGAACTGGTAATTTCGTATCTACAGCTGAGCAATTGACTGCTAATGATTTTGATAAAGTAAAAGCAAAACAAAATGCACAATCTTATGGATTGAATTATGTGGGTAAATTGGATTTTCAAGCTACAGAAAACATTAATTTGACTTTAGGAACTTATTTTGTGTATAGCAAAGGAAGAGGTTGGTCATTTTCAAATTCTTTATTCGCACCTGAAGCCAATTCAATTAATGTAAACTATTCTGCTCGTGGTTTTGCACGCCTTACCCAAAAGCTTGGTAAAGGTGTTTCTGCAATAAAGGAGGGAGATAAAAAATCTGCAATATCAAACGCGTATTATACTTTACAATTGTCTTATCAAAAAGAATACAGTGACGGAGCTAATCCTAAACATGTAAGAAATACTTTTGACTATGGCTATATTGGTCAATTCCAAACATATCGTTCAGATGTGTATGGGTTGGATACAGGTAAAGGTGGTTATTTAGGTATTAAGTATTTTGGTGAAAGAACTGATTCAGTTACATTTACCCCAGGCGGAGTTAATCCATTATTAGAAAACTATACCAAGTCAGTTTATGCAGATAATAGATTCCCAAAACAAAATTTAACGCAATTACAATCCTATGGGGCTTTGCGTAATGGAGATGGTGCACCGTCTGTTTATAGTTTGTGGACTTCGCCAGGCGCACAGATTAGCAGTTATAGCTATGCTGAATCAGATCAAGTTTCTATAAATTTAGATGCGTCTTTAGATATTGACCAAGGAGGTAAAAATGGGGTTCGTAAAGATCCTATTACGCACAACATCCAATTTGGAATCGGATATGATCAACAAACAAGAAGGTCTTACGGTATTGCAGCATCAGGTCTTTGGAGTCTTATGCGTTTGGTAACTAACCGTCAAATTCAAAATTTAGATTTAGACAATCCGCAATATATTATTGGTGGGGTTTCTTATACTTATGATCAAATAATAGCTGGTGTAGCAGTAATGAGCCCATTTGATTCTATTAAATATGACAGAGCTTATGTTGCCTCTGATCAAGCAAGATTCGATAAAGAATTGCGTAAAAAATTGTATGGTGATGAGAGAAATAAAGATTTAATTGACATTGACTATTTAAACCCTAAAACTTTCTCTTTAGATATGTTTTCTGCCGATGATTTACTCAATGACGGTAATGATTATGTGAGTTATTTAGGTTATGATTACCTTGGTAAAAAATTGAAAAAGCAACCAAGCTTTAATGACTTTTGGACCAAAACAGACTCTAGAGGGGATTATACCAGATCTGTTGGCGCATTTAGACCTATTTATATGTTTGGTTATATTTTGGATAAGTTTTCTTATAAAGATTTTAATTTCAATATAGGCTTACGTATCGATCGTTATGATGCGAATCAAAAAGTATTGAAAGATCCTTATTCCTTATATGGTGTAAGAAAAGCTGGCGATATTGTGGAAGGCTCTTATGCCCTAGTTCAAGATAAAGAGAATAATGATAATTTGGCACCATCTGTTTCTACATTTGATAAAGATTATGTAGTTTATGTGGATAATAACCAATCCGCAAAACCAACAGTTGTTGGTTATAGAAAAGGAGATACTTGGTATGATCCATTCGGAAAGGAAATTGGAGATCCAACTATCCTTTCTGGTTTGTATGCTGGAGGCTTGCCAATTCAACCTTGGTTAATCAACAAAACAGACAGTATAAAAAGTGCTACATTCAATCCGAATAGCTCTTTTCAAGATTATAAGCCAGAAATTTCATTGTCTCCACGTATTCAGTTCTCATTTCCTATTTCAGAAAATGCGTTATTTTACGGGAACTACGATGTAGTAACACAAACACCTAGCTCGAATAATACCGTTGGACCTGATGATTATTATTTCTTGGCAGAAAGACAAGCTACCATTAATAATGGTAATTTGAAAATGCAAAAAGCTATTAATTATTCATTAGGTTATACGCAAAAAATTTCTAAGAAAGCGGCGCTAACCATAGAGGTATACGCAAAAGAAAGAAAGAATGAAATTCAATTGCAAAGACTTATTTTAGCTTACCCAATTACTTATCAATCTTATGGCAATAGAGACTTTTCTTCTACCAAAGGAGCAACCGTTAAATTGGATTTCAGAAAAACTGGACCTATTCGTTGTCAAGTAGATTATACTTTGCAATTTGCTGAGGGGACAGGTAGTTCTGCTACTTCACAGAGTAGTTTATTGGCTTCTGGTCAACCCAATTTACGTACTGTAAATCCTTTGTCATTTGATTCTCGACATATGTTCAATGTGCGATTAGATTATCGTTATGAAGACAAGGATAAAGGACCTAAAATAGGGAAATATTATCCATTTAAAGAATCTGGAATCAATTTTGCCCTACGTTCACGTAGTGGTGAGCCATATACAAGAGCTGCGATCGCAAGCGCATTGGTTGGAGGAGATTTCAATAGTAAACCAATTATCGGAACTATCAATGGTTCACGTTTACCATGGCAATTTGAATTGAGTACTAGAATCGATAAGAATATTAATTTAGGTACTTATGGTTCCAAAAAAGATGCTGAAGGGAAAGTAATCAAATCTGGTAATCCACTTTTTGCAAATGTTTATGTATTTATATCCAACCTATTGAATACAAAAAGTGCAATAGGTGTATATGGTTATACAGGTGTTGCAAATGATGATGGTTATTTAACTTCACCACAAGGTATTCAAAGTTTGAGCAATATTCAATTTAAAAAGGCGTATACAGACTTATATAATGCGAAGTTATTAAATCCGGATAATTACAACAATCCACGTAGAATTAATATTGGCTTTGACCTTTCCTTTTAATTATAATACAAAAGTTAGAAAATGAAAAAAATACTTGTATCAATTTTCGCATTATCAATCAGTGTATATGCGAGTTATGGCTTACCGAATGTTGGAGCAAAAGCCAAAGCAGGATTACATAAAACGGCTGCAGGTTGTAATGCAACTACTGCTGTTATTGATTTGGATGTTAATAATGTTAGATCGCATTTGATGGATGGCGGTGATATGTGGTGGGATATTCCTACAGGGACAGCCTCTTATGAAGTTCCAAAAGGAAGTAATAAAAATTCATTGTTTGCTGGTTCACTCTGGATTGGAGGTATAGATGCTTCTTCGGGAATATTGAAAATTGCTGCCCAAACCTATCGTCAAACTGGTAATGATTATTGGTCAGGACCATTGGATGAGACCAATAATTATAGTATTGGATTCCAAACATGTGCTGATTGGGACCGATTTTGGAAAATAAATGCATCTGATATTAATAAATTTAAAAATATTTTTGCTGGACTTACAGATCCTATAGATATTAAAAATAAGATACAATCAGTTGGAGCTTCCGCTGTACCGGATATCATAAAAGAGTGGCCTGCAAAAGGAAACCCTTATATCAAAAGTTCTAGTAATTCTTTGATTTATCCGCCTACTCGTGACATGGCTGATTTCGTGGATATTGATGGCGATGGTAAGTATAATTGGAATAATGGTGATTATCCTAAGATAGTAGGAGACCAATATATTTGGTGGATTTTTAATGATAAAGGCGATATTAAAACAGAAACTGGTTCAGATGCGATTGGATTAGAAATTCATGCTGCTGCTTTTGCATTCGCTACAAATGATTGTTTAAATGAATCTACTTTTTATAATTATAAAATTTATAATTTTAGTACTTCTCAATTAGATAGTACCTATATGGCTACATGGTGCGACGCTGATTTAGGTGCTGCTTTTGATGATTACGTAGGTTGCGACACGGCACGTGGTTTAGGCATTCTCTATAATGGAGATGGATATGATGAAGGTGCAGCAGGTTATGGTTTTGAAATACCAATGGTTGGTGTTGACTATTTTCAAGGGCCTAAATACAGAATACCAAATACAACGAAGGATACAGAATTGAAAATGACTGTATTTACTTATTTTAATAATATCAGTGGACCAACAGGTAATCCTGATGTTACTGATGATTATTATGGTTATATTACGGGTACTTGGAAGGATGGTCAACCATTTACTACAGCTTGTAACGCTAGAGCGGCAGGTACTTCAACAAAATTCATTTTCTATGGAGATCCTTGTAAAGGTGGCTGGTCTGAAGCTAGTTGTGGCAATGTGCCAGATGACAGAAGATTTATTCACTCTTCTGGTCCTTTTCCTTTAATTCCTGGTGCTGAGCCAAATAATATTACGATAGGTGCCGTTTGGGTACCAAATGTTGGTGGCGGAAGTTCAGCTTGTTTCTCAAAAATTCAAATATGTGATGATAAAGCACAGGATCTGTTTGATAACGCATTTAAACTTCCTTTTGGGCCGCAAGCACCTAAAGTAGTTGTTCAACCTTTAGATAAAAGATTAATTTTTGATTTAGATAATTTACCAGGTTCTAATAATTTTGGTGAAAAGTATGGTTATAATTTGGGAACTAGTACTTCAGATGCCTATCAACGGGAAGTTTCAAAAAAGGCTTTTAAAAATGGTTCTCCTGATTCGTTATATAAATTTGAAGGATATATTGTTTATCAATTGAAAAATGCAAGTGTATCAACTTCTGATTTACGAAGTAAAGATGGATCAGTTAATACAGATAAAGCAAGAATTGTATTTCAATGCGATAAAAAAAATGACATAAAAGATTTAATAAACTTCGAAGTAGATCCACAAATTTCTGCCAACTATTATGTTCCTAAGTTAATGGCTAGCGGTACAGATAATGGAATATCACATTCTTTTGAAATTATTAGTGATGCGTTCGCTGTAGGTACTTCTAAAAGTTTAATAAACTATAAGACTTATTATTATATCGTTGTAGCTTATGGATATAATAAATTCAGAGCCTTTGACCCGGCTAAGGCGGATAGTACACAAGATAAAGAGTACATAGAAAGTAGAACAGATGGTCGAGAATTACCAATACAAATTGTTACAGCAATGCCTCATCCTGCAACAGATAGTTTATATATTCAAACCTATGCAGATTATGGTACAGGTATTCAATTAAAAAGAATTGAAGGAAAAGGAAATAGTGGCATTGCTATGGAATTAACAGAAGAATCTGAAATGGAAGCATTAGGTGCAAATAGTCAATCTTATTTTCCAACGTATAAAGGAAATGCTGGCCCACTGCATCTAGCTGTTGTAAATCCAGATAGTATCAAACCTGGAAACTACGAAGTGTGGTTTGACGTAAATGCATTTTACACCAATGGTGTGGATACTTCATTAGGTGCAAAAGCAGATAGTGCCAAATGGAGAATTGTAAACACAACAACTGGTCAAGAAATATATAGTGATGTTAATTTAGATCAATACAGTGAAAAGTATTTAAGAAAATATTCAGTTAGTGGAAAGGACAGTATCAACTGGGGAATAGCTGCAGCGGCTGAACAACAAATTCGTCCTGGAGATAATGATTCATCAAGCAAGACAAATGGATTAATTACTTCTTCTGTTATTTTTGAAGATGTGAACAATAATTGGTTATCAGGTGTTAAAGATGTTGATGGTAAATCGTTCAATAATTGGATTAGATCAGGAATAGAGTATACTGCAAATACGGATGATGGAGTTAATCAATGTTCAATGATTGACTGGGATAATTCGATCTCGCCACCTCCACAAGGAACAGGTCTTCCAGTATTAAAAAATAAAGATAAATTGGGAGCTTTTGAAGGAGTTGTGAATGGTACTTTTGCACCTTACAATTTAGTTTCGAATAATAATAATGATGAATGTGGATTTGGATTAATGTACGGTAGCGGTAATAACCGTACAAGATTACAAGATATCTACAGTATTGACTTAGTATTTACTGCAGATAAAAGTTTATGGACAAGATGTGCTGTTATTGAAATGACTGATCATGTGGGGTCTTTGACGAATGCAGAACGAGGATCGTATAAGTATACCTTAAGAAAACATGCTGGTTGGGACAAAGAAGTTGATGCTAATGGTAATCCAGTTTATTCTTCCAATGTTGCTGATTCAGGAATGAGTTGGTTCCCAGGGTACGCTATTAATATTGAAACTGGGGAAAGATTAAACATTTCCTTCGGCGAAGAATCATTCAATGTATTTGATAGAGGCAATGATTTAATTTGGAATCCAACTTCTCGTGAAAGAGATCCATTAAATGGTAAAGTGAATGCTTGGGGCGGTAAGCATATTATTTATGTACATCGTACTAAGTATGATGGCGGTGCCGCTTTCGCTTCTGTTATTAAGAATAATATTAATAGTGGTGGAGATGCAACTTTTACAGCAGCATATAAATCAATGATGTGGGTTGGTGTACCAATGCTTAAATCGAATAAGAAACTAGGTTCTTTAAAAGATGGGCTTATTCCAACTACGACAAGAGTTTCTATACGTGTTACTCGTCCATATACATGGTATCAACCAGATCCTAGTCAAACTTTAAAGAATAATGGATGGCCACTTTACACATTTAGTACAAATGATATCGTTCCTCGTAAACTTGGTGATGCAGGAAATAGCTACACAGATAATAAGGACGAAATTTTTAAACGTATACATGTTGTTCCAAATCCTTATTATGCTTATTCTGAATATGAAGCAAATAGATTGGAAAATAAAGTGAGAATCATTAATTTACCTGATGAGGCTATAATTAAGATATTTACGATTGATGGTAATTTAATAAAAACAATAAAGAAGAATGATAATAAAACCGCTTACGTAGATTGGGATATAAAAAATGATAAGGGTATTCCTATTGCAAGCGGTTTGTATTTAGTCCATGTTAATTTACCAGGTATTGGAGAAACTGTATTGAAGTGGTTTGGTGCCATGAGACCTACAGATATTACCAGCTTTTAATAGTATATTTTTAATTCTATAACGACAGATTTTCAACATATGATACATAAGAAAATAAAACTCATAGCATTATCCATGTGTATTGGCTTGAGTGTAATGGCAGGTAATAAGGATCGTACCGGACAAGGTGGGGCTGGTGAATTATTATTGAATCCGTGGGGTAGAACTGGCGGATTATTCGGGCTTAATTGTGCTTGGGTTTCTGGTGCGGAAGCACTGAAATGCAATACTGCTGGGCTTGCGAAAACCAAAAATACAGAGATTGCATTTGCACACACTAGATATCTTGCCGGAACAGGTATGAGTATTAGTAATTTAAGCTTTGCAAATAATTTGGGTGATGTTGGTGTATTGGGTGTAAATATAATGAGCTTCGGATATGGTGATATTCCTATAACGACAGCTACTTCGCCAGAAGGTGGAATAGGTAATTACAAACCATCATTCTTGAATTTTTCATTTGGTTTAGGTCGGGCATTTTCAAAAACAATGTGTGCAGGTTTAGGTATTACTTATGTGAATGAAGCAATTAGTAATATTAAGGCAAGTGCTGTAGGTTTTGATGGTGGTGTTCAATATACTAACGGGAAGAATGACGAATTTCATATGGGAATTACCTTAAGAAATGTTGGTACTAACCTTCGTTTTGCAGGAGATGGATTTAGTTTCAATGGATCAACCCCAGATTTTGCAAATGAATTGACCGTAGAATCTAGATCTGAAAAATTTTCATTACCATCTCAATTAAGTATTGGTGTATCCTATGATTTTTATTTAGATAAAGCTAAATCTTCTGCTACAGATAGCACTAGTAAAAAGGGAAATGTAAAACCACAACATAGATTGTCACCAATGTTTAGTTTTATTTCTAATGCTTTTAGTGCAGATTGGGTTGGTGTAGGAGCCGAGTATGCATTCAAAGAAAAATTTATGTTGAGAGCTGCATACCGTTACGAACCTAATATTGGAAGCAAAGAATCTTCAACAACATTTTTTACGGGAGTAAGTGCAGGTGTTACCTTCAATACTAAATTTTCTAATGGAGATAATGCTCCTGGATTGGCTATTGATTATTCTTATAAACCAACAAGAATCTCTAATGGTGTGCATACACTAGGAATACGTTTAGCACTTGGTGGTGGTAATAAAGAAGATTAATAAATAATTAAAATACATTGAACTTTAAAATCAACGCTTTCTAATGAAAGCGTTGATTCTTTTTTAAATCAAATAAAAGAACGGACATGAGTATTACATATGTTACTAAAGAAACTTTGAATCAAATGATTGAAGACCTGAATCAATTGAAATCAGTTGGAAGATTGGAAATTGCAAAGGCTATTGCCGAAGCAAGAGAGAAAGGCGATTTAAAAGAAAATGCAGAATATGACGCTGCCAAAGAAGCACAAGGACATCATGAAGCTAGAATTTCTATTTTGGAAACTGCAGTTGTAAATGCTCGTGTGATTGATATTAATGATATTGATATTAGCTCTGTAACGGTATTAAGTAAAGTAGAAATAGTGAATGTAAAAACAAAGAAAACTATGCAATACCATATTGTTTCGGAAAACGAAGCTGATTTGAAACAAGGTAAAATTTCTGTATCATCCCCAATTGGAAAAGGTTTATTGGGTGGAAAAGTTGGTGAAGTGATAGAAGTACAAACGCCAAGCGGTGCTATGCAGTTTAAAATTGAAAATATATTTATTTAGTATTTTTTTCTATGTCCATATTCTCTAAAATCATTAGCGGCGAAATTCCGTCTTACAAAATAGCCGAGGATGATTTGTTTTATGCTTTTCTAGATATTATGCCATTGGTAAAAGGTCATGTTTTAATTGTGCCAAAAGTTGAAGTAAATAAAATTTTTGATGCGGATGAAAAAACGTTAGCAGCATGGTTACTATTTGCAAGACCAATCGCCAAAGCAATTGAGAAAGCATTTACTTGTAACCGATGCGGTATAAGTGTTATAGGATTAGAAGTGCCACATGCCCATATGCATTTAGTTCCGTTAAATTCAGCTGATGATTTGAATTTTACCAAACCAAAATTAAAGCTGAGTCCCGAAGAATTAATAGAAAGTCAGCAAGTTATTCTTCAGGCACTTTTGCTGAAGGATTAACAAATCTAAACCCAACTCCATGTATTGTTTGGATTTCAATGTTGGTTTCTTCTTTAAGGTATTTTCTAATTTTAGTAATGAAGACATCCATACTTCGTCCTAAAAAATAATCATCTTTCCCCCAGACTTTTGTTAATACTTCATCTCGTTTGACTACTCGATTTGGGTTCAAACAAAAGAAACGTAATAAATCCGCTTCCTTTTGGGTCAATCTGACATCCGTATTTGGACCTTTAACAGCTAAATTAGGGAAGTCAAAACTAGTGTTGCCTATTTGAAAAATTAACTCATCCGGATCTACCCCTTTAGTGCGTTTTAAAAATACATCTATTCTAAACATTAATTCTTCCATGCTAAATGGCTTCGTAATATAGTCATCGCCACCTGCTTTAAAACCAGCTATTCGATCTTCCTGCATGCTTTTAGCAGTAATGAATAAGATTGGAATATGGGTATTTTTTCTTCGAATTTGGGCCGCCAAAGTAAATCCATCCTTCAAAGGCATCATAACATCTAATAAGCATAGGTCGTAGAAATTCTTTGAAAATTGTTGCCATCCAATATTCCCATCTGTGGCATGGGTTACTTCAAATCCACGATCTTCAAGACTATCTTTGATTACATATCCTAATGATGCATCATCTTCTACTAAGAGTATTTTTGTTTTTTGCGGCATAGTCTTTTAGCTTTTTAAATTATTGGGTATAAATATACAAAATTCTGAACCTTTATCAAGTTCAGATATAACTTTTATAGAACCACCATGTTGCTTGCAAATTAATTTTACATAATTAAGCCCAATCCCAAAGCCTTTGACATCATGTAAATTACCTGTTGGTATTCTATAAAACTTTTCAAAAATAAGCGGAATGTTTTCTTTGGTAATGCCTATACCATTATCTTTCACAGTAATGTGAATACCCAAATTGTCTTCTGAACCTATTATTTTAATGGATGGTTTTTCGTTGCAGTATTTAATAGCATTGTCTAGTAAATTGCCAATTACATTTTTTAAATGTAGCCTATCACCAAACAATTTTAAATTTTCATTTTGCAAGGAAATTTCGATATTACCACCTCTGGAACGAATCAATGGTTTATATGTTTTGTCAATACTTTCTTCCAACAAAGGTTTTAGTTCAATCCATTCTTTATTTAATTCAATTTTTTCTTTGCCACTTTTTGCCATTTGTAAAACACGCTCAACCTGATTGATAAGGTGAATTGTTTCGTTGCTAATGATAGTAGCATAATTTAAAAGCCGTTCAGGATTATGAATGATATTGGGATTGCGTAATACTTCTGAAGATATTTTTATTGTAGCTAATGGGGTTTTGAATTCATGCGTCATATTGTTCACAAAATCTTTTTGAATCTCAGCAAGTCGCTTTTGCTTGAAGATGGTAAAGATTGCGTAAGCTAGAATGATAAGGAATAAAAATAGAATGAATGTGGAGAAAAACCACTTACTCATTTCCTTGGTTAAGTATGAATTTTTCATTGGAAAATGAACGCTAAAATAATTATTTTCTTTTTTGCTCTTTGGGAAAATAATAGGTGCTGGAAGTCCATCTTTTTTGGAACTATCATAGCTCACGTATTTGCCATACTTCATATTTTCAGTAGCGCAATCGTATACACTATATTCAAAATCTGTTTTTAATTGCTGTTCTAATAATTCGCGTCGTAATAGACTTTCCAAAATACTGGAATCAATTTTATCATTTACTTGAACCGTATAAAATTGTTCATCCACTCTATCCCTATTTACTATACTATCTACAGGGCTAGTATTGCCATTCATTTTTCGCAATTGAACAGCCACATTTTTTAAAGCAACGGTCGCGTGAATATTAAATAAATTCTTCTCTAATTCATAAGCTTTTTTAATCCAAAAAAATTGGGTCGCAATCATCAATACTGCGCAGATCACAGATAAAATAAAAATGATACGTAAGGTATTATTACTCATGCTTGGTTAAAAGTAATTATTTTTTTATTCTGTGGGTATTATTTTTTAAGAAGCTTGCCCAATCTCCATATTTGGTATCCGCTGGATTTGGTGGAAGTCCTTGATAATGATGGCATAGAGCAACAGCCACCGCATCGGTAGCATCCAAGAATTCTGGTTTGTCGTCGAATTTTAATATTTGTTGTAGCATTTTCCAAACTTGTTCTTTAGTCGCATTGCCATTTCCAGTGATGGATTGTTTTATTTTTTTTGGTGAATATTCTACAGCACTTAGTCCAACTTGCATAGCCGATGCAATGGCAACCCCTTGTGCCCTTCCAAGTTTGAGCATACTCTGCACATTTTTTCCAAAAAAAGGAGCTTCGATTGCAAATTGGGTGGGCTTATGTACTCGATATAATTCGCTGATTTTATTATATATAATTTGCAGTCTTACATTGGCATCTTTATATTTTGACAATTTTAATACACCCATTTCTACAAGAGTAGCTTGTTTGTTGATAATTTCTAATACGCCATATCCCATAACTATAGTACCGGGGTCAATTCCTAAAATTATTTCTGATTTGTGTTTCAAGCGAGTATTTTTACAATGTGTTGAAAAACAAAAGTATCAAATTAATTCTCAAGAGTACCATCAGTGTCTGTTTGTTTTTATGGATGAGTTATGCTTTATACCACCAGGTGAAGCATCAACCAAATTTAAAGTTGACTGTCGAGAAGCTCATGACTGATTGGAATATAGAGAAAATATTTTTCATAGGTATAGTTCTCCTTCTCATGTTAATTAATTGGACAATTGAAGCAGCGAAATGGCAATTGCTATTGAAAGGCACGGAAAAAATATCACTAGGTCAATCTTTGCTTTCCGTCTTGACGGGTTTGGCCATTTCGATTATTACGCCAAATAGGGTAGGTGAATACATGGGACGCATTTTATATTTACGTAACAATCATAAATTGCAAGGCATTACAGTCACTATAATTGGAAGCTTTGCACAACTTATTGTTACAGGTTTTTTGGGCATGATTGGATTGGTCTATTATATCACGTTTGTTGTTCAGCATACTTGGCTTTACATTTTACTTTTTTCAAGTATTTTATTATGTTTATTTCTTGGATATTTTTATTTTAATTTAAAGCAAATATTGGAATGGAGTGCCAAGTTTAGCTTCCTTAAAAAAATAATTACTTACATTGAAATTGTACGTCAATTTGATAAGCGTCAATTGGTTAAAATACTAATGTTTTCGTTTTTTCGCTATGCAATTTATACTATCCAGTTTTTATTATTGTTCAAATTATTGCTTGTAGAAGCACCAATACTTAATTTGTTATTTACGGTTTGGGTAATATTTTGGGCTATGGCAATTGTACCAACCATTGCAATCGCAGAAGTTGGTATTAGAGGAGAAACTGCTCTGTTTTTTCTTTCACCAATTTGTACAAATAGTTTAGGAATTGTATCCTCTACTATCTTATTATGGCTCATTAATTTGATTATTCCTGCTTTGATAGGGAGTCTTTACATTTTTAAAATGAAAATTTATGAAGATGAGTGATAAGGAGATTCGTCATCCTGAATTGATCATAAATTAATTCATATTTATTTTTTTGTCCAATTGATTTCGCACAATGTGATAGCCTGCAACACTGCAAGGGAAGGCTACTAGCATAATTTTCAATAAAGTGATTGGGCTGAATTCATTCGGATTGGAAGTTTGATTGCCAAATAAAATGCTACCAATAGAACATCCTATAAGTCCTCCAAGTATCCAAGCAAGAATGGTATAACCTTTCCATTTTCCAGGAGGTAAACCTTTGTCAGCAGCTTTTATGCCTATACTTCGAGTTAGAAAATAGAGAATAATTATATCTAACATATTTTGTATTTATTTAAGATGGAGGTGATTTTATAGAGTGATTGTTTAAAGGATTGGCTTAGTCGTTTTTTGATCAAATTCAATTACACCATCTCTCAATCGAATAATTCGTTTGGCATATTGCGCAATATCTTCTTCATGGGTAACTAAAACTACAGTATTACCAGCTTTATGTATTTTGTCGAATATCTCCATAATTTCTAGAGAAGTTTTGGAATCTAAATTGCCTGTTGGTTCATCTGCTAATATGATGGATGGATTATTGATTAATGCTCTAGCAATTGCAACTCGCTGGCACTGTCCACCTGAAAGTTCATTGGGTTTGTGGTGTCCGCGGTCATCTAAATTTACTTGTTGTAATACTGCTTTTGCTCTTTCTTCTCTAACTTTTTTAGTTATGCCAGCATAAACCAAAGGCAAAGCCACATTTTCAAGAGCAGTAAGTCTCGGCAGCAAATTAAATTGTTGAAATACAAACCCAATTTCTTTATTGCGAATGGAGGCGAGTTCATCATCATGAATTGCATTTACATCATGCCCATTCAATATGTATTTACCTGAAGTTGCCGTATCTAGGCATCCTATTATATTCATCAATGTGGATTTGCCCGAACCCGATGGTCCCATCAAAGCCACGTATTCATTGGGTTGAATACTCAGGTCAAGTCCACGTAATACGGGTATTACTTGCTTACCGAGGTTATATTGTTTGTATAACTTTTCAATTAGGATTACTTCTTGCATGTGCCTTTTTAGCAACGGTAAAAATACTATATTTGCCCTTCATGAAAGAAGAATTCCTACAGTATTTTCAGAATATTACATTTATACAAATATTAGACGTCACATTAGTTGTGCTTATCATTCTGCAATTGTTCCGTGCATTACGAGGCAGTGTTGCATTTAATATTTTTATTGGAAGTCTTGCAATTTATATTCTTTGGCGTATAGTAGATCGATATCAGATGCTATTAATGGGCGAAATATTAGATAGACTGGTTAGCATCGGATGGGTCGGAATTATCTTTGTGTTTCAACCTGAGATTCGGAAATTCTTAATCACTTTAGGAAGGCGTTCTCCATTTGGCCGCAATGGATTTGTAAGCCGTTTGTTTCAATCCAATTCGTTGAATAAATATATTGTAGAGGAAGAGGTGATTGAAGAAATAAGTCAAGCATTAAAGCATTTACAAGAAAGGAAATTAGGTGCTATTTTGGTCATTGCTCGTTCTGATAAATTTGAATTTGATACCAATACTGGTAATATGATTAACGGTGTCATCAGCGCCAAATTAATAGAAAGTATTTTTTCTAAAACTAGTCCTTTACATGATGGTGCAGTTTTAATAGATCGAGACAATTTGATAGCCGCTGGCATTGTATTACCAATCAGTGATAGTAATGAATTGCCTAGTACTATTGGGTTACGACATCGTTCCGCAGTCGGTGCTACGGAACATAGTGATGTTTTGGTCATTATTGTGTCTGAAGAAAGTAGTAAGTTGTCTATTGCTTCGGAAGGGAAATTGCAAATTGGGGTTCCGATGGAACTTGTAAAAAAAGAAATTTACAATGCGATGGTGAGTTAAATTCTAAATTCTAAATTCCTGGGAAATTCCAAACTTTTAAATCCCAAATTCCAAAAGGCAAATTCCGAATCCCAACATTTTCAAATTCTAACATCTAACTACTCAATACTAACTACTCAGTACTATTCATGAAATTCTCCCATTTACATAATCATACCCAATATTCATTACTCGATGGTGCTAGTAGTATCAAAAAGCTATACAAGAAAGCTGTTGCTGATGGTATGCCTGGCATTGCGATTACAGATCATGGGAATATGTTTGGGGTTTTCGATTTTGTAAAAGAATCGAAGAAATATAAAGATGATAAGGGTAATGTTTTGGTAAAACCTATAATTGGCTGCGAATTTTATTTGGTAGAAGATCGACGTGTACAGCAATTTACGAAGGAGCAAAAAGATGTTCGTTATCATCAGTTATTATTGGCTAAAAATAAGCAAGGCTACAAAAATTTAATTAAGCTTTGTTCACTTGGTTTTGTAGAAGGACTATACAGCAAGTTTCCACGAATAGATAAGGAATTGATATTGCAATACCATGAAGGACTTATAGCTTCAACTTGTTGTCTAGGCGCTTCAGTACCAAGAACTATTCTAAAAGATGGCCCTGAAGCGGGCGAAAAGGAATTCAAATGGTGGCTGGATATTTTTGGAGAAGATTATTATGTAGAATTGCAACGACATGATATTCCAGACCAAAACAAAGTAAATATTGAATTGCTTCGTCTCGCCCAAAAGTATGGCGTGAAGGTCATTGCAAGTAATGATTCGCATTATGTAGAAGAAGAAGATAGCAATGCGCATGATATTTTACTCTGCGTCAATACTGGCGAACTGCAAAGTACGCCCAAAATGAAAGAGTTTGTAGATGATCCTGAAGTGAAGCGAAATTCAAGATTTGCTTTTTATAATAATCAATTCTTTTTCAAGAATACTGCCCAAATGACGGAGCTATTTGCGGATCTGCCTCAAGCCATTGATAATACCAATGAAGTAGTAGATAAAATAGAATTGATTAGTGTTACGAATGATTTGTTGTTGCCTAATTTTCCATTGCCAGAACCATTTAAAACACAGATTGAATACTTAGAATTTTTAACTTACGAAGGTGCAAAAATTCGATATAAAATATTTACGCCAGAGTTAGAAACGCGCTTAAAATTTGAATTAGGTGTTATCCGTGAAATGGGATTTGCTGGTTATTTTCTAATTGTTTCAGATATTATTACTTCCACAAAAAAAATGGGTGTGCTGGTTGGACCAGGACGTGGTTCCGCTGCCGGTTCTGTTGTTGCTTATTGTATTGGCATTACGAATATAGATCCATTAAAATATAATTTACTTTTTGAACGTTTCCTTAATCCAGAACGTGCAACCATGCCAGATATTGATACCGACTTTGATGATATTGGTAGAGGTAAGGTTGTAGAATATATCGTAGATAAATATGGTCGAAATCAAGTAGCGCACATTATTACATACGGAACAATGGCTGCAAAAAGTAGCATAAAGGATGTGGCGCGTGTTATGGATTTGCCATTGGATGAAAGTAATATGATGGCAAAATTGATTCCTGATCGGCCAGGTACTTCATTGGGTGAGTGTTTACACATTACTGAAGCAGAATTGAAGAAAAAGGATAATGTTACTGCTGAGGAAATTCAGAACATACAAAAACTTCAAGCTATTTATCAAAGCGATAATGTGAAAGGTGTTATTTTACATGAAGCAGAAAAATTGGAAGGTACAGTTCGTAATACTGGTATTCACGCGGCAGGTATAATTATAGGACCAAAGGATTTGATGGAGATTATGCCGCTCTGTAAACAAAAAGATATTGATTTATACGTTACGCAATTTTCAGGAAATATTGTAGAAGAAGCAGGAGCTATCAAAATAGATGTTCTAGGTTTAAGTAATTTAAGCATTATACGGGACGCACTTTTATTTATTAAAGAGAATCACCAAGTTGATATAGCAATTGATGAGATTCCGTTAGATGATGAAGCTACTTATGCTTTGTATCAGAATGGAGATACCGAAGGCACATTTCAATTCGCTTCTATTGGCATGAAAAAGCATTTGAGGGAATTGAAACCTACGAATATTGAAGATTTGATTGCTATGAATGCATTGTTTCGTCCAGGTCCTATTGAGTATATTCCAGATTTTATTGATCGGAAACATGGCCGAAAAGAAATAATTTATGATTTGCCTGAAATGGAGGAGTTTCTTAAAGAAACCTATGGTATTACGGTTTATCAAGAGCAGGTAATGTTGTTATCACAGAAATTGGCAAATTTTACTAAAGGAGAGGCAGATATATTGCGTAAAGCAATGGGTAAAAAGCAAATTGAAGTGCTTCAAAAAATGAAATCTAAATTTTTGGATGGCTGTGCTGCAAATCAACACCCTTTGGATAAATGCGAAAAAATTTGGACTGATTGGGAAGCTTTCGCTCAATATGCCTTTAATAAATCGCACTCGACATGTTACGCTTACCTTGCCTATCAAACTGCTTATTTAAAAGCAAATTATACTGCAGAATATATGGCGGCTTTGCTTAACGCGCAAGGCAATACGGAAGATATTTCAAAGTATATGAAAGAATGTCAACGTATTGGTGTACAAGTTTTAGGTCCCAATGTAAATGAAAGTAAGAAGGCATTTAGTGTGAACAAAAATGGTGTTATTCGATTTGGATTAGGTGCCATTAAAGGCGTTGGCGATGCAGCAATTATGGAAGTGATAGCAGAACGTGAGATGAATGGGGCTTACGATGATGTGTATCATATGGTGGAACGATTGAGTGCTAGAGCGGTGAGTAAAAAAACATTGGAAAGTTTAGTCATGGCTGGTGCATTAGATTGCTTTGCCGATATACATCGGGCCCAATATTTTTTTACTGGTATTGGAGAACGAGAATCTAACCTAGAAAAAATAATTCGTTTCGGGCAAAGTAGAATAAGTAATGCCAATACCCTTACACAGAGCTTGTTTGGAGATGGGGAATTACCAGCAGTTGCTAAACCTAAATTATATACATGTGATCCATGGATATTGTCTGAAACTTTACGTAAAGAAAAAGATATGGTTGGCATTTACATCAGTGCTCATCCATTGGATGGATTTTTGTTTGAGATGAATAATTATGGCTTTACGCCATTGACAGAATTAGATGCTGATTATAATAAATCCAGGCCCTTGCGAATCGCGGGATATATATCGGAAGTTCGGCATCAAATTTCAAAGAAAGGCACACATTTCGGCCGTTTCAAATTGGTCGATTATAATGGAGAATATGAGTTTTCCTTATTCAAGGAAGATTATCTTAAATTTAAGGATATGTTAGTGCTGGATAATAAGATAATGATTTCTGGTCGATTTCAAACTAGATGGCAGCAAGAAGATCAATTTGAATTTAAAGTATTGAGTTTGACTTTGCTAGAAAATGTAAAAAAACTGTTGACCAAAAGACTGACAATTGAAATCGCATTGCAAAAATTAGATGACGAATTTGTGAATATTGTTAGAAAACATGCCGAAAAGACAGGCAGTTGTGAGCTTGGTATACAAGTTGTAGATTTGAGCACACAGGAGCAAATCAAGATGTATACTCCATATAAAAAAATAGAATTGAATGACGCTTTTCTTGAGGAGTTAACAAAAATGAACGGCCTTGTGTATAAAGTTGTTACCAACTAAATTTCTACAAGATATATTTGCAACAAAAAAAAATAATTTAAAATAATAAAAATAAAATCATGGCAAAAACATTCACAGACGCAAATTTTGAAGCAGAAGTTCTTCAAACAAAACAATTAAATGTAATAGACTTTTGGGCACCTTGGTGTGGACCTTGTGTAGCACTCACGCCCACTATTGAGGCTCTAGCAACAGAGTATGACGGCAGAGTGAATATCGGCAAAGTAAATGTAGATGAAAATTCTCATTTGTCTGTAACCTATGGTATCACTAGCATTCCATGTATACTTTTTATTAAAGATGGTAAGGTGATAGACAAACAAGTAGGAGCAGTTCCTAAAGCCGCTTTAGGGAAAAAGATAGAATCACATTTGTAAAAGTGTTCTAGTTTCTCAATATAACATTTAGTTCTTTTTATTAATTAGGCAGAACTATATGGTAATTAAAACTGTATAGATCTGCCTCTTTTTATAATGTGCATCTCTTAACTTTAGCTTTTTAGCGTCCGGTTTTTATTCTCACTCTGGGAGGCGGGATTGTGAGTTTAGGGCTGGGTGTTTCAGTCCAAAGAATTTAGCTCAGTGTACGCACTATAATTTGTAGTGATAGTTTATGAACCTAATCCTGTACGTTTTTTGCAAAAAAAATTTTTATTTACTTTCCTTTTTTCCAACTGTTCATAAATATAAATCGTCTACAATGTAACTTTTTCTATGTATTTAGAAAAAAACTATGTATTTTTATCCTTTAAATAATTATTCCATATGAAAAAACTTTTCCGTTTTTTATCTCTTATTCTGCTAATTTCTTTTGCAAGTAGTCAAGTAAAGGCTTCTCACATTGCGGCGGCGGACATTTATTATGAATATATTTCTCCATTGAAATATAAAGTTCACATCATACTTTATCGAGATTGTAAATCTGGAAATGCAACATTAGGACCAACATTAGGTACTTTCTATTGTAATGCATCTTCCGTTACATGTGGTCAAAATATAACTTTTCAAGCAGATACTACAGGTTATGGTAGAATTGATACTTTAAGTTCTCTATGTGCTAACGTAGACAATTGGTGTAAAAATTCTTCCAGTATATTTCCGGCATACGAAAAATGGCATTATAACGCCATAGTGGATTTGCCAATGGCTTGTACTGATTGGGTTTTTGAATTCAGTAATTTCTGTTGCCGAAATAGTGCAATATTAAATATTCCAGCAAATGGGATTTGTATTCAAGCAGGTTTAAATAATGTGGCCAGACCAATTAATTCGTCTCCAGTTTTAACAGTAGATCCAATTCCATATGTTTGTGTGAATCAAGCTAATTTATATTTGAATGGCCCTGTTGATCCAGATATCGACTCTATTATATTTACTAATATTACACCAAAAGACGATAACTGTACTAATTTTACTTATACAGGTGGAAATTCATTGGTTAATCCATTGCCAGTAAGTCCCATTGGTCCTTTAGGTTATGTAGTAGATGCTCAAACTGGTACAGCTACGTTTACGCCAACCGCTCAAGGAGTTTATGTATTGGCATTTCAGGCAGAAGAATATGACAAACAAACAGGAGTGAAAGTTGGTTTTTCGCAAAGGGATGTACAATTAAATGTACTGAACTGTAATGCTTCACCTCCTGTAATTGTCGGTGCTTCCTTAAATACTGCCGTCCAAAATTTACAAGGTGCAGTCCTTTTACCGCCAACGCCTCCTTATGTGCTCATGGTTTGCCCTGGTCAATTGATGAGTTTTGATGTACAAGCAACAAGTGCTTCATTAAGTAATAATGTAAAAACCTATGGAAATAATGCAAGTTCATGTCCTGGCTCCACATATACAGCTTCTCCATTAGCAGGTGGTAATCCAGTTACTGGGACATTTTCATGGACACCAAGTGGATCCGATATCGGAGACCATACTTTGATTTTAACATTTGCCGATTCTACATGTACAACTGGTCAACCCATTGTTTTGAAGGCATATCAAGTTATTTTGATTAAAGTATTACAAGGTGTAGATGCTGGTCCAGATTTAGTTACATGTAACACTGCAGATTCTGTGCAGTTAAATGCAACAGGTCCAATAACAGTAAATCAATGGAACTGGATTGATATTAGTGGTGGCCCTGCGGTTGGCCTTTCCGCAAATAATATTAAAAATCCAAAAGCATTTCCTCCTTCAACAACAACTTATATTATTAATACAAATGCACAAACAGCTTGTAAAAATTCGGACACAGTAACTGTATCTATAGTTCCTGGTATTACGGTTAGCGCAGGTGGAGATCATATTATTTGTGCAAATGATTCTATTCAATTATTAGCCACCGCTACTCCTGCGCAATTTAATCCAATAATTGACTGGACGCCTGGCAATGACTTAAGCGATTCAACAACTATGCAACCATGGGCTTCGCCTTTAGTGACAACAGATTATTTGCTTACTTATCATGACGATAATGGATGTAAGTATACGGATCACGCTTTAGTAACAGTTGCAGGAGCGAGACCAATATTAAATGCATTGTCTTCTGAAATGAATGTATGCCCAGGTTATCCTTTCCAATTGTTTGCCAATGCGGCATCTCAACCATGTGGTTATTCTGTATTCCCTTGCAATGCTGGAACTTCTTCTTTTAAAACAGTAGGTACTGATAATATTCAACAAAACCAATTCTCACCATATTATACGAATTGGTATGAGGCTTATAAAACACAAATATTATATACAGCAACTGAATTACAAGCAGCTGGTATTCGTTCAGGAAATATAGCTGCCATTTCATGGAAGGTTATTGCAAAAGGTAGTGATACAATGCGTAATGTTCGTATTAGCATTGGTTGTACTAATGCAACTCAATTAGATGGAACTACTGGCTTTTTAACTGGATTAGTTCAAGTGTATTCTGTTCCAAAATATTATTCTAATTTAGGTTGGAATGTACATACTTTCCCAAATAACACGAATTATTTCTGGGATGGTGTTTCTAATATAGTAGTTCAAATTTGCTATGATGTAAATGGATTTAGTAGTAACCAAGATGTAGTAGAAAGTTCTAATACCGCAAACACAATGGTTATGCACCAAAACCAATTTGCAGGTGTTGGCTGTAATCTTATCGCAGCAAGCCCATTAATTGGCGCTGTTCGTCCGAATACAAGATTTAAAACTTGTGAAACTGGGACCTTTAATTATTCATGGGGACCAAGCACAACTTTGGATGATTTTACTAAATCAAATCCTTATTCAAGTGGTATTTACAATACAACAGATTTTATTGTTGATGTTGTAGCTCCGAATAACGCGAATTGTGTTGGTCATGACACCATTCAAGTAGTTGTAGATAATTCAAATTCAATAGATGCTACGGTTACTCCTCAGATTCTTTGCGAACCAGGCCTTGTTACTTTAACAGGTACACCAGCTGGTAGCCCTCCAAGATATGATTGCGGAGAAGAAAATGTTACATGTTCTGCACCATTCAATCAGTATTTTGCTGGCATTGGTGTTGCTTCTAGCACAGCATTAACGCCTCTTTACGGTTCGTACGCAGGAGGAAGATCTCAAATGTTATTTACAGTTGCAGATTTAAATGCTTTAGGAATTACAAAAGGAAGAATCGATTCTATAGCACTTGAAGTGACTAATAAGACAAGTACTTTTGGCTTCAATGTATATCTTAAAATGGGATGTACTCCTTTAACACAATTGAGTAGTTTTATTCCTTCGAGTGAATTGAAAGATGTATTTCAAAATGCAAATTATAATACACTACTTGGTTGGAATTCTTTTAAACTAAATACTCCTTTTGTTTGGGATGGCACTAGTAGTTTGGTAGTAGAACTTTGTTTCTATAATGGACAATTTAATACGAATGGATCTGGAGATGCAGTGAGTTATTCTAATTACACTAATCCTCAATTTTATAGTCAGTATTCAAATTATGGCGGTTGTGAAATACCATCTGCTCAATTTCCATCAGCACCTATTGTTTCAACAGCTAGACCGAATGTAAGATTCTCTTTATGTGATATACCGAATAAAGTTTGGAAATACAAATGGGTACCAGGAACTTTCGTATTTGATACAACAGCAGGTGTAACCACAGCATATGTAAACAATACTACTACCTACAATGTGTATACCACTGGAGGGAATAAATGTGAAGTGAATGATTCTGTAACGGTTACATTGTCTGTTCATGATTTATCAGTAAGACCAATGGATACAGTAATTTGTGAAGGAGATAGCTATCAAGCATTTGCCACTGGTTCAGGAAATGCTCCTTCGGAATCTTTCTCTTGGACAGATGAATTTGGTGGAACTTCTGGGTTGAGTTGTACTACATGTGCTAATCCAATAATTCTTCCGCCAACTGGTGGAGTGCATACCTACACTTGCGTTAGAACGGATGCTTATAATTGTTCTGATGCAATTACGATTAAAGTTACAACTAATCCTAAACCAATTATTTCTATTTTAAATGGAGATTCAATAACGATTAAATACTTGCAAGAAGTAAATTTAATTGCCACTGGAGGTCAAGTTTATAATTGGACACCAGTATGGGGTACAAATAATCCTAATGTGGCAAATATTATAGTTTCGCCAGCTGAACCGACTATGTATTATGTATATTCACTTAATAATTACGGTTGTAGAAATTGGGACAGCATTTATGTGAATATAGATTATCATGATAATTTAAGTGTGCCAAATGCGTTTACGCCAAATGGTGATGGTAATAATGATTTATTTAGAGTTACTAACCTTACCTTCCAAAATGTTCAAGAATTTAAGGTCATGAATAGATGGGGGCAAGAAATATTTTCTGCTTCTGATAATAGAGGTTGGAATGGTACTTTTAAAGGAAAGCCACAAGACCCTGCAACTTTTTATTATTTGATTAAAGTTGCTTACCCAGATGGTTCTACAAGAATGTTCAAAGGAGATGTGATTCTAATTAGATAACATCCTTTATTAAAAAATGTAAAAAGAAATCTCGTGTATAGCGAGATTTCTTTTTTTATATTTGTACGCAATAATCAATCATGAAAATAGGAGTAATTGGAAGTGGCACAATGGGTGCAGGTATAGCACAAGTAGCAGCGCAAGCTGGGAATCAAGTAATTGTGATAGATAATAATATTGAATCACTTTCTAGAGCTTCTAATCAGTTGGTAGTTACTTTAGATAAGTTATTAGGCAAGCAAAAAATTACTGCAGAAAAAGTAAAACAAATCGTTGGAAATATTCAATGGCTTAATGATATCAATTCATTGCATGATGCTGACTTTATTATCGAAGCTATAGTAGAGAATTTGGAAGTAAAGCAAAGTTTATTTTTAAGTTTAGAATCAGTAATTTCTCCATCTTGTATTTTAGCTACTAATACTTCCTCATTATCCGTTACCAGTATAGCAGCTTCTTGTAAATACCCAGAGAGGGTTATTGGCGTGCATTTTTTTAACCCAGCAACTATAATGGAGTTAGTAGAAATAATTCCAGCTATACAAACTTCTTCGGAAATAGTGCAAACAACTAAAAATATAGTGGATGGATGGAATAAGAAAACTGTTGTTGCAAAGGATACACCTGGTTTTATTGTGAATCGAATAGCACGGCCTTTTTATAGTGAATCTTTGCGAATACTAGAAGAGGGATTTGCTAATATTGAAACTATTGATTCTGCTTTGTGTCAGATTGGTTTTCGTATGGGACCATTTGCATTGATGGATTTAATCGGTCATGATATTAATTATACAGTTACAGAAACAGTATGGAAATCCTTTTATTTTGATCCAAAATATACGCCATCTTTTACACAAAAACGATTAGTTGAAGCTAAATGGTTTGGGAAAAAATCTGGTAGAGGGTTTTATAATTACCAAGAAGGTGCTGATAAAAATAGTCCTGATAAGGATGAAATAGTTTGCTCGACAATTACTAATCGAGTATTGGTCATGTTGATTAACGAGGCTGCTAATGCATTGTTTCTACATGTAGCTAGTAAAGAAGATATTGATTTGGCTATGACCAAAGGTGTTAATTATCCGAAAGGGTTATTGAAGTGGGCAGATGAGTTGGGGATAAAGTATTGTGTGGAGACGCTTGATACATTGTACAAAGAATATGGAGAAGACAGATATCGATGTTCCCCATTGTTACGCAAAATGATTGTACAGCAGACTACATTTTTTAAGCCATAATTTTAAAAATAAAATTTATACATGTTTTACGAATATAAAGGTGTTAAACCAGTTGTAGATGAAACCGCGTTTGTACATCCACAAGCGGTAGTAACTGGTAATGTGCAAATAGGTAAGGATGTTTATATTGGGCCAGGCGCTGCTATCCGTGGAGATTTCGGGAAAGTGATCATTGAAGATGGATGCAATGTGCAAGAGAATTGTACTATACATATGTTTCCAGGTGTGACTGTTCATTTGAAGGAGAATGCGCATATTGGACATGGCGCAATTATACATGGTGCCACGATTGGGAAGAATTGCTTGGTTGGTATGAATGCCGTGATCATGGATGATGTGGTATTGGGTGACGAATGTATTGTAGGGGCATTGAGTTTTGTAAAGGCAAAGGAAATTTTTAATGCACGAAGTTTAATTGCAGGTAATCCTGCAAAAGTGATACGTGAAATAAGTGATCAAATGATGGATTGGAAAACGAAAGGTACAGAAGTATATCAGCAGTTGGCTAGAGATTGTTTTACTGAATTAATCCCATGTGAACCATTAAGAGAAAGGTCTGAACACGAAATGCAAGCGATTGCCAATTTGTATAAAACTTGGAATGACAGTAAATAATATTAAAAAATACTTGCAACAAAAAAATATTTACATCATGTCTAAATTACAATTCTTACTTCAAGAGTATGCGCCATTACTTTCAAGCATTGATGAAAGCACACCACCATTATTTGGAAAAATGAATGTTCAACAAATGATCGAACATATGTCGGATAGTGTGCAAATTGCTAATGGGAAAATTCGTAAAGTAAACACACAGCCGAATGAAGTGACTGAAAAAATGAAAGCGTTCATGATGAGCGACAGACCATTTAAAGACAATACACCTAATCCAGAAATGCCATCCATTCCTTTGCCAGTAAGAAATTCAACTATTGCAGAAGCGATTGGAGAATTGAAGAATGAGTTAAGGGATTTTGAAAATTATTTTACTCAAAATCCATCTACAACATTGACCAATCCGTTTTTTGGAGATTTGAATTTTACTGAATGGATACATTTATTGCATAAACATGCAACGCATCATCTACGACAATTTGGGGTAATTTTACCTACAAATGCCTAATTAACTTAATACATCAACCTATGAATTCTATTTTTAAACTTGTTTTATCTGTATTGGCTGGTATTGGTGTTGCTTTTTGTGTGATTGCTTTATGTGAAGGACTGAACGCAAAACTTTATCCATCTCATTCTTATAATCCAAGCCCTGAGGAGATGATTGCAGAAATTAAAACACTGCCAATACAGGCCTTTTTACTCATCTTAACTTGTCATATTTTATCTAGTTTTTTTGGGGCGTATGTGGCTTCTCGTTTGGCACCAACTCCGCGTAAATTATACGCAGGACTTGCAGTAGGGTTTTTCTTGTTGCTAGGTGGTATCGTTTATTTTATTAGTTTGCCACATCCACTTTGGTTGTCAGTTAGCTCTACTATTTCTTTCTTGTTGTTTTCTTATATAGGAGCTAGAATAGCGATAAGATAGTACCGATGGGAACAATTGTTAGGCCATCTATTATTCAATCGGTATAATACCATTTAAGATTTCCAAATAGCCCTTTGTTCTATTTTATAAATCAAGATGGGATAACCCAAATTAGCATGCCTTTTATTCATAAAAAAAACGATTTGTAATAGTACAAATCGTTTTTTTTTTTTTATGAATAAGTAAATATTATTCTACCAGCTATTGCTGTCTTTCTTTTTGTATTTTGGTTTGGAAGAAGTTTTATCCTTATCTCCACCAAATGATTTGCCGGCACCGCCTTTGCTCGAATAAGAAGGGCTTCTGCGGTCAGAGCTATTGCCACCACTTGCATATTTTCTAACACGAGGTTTGCGAGAATCATCCCCATCAGAACCACTTCTTGCATAAGAATTTCCACCTCCTGGTGAACCTTCTGCACGTTGAATGCGCACTTCACGGCCATTGGCTTCTACATTTTTAAATCCATCTAAAATTCGTTCTGCATTTTTTTCATCTATTTGGAAGAAAGAAAATACGCCTTGCATTTCAATGTCCTTGATATGGTGTCCACTTACTTTGGTATGTTTGAATATCATTTCTCTCATTTCATCGTAACGAAGATTATCTTTTTTACCTAAGTTGATGAATAAGCGAGTGCTTGCTTCGTCACTTCCAAATTTATCTCTACGGCTACTGCTTTCGCCTCTATCTCTTCGATCACCTCTGTCGGAGCTTCTTTCGCCTCTGTCTCTGCGATCAGAACTTCTGTCGCTTCTGCGATCACTTCTTTCATTGTTTCTTTCATTGCTTCTACCTCGGCTCGTTTCGTCAATGTTCAAATCAGAATGTGCGGTATAGTTAGTATCCACCTTACCTAATTCGCCAGCAAGAATTCTATGAATGATTTCTTCTTTTTCCATTTGCATCAAAGGCTGAATCCACTCATCTTGCAATGCAATTTCAGATTTTTCTTTATAATCAAAGGATACAAATTGCATAATATAATTTTGTATGCGCTTTGCAATAATTTCTTCGCCACGAGGGATTAAGAACTTTTCAAATTTGATACCAGCCATTTTTTCAATCTGGTGCAATTTGTAAGCTTCACGAATATGCAATAAGGCGATAGAAATTCCTTTTTTTCCAGCACGGGCAGTACGTCCACTTCGATGAGTGTAGTTTTCGATATCGTCTGGAAGATGATAATGAATTACATGGGTAATATCATTCACATCAATACCACGAGCAGCTACGTCTGTCGCACATAATATTTTGATAGTGCGTTTGCGAAATTTGCCCATTACTTTATCTCTTTGTTGTTGGGATAAATCACCATGCAAACAATCCGCATTGTAACCAGCTTTTATAATCGCATCACTCACTTCTTGGGTTTCGATACGTGTTGTGCAAAAAATAATACCAAAGAAATCTTCATTAAAATCAATGATGCGTTTTAGCGCTGCCATTTTATCTTTGGCTTGCACTACAGCATATTGATGCGTGATATCTGTTGAAGCAGAATTCTTTTTTCCAGAAGAAACCTCTACTGTATGTTTCAAATATTTATTGGCAATGTTGCGGATTTCTTTAGGCATTGTTGCACTAAAAAGTCCAGTTACTTTCTCCTCTGGCGTATGTGAAAGTATGGATTCAATGTCTTCTTGGAAACCCATATTTAGCATTTCATCTGCCTCGTCTAAAACAACTGTCTCTACGTTTTCTAATTTTACTGCTTTACGATCTATTAAATCGATTAATCTACCAGGCGTAGCAACAATGATATGTGCGCCAGTGCGAATACTCCTAATTTGTTCTGAAATACTACTACCACCATAAACAGCAACTATGCGAATACCACTTAGTTTTTTGCCGTAGTTTTTAAGGTCATTGGTAATTTGCATACACAATTCACGGGTTGGTGAAATGATGAGTGCTTGTGTGTTTTTGTTGTTGAGGTCTAAATTGTTGAGGATGGGCAAACCGAATGCGGCTGTTTTTCCTGTTCCTGTTTGAGCCAAAGCTACTAAGTCACTTTCGCGACCTAAAAAGACTGGGATAGCTTTTTCTTGAATTTCTGTAGGATTTACAAATCCTAGTTCGGTGATTGCAGATACGATTTCTTCCTGCAAACCCAAATCACTAAATGTTGTCATTTGTTTTTTTGTTTTGTTTGATGAATTAATGAAAGTTACTAGCGCGTATAACTCTTAAAGTAATTAATAGCAAATTGGAACTTCATTAATGTTGAATATCAAACAGCATGTGTTTGCAGAATTTCTCTTACCTTGAAAAGAGCATGACCCATTTTTCCTGTTCGGCAACGAATGCACGAACTTTACTACCTTTTAGCTTAATAGCCTTGTCTAAGAACTTAATGAGTTGCAAATGTAGTTGAGTAAATGGAAATAAATGCAAACGAGTTACTAATGGAATTTTGAAGAAATAATTTTTATTCGATAAACTCAAAACGCAATTGCAAAAATTGAGCAATAGGAATTAATTTTTTGAAGAAATAATAAACCATCAAATTCATTTTTAGATGCACTGCATTGCGGCAACGATTGAAGTGAAAATCCTTTTTGCTGCGGAGCAAGCCAAAAGATTGGAACGTAAAGCGTGTGAGCCGCCCAAAATATTTTCATGCACATTTAGACAATCCGTTTTATTCTGTGCTTGATAAAGAACATAAAAAAAACAAGAAATAAGTTTTGATGATCCTTATTCCTTGTTCTACATTCATGTAATTAAATCGGTTTACTCTTTATTTATTTTTCCATTCTGCAGCACTTTATTGTCTTTGGTAATGGTATAAAAATAAAGCCCTTTAGACAAAGAAGATAAATCGAAGGATTGCGTTGATGAATGGATTGCAGAAGTAAATACTTTAGAACCATCTGTGTTTGTGATCGTTAGATGATTTGTAGTGTTAGTATAAGCATACTGTTTGACAAATAATAAATCATGCACTAGTGTTGGATATACATCCGCTATTTTGTCTGGGTAAAGCATGTTCGTAATTCCAGTTGGTGTTGTGATTTCAATACCATCTACTGCAATCCAAGAACCATCCGTTAGGCCTGCAAATGCACCTGTTGTGTCAAAATAAAAATTACCACTAGAAGAAACAGATACTCGCAATTTAGTTGTGTTAAAACCTATACCAACATATTTAAATGGTAAAGTTATTTTTGTCCAAGTGCCAATGGTTGCGCCTAATAATGTATCAGCAACAGCAGCAGTACTATCGCCTCCATCGGAATCGTCAATGGCTAAAAGAGTAATGGATGTGGAGTCTCCGCCTAATGGATTATTTTTGATCCACATAGACGCACTTGTAGGATTGCTGTTAAATGGTAATCCTCCGTTGAATGTAAATTCTCCTGTGGTCGTATTAATGTCAATCATGGCATTGCTGCATAAAGATGGTGCCGGCCCAGCTGGTAACACAGTACCTAAACCTGGTTGTGTTTTCGTGATAGCCTTTAATGCAAATCCACCACCATTGCCTGGGTTTTCTTTAATCGCTTGAGCTGGAAAGGTCGCACCAAAATTTAAAAGAAGACCATAGTATTTTAATAATGAATCTGTACAATTCCAGCCATTAGGGATGGTCAATGTACCTAGCACATTATGCCAAGATTCAAAATCGTACACTACTTGAGCCTTTGAAAATAAACTGCAACAAGTAATTGCAGTGAGAAGGAAAAGTTTTTTCATGTGTTGTTATTTATTATTATTATTTGTCACAGAGGATTCGGCAAACTTTGCTTCGTTTAGATTAAAGTTAAGTGATGCTTTATTTTGTGTTTGGATTTAGTTTAATTTTTTCAAGCATTCTTGAATAGCAGTAAAATTAGGTAAATCGCCTGCGCTTTCTAGTATTTCTATGTGTTGTAAATTACCTTCTTTATCTACTACAAATACAGATCTTTTGGAAACACCATGCATGTCAAATACAAATGTTTCAATTAAGCAATCGTAAGCGCTTGCCGTTGTTTTATTGAAATCTGAAAGTAAAGTAAATTCTAAATTATTTTCTGCTTTGAATTTATTCAATACAAAAAGAGAATCTATAGATATCCCAATAATTTCTGCATCCAAAGAATTGTAGATAGACATATTGTCACGCATATTGCACATTTCGCTTGTGCATACGCCAGAGAAGGCGAGCGGGAAAAACAATAGAACTACATTCTTCCCTTTAAAGTCAGCAAGGGATACTTTATTTTTTTCTGTATTAAATAGGGTAAAATCTGGTGCTTTTTGTCCAATTTGTAGGCTCATGTTAAATTATTTTTTTTCAAATGTAATGTAAGTATTATTATTCCCAAAATATTCAGAATCATCGTTTAGAAATAGGCTTTTGAAAAAAGAAATGTTTATTATTGTAAATTACTAAAATCTCATACCATTGACTGAACAAATCATCAATTTAGAAACTGTAAATCCTATCGAATTTTTTGGTGTCAACAATAATAAATTTGATATTCTAAAAAAGAAATTCCCATTACTTAAAATACTATCTCGCGGTTCTCTCATCAAGCTTACAGGCAAAGCGGAAGATGTGATGATGGCAAATGAAAAGATAGGGCTTATCATTCAATATCTGGAAAGGAATGGGCATTTATCTGAAAATTATTTTTCCAAAATACTGGGTGATGATGATGGTATTATTGATGAGAAAATTGTAGAAGATCCAAATAATGATATTATTGTTTTTGGTCAGAATGGAAAGATTATCAAGGCCAAAACAAGAAACCAGAAGTTGTTGGTTTCTGCCGCGGATAAAAATGATATTATATTTGCGGTTGGTCCAGCTGGTACTGGCAAAACCTATACAGCAGTGGCTTTGGCAGTTAGAGCTTTGAAAAATAAGTCTGTCAAAAAAATAATTTTAACTCGACCTGCTGTAGAAGCTGGCGAAAGTTTAGGCTTTCTACCCGGCGATTTGAAAGAAAAAATAGATCCCTATTTACGTCCATTGTACGATGCTTTGGATGATATGATCCCGCCTGATAAATTGAATTATTATATGACCAATCGTGTTATTGAAATTGCACCTTTGGCTTATATGCGTGGACGAACTTTAGATAATGCATTTATTATTTTGGATGAGGCGCAGAATACAACCGAATTGCAAATCAAAATGTTTTTGACGCGTATTGGACCTTCTGCGAAAGCAATCATCACAGGGGATATGACACAAATAGATTTGCCAAAAAACCAAACAAGTGGATTAGGCAAAGCAATACATATACTCCGTCATATTTCAGGTATATCTCATATCGAATTGGATGGGGAAGATGTGGTAAGGCATCGTTTGGTGAAAGAAATCATTAAGGCTTATCATAAAGCAAGTGAAGAAACAGACAAAAAGAAAGAGGTACATCATGAGGACAAAAAAAAGTAGTTGTATTTTTTTTCTAATTGGGTTGCTTTTGTTTTCTTGTCGCGAAAAAGAAAAAAAAGTAGTAGTTGCACCGAGAATAACGTTACAATCGACTTTGCCGAAAATGGAGCAGTCGAAAGCATTATTGAGTGATGGTTGTATTGTGTTGAGAGCAGGTAATGATGTTATCAGTAGTATGTTTGCTCAACTGAATCGAACCGATAAAACATTTTCGCATTGTGGGATAGCATTCGAAGAAGATAAGAAATGGTATGTGTTTCATTCTATTGGTGGGGAAGATAATCCGAATTCGAAATTGAGAAAAGATACCTATGAAAAATTTGTAGGCTTTGAACACAATCTAGGATTTGGTATTTGTAATTATGCTTTGACGGACACGCAATTGCAAAAATTGCACAACATTGTGTTAAATTATTATCAAAAAGAAATACCATTTGATATGCAATTTGATTTACATTCTAATGATAGACTTTATTGTGCCGAGATGGTGTATAAGGCTTACCAGCAAGCATTAGGCGTCGATACTTTTTTTTCGACGACTGTTATTAAAGATTTTAAATACGTTTCTACGGACAACTTGTTCGTGAATAAACATGCACATTTACTTTGTCATGTCAATTATTGCGACTAGTTTCGCGGCTTTACAAATAAAGCAAACAAACATGAAAAAAGTATTAAGTTCTATTTTTATGGTAGTGGTTATTGCCATGACTATACTAAGCTGCGGTAACAAGAGCGATCCAAAAAAAGTAGCTGCGAGTTATCTAAATGCATTGAAAAAAATGGATTATGAAACAGCAAAAAAATTCGGTACACCAGAAACTGGAAAAATGTTAGATATGATGTCTAGCTTTTCTGGGATGATGCCAGATTCAATTAAAGACAAGGCGAAAGATGTGAAAGTTGAAATTAAAGAAGCGAAAGAGCAAGGCGATAAATGCGTTGTGAGTTTCACGAGTAGTGAAAAACCAGGTGCAGAAGAAAGCTTGAACTTGGTGAAAAAGGATGGCAAGTGGTTAGTAAATATGACCAAAGATGACATGGGCGGCGGAATGGGCGAAAGTGCACCAGCTGAAGAAGGCGGTACACCTGCACCGGACGAAGCTTCACCGGCTACAGAAAATGATACTACTAAAGCAGCTGCCGAAATAGAAGAATAAACTAATTTAAAGAATAAATCCCCTGCTAGTCGGGGGATTTTTTATTGGTTAATATTTGTTGGTGAAGAGTGTCTGTAAGGCAATAGAATTTAATCCAAAAGGGGTTAATTATCGTATCTGATTTTATAAAGTTAATCCTCAATATATGGCTTGACTCTAGTTTGGATTTCTTCTATCAATTCGGTGTCCATGAATTTATATTCATCTGGAATGTCCAGTATTATAATTTGCTTTTGTTGACTATCTATTGGAAATTTATTCAGCAATCTTTCTTTGTGTTTCTTTTCCATGACAAAAATAATATCAGCCCAATTTATCATTTTCGCGCTTAGCTTAATTCTTGCCGATGGTTCAGTACCTGCCGATCTTGCCATTACTTCGGGATGATTCTTATATATGGCTTCAGCGGTTGGACTGCGCCATTGATTTCTACTACAAACAAATAAGAGGTTCATAAATCTATCCTTTTAACAATATTGGTTTTCTTTTTTGTAGAGGTTTAAGTGATGATTTTATTGGACATTCTTTGCACTTGAAGAGCTTTCAAAATTGTACTTTACTTATTGATTTTTGTAAAAAAATAAAAAAATCATTTCAATATTTCAGATTAGACTTAGAGAAAAATGACCAACTTTTATTTCTTTAAATATTATCTATAGGGTTTGAATAATAAATTCATTCTCTTTTGCAATCATATAAATATCCATATTTTCAGATTCTGAAATGGCGTAAGCTATTGTTGAGTCCTTACCTCCATAAATGAATATTGAAAATGAAGAATTTGAAAAATATTGATGCCAAATTAAATCATCATAGGTTTTGATATAAGCTGGTAATGTGTTGCTTGCAATCGATATGGATTGTAAAGCTTTTCTGCAATCTGGGTAGTAAGCCCAAAACAATTCTATTGTATCCTTCGTGTTTTTCTGGATTGCCAATGGGCAAATGCCAATCGTTCTATGGTTTAGCGTTTTGTTTTCAGAATCAATGATTTGGTCTTCCTTGAATTTGTATCCAATTATTTCTTGGTTCGTAATGGCAGGAAATTGTTGTAAGGTTAGTGATTCTACAAATCTCGAATTGGTATACAGCTTCAATTTGCCTTGAATGAAATTTTCTTTTAATGCAGTAAATATACCTTGTTCTTGAAAAAATAATGGATTGTTTTCAATGTTGATAGTTCGGTACATTCGGTTCTTCAACCAGACATTTTTTTCTTGAATTATATCCCAAACGCCATTTTTATTAAACATTAATACTTCTTCATTGCCAAATTTGTCGACATGTTTGAATTGATAATTGTTTGTATAGGTTCTGTACTCTACCGCTTCCCCAGCTTCGTTATAAAATGTCCAATGACCAACACGATTATTTTGTAAAAAATTTCCATCCGCTTGCTTTTTTCCATTTGCATAATAAGAAACAAAATGCCCAGTCAACATGCCATCATTTATTTCATACTCATTTGTAATTTGATCTCTTTGTATTTTATGATGGCTAGCCAATGCTGCATTTGATAGTCCTAAACATAATACGACGATGGTAAACAATTTGTGGGTGTTCATTTTTATTATTTTAAACATTGAAGTTAATTCCAAATTCGGAGATTCCAAATTCAAAATTCCAAAGTAGAAAACCCCAAATTCCAAAAGACAAGGCACTAATTTTTAAATTGCCAAATATTTAACTCAGGCTAGAATGAGCGAGGGCGATGCCAACTTGTGAAGAAATTACGTTTCTTCCATTCTTTAATACTTTCGACTTTTTACTAACTACTAATTACTCACTTCTTCTTACTAAACTCAAGAATCTCATCCATTATTTTTCTGTCATTGCTGAGTCGAGGTACTTTATGTTGACCGCCAAGTTTGCCTTTGCTTTTTAGCCATTCTGAGAAAGTACCTTTCGGTAAAAAGTGAACAATCGGCGTGCTTAAAGCGATACTTTTATATCGTTTAGCTTCATAATCAGAATTGATTTCTTGCAAGGATTTATCCAGCTGTTCAATAAAAAATTCCTTGTTATCTGGTGCTTGATCAAATTCGATAAGCCATTCATGACATCCATTTGCATGGTCAGAAAAGTAAACTGGCGCTACTGTATAATCATTGATGGTGGCGTTTGTTATTTTACAAGATTTTGCAATGGCATAATCCGCATTGTCTACTATTACTTCTTCGCCAAATGCATTGATGAAATGTTTGAGTCTGCCAGAAACCTTTACTCTATATGGGTTTGTAGATACAAATTGAATAGTGTCGCCAACGATATAACGCCATAAGCCAGAATTGGTACTTACGATTAATGCATAGTTTTTTCCAATCACAACATCTTCTAATTGTAGCGTTTCAGGAAAAGGTTTTCCTTGTTCTTCCAAGGGCATGAATTCATAAAAAATACCATGATTTAAAAATAGGAGTAAGCCATCACGACCTATGATATCTTGCGCAGCAAAAAATCCTTCTGAAGCATTATAGGTTTCTAAATAATGCATTTGTTTGGATGGAATCAAGGTATTAAACTGCGCTTCGTAGGGTGAAAAATTTACACCGCCATGCATATATAATTCAAGGTTAGGCCAAACATCATGCACATTATTTTTGCCTGTTATTTCAAAAATCTTTTTGATCAATACGATTGTCCATGTAGGTACACCAGCAATCATCGTCACTTCTTCTTTGATGGTGCTTAATGCCATTTTTTCAATCTTCTCTTCCCATTCAGGCATGAGGGCAATAGAGACGTCTGGTGTGCGTATGAGCTGCGTAAAATAGGATAAATTCTGAATCATGACAGCGGATAAATCGCCATAATAAGAATCTGTATTGAGTTGATTTACCTGATGACTTCCGCCGAGTGTGAGACATTTGCCAGATAAAATTCCGGATTGAGGAAAGTTGTGGTAATACAATGCCAGCACGTCTTTTGCCGATTTGTAATGACACTCTTCGAGCGATTCATTACTCACAGGAATGAATTTACTTTTATCGGAAGTTGTGCCACTGGATTTAGCAAACCAAGTAATGGGAGAATTCCACAGCACATTTTGTGTGCCTTCCATCATCTTTTGAATGTATGGTTTCAAATCTTCATACTCATGAACGGGTACATTGTTTTTGAATTCCTTGATATCATTTATATTTTGAAAACTATATTGTCTTCCAAACTCAGTGAATTGCCCATTATTGATTAATGAGTTAAAAACCATGACCTGTGTGCTTTCAGGATTCAACAAAAAATTATCGATGGCACTCCATCTTAATTTCAATAAACCTTTTAATGCTGGATTTAATAACCTCATTGTATTTTTTAAATGGAGATTTCGTTTTCCCTTTTTTGTGTGAATGCTAAGTGGTAAAAGTAATTTTTAAATTCCAAATTCCAAATACTGAATGCAAATTCCAAAATTCAAAAGTGAAATTCGAAAATTTAAATTCTAAATTCTAAATTCCAAATTCGAAGATTTAAATTCGAAATTCTAAATACTGAATGCAAATTCCAAAATTCAAATCCCAAATTCCAAAGGAGAAATTCGAAAGTTTAAATTAGAAATTCTAAATTCGAGAATTAAAATTCGAAAGTTTAAATAAAACTTCTAACTACTAACTACTGACTACTAACTACTAACTACTAACTACTTTCTACTTGCCACTTTCTTTCGCAACTCAAAACTTTGTCCTAGATACAATCTACGTACTTCTTCGTCAGAAGCCAATTCTTCGGCAGTTCCGGATTTTAAAATATTGCCATCATATAATAAGTAAGCACGATCGGTAATCGATAATGTTTCTTGTACGTTGTGGTCGGTGATGAGAATGCCGATGTTTTTATATTTGAGTTGTTCAACAATAATTTGAATATCCTCAACCGCAATAGGGTCAATGCCTGCAAAGGGTTCATCCAATAAAATAAATTTTGGATTTACAGCTAATGCACGCGCGATTTCAGTTCGTCTTCTTTCGCCGCCACTTAATACATCGCCCATACTTTTGCGAATATGGTCTAAACGAAATTCAGAAAGTAAGGATTCCAGTTTCTCATTTTGTTCTTCATTACTTAAAGCAGTCATTTCTAAAACGCCTTTAATATTTTGTTCTACGGTGAGTTTGCGAAAAATAGAAGGTTCTTGCGGCAAGTATCCTACACCAAGTTGTGCACGTTTGTACATTGGTAAGTGGGTGATATTTTGGTCATCTAAAAATACTTCGCCTTCGTCTGGTTTAATCAACCCAACTACCATATAGAATGTAGTGGTTTTGCCTGCTCCATTGGGGCCAAGTAATCCAACGATTTCTCCTTGATTTACTTCTACGGATACATTTTTTACAACCGTTCGATTGCCATAGCGTTTAATAAGTTCAGTTGTTTTGATGGAAGAACGCATAGATAATATTTATTGAAAGGTGGTTATAATTTAGGTTTGAAGTTGGAGGAAAAGTATTTAAATGAAATTTATTATTCTTTAGGAATTCGTTCTAATCGAATACCTACACTCATGATTTCTGGTAGAGCTTCCATGCGCATGATTTGTTGTAATGCAATCGTATAAGTGCCTGGTTTAGAGAAATGAACATGACTTCCATTGTTTGTCATTGGCATTTGTTGTTCCCATATTTCATTCATACCTCTGCCGAGCCATTTGCCATCTGTTTGTGCCAGTGGAATTTCAGTATTGGTTTCAGTAAACATGGTGGCGCCAGGCATTTTGGTTTTTACTTTTAGCCAAATATTGGAATAAGGATAAGCATCCGTATGTCGAATATTAAAGTAAATTAAATAATCAGCGACAGTATCTGTAATGTCGAAGGTAAAAGTTGGCATATAATTTTGTTCCCAACGGTTGCGATTTAAACTAATATTTTTTTCAAAAATATTTGAAGGCAAACAAGCAACATAAAACACAAGTGGTAAAAGAAATAGTAAAAAATATTTTTTCATTGGTCTATACATTATAAAGCATTTAATAATTGTTCTTTGGCTTGTTCTAATTCATCTTTCATCATCACGACACGTTTTTGGATGTCTATATCATTCGCTTTTGAACCCATCGTATTTATTTCTCTTCCAATTTCTTGTAATAAAAAACCGAGTTTTTTGCCCTTGGTGGTATGGTCTTCCAGCAATAGTTCGTTGAAATAATCGCAGTGGTGTAAGAGTCTGTTTTTTTCTTCGGTGATGTCAAATTTTTCTATGTAATAAATGATTTCTTGTTCGAGTCTGTTTTTATCTACATGTGCCGATTGAATAAAATCATTTAAGGATTGAATTAATTTTTCACGAATGCGTTCGGTTCGATTTTTTTCGAAAGGATCTACCTCTATACAAAGAGATTTTATTTTTTCAATATTGCCACTAATGTGTTTCGTTAACATGACGCCTTCTTGTGTTCGATATTGATTTACGATTTGGCAAACGTCTTCTAATTTTTGTGCTATCAAAAGCCAATCTTCTTCTTTAAATGTTTCGTTGGATGAAGACACAATTTCAGGCATACTCATTAAGGTAGAGAGTATATCTTTTTTTTCTAAAGACAATTCATCTGCAATTTGCATGATGGCATTGTGATAGTATTTAGCTAATTCAATATTTACACTTACCGCTTTTGAAGAACCGTTTTGTTTTAGAAAAATTGTGACATCAATGCTACCTCGATTGAGTAATTGTTGTGTTTTATTTCTTACTTCTATTTCATACATTTTTAAGATGGATGGAAGCTTGGTATTGACTTCAAATTGTTTGCCGTTCAAGGTGCGAATTTCGATGCAACAAATATAGTTGGCTACATTAAATTCAGCTCTTCCAAATCCAGTCATTGATTGTAACATATTGCTTTTTTTTAATCGGCTAAAAGTAATTTATTATTATGGAATGCATTCAAAAAAAAATGGCAGAAGAAAACTGTTTGCACAATTTTTAGAAATAAAAAAAGAAAAAATGCGAATGCATAAAAAAAAGTGAATGAATATTATTTTTTTATGATGAAGAATAAATAATGATTAGCATATCTTGAAACCCTTTATTCATCATGCTTACATAGGGCACAAAAAAAACCGAATGAAAAAGTCATTCGGATTTTTTGAATTTATGGGTTAGTAAATTTGTAAACCTACACAAGTATAGATATAATTTTTTGTTGGAGATAGTATTATTTAAAAAAAGTTATTCACTAGTTGTTAATAGGAAGGATATTTTTTTTATAAAACTTTTTTTTTACAATAAAATATTTGTGCGAAACATTTTTACTGCGATGGCAATTAATATGATGCCAAAGAATTTTCGGATGACTAAAATACCCGATTGACCAATGACTCTTTCTATCCAATTCAAACTTTTTAATGCTAAATAAATTACAATTAAATTGATGCAAATTGCAATCAAAATATTGGTTTGAAAATACAATGATTTGATTGACATGATAGTGGTTAATGTACCTGATCCTGCAATAATTGGAAATGCAATTGGAACTATACTTCCTGATTTCGCATTCGCATCTCCTTTGAAAAATTCTAAACCTAAAACCATTTCCAATCCCAAAATAAATAAGACAATAGAACCTGCGATTGCAAATGAACTAATGTCGAGTCCTAATAAATCAAGAAATTGCGCGCCAATAAAAAAAAAGAGTAACATAAGTAAACCAGATACTAAGGTTGCTTGCCATGCACTGATGGTTCCCATTTTATTTTTGAATGAAATCAATACTGGAATAGATCCAAGAATATCAATGACTGCAAACAAGGCAAAAGATGCCGTTAGTATTTCTTTGAATGAAATGGAATTGCTCATGCAGCAAAGATAGATTATTCGAGACAGGATGTATATTTACGCCTTCAACAAAAAAATATATTCATGAATTATAATTATTCTGTAGCGGAAAAATTTATGCGCTATGTACAAGTAGATACACAAAGTGATCCAATGTCAACTAGTTTTCCGAGTACGGAAAAACAAAAGGACTTAGCGAAAATATTGGCGCAAGAGTTACGTGATATGGGGGTTGCAGAAGTTGAATTGGATGAATATGGATATGTTTACGCTTCCTTGCCTTCCAATAGTACTAAGGATGTTCCTGTGATTTGTTTTTGTTCACACATGGATACAGCGCCTGATTGCAGTGGCAAAGATGTAAAGCCAATTCTGCATAAAAATTACCAAGGTCAAGATATTATTTTGCCAGATGATACAACACAAATTATTACAACAAAGCAACATCCTTATTTAGCACAAAGAATTGGTGATGATCTTATTACCGCATCTGGATTAACTTTATTGGGTGCTGATGATAAAGCAGGTTTAGCCATTATTATGGATTATGTGCAATATGTGATACAACATCCAGAATTAATACATGGAAAAATAAGTATCCTTTTTACGCCAGATGAAGAAGTTGGTCGTGGTGTGGAAAAAATTAATATGCAAAAAATTGGTGCCAACTATGGATATACATTAGATGGCGGTGAGCGTGGTGCTCTAGAATCAGAATCCTTTAGCGCAGATGGTGCAGTGGCTACAATACATGGCATTAGTGCGCATCCAGGTTATGCAAAAGGTAAATTAGTAAGTGCTATCAAAATTGCTTCCGCATTTGTGGATGCATTGCCAAAAACAGATTGGAGTCCAGAAACAACAGAGGACCGACAAGGTTATATTCATCCTATGTCCATAGAAGGTGGTATTGAAAAAACAATTGTTCGATTTATTGTTCGTGATTTTGAAACAGCAAAATTAAAGGAGCATGAAGATAGATTGGAGAAAATATTGCAAGAGACGGTTGCGAAATATCCAGGTGCCAAATATGAATTTACAGTGCATGAACAATATCGAAATATGATGGACATAATTAAAGATGTACCGCATATGTTAGATTATGCAGAAGAAGCGATGGCTCGTGCAGGCGTAAAAGCTGAGCGATGGTTGATTCGCGGAGGCACAGATGGTTCTAGACTTTCCTTTATGGGGCTACCCTGTCCAAATATATTTACTGGGGAAATGGGTATACATTCTAAACACGAATATGTGAGTGTTCAGGATATGCAAAAAGCGGTAGATACTTTGATTTATTTGACGCAAGTATGGGAAGAAAAAAGTGTGTAATTGCCTTTAGAATGAGGGATTGCCATTTTATACATCTTTTCGAGAAGAAAGTAAAATGAATTGGCGTAAGGCATTATAGTTACGCATTATTTTTGGGAATTCGAATCATTTTTATAGCCATAATTTTACTCACAACAATTCTCTTGAATTGTGGCTTTGTGTATTATATTTGCCGTCCAAAATAGGAAAAGAATATATGAAAATATTGGTTTGTATTACAAAAGCACCAGATACCACAACGAAAGTAACTTTTACGGACAATAGTACAAACTTGAATGATGCTGGGGTGCAATGGATAATTAATCCTTACGAAGAATGGTATGCTCTCGTTCGTGCTTTAGAATTGAAAGAGGTAGGTACGGCTACTGCGGTACATTTAATAACAGTAGGTAAAGCAGATGTGGAGCCTATTATTAGAAAAGCGCTTGCATTGGGTGGCGATGAAGCTATTCGTATCGATGCAGATAGTAACGATAGTTTTCAAATTGCAACACAAATTGCAGATTATGCTAAGTCGCATAGTTATGATTTAATCATGACTGGGAAAGAAAGTATTGATTACAACAATTCGAGTATAGGGGCTATGGTAGCTGAGATGTTGGATTTGCCGTTTATTTCGCATGTTACTAAATTGGATACAACTGCAAATGGTATACTGATCAATCGAGAAATTGAAGGTGGTGAAGAAACAAATTCATGTGCATTGCCTTTGCTTATTTCATGTCAGAAAGGAATGGCAGAAGCACGTATTCCAAACATGCGTGGTATTATGGCTGCACGAACTAAACCTTTACATGTAGTTGCACCCGTTGCTGTTGACGCATTGACTTCTATTCAAACTTATGATTTGCCGCCAGCGAAAGAAGGTTGTAAAATGATAGAGATTGATGATATGGATCAATTGGTTCGCTTGTTACATGAAGAAGCGAAAGTGGTTTAAATAGAAAAATTAAATACAAATTATAAAATTTTAAATAAAGAAATTCATGATACTTGTTTTCGCAGAATTAAATAATGGAACCTTTAAAAAAGCAATATTTGAAGCATTAACTTATGCCACAAAGTTGTCGAAATTAACGAACGAATCAGTTGGTGCAGTTGTACTTGGTGAAGCCAATGGCTTGGAAGATTTAGGGAATTATGGTGCTGCAAAAGTATTCCATATTGCAGATGCTCGTTTGGCGAACCTAGATACGAAGGCATACGCAAAAGCTATCGTTACAGTGGCTTTGCAAGAAAATGCAAGTACGATTATATTTTCAAATAATATAACATCTAAGGCTGTAGCACCTCGAGTTGCTGCTTCCTTGAAAGCGGGATTAGTGGCTGGGGCAATTGCTCTTCCTTCTTTACAAAATGGATTTGTCGTGAAGAAAAGTGTATTCTCTGGAAAGGCATTTGCTTTTGTAGAAATAAAATCTGCTACCAAAGTAATTTCAATCACCCCTAATTCTATACCAGTAGAAAAGAATGAAGGAACGGCGCAAGTCATTTCGCAATCTGTTCCTTTTTCTGATGCTGATTTTGCCATAAAAGTAGAAAGCGTTCAAAAAGTAACTGGCATAGTGCCTTTGTCTGAAGCAGAGTTGGTAGTGAGTGGTGGACGTGGTTTGAAAGGACCAGAGAACTGGGGCATACTAGAAGATTTGGCTTCCTCTATTGGTGCTACACTTGCTTGTTCAAGACCAGTTGCAGATTCGCATTGGCGTCCACACCATGAGCATGTTGGACAAACCGGTGGAACCATACGACCTAATTTATATATTGCAGTTGGTATAAGTGGTGCCATTCAACATTTGGCTGGTGTGAATAGTTCTAAGACAATTGTAGTGATTAATAAAGATGTAGAAGCTCCATTTTTTAAAGCTGCAGATTATGGGGTTTTAGGAGATGCATTTGAAATTGTTCCAAAACTTACAGAAGCATTTAAAAAATTTAAGGCAAACCAGAATTCATAAAAAAATTAATCGATTTGCATTTGACATGAGCACTAAAAAACTTGAATTAGAAATCGTTGCATTGTCGCACAGTGTCACACAATCACATTCCTATGCGGTTGTATTGGGTGAAGTAAATGGCGTGCGAAAATTACCAATTGTGATTGGTGGTTTTGAAGCACAAGCGATCGCTGTAGCTTTAGAGAATATGCAACCTACTCGTCCACTTACGCATGATTTGATGAAAAATATGATGGTCGCTTTTCAATTGCAGTTGAATGAAGTGCTCATCCATCGCATACATGAAGGTATTTTTTTTGCTAAATTAATTTGTCAATCACCTTATGAAACCATTGAAATAGACTCTCGAACTTCAGATGCATTGGCATTGGCTGTACGTTTTGATGCACCTATTTATACATATGAATCTATTTTGGATTCGGCAGGATTGCAAATGGATGAGACATCGCATCAAGTAGAAATAAAAGAAGAGAAGAAATCAAAAACAAAGATTACACCTAGTCACGATAGCCTTAGCGGACTCAGTTTAGAGAATTTGCAAAAAATGTTAGAAGAAGTTTTAGATCAGGAAGATTATATTAAGGCTGCTCAAATTCGAGATGAAATAAATAGAAGGAAGTAAGAACTGTTTTCGATAAAGAATCAAAATAATGTCTATAAGGATTATTGCCTATTAAGGCATAATTTATATTTGAATCCTTTTCGTAATGTACATTTGCGCCTCAACTGATTTATATGTCTTCTATTTCTCAAATACAAATATTATTAACGCAATCACATTTGCCAGAATCACTTCGTCGCATTGGTCAAAAGATTTTACAGCAAGAGCGAATCACAAGTGAAGAGGCCATCACATTGTTTGAAGAAGGAGAGATAGGATTTTTAGGTGCTTTGGCAAATTATATTCGAGAAGAAAAGCATGGAGATAAAACCTATTTCAATCGAAATTTTCATATTGAACCGACGAATGTTTGCGTGTTTAGTTGTGCGTTTTGTTCTTATTCCAGATTATATAAAAACAAGGAAGAAGGTTGGGAGTTAAGCATCGATCAAATGATGGATATCGTGAAGAAATATGATGGCATTCCAGTAACTGAAGTACATATCGTTGGAGGTGTTCATCCGAAAATGGATTTGTATTATTTCTGTGATTTGCTTCGTCAAATAAAAGCCTATCGCCCAGATTTGCATATCAAAGGATTTACAGCTGTGGAGTTAGATTATATGTTTAGAAAAGCAAAAGTAAGTCGTTTGGAAGGCATGCAATTATTGAAGGATGCGGGCTTGCAATCCTTACCTGGCGGAGGTGCTGAAATATTTGCGCCAGAAATTAGAAAGCAAATTTGTGAAGATAAAGTAGATGGTGAAGGTTGGTTAGATATACATAGAACAGCGCATCAATTGGGCATGCCAACTAATGCAACGATGTTGTATGGACATGTAGAATCCTATGCAGACAGAGTAGATCACATGCATCAATTGCGTATGTTGCAAGATGAAACCAATGGATTTAATTGTTTCATTCCCCTCAAATTTAGAAATGGAGATAATGATATGAGCCATATTGCGGAAAGCAGTATAATAGAAGATATGAAGTTGTACGCCGTTGCCAGAATATTCATGGATAATTTCCCGCACCTCAAAGCTTATTGGCCAATGTTAGGAAGAAACAATGCACAGTTGATGTTGAATTATGGCGTGAATGATTTAGATGGTACCATCGATGATAGCACAAAAATATATTCGATGGCAGGGAGTGAAGAGCAAAACCCAAGTATGAGTACGGAAGAAATTTGTGATTTAATTACTGCCGCAAAAAGAATACCTGTTGAAAGAGATACGACGTATCATGAGGTGAAGGCGATGTCTGAACTGTGAGTTGATTGTTTGAACTATGATTTGAAATGATTGAATGAATACTATGATTTGTAAGTTGTCTGAACTATGATTTTTTTGATTGAATGAATACTATGATTTGAAAGTTGTCTGAACTATGATTATGAAGTAATTGTCTGAACTATGATTTGAAATGATTGAATGAATACTATGATTTTGAAGTAATTGAATGTCTGAACTATGTTTTGAAAAGATTGAATGAATATTATGATTAAGCAAGAATATCCATTATCGGAATTGACAGGAAGAATAATTGGTTGTGCAATGGAAGTGCATGGCATTATGGGTAATGGATTTCAAGAAGTGGTTTATCAAAGATGTTTGGCAATTGAAATGATACGGCAAGGGTTGGGATTTAGCAGAGAGCATGAAATGGAACTTAGCTATAAAGGCGAGCATGTTGGTACAAGAAGAGTTGATTTTTTTGTAGAAGGAAAAGTGATGGTTGAATTAAAAGCTGCAATTAAACTAGAAGAGGTTCATCTTGCACAGCCGATTAATTACTTAGAGGCTTATGGTCTGGATATCGGGTTGCTCATCAATTTCGGGAATAGTTCTTTACAATTTAAACGGGTTATGAAACCGAATAAAAAACATTGCCAATCCCAAAATCAATAAAAAACTAGTTCAGACAATTTGAAGCTATCTCCTTTACGTTTTCAAAATTATCATTAATAAAATGAAGCATCAAAGTTGTTGTAGAGTTGGCTCCAAAGCATGCAGCGTGTTGCTCTGACAGTAGAATAAATTGTGCTTTTTTACTTTTAAAAAATCTGAAACTTCCACAATAGTAAAAATGATTCTGTCGTAAAAAAATCACTTATATTCGCTTCCTTTTTTATACGACATGAATAAAATATTAATTGCGAATAGGGGTGAGATTGCTTTACGTATTATGCGTACAGTTAAAAAAATGGGTATACAAACTGTTGCTGTTTATAGCGATGTAGATAAGAATATGCCCTTTGTTTTATTTGCCGATGAATCCTATTGTATTGGCCCAGCTCCTTCTTCCCAATCTTATCTCGACATGGCAAAAATTATTTCTGTGGCTAAAGCATGTGGCGCAGAAGGCATACATCCTGGCTATGGTTTCTTGAGTGAGAATGCTTCATTCAGTCAGGCATGCGTTGATGCTGGGATTGTATTTATTGGCCCAACGCCATCTTCTATTAAAACCATGGGAAGTAAAATTGGTGCAAAGCAAGCGGCTAAAAGATTTGATGTGCCAATGGTTCCTGGAACGGACAAGCCTATACTTGATGTAGAAGAGGCAAGAGGAATTGCATTGCAAACAGGGTTTCCATTATTGATTAAAGCAAGTGCTGGTGGTGGTGGTAAAGGAATGCGTTTGGTAAATCAAATGGAAGATTTAGAAGAACAATTTCACATGGCAAGAAGTGAAGCATTAAATTCTTTTGGTGATGATTCCGTATTTATTGAAAAATATATTGGTTCGCCTAAACATATCGAGATTCAAGTTTTGGGCGATATGCATGGCAATTATGTTTATCTTTTTGAACGAGAATGTTCTATTCAAAGAAGGCATCAAAAATTAATTGAAGAAGCTCCCTCTTCTTGTTTGACAGAAGCTGTGCGAAAAGCAATGGGCGAATGCGCAGTGAATGTAGCTCGTGCTTGTGATTACCATGGTGTGGGTACAGTTGAATTTTTAGCCGATGAAGAACTCAATTTTTATTTTTTAGAAATGAATACTCGTCTACAAGTTGAACATTGTGTGACAGAAATGATTACAGGAGTTGATTTGGTAGAAGAACAAATTCTGGTAGCACGTGGTGAAAAATTAAAAATGAGTCAAGCGGATTTAAAGATTCATGGACATGCGATTGAACTTCGGATTTGTGCTGAAGATCCATTACAAAATTTTATGCCAGATATTGGTACATTGGATGTGTATAGAAGACCAAGTGGAGAAGGTATTCGTATAGATGATGGGTACGAAGAAGGGATGGAAATTCCTATTTATTATGACCCGATGATTGGTAAATTAGTTGCTTGGGGCGCAAATAGAACGGAGGCGATTGAACGATTGTCTAACGCTATTTCAGACTTTAGGATAAATGGGATAGAAACTACTCTTCCATTTGGTAAGTGGGCTATCCATCAAGAAGCATTTATTGCAGGTAAATTTGATACCCACTTTATTGCTAACTATTATCATCCAAATGAATTGATAAAATTAGAGGAGGAGGATAAGGAAATGATTGCCACATTAGCTTGTCTAATTTATGGTCAAAAAACACAAGTTCCTAAGCCTTTACAACCGACTATTTCCAATTGGCAAAGAAGAAATTCTTTACGATAAAGTGGTCATTCAGTACATTTTCTATGCAAAAAAACTCAACTATTAGAAATTTGTTTATCTTAGTGCTTTGATAAAAATAATATGAAAAAATTATCCACCATTTTTTTAGTAATCGTCGTTGTAGCAGTAGCTATATCCTCTTGTCGTAAATATGAAGAAGGGCCAAATATTAGTTTCCGAAGCAAGAAGGCACGACTAACCAATAATTGGAGAGTAGAAAGCGCAGAAGTAAACGGAACAGAGGTTTCACAAGATCCTTATTGGGCAAAACAAAAGCATTATATCTATCGCGACGGCAAATATATCGTAACAATTATCGATCCTATTACGCTTGAAGCAAGAAATGTACAAGGCACTTGGGTTCTATATGATCATGGTAAAAAAGTAGCCTTGACTACTAAAAATTTCTCTGGAAATATTGACAGTACAAACGACTATAATATTCTCAAATTGTATGAGAAACAATTATGGATTCGCAATGTCGATAATTCAGTAGAAATTCATTTTACTCCATTTGAATAATTGTTAAGGACGACCGCTGGTGAGAAAATGGCTTAATACCTTTCTTGAGTTTTTTTACTTTGATTTTATTAAAAAATTCATAGAACTGCAAACTTTCAAATATTTAATTTGCGGTAGTACAACTGTACTTGTAGACTTGATTTGTTATAATATTGCTTATTATTATTGGTTTGAAAAAATGCCAATTGTGGTAATGCATACAACGATTGGCGCGCATATCGCAGCTTTTATAGTGTCGTTCTGCATCAGTTTTCCAACAGGGTTTTTCTTCAATAAATTTATTGTTTTTACAACTTCAGAATTGAGGGGTTTGCATCAATTATTTCGTTATGGTTTATCGGTTATAACAAGCTTGGGTTTGAGTTATGTATTTTTGAAAATTTGTGTAGAAGTCATTTGCTTGGAACCAACATTATCTAAATTTATTACAACTGTTTTAGTAGCTATCAATAGTTATTTCATGCAGCAGTATTTTACCTTTAAAGTGAAGACTATCTCGTAAGTCCAAATAAGGACACAAGAGTCTACAATCTGCAAATGAAAATTACCATCCTTGGAAATAATTCCGCATTGCCAGCTTATGGACGTTATCCTACAGCGCAAGTGATTGATATCATGGATCAGCTTTTTTTGATGGATTGTGGTGAAGGTGCTCAGATGCGCATGCAACAATTTAAAGTAAAAAGTAATCGGATTAATCATATTTTCATTAGTCATGCACATGGTGATCATTACCTTGGTTTAGTTGGTTTTATCAGCAGTCTATCCCTACTCGGTCGTGAAAAGGAATTACATCTTTATTGCCCAAAGGAAATAAAGGAAATTGTAGAGTTGCAATTGCCTTGGGACTTAGGTTTTGCCATGATTTTTCATCTACTAGAGGAGGGGAAAAGAGAAACATTATTGGACGAGGAAAAGTGGCAGGTGAAATGTTTTCCAGTTTATCATAGCGTGCCGACCCATGGGTTTATTTTTATAGAGAAAAAAAGAAAAAGAATTTTAATACCTAATCAGCTTCAACAGTATGAAATTCCCAAATATTTCTATGCTAAATTGTGTGAAGGAGAAGACTATATCGATAAGTTTGGAGATATAGTAAAGAATGATTGGGTGACGCAACAAGGGCATCCGGATAAGATATATGTCTTTGCTGCTGACACTAGGTATGCGCCTGAAATCATTGAAGATATAAGCGGTGCAGATTTGTTCTATCATGAAACTACCTACACTGCAGAGAATAGTGAAAAAGCTAAAATGCGTTTTCATTCTACAGCCGGACAAGCTGCAGATATTGCGAAGCAAGGGCTTGTAAAAAAATTAATCATTGGCCATTTTTCTTCTAAATATAAAAACTTGCAAGCTTTTTTGGATGAAGCCATTCCAGTTTTTGAACATACCGAATTGGCAATGGAAGGGCAGACATTTGAGATTTAAGGACGTATAAGAATTGGACAATTTTCAATAACCCATTTATATAATTCATCTATTTCAAAATCAGAAACTGCTATGCAGCCAATGGTCCAGTCGGTATCCAAAAAATCGGTCTCTTGGTTTTTACGGTGGTTATTCGGGAAGCCATGAATTTTGATTTCGCCACCAGCACTTTTTTCTTGTAAGGCAGCAAAAGTAGAATCTTCTGTGTTTGGATAAGATAAACCAAGGTTGGTATGATATGAACTATTTGTATCTCTACCATTGATGGAATAAAGTCCTTCTGGTGTTCGCAAATCACCTTCAAATTGCTTTTTTCCTTCGGGTTCCATCCCCAATGAAATCATATACATTTTGACTTTTTGTTTTTGGTGAAAACAAATCATTTGCCGTTTTGATTTTAGTACAACAATACTATCAATCGGAGTATTCACTTCTATAAATGTTTCATAATAATTTGCTCGTCGATGTACTTGTCCAAAGCCTTGTAGTGCAATGCTTAGAAGGAAGAGAAGTAAAAAAATAGGTTTCATTTTATGCTTAGAATATTTGTCTGGTAGAATCAAAAATAAAATATGTTTATGAAATAAATCGATCTTGAACTGCTTCTGTTGGAACAGAACAAGTGTCGCTTTTTCCAAACCATTGGTAACGTCGTCTTGCCACTACATCGTATAGATAATCACGAATAAATTTTGGTACTATTATTCCAACTGTACCTAAATTCCAAGGGAAATCAAGATGTTTGATGATATGCAATGCAGCTGTAGATTTTGTTCGAATTGTATTGCCTTCCAATAAGATTACGGATTGGAAATTGCTTGCATTGGTTTTATTTTCTGGAATATATTGCTTCGCAAATTCACTCTGCAGGGAAGCAAATTGGAATTGCTTTTTTCGATCATGACGAATAATAAAAGAGACCCAGTAATTACAAAAATTACAAATGCCATCAAATAAAATAATTTTAGGGCCCACCATATTAGAATGCTTGCAGATAGGCTTTAATAGCAAGTTCTGTGTTGCTACTTACTGGCACGATAGGGAGCCGAAATTCATTAGCACAAATACCCATTTCACTTAATACAAATTTTGCACCTGATGGATTGCCTTCTGCAAAAAGTAAATCAATGCCATCTAATAATTGGTATTGTAATTGTCGAGCAGTGATAAAATCATTGCGTAAACTAGCTTGTATTAAATCACAAAATTTTTGGGTGAAACAATTTGCAGCAACTGAAATAACGCCATCAAAACCACAAGCAATTTGTGCGAGTGCAAGATTATCATCACCACTTAGTACTAAAAAATTATCTGGTTTGTGTTGCACTAATTCCATGCATTGAACCATATTGCCACTTGCTTCTTTAACGGCAATCATATTTTTACATTCTTTAGCTATTTGTATGGTTGTAATTGCCAGCATATTACTTCCTGTTCTGCCTGGTACATTATATAAAATAATAGGGCGTGGTGTATGCTTGTCTAGCTCTTTGAAATGAGCGATAATGCCTGCTTGTGTTGGTTTGCTGTAATAAGGAGATACGCTCAAAATGGCGTCGACATGTTCAACTGGATAGGACGATAGCTGTGCTATGACTGCTTGTGTATTGTTGCCACCGATACCACAAACAAGAGGAACGCGTTTATTGTTTTTTGCAATGACGCATGCGAGTATGTTCCTTTTTTCTTCTTGAGATAGAGTAGGGGGTTCGCCAGTTGTACCTAATACCACCAGATAATTAACGCCATGTTGTATTACATGATCCACTAATTTTTCAAGTGCTGGAAAGTCTACAGATTTATCTTTTTTAAAAGGAGTAACCAATGCCACACCGGTTCCTCTAAACATGTTTGCGATCATATGGTTTTAATTGAAGGGTTGTATTGATATCAAGTATGAGTGTGTGTAAATCGAATTCTGTTTTTATAGGGATCAATATATCAGAGTAATCTTGAATTTTAGATAGGAAAGGACCTACTCTGCATTTGGCTTGCGAATGGTTTGAAATGTGCAGTAGTTGTAAGCATGGTGTTGAGAATAGATTGAGCAACAAATCATATTTTTTTTGAATCACTCTATCTGTGCGAGGACTATGCGGTAACATGGTTCTTTTATCTAAATCATTCCAATTGAAGGACTGTAAATAAATATTGTGGTCACGTTCTTTGCTGTCTATATACATGAGTACTTCACAATCGTAACCTAGTCTTTCTAATTGCTTTTTATAATTGCCAATAATTTCTTGTGAATCGGCGTCGGTATAATAGCACAGAATGGCGATTCGATAAGCTGTTGGGAAATGAACAAACTCATGTTTTATATTCATTGGCGACTCAAATACTGGAATGGCATTTGTGACAACCGGCTGTGGATTAATGCGGCTTTGGATTTTTTGAAATAGTGACAAAGTTAGAATAAAATTAAGGTCAAAAAATTACTTGGTCTCGTCGTAAAATCCCATAGCAGAAAATTTATCAATGCGTTGTTCGATACGTGTTTCCACATCGATGGCAAATAATTCTGGAATTGTTTTTTCTAAATATTTTTTAATGATGGCTGCAGTTTCGGTAGGGAAGGCATGTGCACCACCAATTGGTTCTGCGATGATGCCATCTATTAATCCGAAGGCATTCATGTGTTTTGAAGTCAGTTTTAATTGTTCGGCAGCTTTTTCTTTAAAATCCCAAGTGCGCCATAAAATACTGGAACAACTTTCGGGTGAAATAACCGAGTACCAAGTGTTTTCGAGCATCATCACACGGTCGCCAATGCCAATGCCCAATGCGCCACCAGAAGCGCCTTCGCCAATGATGATACAAATAACAGGCACTTTAAGGTTAATCATTTCAAATAAATTTCTTGCGATGGCTTCACCTTGTCCACGTTCTTCGGCTTCTAAACCAGGGAATGCACCAGGTGTGTCGATAAAAGTTACAATAGGTTTATTAAATTTTTCTGCCAATTTCATGAGTCGTAAGGCTTTTCTATACCCTTCAGGGTTAGCCATTCCAAAGTTGCGAAGCTGTCTCATTTTTGTATTCACACCCTTCTGGTGTCCAATAACCATCACGGTTTGCTCGTCATTCAAACTTGCAAATCCACCTACAATAGCTTTATCATCTTTTACATTTCTATCGCCATGAAGTTCTTGGTATTTGGAAAAAACGCGACTAATATAATAATTTGTATACGGGCGTTCGGGGTGTCGGCTCAATTGAACGGTTTGCCAATCATTGAGATTTGAATAAATTTCTTTTCTTGTTTTGTCTACTTTTTTATTTAGCTCTTTGACCGCAGAACTCACGTCTACCTTAGTTTTCTCACCTACTTCTTTTATTTTTTCAATTTCAAGAATGAGGGTTTCTAAGGTTTTTTCGAAATCTAAATATTGCATAGTAGTGTCTTATTAAATAAGTTTCAAACCTACATTAATTTTGCCATTTTTGAAAGTTGAATTATTAAGATTTTGATATCTAATATTCTTGATTATATTTGCACTCCCTTACGGGGGAAAAAAGCTTTTTGAAAATAATTTGGATCGGTAGTTCAGCTGGTTAGAATGCCGCCCTGTCACGGCGGAGGTCGCGGGTTCGAGTCCCGTCCGGTCCGCACAATAACAATTAACCCCTTGATAATCAAGGGGTTTTTTATTGAGTGTAGCAAAAAGTGTAGCAGAGGAAACCTTTTGACTAGTATTTACGAATTTTTCTACCGACTTCTAACATCTGTTCAATATTACTATCACTTTTGATATACTTCTGTAACGTGGATAGTTTTTTGTGTCCTGTAATTCTCATTACTTGTTCATACGGTAGACCATGTTCAACCACGCTGTTCGGCATGTTCGCATAGCGGCATGTCGAACGACAGATAAATTTGGTTCTCCGAACCAACAGTGTGATATGAAAAGAATTGTTGGTGCGTAATCCTACCAATTTTTCTAAATTTTTTCATAAGTGTATCATCCTAAAATAAGTTTACATAGATGGTTTGTGAGGACATGAACCACGGGTGGAGAGCCTAACATATTGTACAACCTGATTAAAACTAGATAAAGAAAGATTCTTAGCATATCATTTAAGAAAAATAATTAGCTATCTTTGATTTCCCATCAAATCATTAGCATGTAGTGATTTTTAGTGGAGAACCCTACAACCTATTTTTAGCCTACTAAATAATTAAACAATACACCCAATATGAAAAAGATATACTTACTACTCAGCTTTTGTTTGATTCATTTTATAACACAAGCACAGTCACCACAAGGTATTCCCTATCAAAGTGTCATCAGAAATGGCAGCGGCAATTTACTCATCAATCAATCTGTGCAAGTACGATTTACGATACATGATAGTACTATGAGTGGAAATATTGTCTACCAAGAAACCCATGCTAGTAATACCTCCGCGGCTGCAATGCTCATTCTTACTATAGGACAAGGCACTCCTGTAATTGGGAACTTCTCTACCATCAACTGGGGCAATGGGGCTAAGTTTATGCAAGTGGAATTGGATGCTGCAGGTGGCAGTAATTATACAGACCTTGGCACCCAACAGATGATGAGTGTGCCTTATGCATTATATGCAAAATCAGCGGGTAGTATAGGTGGTATTAATATTCCTTCTGGTGCATCACAAGGACAAGTATTAACCTATTGTGACGGTAATTATATTTGGACAACAGGGGGTATTTGTCCAGCCGCAATTGTATCGCTTAGCTGCAATACCATTAATAACACAGGAATATTGGTCGCAAATTACCCAGCAAATGGTGTTAGTTGTAGTATCTCTTATTCCGGAGGTAATGGAGGCGGATATCCTGAACAAATAATTGCCTCATCAGGGGTTAATGGGCTAATCGCCACACTTGCTGCAGGTACTTTGATTCATGGTATTGGTACATTATCATTTATTATAACTGGAATTCCAATCGGAGCAGGTTCAGCAAATTTCCCTCTAAGCATAGGGGGGCAAAATTGCACTTTGACTCTCAATGTATATCCACAACCTTCGTACCCTATTGGTTCAGTATTTTGTAATGGTGTGCCAACCTTAGTGGTTGATGTAATTAACCCTGCCACAGGAAAAATTTGGATGGACCGTAATCTTGGGGCTACACAGGTTGCTACAAGTATCACTGATACCAATGCCTATGGTGATTTATATCAATGGGGCAGAGGTAGTGATGGGCACCAATGTAAGAACTCAGCGACCACAACAACACTAAGTAGTAGCAACCAACCGGGCCATGGGAACTTTATAGTAGTATCTAATAGCCCAATTGATTGGCGTAGTCCACAAAACAACAACTTATGGCAGGGGGTAAGTGGCACAAACAATCCATGTCCCAGCGGTTATCGATTACCAACAGCAGCAGAATTCGATACTGAACAAAATAGTTGGAGTAGTTCTGGTGCCACCGGTGGATATTTGTCTAATTTAAAATTGACTTTAGCAGGTAGTCGCGGCAGTGCTAATGGTTCCCTTGGTAGCCAAGGCAGTATTGGTTACTATTGGAATAGCAATGTTAATAACCAATTTTCTATGATTCTCAATTTTTCGAACTGTTGTGTAGATAGTTACGGCAATTTGCAACGTGCAACTGGCATCTCAATTCGTTGCATTAAAGATTAATAATTCAGCGCGGCTTAATTTATTCTCTTACAGTTTAATTATTTGATACCCGGCTCTCAAAAGCAATGAGTCTTCGTAATTTCAGTTTGATAACCTATGTTTAAATTAAAAATGGAACATATTCCTTGTTTTTTCATTTGTATTGGCATATTCTTGTTGTCAATACAAGGTGTTCTTGCCCAAACCATATCAGGTAAACTTACCCAATCAGCCAACAAAACCATTCTCCTACAAGGCTTCAATGGATTAAATAACTATATCATTTCAAGTAATACAATGAATGCGAGTGGCAACTTTAGTCTCTCCTATTTACCCAATGATTATGGAGTAGGTGCTCTGCAAATTGAGGGAGAAAAACCATTCATTGTGCTCCTCACCGGAGAAGATATTCAATTGACAGGCAACTCCTTGAATGAACCTAATACCATACACATAAGTAAAGGGAAAGAAAACCAATCTTTTGAACGCTATGCACAAGAACAACCCAAACGAGAGCAGGCCCTCAGTGCATGGGGATATCTAGAGAATGTGTATACTTTGGATTCTTTTTTTGCCAAACAAACAAAACCGATTGCTGCGATTCAACAAGAAGAGGAGCGACTCAACAAAGAAGAGAAACAGTTCTTGGCTTCCTTGCCTGAAAAAAGTTATGTGCATTGGTTTTTACCGATGCGCAAATTAGTGAGCTCTGTTTCGGTAGTAGCCCAGTATCGAACCAAAGAAATACCAGCTACGATAGCCGCCTTCCGTGCCCTAGATTATACAGACCCGCGATTATACAAAAGCGGTTTGTTTAAAGATGCCATCGACAATCATTTCTGGTTACTCGAAAATTGTGGCAAACCTCTTGATTCTGTTTTCATCGAAATGAAAATATCCATCGATGCGATGATGAGTAATCTGATAAAAGACGAGAAGAAACTTAATGAGGTGACTGATTATTTGTTCGACCTTTTAGAACGTCATAGTCTATTTCAGGCTTCCGAATACCTCGCCTTGAAAGTACTAAATGATGTAAGCTGTACCCTCAATAACGACCTAGCCAAACAATTAGAAACCTATCGGGCTATGAAAAAAGGGAATATTGCACCGGACATCATGTTCAATATAGCAGACAAAAAACTTCCTCAAAAACTCTCCGACTTGAACAATAAATATACTGTGGTGGTATTTGGTGCGGGTTGGTGTCATAAGTGTACCGAAGAGGTGCCGGCAATCGCTAAAAATTATACCAAATGGAAAAGCCAAGGTGTGGAGGTGGTATTTGTCTCTCTGGACGAAGACAAGATATCGTTTGAAAAATTCACCAAAGACTTCCCTTTTTTATCCATTTGCGATTATAAAAAATGGGAAGGTGAGAATGTGAAGAATTATTATGTATTTGGCACACCAACAATATTCTTACTCGACAATAAACGTGAAATTCTTCTCCGACCTAACTCTGTGCAACAAATGGATACATGGGTGGATTGGTATCTGGTACAGGGAAATATGGCTAAGCCAAAATAATAATTAGCCATTGAAATTCTTCCTAAGGATGTCTGCCATTCAGATTGGAAATAAACCTGTCATATATGGTAGTTATTGAGCTCTTGTCATTGTATGGGTTAATTTCTATATGAAGTTGTTGAGGACGAATAGACTTACAATACCGAAAATTCACCTGTATTCGTTTGCCACAGTTCTTTGCTTACATATTCATTTTAGAGAAGGATTTGTTGAAGCGGTAGCAATATCATTTGTAGAAAATTTAGCAAAGAATAAAGAACCAAATCTGATTCTTCAACAAAAAGGAATTTCGGTGTTGGATTCCTGAATGTAATTTTTATCTTTGATGGAATTACCTATTTTCAACAGACAATAAATCCAATCAAGGATTCATTACTAAAATCTTGAACAAACAAGAAGTTGAAATTGTTGACTAGGTAAAAATCGTTTAATCAAAAGTATCCATGATAAAAAACTACCCCCAAATCATAGTGATGTTGCTAGTCTGTCTGCTATGGGCGGGACTGGCGCAAGCGCAGGAATCAGCCAATACAACTGGCGGTGATGCCACAGGTCTTGGTGGAACCGCTGCTTACAGCATCGGACAAGTGGTTTATACTACCCAAAACAGCAGTAACGGAAGCGTTGCACAGGGTGTTCAACATGCGTATGATGTGTATGCGATAGGTATTGAACACAATGAATTGAATGTTGCTATGGATGTCTATCCCAATCCAACATCAGATAATATTATCCTGCAAATACCAGATTTCAATAACCAACAATTGTGGTATCGTTTGCTTGATGCCCAAGGAAAAATAATAGTCAAAGAAAAAATCATTACCCAACAAAGTGCTATCAATATGTACCCTTTGTCGAGTGCTACCTATTTTCTCCAAGTGGTAAATCAAGAGAACAAACAAGCTCAATCCTTCAGCATCATTAAAAAATAATCAGCATGAAAAAAATAGTAATCATTTCCATAGCCACCGTTTTATTTATTGTTGGCGTTTTGCAACAAGTATTTGCACAGTCACCAAACAAACTGAGCTATCAGGCAGTTATCCGCAATGGTTCAAACGCATTGGTAAAAAGCCAGTCGATTGGCATGAGGATAAATATTCTTCAAGGTTCCGCAAGTGGTGCTTCTGTTTATGTTGAAACACAAACACCTACAACCAATACCAATGGATTGGCTAGTATTGAAATCGGCGGGGGAACCGTGGTATCGGGTAATTTTTCTACCATCAACTGGGCCAATGGACCCTATTTTGTAAAAACAGAAACCGACCCAGGTGGCGGTACAAACTATTCCATATCTGGTACCAATCAATTGTTGAGTGTGCCCTATGCCTTATATGCAGCAACAGCAGGAAACAATACACCGGGTCCACAAGGTCCGATTGGCGCGACAGGAGCAACAGGACCACAGGGACCATCCGGAGCGAATGGAGCAAATGGGAATAATGGTATCAATGGTACTGCCGTATTGAATGGCACAACAAACCCAACATCCGGTATTGGTGCTGATGGTGATTTTTATATCAACACAACAAGTAATACATTGTTTGGACCAAAATCAAGCGGTACTTGGCCAGCTGGAATTTCATTAATTGGAGCAACAGGGCCACAAGGTGCAATTGGATTGACCGGTGCAACGGGTCCGCAAGGACCTACAGGGTTAATGGGTGCTACTGGTCCTCAGGGCTCGGCAGGTGCGCAAGGGCCAAATGGCTTGACTGGAGCAACAGGTCCACAAGGTCCTACGGGATTAACAGGCGCTGCCGGCGCCATGGGTCCACAAGGTCCTGCGGGATTAACAGGTGTGACAGGACCGCAAGGAGTTACCGGACAGCAAGGTCCAATAGGATTAACGGGAGCAACAGGTGCGACAGGAGCAACTGGTCCACAAGGTACTATTGGATTAACCGGTGCAACTGGGTCTAATGGATTAAATTCATTGATAAAAACTACCTTAGAACCTGCTAGTTCTAACTGCTCAGCAGGTGGAATTAAAGTAGAAACAGGTATTGATGCTAATAGTAATGGGGTTTTAGATGCTTTAGAAATTCAAACAGCACAAACTAAATATGTATGTAATGGGTTTAATTCAAATAGTTTTGTTCACTATGTTGGTGAATTGTTTGGTGGAGGTATTGTCGTGAGCTTATGGAGAGAAAATGGTATAGAAAAAGGTTTAATTGCATCCCTTTATGACTTATGCGATAGTTGTAAATTCAGTAACGTAGCTAGTCCTATTACAACTACTTCCTTCCCTAGCCTAAGTCTTTTTGATGGAATTTATAACGACAGTTTGATAATAAACCAAGCTGGTCACACATCAAGTGCCGCTTTACTCTGTGAAAATTACAGTTATCAAGGTTACACAGATTGGTTTTTACCTTCATCCATGGAGTTGAAATCGGCAGGGTACAACCTATTTGTTATTAATAAGTCTTTAATCCATAATGGCTTTACGCCCTTTCATTTTGGTTATTTTAATATTCCCAACTATGTATATTGGTCTTCTACTGAATATAAATCATTAGCAAGCAGTAGTAGTTATATTTATGGTACAAGTTTCAATACGCCTGATGAAAATTTTGGTTTAGATAGAACAAGTTATCAACGTGTAAGAGCTTTTAGGAAATTCTGAGATTAATGATGAAATGCCAGATAGACTGTCACGTAGTATGTTTTTTTAATCCACGCCGTTCGAGATTTACCCAAATAATTCGAACATGAAAACGTATGACATTAATATTGGAATATATCAGCAGAGCCTGCATGAATGTGTTAAGTGGAGAATTATTCCCTGTTTTTTGTCGTAAGACATTATGTTGTTTTTGCCAATCAATTTTTCAGGATGGTTAAGAGCAACATGTTAAATTGTTTTCTTTTTGCTAGCTAGAACCCACATAGCATGACTATTTTATTAATTATTTCAGCCATAAATTTAACCTCTGGTGTATTAATCTCTATTTGAAATAACATACGATTTTGTCGTAAATTAGGTGTATGTTTTGGTGGAATTAATTAACAGTTGTTACCATATTAATGCACAATTACTAACATTGTAGCATATATGATATATAATGTGTGATTAATTAATATAGTAGGACTGATTTAGTTGTATATCTTTGTCCGAAGATATTTTTATCGAGTTGAAATTTATTCTTTTGTCTATTTTTGTCGGCCAAAGTGAGAATATTCAAATGCAAATATTGTAGATACTTCAATTATATTTTTTCATTTCATCCTCAAAACAATAACAATACCACACAATATGAAAAAGATTTACTTACTCCTCAGCTTTTGTTTGATTCATTTAATGACACAAGCACAAACAATACCTGCTTATGTGCCCACCAATGGATTGGTGGGATGGTGGCCTTTTAATGGCAATGCGAATGATGAAAGTGGTAATGGGAATAATGGAACGGTGAATGGGGCAACATTAACGGCTGATAGGAATGGGAATGCGAATAGTGCGTATTATTTTGCCGGAAATGGCTCAAATAACAAAATTACTGTTAGTAACCCAATTAACCTACCTATTGGGAATCAATCAATAACCATTTCTATTTGGTCAAGAACAAATAGTACATATTGGGGACGATTTATGGTTGCTTATGGCGGCACTCTTTATGTTTCTATAGGCACTGGTACATATGGTGGAGGGAATATAAATTATGCCGGGGGATTAGGTGTAGGTACATATCCTGTTCAAACAATTTTCGCAAATCAATGGGTTCAAACCATTATTACATTTAATGCATTAACTCAAACAAGTAAATTTTATTCAGATGGTCAGTTGATTTCTACAGCTACCGGTATTTCACTTAATACTAATATTGGGGCATTAATTTTTGGGACTAAATCATCTACATTTGTTACAAATCCAGGGGATGATTATATATGGCTTGGAGAATTAGATGACATCGGTATCTGGAACCGTGCATTAACCCAACAAGAAGTGACTGCATTATATACATCAACACCTACACCAACTTGTACTTTCTCAAGCAATCACTTTGCACAAGATACAATTGCTGCCTGTGGTTCAAGCTATAGCTTATCAGCAGGTGCAGGTTTTAGTAATTATAATTGGAGTACTGGAGATACCACATCCTCTGTCACAGTTAATAATTCGGGTTGGTATTCTTGCACAATAAGCAACAGTGCAGGATGCACAGCTAGTGATAGTGTGTATGTGAGTTTAGTAAATGCAAACATTTTACAGAATGACACCACTATTTGTGCAGGAAATACAGTTCAATTAAATGTTATATCATCAAGTTCAACTTCAAGTTTAATTGGGAATATTTCAAATTCTATTGGTTCTGGCTGGAGTCAAAATTACAATGTTATC
>CAMDVD010000002.1 GCA_945878115.1 Chitinophaga pinensis | reverse complement strand
AACAGAAGTACTAACGCCAATGCTGAATCCTTTAATGCTAAAATAAAACTCTTTAGAGCAAATCTAAGAGGTGTTAAAGACATCCCATTTTTCTTATTCCGATTGGAGAAGTTATTTGCTTAGTCCCCATAAAAAAAGGTTGACCCTTTATAAATCAACTTTCAAAATATTACAATCCAAAATTGGAGGATAAAGATTTAATGAATTTTGATAATGATATTTTTTATTTTTATGCAAATAAAAAATATCATGAAGTATATAATAATCTGTATAAAGAAATAGATAGCGTTTTTGATTTTAATGGTAAAGAATATAAATTGAATAATGTACAGGAAATAAAAATAATTCAAAATCAAATTATATCATGTAAAGGATATTATTTAGATTCTTTCAATCAAATAGTAGAAGACAAAGCAGAAATTATTAAAGGGAAATTCAAGATAAGTAATGGCGAAGTTTTTTATACATCTTACAATATCTTGAATAAAGAAAATATAATCTTAAAGCTCCGCAATGGTTTAATTCAATCCAGAAAAACAAAAAGTACCAATTTGGGTGGTTATGAATTTACTGAATATTTTAGTTACAAAGTACCTCATAAAGTAATTATATCTAACAGTAATAACAAATTAAAACGGATAGAACAAAAAATAAAAATAAACTAATGTTGTTCTCTAAAAATCAGTCGCCAACGACACATGCACCATTGGCTTTTTAGCTCCTTCTATATTCCAAGCAAAATCGGTTCTAAAGAAATAACCTAATAATTTAGTACGCATACCTAGCCCATATCCCCAAGCAAAATCATAGCTTGGATTATCGATATAAACAATGACTGGAGAGTTTGGATCTTGTACTTTATTGTTCTTTTTGATATTGTCTGAGTTTGGCATAAGCCCTCTCCATGCACTTCCTATGTCGGAAAACGCAACCAATTGCAAATTGCGAATGAAGCCAGATTTAATTTGTTTTTTGAAAAATGTATTATAAACCGGCAATCTAATTTCTTCATTGACGAGCATATAACTATTCCCATTTCTGGTACCTTGTTTGTACCCACGCATATTGGTTGCTAAGGATTGAAAGGCATAATTCGCATTGGGATCGATTCCTGTATTTGCATCTTGTTGCGGATTTAAATCATTGTCTACACCACCAAGGAAATATAATATTTTGGCATTACCTCCACTAAACGCGCTTGCAATTCGAGAAGCTAGTATGCAGTTTTTATACAAGCCAATATAATTCCGTCCGTCAAATCCGAAATTATAAAACCCTTTAACCGTTCCATTTATTTTATATTGGTATTCCGTAAATAATTTTGCTTTCGTTCCTTTCCAAATATTGATGATTGGTGAATAAGAATTATCATACACATACTCCAGTCTACTGGTGACCCAATATTGTTTATCGTCTGGAATGCCGATGCTGTATTTGTCTTTAGCTTGTATGCGAATACGATCATAACGAATACCCAATTGCATTCTGATACTTTGCAACATATCAAATGGATAGGTAAAATTGGATTGCAAATAATCTAATCCTACTTTACCATACACAGGATATGGCGAATAGGCAGGTGGTAATGAATATCGATAATCATACGTATTCGTTACAGCGTGATGATAATACAGCATACCCCAATCTGTTCGTTTACGATAATTGGCAAATTGCATGAAGTAATCTAATGAATGAAAATCAGCACCCAATCGCATACCGCCTGTAATTTTATAATCTTCCATGATGTCGGTCAATGAAGAAGTTAAAAATCCGGATAGCGGTGGATTAGCAACTTGTCCTCCATTATACGCAAATGGCTGATAGCGAGTAAACAAAAGGGTATTATCCAAACTGGTTTGTATAAAATCAGGATAAAAAGTAGTCAAATGTTTTTTCGGTTTGATGGTATTCTGTTTCGCAGTGAAGAGTTGATACCTCGAATTGTTTTTATTTTTTGCCAAGAAAATTTCCTCTAAAAAAGGAATAGAAGTAGTGTCCTTTTCAAATGGTGTAGAATAAGTCACAACGGTGGAAGTTGGTACTTGTTCAGGCACTTCTAACAGCAAGGAATCTTTCATCAAGGCCTGATAAGCTTGATCCTTATCTTGTAATTGTTGGAAAGGTGTTTTATACACGATGAAGTCCGATTTTGATTTTGTGACTTCAACAACCTCTGCCGATTTAAGAATATAATCTTGCTTGAGTAATGCAAATGGCACAGGCTTGGCGGTCCTCATTTGAAAGGTATCTCTTTCCGTTCCATTTTTTTGAATACGAACAATATGTCGAACTAACTTTCCTTTTTCTTCTAGCAGATAAGAAAATTCTTCTTGTCCCCATGGCATTGGAGAGGTAATTTCAGATAAGGTATTACTCAATGGAATGAGATTAGTACCCTTCTTTGGATTATATAAATACAAATTAAATTGTTGGGTAAAATCATCACTCTTAGCCGCTTCTCCAATGAATGGATTATTGCGATTGGATAAAAATAAAATGCCATTTTGTGTAACACTTTCCAGTAATACAGGATTTTTATCATCAAATAAATCCTTTGTAATATTCTCTACTTTATTGTTTTTTATTGCCAAAGAAAATAAATCACTTTGTCCTTTCTTAATACCCGTGACTGCTAAATAATTTTCATCCTGCATAAAGCACAAACCAGTTATGCGTTCAATTTTACGTGGAGGGATAACTCGGTTTTCCATTTTCCTTTTGCCGGCAGTAAAAATGCGCAATTGAAAAGAATTATTTTTTTGATACAAGACCGCTAATTTTTTTCCGCTCGGGCTCCAAACTAAAAAAGGATATTCAGGATCGGTTAAGGACTGAACCGCCTTGATGCCGCCATATACGATAGTAAATTTTTTATTGAATTTGGCGTTCTGCACTACCACATGAAACTCCCCATCCTTGCGCTCTACATAGGCCACAGCATCACCATCTGTTGACACCACGATTTGAGAATATTCCACATCTCGTTTTGTTTTGATTCGCATAAACTCTATCCTACCATCCAATGAATCACTTTGCAGACTTACCTTTTCAATCTCCATGGCATGCATTGCTTCCCATTCGGCATACACTTTTTCAGCTGGCTTTTTGAACACAGATTCAATAGCATTATTCACGCTCTTTCTAAATCTGGTCAGGTATAATAAATTTGAAATATAATTTTCGCCATATTGATTCGCCACAAAATTCCAAAACGAATGACCAATTAATTCAGGATAAAGAATGGCTAAATCAATGAATTTATTTTTCTTTTTCCCAGTCAACAAACTATTCACTTCTACTTCTTGCTCTGGCTTCCAATCATCCGATATATAAGAAACATAGCCAAGTGTATACCATTCTGGTAAATTCATTTTCACAGCATTTTTCACAACATCCTTGATATTGTCGCCATACAACATATTGTCTTTAATGACACTAGAAATTCCTTTTCGCAATTGTTTTTTAAGATGGTTATGATCGCCATTAAAATAGATAGGAATATTGTCTGTCGCTACGGCTACTTTACCGCCATTTGCTTTATTAATCGCATCATTTTGTCGACCAATATTGGTTTGATGATAATCGCTGAAAGAGTTATAAATAATGATGTTTAATTTTTTATTCAATCGCCCACCCATCATATACACAATATGAGACAATTCTTGTTCTGCTATATTCAATGCATATAAGGCATTTGCATTTCCATAATCGTAATAGAAAGTTCTGAAATGCGTGCTGTCGTAATAGCGCCATTCGAAGGTTCTGTATTGCACTCTATTCTGGCCAAATTGCTCCCAAGATGCTTGAGAATAGCCATGTATAGCGAGTATACACAATGAAAAGGCGAAGACAATTTTTTTGATCATGGAGAATGAACTATTCCGTAAAAATTAAAAATACATTAAAATCAAATACGATACACGATTGAAAAAAATAAGTTTACAATCGTAATATTTCAATAAATTTACCCGCTATTACTTTCTACTATTTAAGTTCTATAATTCACATTTCACATTTTACATTTCACTTTTCCCTTTTCACTTTCTACTTTCTACTTTCTACTTTTTACTTTATACTTTATACTTACAGCAATGTTGCAAATTCAATCCTTCACCTTCAATCCATTTCAAGAAAATACCTATATCCTTTTCAATGAAGAAAAAAAAGCCATCATCATCGACCCAGGAATGCTGGATGCTGTAGAAGAAAATAGTTTTTTCAATTTCATGGCGGAACAAGAATTAGAGCCCATTTTATTGTTGAATACGCATACCCATCTGGATCATATTTTTGGCAATGCTGCAGTACTAAAAAAATATACGATTCCATTTGCTTTTCATCTACTCGACAGACCAGTGTTTGATTCTGCAGCAGCGGTATCCGCCATGTATCATGTTCCCATGCAAACCTCTCCCGAACCGAGTTATTATTTAGAGAGCAATGGAAAAATAAAATTAGGTGCGGATGAGTTGTCTATATTATTCACGCCAGGGCATTCACCAGGCAGTGTTAGTTTTTATCATGAAGCACAAAAAATACTCATCAGTGGAGATGTTCTTTTTCAAATGAGCATTGGACGAACAGATTTACCAGGTGGTGATTTTGACACCTTGGCAAATAGTATTCATACCCAATTATTTTCTTTACCCGACGACACAAAAGTTTATTCAGGTCATGGACCTATGACTACCATTGGGTTTGAGAAAATGAATAATCCGTTTTTGAGGAAGTAGTTAGTTAAGAAAGTAATTAGTGTTGAGTAGTTAGTATTGAGAACTGAGTAGAAAGTCGAAAGTAAAAAGTAGAAAGTGGGCAGTCCAACCCTAAAAGGGCGCTATTTGAATAGCGAGGTGGCATCGCCCCTCGTAAAGCAGCACCGCCAGCCCTGAAAGGGCGTAACATGAATAGCGAGGTGGCATAGCCCCTCGTGTATTGAGAAGTCCAATTTAAAAATTTGGGAATTTCAAAATTTGAAAATGGCGTCCAGTGTTTGGAATTTGGAATTTTAATTTTTGGAATTTCCATCACCCCCCTTTTGGAATTTGGGATTTAAAATTTTGGAATTTACCCTTTGGGATTTACCCCCTCCAGCATAGGCACAAAAATAAATTCACCGAATGATTCTGTTTGTAATTCCCCATTTGGCAACTTCGTAATTCTGGTCATAATTTGTTTGTCTTCTTCACCCAATGGCAATACAATAATGCCATTTGGTTTCAATTGCTCAAGCAGCTTTTCTGGAACCATAGATACGCCAGCAGTAATTAATATTTTATCGAAAGGAGCATAGGTTGGTAAGCCTTTAAAACCATCGCCATAAAAAAATTTCAGCATCGGATATTTACCTTTAAATGGATACCCAAGTATATTTTTTTCGTACAATTCCTTTTGACGCTCAATCGTATATATTTGCGCCCCAAGCTCTGCAAGTACAGTTGCTTGATAGGCGCTACCAGTGCCTATTTCAAGCACTTTGTCTAGTTTTTTTATCTGCATCAATTGCGACTGAAATGCAACCGTATAAGGTTGTGAAATAGTTTGATCATTCCCAATTGGAAATGCCACATCTTCATAAGCAAATTTATCTAGAGCGGCATCCAAAAAATAATGCCTTTGGACTTTATTCATGGCTTGCAAAACCGATTTATCTGCTATTCCTTTTTGCTCTAATTCCGCAATTAATTTTGCCCTTGCTCCTTTATGTTTGTAGGTATCTTCTTGTCTTCTCAGCATGTATTCTTCTTATTTTTTCACTCTATAAAAACTAATCATTTTTGTATTCGAACTCATTGTATTCCGAACGAGTAAAGTATCTATCCCTTTAAATTCATATTTTAAATAATAGCTTCTTTGCTCCTCATTCGTATACAAATTCAGTTCTTTGCCTTTGGTATCTATAGTGTATTTAAAATTATTCACCATCGTGATAAACTCCTTCCCAGCAGAATAAGTTTGGTCCTTTTTAAATTCAAACCAATCTTGATCGCATTGCCATTTACCAATTATTTTTTCACTATCTGATGTTGCGCAAGATAAAAGCGTACAACAAAAGTAGAGGGTCAGTATACCAACTATTATTTTTCTGAATTTACCCATGTAAAAGCTATATTTATTTTTGCATGAACGTTATACTGTAGCGAATTTTTGAAAAAAAAAATGATAATAATGCTACAGTGTAATGGTGTAGCGTATTTTTTGAAAAAAAATTAATGCTACACCATTGGGCGGCAGACACGCTTTCCGTTCCAATCTTTTTGCTTGCTTCGCCGCAAAAAGGATTTCCACTACAATCGTTGCCGCAATACAACGACAAATAGAAATTATTTTTCTTATTCAAATTTAGTTTTAACATCTAAAATATTCATTTCCCTTTTATCACTCCGCTTCTATGCAAGAAGTATTCTTCAATTTTAAATACCAATCTCGCAAAATTATTCTGCCATCATCTCTTTAATCACTGCTGCAATATCCTCTGCATTCGGTTTTGAAAAATAATCCCCATCACTTCCGTATGCTGGTCTGTGTGCCTGTGCCGCAATGGTTCGTGGCGCTACATCTAAATATTTATATCCGCCTTGCAATTCCATGACCTGCTGAAACATATACGCACTGGCACCTCCAGGTACATCTTCATCAATAAAAATAATCCTGTTTGTCTTTTTCAAGGACTCCACAATATGATGATGAATATCGAAAGGCAACAGAGTCTGTACATCTACTAATTCACAGCTAATACCTGCTGGCTCTAAGTATTCGCGCATAGCATCTTGTATGATACGCAAAGTAGATCCGTAAGAAACAACGGTAATATCCTCACCGCTTTGTACTATGTCTGGTACACCAAGTGGGATCGTTATTTCCATTAAATTAGTTGGTACTTTTTCTTTTAATCGATAGCCATTCAAACATTCAACAACGATGGCCGGCTCATCCGATTGTAGTAATGTATTATACATACCTACTGCTTGTACCATATTGCGTGGCACACAAATATGTATGCCTCGAAGTGCATTAACCATCATACCCATAGGCGAACCACTATGCCATACCCCTTCTAATCTATGTCCGCGCGTACGAACAATCAATGGACATTTTTGTCCTCCTTTGGTTCTGTATTGCAACGTTGCCACATCATCACTCAAAGGTTGCAAACCGTATAATAAATAATCTAAATATTGAATTTCTGCAATTGGTCTTAAACCACGCATCGCCATACCTATCCCTTGTCCCATTATCGTTGCCTCACGAATACCTGCATCAAATACACGCCACTTACCATGCTTCTCTTGCAAGCCAGCAAAACCTTGGTTCACATCACCTATATGTCCTACGTCCTCACCAAAGGCAAATACTTTCGGATTAGTTGCTAAGGTATAATCAAAAAATTGATTCAATATTTCAAAGCCATTCAATGCATTGTCATCTTTATATATCGGTTTTACCTCTTTGACATTTGCAATTTGATTCGCCGATTTAGAATACAATACAGAACTATATTTGTCAAAAGCATCTGCTTTTAATTCAGCGTAATATTGCTTTAAAGGAAGAGCATTTGCAGAAGTCCCAACAAGATTCAACACCTTTACAATTGTCTTCATCACATCTCTACGCAAGGGTTCGCGTGCCGTTGATAATTCTTTAATGGCTGATGCAATGACTTCTGCGTGTGCATGACCTTCTGCAATCAATTCATTACAATGAGAAGCAGTTTGTTTAATTTGTTGTTGGATTGGAGCAACAAAATCATCCCATGCTGTCTTTTTCGAAGTCAACACAAAACTTTTGGCTTCTTCTTCTATTGCTAGCAATTCGGCTTCCTCAGCGAAGCTATTTTCGATAATGAATTCACGCATTTTTTTAATGCAATCCATTTCTTTTTCAAATGCTAGACGTTCTTTGCTTTTATATCGTTCATGCGAACCAGAAGTAGAATGACCTTGTGGTTGCGTAATTTCTTGTACATGAAAAATCGCTGGAATATGCGTTTCTCTTACCTTCTCTATACCTAATTTGAAAGTTTCGCAAAGGGCAGCATAGTCCCAACCTTTTACTTTATAAATCTCTAACCCACCCAATCGTTCGTCATATTTGAATCCGCTCAATGCCTCGGAAATAGAGTTTTTTGTTGTTTGAAATTTGCGTGGAACAGAAATCCCATATCCATCATCCCAACAAAAAATCGCCATTGGTACTTTCAATACACCTGCTGCATTGATGGTTTCCCAAAACAATCCTTCGCTGGTGGATGCATCACCGATGGTAGTAAAACAAACTTCATTTCCATTATTGGAAAATTGTTTAGCGTCTTTCAACCCTTCCTGGTTTCTATATAATTTAGAAGCAAATGCCAAACCCAAACCACGCACCATTTGTCCAGCAGTTGGTGAAATATCCGAGCTGCAATTTTTGGTTTTCATGAGGTTGGTAAATTGCCCTTCTTCATCTAAAAAGCGAGTACCATAATGTCCATTCATTTGTCGACCTGCACTGCTAGGTTCTTTCTCCACATCCGGATTAGCATATAATTGGGCAAAGAAATTCTGCACTGTACTCATGCCGCTGGCAAACATAAAAGTTTGATCACGATAATAACCTGATCTAAAATCACCCTCTTGAAATACTTTAGCCATAGCAATTTGCGCGACTTCTTTGCCATCACCAAAAATGCCAAATTTGGCTTTCCCGGTTAGTACTTCTTTACGACCCAACAAACTGGCTTCCCTGCTTTCTACTGCAATTCGATAATCCTGCAATACACTTGCTTTAAAATCTAGGAAGGATATCTTTTCCTTTTCAATACTCTTGGTTTTTGTACTCATGACCATTTTCGTTTACAAGTCACAAAAATAATAATCTATCGCGCACTTCAAGAATTATTTATCCAGCGAATTTTTGATGGCTTTTTATCCGTGTTTTATTGCTGCATGGAGCATTCATTCATTATTGAAACAGCATATAAAAATTGTCCATCACCTAATTTATAAAAAAAAACAAGGAAAAGTATAATTTGTCCTTGAGATGTATTTATTTAGTTTCATGGCTTTACTTTCTCATTTGGCGAATACTTTAATTCCTTCCGAAATCATCAAACTCGGCAACGAAATTAATGAACGCATCAAACACGGCAACAAGATTTACAACTTCACCATCGGTGATTTTGACCCAAGTATTTTCCCCATTCCGCAGCTTTTGGAAGATGAAATTGTACAAGCCTATCGAAATAAAAGAACGAATTATCCACCCGCCAATGGCATTTCAGAATTACGACATGCAGTGGCTCAGTTTATTAAAAACAAACAAGGACTAGATTACGATCCAAATGCTTTTTTAATTTCAGGAGGTGGTAGACCATTGATATACGCGGCTTACAGAGCAATATGTGATAAAGGTGAAAAAGTAATTTACCCAGTTCCATCTTGGAATAATAATCATTATACGCATTTTGTAGAAGGTAATCATGTGAGTGTAGAAACAAGTGCAGAGAATAATTTTTTACCAACTGCTGAGGAACTCATTCCGCACTTGAAAGGTGCTTGTTTATTGGCATTATGCTCGCCATTAAATCCAACAGGGACTGTATTTAGCAAAGAGCAATTATATAAAATTTGTGAAGCTGTATTGGCTGAAAACAAACAAAGAGGTATAGATGAAAAGCCTTTGTATATTTTGTATGATCAAATTTATTGGACACTTACATTTGGTGAAACTGTCCATTATGATCCAGTAAGTTTGTTTCCGGAATTGAAAGAATATACCCTATTTGTGGATGGCATTTCCAAAGCGTTTTGTGCAACGGGCGTTCGTGTAGGTTGGTCATTTGGGCCTGCCAATTTAATAGACAAAATGAAAGGGATACTAAGTCATATTGGTGCTTGGAGTCCAATGGCAGAGCAAGTTGCAACCTCTCATTTCATGGTGAAAGAAGATGAAATTGATACTTTCTTAACCCATACGAAAATGGGTATTCATACTCGCTTACAACAAATTTATGATGGCATAATGAAACTCAAAAATGAGGGACAAGAAGTTGACGCTATTGCACCCATGGCAGCCATGTATTTAACGATTCGATTTTCATTGAAAAATAAAACCAGTAGCACTGGCGAAGTTATCCATACTACAGCCGATATGACTTCTTATTTATTACAACATGCTTCTTTGGCAATAGTACCATTCTCCGCATTTGGCGCCGACAAAGAAAGTGAATGGTATAGATTAAGTGTTGGCACTTGCCATGAAGAAGATATTCCGCACATGCTTTCTAAATTGAAAATGGCATTGGATGATTTGAAGTAATTATCAATTCAATCTATTAAGTGGAATTGAATGAACCTTATTTCCCTTTTGCGACATCTTTTGCATATTGAATTGCACCAGCGAGATGTGATTCTGCTTTAGTAAAAACTTCAAGAATAATGTTTACTTCATCCTTCAAGGAAATATATTTTTCTAGTGCTTTATTAATAGGGGCTTTACCTATCGTTCTAATCGATTTTTCTAATGAATCTAATCTACTTTCCTTTTTATATTTCCATGTAGAAGCAAAAGTAGAATGTAAATTATCGAGTGCTCCTAATAAATCATAATTTTCTCTATCCGCGCGATGCAATTTAGTAATTTCTACAATGTCTTTTTCTTTGGCATCATTGAAGAAGTGCGCCATAAAATAGTCATTATAATCCCAATTCTTCGTTTTAGGTACAAAAATTTCTCTATTGTTCGTCCTAAGAAATTTCAAGGCTTTTCTTGTAGAAATGATTTTATTCATTAAATAATCTTCTAAAGACATAGAACTGTTCTTTTCTCTCTTGTCGACAAAATTGAAATACTTTGATAAGAAATATTCCCATCCTTCATCAGTATTGCTATCATGTGCTTTTCTAATCTTGCCTAAAGTATGAAGGTCGTTTACTGATCTACTTCCTGTAATGATTCCCATTTTTCCAGCCTTCCATTGAGGTTGTCGAAATGAAATAATTTTATGAAGTGTTTTTAAAGCCACATTGACTAATAACTCATCTTCATTAGTTTTATGATATAGATTATTTCTAATATCATGGCAGAATGAAATCATTTTTTGTTCATCTACATTTATAAATAATTCACAAACACTAGCTTTAAGTAATGCTTCGTGATATTTTAATATATTTTTCTTTTCATCTTCTGAGTATTTTTTATTGTTAACCGTAAGATCTCCATTCCATAAAAATTTTTCTTTAATCAAATTTGAAAGTTGGATTTCAATAAAATTATCTAAAAGGATTACAGCAAGACGTTTATGTCTGTAGGTTTTTGATTTAGCAAATTTAGCTGCTTCATCTAATTGTGTCTTTAGTAATACAACTCTATTCATATTGAATTGCAGAAATTCCGCTAACTTACAAATCTAATATACCTTTCCCTTATTTTTTTGTTTATCAAAGAATTGCTAGAAATATATTTTACAAAAACTATAAATTCGCATTAAAGATTTAAATATGAAAAAACTTGTTTCCAGTTTATTAGTAATTATAATAAGTTCAAATTTATTATTGGCTCAGGAATTTCTTAAATTAATACCAATTGAAAATTCATATACTTTAAAAAAGCCTATCTCTTCTATTTATCAAAATAAAAAAGAAATAAATGTTATTCTAAGAAATTCATCATATGACTTTAATGCAAATCGAAGTGATGGAAATAAGTATGCCCTGAATAACCTTTTTAATATAATTGAAAAGGAGTTTATTAAACATGGTTTGAATGTAAAGGATGCATCATTGTTCAAATTGGACAAGCAAGAAACAAACAATGATGTTGATTTAATGGTGGACTTGTCTGATGTTGATTGGGTGGAAATTAAAACGAATAAATACTACGATAAGAAAGATAAAGAACATAGTTCTAATGATTTGGGTGAAATAAAATTTTACGGTTTAAAAGTTGACTTTAGGCTCGTGGATGTGAGAAATAATGAAGTAGTTGGATTTTATACATTCGGATACACACCTTGCATTGAAGGATGTCAAATAAAAATTCATAAAAAAGGAGTTGGAAATGTTGATTTTGTTGATAAAAGATACGAGAAATACAAAGGCAAATATGAAATAAATAAAGACACTGATGAAAAGTATGAAGAGTTTTGTAAGATGGTAGCTAACTCACTAATCACAGTTCTTAAAAAAAATACTGATATCGTATCGATTTTTGATGAATCGAAGGAGTTGTATGAAAAATCACGGAAAGACGTTTTTAAATATTTCCCAGTTAGTTACTTCTTTGACAATAATGATGTTAGTTTAGTATCTAAGAAAAAAAGTATTTATGTTAGTTCATTTAATGGAGAGAATATAGATAATGAGATAAGGAGTGTTTTGTTAGCAAAGGGTTTTGATGTAACGGATGAAATTAGCAAAGCTGGATATTTTTTGTTTTACTATAAAGGGAAAATGTTAAAAAGGGGCATAGACCCACAATGTTTACAATTTCAATTTATAGATGCTAAAACTTTAAAGAAACTTTCTGGTGCTTCATACAAATATCATAAAAACGAATACGAAGCGGGGTTAGGCGGTTATGTAGAATTATTTTTAAATAGCTTGTAGCAAGCGAAATAATTTTAAGAAAATAGAAAGTCCTAACAAAATTGTTGGAAGGCTATTGGATAAAAGCGTTTTATTTTAATAAATCAAAATATGCTCAACGCTCTATTTATTCGAATCTCACATATGAAAATGGAAGAAGTTTTTATCGATAGGGCAATAAATTGTATTCGCAAATCCTGTGAGACTGTAAAGTAGATTGTGTAAACAGGAAAATTCTACCAAAACTACAAAAGGGCTAATCCTTTCTGAATTAGCCCTTTATTTTTTAATTTCTATTTATTTATACATTCTCAAAGTGAAGGTCTAAACCTAAACCTCTCAATTCATGAACCAATACATTGAATGATTCTGGAATACCAGGTTTCGGTAAGTTATCGCCTTTTACGATTGCTTCATACGTCTTAGCACGTCCAGCGATATCATCCGATTTTAGTGTCAATAATTCTTGTAAAATATTGGCTGCACCATAAGCTTCTATAGCCCAAACCTCCATCTCACCAAAACGTTGACCTCCGAATTGTGCTTTACCGCCCAAAGGTTGTTGTGTGATTAAACTGTATGGTCCGATAGAACGAGCATGCATTTTATCATCTACCAAGTGATGTAGTTTCATCATGTAAATAACCCCTACGGTTGCCTTCTGGTGGAAACGATCTCCTGTTTCACCGTCATACAAATACGTGTGACACCAATCCGGTAAACCAGCTTTAATTACTTGTTCTTCTATCTCATCTCTTGAAGCGCCGTCAAAGATTGGGGTAGCAAATTTTACACCCAATTTCATACCAGCCATTCCTAAAATGGTTTCATAGATTTGACCCAAGTTCATACGAGAAGGTACACCCAATGGATTCAAAACGATATCAACTGGAGAACCATCTTCTAAGAACGGCATATCTTCTTGACGAACGATACGAGCTACGATACCTTTATTACCATGACGACCTGCCATTTTATCTCCCACTTTCAACTTACGTTTGCTAGCAAGATATACTTTAGCCAATTTCAAAACACCATTTGGTAATTCATCACCAATTGTGATATTAAATTTCTCTCTTTTGTATCTTCCGATTTCTTCGTTGTAACGGATATTATAGTTGTGTAATAATTGATTGATCAAATCATTCATCTTCTCATCCATAGTCCAATTCAATGGATTAACGGTATCGAAAGAAATGGATTTAATTGTTTTACCAGTAAATTTTGCATTTTTACCAACTACAATTTCACCATAGTGATTTGTAACACCAGCAGACACTTGTCCTTCTAATAAACGCTCTAATTTAGAATATAGATTTTCGTTAATTGCCTCTAAATTCTCAGCATGCACTTTATCTATTTTTTCAATCGCCGTTTTTTCACGAACTTTTGAATTCTTATCTTTTTTCGCTCTTGCAAATAATTTCTTGCCAATCACAACACCTTCAATAGACGGTGGCATTTTCAAGGAAGCATCTTTTGCATCACCAGCTTTATCTCCAAATATGGCACGTAATAATTTCTCTTCAGGTGTTGGATCTGATTCCCCTTTTGGCGTAATTTTTCCAATCAAGATGTCTCCTTCTTTCACATGCGCTCCTAAACGAATAATACCATTTTCATCTAAATCTTTCGTTGCTTCTTCACTTACATTTGGTATATCTGGCGTCAACTCCTCTTCACCCAATTTTGTATCACGAACTTCTAATTCGTATTCATCAATATGAATAGATGTGAACCAGTCTTCACGTACCACTTTTTCATTAATTACAATCGCATCCTCAAAGTTGTATCCTTTCCAAGGCATGAACGCTACTCGTAAATTACGTCCTAATGCTAATTCACCATCTTTGGTAGCATAACCATCCGTCAAAAATTCACCTTGTTTAACTGCTTGACCTTTAACCACATGTGGTCTAAGATTCATACTCGTACTTTGGTTCGTTTTGCTATGTTTAGTCAATTTGTAAATCACTAAATCATCTTCAAAAGAGATCAAGCGTTGTGTTTCAGAACGTTTGTAACGCACATGAATTTCATTTGCATCTACATATTCTATGGTACCATCGCCTGCAGCAGTAATTTGGATACGAGCGTCACGAGCGGCTTTTGCTTCTAAACCGGTACCAACAATAGGTACTTCTGGACGAAGCAAAGGAACACCTTGACGTTGCATGTTTGATCCCATCAAGGCACGGTTCGCATCATCATGTTCAAGGAATGGAATCAAGGAAGCACTCAAACCTACAATTTGGTTTGGCGCAACGTCCATGTATTCTACATCTTCCTTATCTAATATTGGAAAATCACCTGTTTGACGAGATTTGATTTTATTTTCGATGAAATTTCCTTTGTCATCCAAAGGCACATCTGCTTGCGCAATTTTCTTATCATCTTCTTCCTCTGCACTCAAGTAAACGGATTTAGTATCTACTTTGCCATTTGTAACTTTACGGTATGGGGTTTCAATGAATCCCATATCATTTATTTTCGCATGAACACATAGTGTAGAAATCAAACCGATATTAGGTCCCTCTGGTGTTTCAATAGTACATAAACGACCATAGTGTGAATAGTGTACGTCACGTACCTCGAAACCAGCTCTTTCACGACTTAAACCGCCGGGCCCTAGAGCCGAGATACGACGCTTGTGCGTTATCTCAGAAAGCGGATTAGTTTGATCTAAAAATTGGGATAATTGAGAAGTTCCGAAGAATGAATTAATTACGGAAGAAAGTGTTCTAGCATTGATTAAGTCAATTGGCGTAAACACCTCATTATCACGCACATTCATACGTTCACGTATAGTTCTTGACATACGAGCAAGACCAACTCCGAACTGAGCAAATAGTTGCTCTCCTACGGTACGAACACGACGATTACTCAAATGATCTATATCATCAATTTCCGCTTTCGCATTGGTTAATTGTACCAAGTATTTAATGATAGCAATGATATCGTCTTTGGTTAAAACCTTTTTAGTAATCGTAAGTGGGAATCCTAATTTACGATTAATTTTATAACGACCAACTTCACCTAAATCATAACGTTTATCAGAGAAAAATAATTTATCAATAATACCACGAGCCGTTTCATCATCTGGCGCATCAGTACTTCTTAATTGACGGTAAATATGTTGAACCGCTTCCAATTCCGAATTGGAAGTATCTTTATTTAATGTGTTGTAGATAATGGAGAAATCACCACCTGTTTCTTCTTTTTGTAAGAAGATGGATTTGATACCCAATTCGATAACTGTATCTATATTGTCTTCTGTTAAAACTGAATCTCTATCTAATATAACTTCATTACGTTCGATAGAAACAACCTCACCGGTATCTTCATCTACGAAATCTTCTGTCCAGCTGCGCAATACACGAGCTGCAAGTCTTTTACCTACATGATCTAGTAATGTTTTCTTATCTGTTTTAACTTCATCAGCCATTCCAAATAATTCTAGAATGTCTTTATCTGTTTCAAAACCGATCGAACGCAATAACATAGTTACTGGGAACTTCTTTTTACGATCTATATATGCATACATTACATTATTAATGTCTGTAGCAAATTCCATCCATGCACCTTTAAAAGGAATCACACGAGCTGAATAAATTTTTGTACCATTCGGATGAACGGATTGTCCAAAAAATACACCTGGTGAACGATGTAATTGGGATACAATAACACGCTCAGAGCCATTAATTACAAATGTACCACGAGGAGTCATATATGGGATATTGCCAAGAAATACATCTTGTACAATGGTTTCAAAATCAATATGTTCTTCATCATTACAACTTAAACGCAACTTAGCCTTTAAGGGTACAGAATAAGTTAATCCTCGATCAATACATTCATCAATCGAATAACGTGGTGGGTCAACAAAATAATCCAAGAATTCCAATACAAAAATATTTCTTGTATCTGTAATCGGGAAACTTTCTTTAAACACACGAAACAATCCTTCATTATTTCGTTTGTCTGGAGTGGTTTCTAATTGTAAGAATTCGCTGAAGGATTCCAACTGAATATCTAATAAGTCTGGTGTCTCATTAGACTGCTTGATTTTTGCAAAGCTGATTCTTTCCGCCGCCTTTACATTTTTAGTTGCTGCCATAGTGATATTTAATACGTTTATAAAAAAAACAAAGTTATCCCAAATAGGAAAGCCCTATTTCGATCTGATTTACAGTAAGTAAATTAATGTTTGAAAATTTGCACGTGCCTTTGCCAATTTGGGAGTGCGAAAGTAAAGTAGTAAGTCCACATATAAAAATATTATTCTAATATAATGAATATATTATTTTTTAATATTTAAAACGCTGATTAACAATAAAGTTTATTGTTAATTTTTAACTAAAGTCGCCACTTCGCCTTATAATTACTAATGGGGGGAAGCCATTTAAGATTTTAAGCACTTTTTGTAATCACTACCCTATGCGGTGTTGGACCATCTATACCATGCTTATCCCAAGCATTCTTGACTAACTCTTGCGCACCGAAATAGACATCCCAATAATCGGCTTGAACACAATAAGGTCGTATGGCTAAAGTAACCATGCCATCACCTACTTTTAATACATTTACTTCTGGACTTGGTGTTTTTAAAACTTTTGGATGAGTAAGCATGGCTGCAATTGCTACACTTCTTGCTGTCTCTATTTCCGTATTTGGTGAAATAGCCATGGTTAAATCAACCCTTAAATTACCGTAACTGGTATAATTGGTAATGACCCCTGTACTTAATGGGCCGTTTGGAATAAAAACGGTTTTGTTTTCAGGTGTTAGTACAGTGGTATTAAAGACTCCCTGCTCAGACACCATTCCTGTAATACCTTGTGCCTCTATCATATCACCGACTTTGAATGGTTTGAAAATAAGCATCATTACACCTCCTGCTAAATTACCCAATGACCCATTTAAAGCACCACCAATTGCCACGCCAGCACCAACAATTAATGCACTGAATGCGCCAGTATCTACGCCAACAATTCCCATGATGGACACAAACAATAAAATAGTCAATGCTACTTTTACAATAGATAGTAGAAAGGATTCAAGCGAAGGGTCATACTCTTTGGCTTGTAAGAATTTAGCGATTAAGCTTACCATTTTTTTAATGAGCCATGTGCCAATAAGGTAAAAAAGAATGGCACCTACAATTTTAGGGGCATAGCCAATCGTAAAATCTACTATTTTCGAAACTAAGCCTGTTGCCATATCAATGGTAACTTCTGCTTTTTGTTTGGTGTCGGTAAGTACTTGTAAAAGTTGCATATTGTTTATTTAAAATACAACATTAAGAAATAAGTTTAAATTGGAATGTTATTTAAGCATACAAATATGCAATTAGTTGTCTCTATTGAATTAAGTAAGGAAGCCAAGCCTAAATACAAATCCATGCATGAAGTAAGCTCAGTTCTTTTTCTTCAATACAATTAACAGTTGTTCCTTATTGTACAAATACAATTGCCCTTCTGAATAAGTGAAGCGATTGATTAAATTCAAATTACTGATAAATTTTTCTTCTAGATCATCCGTTAATTCAGGGCAAATCATTTCCGTAACGGACAAATGAAGCGGTGCAATGGCATTGCCTTTAGTCTTGAATTGACCTGCAATTGAATTACATCCAACATAGCAATGGATAGTAGATTTTTGTTCATCAATGGTGATTTTAGTTTTTGGATAACTGACAAACATCAAATGAGAATTATTCATTTGTTCAAGCAAAGTATATATTCCTGAAAGTGTCATTTTGTGCTGACTCCTCTTCTTTTTTGCGAAAAGGAAAAATGCTGTAGCAATAATTAATAGGAAAAGTAGAAAACCCTTTTTCATGATGTGAATATAATTGTATTTAGTCTCCATTCGGTATTTTAGGAAAGCTATTTAATACCCCTATTCTCCCAAACTATTTGCGTCAATTTTTAATAGAAAGAAATCAATGATTAAAACATACGCAGAGAGTAATCCATGGAAAATTTGAATGCAAGAGAAATAAACCTTAACAATTCAAAAAACATTTTATTTTTACTGCTATGCTGAACATAGAATTAAGATCTGATACTTTTACGAAACCTACTCCGGACATGCTTCAAGCGATGTGGAGCGCAAATGTTGGCGATGATGTATTTGGAGAAGATGAAGCTACGAATCAATTAGAAGCAAAAAGTGCTAAGCTATTTGGATATGAAGCTGCTTTATTTTGCATTTCTGGAACCATGGCAAATCAAATTGCTATTGCCGTCCATACAAAACCAGGTGATGAAGTCATTTGCGATGAATTATCTCATATTTATTTATATGAAGGTGGCGGCATCATGGCGAATGCCAATGCTTCTATTGGATTAATCCATGGTGACAAAGGTCGCATTACAGCAGCCCAAGTTGAAGCAAACATTAAACCAGATAATATTCACTACCCTATTTCTAGATTGGTAAGTTTGGAAAATACAATGAATAAAGGTGGTGGTTCTATTTACAATTTTTCAGAAATAAAAGCGATTCAGCAAATCTGTTTACAAAATAATTTAAGCTTACATTGTGATGGTGCACGTTTGTTTAATGCATTGGTTGAAACACAAGATAGCACATTAGAATATGGAGCTGTTTTTGATTCCATTTCTGTTTGTTTGTCTAAGGGTTTAGGTGCGCCAATGGGAACAGTTTTATTAGGTAACACATCTTTCATCAAACATGCAAGACGAGTTCGAAAACGATTTGGTGGTGGTTGGCGTCAAAGTGGATATATGGCTGCAGCAGGTATTTATGCATTAGATCATCACATCGACAGACTGAAAGAAGATCATCGTAGGGCGAAAGAATTGGGGGAAATCATGCAGGAATTATCCATAGTACAGGAGGTATACCCTATCCAAACAAATATTGTTATTTTTTCGTTGGACCCAAAATATAAAGCTGATGATATCGTACAACAATGGATGCAATTGGGTTTGAAGACAAGCCCATTTGGCAAACATCAAATTCGTTTAGTTACACATTTAGATTTCCATGATGAGCATGTAGAAGAAGTAAGAAGAATACTTCAGCAATGGAAACCGTGATAAGCGAGACACTATTTGTGCCATTTTTTCCATGAACAGGTAAAGCCTTAAATAGAAACCTGAACAAATTAAAAATGCCTTCAAGACATTCCATAAAAGGAAAGACAAGAAGGCATTTATTTTTTACATCTTATGGTGTTTTAGAAGCGCTTTATCTGCTGCACTTCAAACTATCTTTATGCATGCATCTTCGCTTGCAAATTAGCGTCAATCGCATCTAAGAATTCTTCTGTATATAAATAATCTTTACCATGTTCTACTTTATTTCCGCTAATACAAACGGCAAGATCTTTGGTCATTTTTCCACTCTCAACCGTTTCGATACAAACACCTTCTAGTGTATGACAGAATTGAATCAGCTCCTGATTATTATCTAATTTTCCACGAAAAGCTAGACCACGAGTCCAAGCAAAAATAGATGCTATTGGATTAGTACTTGTTGGTTTCCCAGCTTGATGATCTCTATAATGACGTGTTACTGTGCCATGAGCAGCTTCTGCTTCCATAATTTTACCATCTGGTGTAATAAGAACAGATGTCATCAAACCTAAGCTACCAAAGCCTTGCGCAACAGTATCGCTTTGTACATCACCGTCATAATTTTTACAAGCCCAAACAAAATTACCATTCCATTTTAGCGCAGATGCCACCATGTCGTCAATTAAACGATGTTCGTAGGTAATTCCAGCAGCAGTATATGCCGCTTTAAATTCGTTCTGATATACCTCTTCAAAAATATCTTTAAAACGACCATCATATTTTTTTAGGATGGTGTTTTTAGTCGACAAATACAATGGCCATTTTTTGCTCAAAGCCATATTGAAACAGCTGCGTGCGAATCCATAAATACTTTCGTCTGTATTGTACATCGCCATTGCAACGCCATCCCCTTTATAATTGTATACATCAAATACTTGCGCCTCACCACCATCTTCTGGTGTAAAGGTCATAGTCAATTTCCCTTTCCCTTTTATTACAGTATCTGTAGCACGATATTGATCACCAAAGGCATGACGTCCAACGATAATCGGTGCAGTCCAATTGGTAACTAAACGTGGTACATTTTTCATCACAATCGGCTCACGAAAAACAGTTCCATCCAAAATATTACGTATGGTTCCATTAGGCGATTTCCACATTTGTTTTAGATGAAATTCTTCTACTCTTTGTTCATCTGGTGTTATGGTAGCACACTTAATACCCACGCCACAAGCCTTTATTGCATTGGCGCAATCAATGGTTACTTGATCATTAGTTTCATCTCTATATTCGATTCCTAAATCGAAATATTGTATAGGCACTTCTATATATGGAAGTATCAATTTATCTTTAATAAACTTCCAAATGATACGTGTCATTTCATCACCATCAATTTCTACTACTGGGTTAATTACTTTTATTTTAGCCATTATTTTTTTTTTAATGCAGGCAAATGTAGCAAATTAGTAGAAAGTAAAAAGTAAAAAGTAAAAAGTAAAAAGTAGTAATTAGTAGTGAGTAGTTAGTAGTTAGATAGGAATTTAGGGTTTAATAATTTGAAAATGAGTTGATTTTAAAATTTGAAAATTGGTCGATTTAAAAATGGAATACAAATTTGGTCTTAGGGAATGTTGAGTAGAAATTCCGAAAGACTTTCAACGATATTGAATAAATTTGCGTCTAGGAAAAAAAATTAAAGATGGCCTATTTTCGAAAAGCACTTGTGTTGACTACACTTCTCCTTTGTTTATCTAGCATATCCTTTGCAACAAAGAAACGTATTTTATTTATTGGCAACAGCTATATATATGTAAATGATTTGCCTACCACGTTATATAATCTTGCCTTGTCTTTAGGCGATACATTAGAATTTGACAGCAATACCATTGGAGGTTCTACTTTAAATTATCACAGTACAGATGCGGTGAGTCAAGCCAAAATAAAACAAGGAAACTGGGATTATATCGTACTGCAAGAACAAAGTCAAATGCCCGCGTTTGATCCATCCCAAGTGGCTACTGATACTTATCCTTATGCCAAAAAATTATGTGATACAATACATGCTTACAACCCATGTGGGGAAGTTCTTTTTTATATGACTTGGGGACGAAAAAATGGGGATGCCAGTAACTGTGCTGCTTATCCGCCTATTTGCACTTATACGGGAATGCAACAACGACTTCGTGAAAGCTATTTAGAAATGGCAGATAGCAATCATGCTTCTGTAAGCCCTGTTGGCGTTGCATGGAAGACTTGCCGAACGTCAAATCCATTGATAGAATTGTACCAAGTAGATGAATCTCATCCATCGGTCTATGGCACTTATTTAATTGCCAATACTTTTTACTCTACCATCTTTCATCAATCCAGTGTTGGCGCATCCTTTATTTCAGCTGGTATTTCTTCGGCTGATGCCACCACATTACAAACAATCGCAAGCAATACTGTATTGGATAGTTTAGAGAATTGGCAACATGCTGGACAAATTCCTCGCGCTATTTTTTCACATGTGCATACGAATGGAAATTATACTTTTTCCAATTCTTCGTTGCGTTATACCATAAGTGATTGGGATTTTGGAGATGGCAGTGCACATTCTTCCGCTACTAGTCCTACACATACGTATACCAGCACTGGGACTTATATCGTTCATTTAAAAGTGAGTAAGGGCGTTTGTAAATCGGATGAAAAATCAGATACCATACAAGTTAATGTTGGTCCTAGTGAGATAGTAACAGTAAATGAAAATGCTACTTCCATTTCGTATGCGAATGACAATTTAATTCTACAGAATATGCATCAAATGGATTGCCTAAAAATCTATTCTATGACCGGTGCAATGCTTGGCACTTTTTCATTGCAAAATGGGAAAAATAAAATACCAATAAATTTACCCAAAGGAATTTATGTATATCAACTTTTTGCAAATAAAGTGAGTGTTGAGAATGGGAAATTGTTGTTGTAAATAATGTATGAACAGCAGATGGGAGCTGATTTTAAGGATGGAGCAGATAAAAGATTTTTTAGTATTTTTATAGCTTAACACAACATTTTGTTTCTTATAAATTGTTCATCATAATAAATAATCACCTCATGCCTTGGTTACTAAATTCAAGCTTATTACTCATTATTAAAAATGGATAATTTATCTAAAATTTCATCTGTTAAGGAAAAGACTTCTTTCCAAGCCAAATCATTACGAAAGCTTTTAGCACATCTTTTATCATCATCATCGATGACAGATTCAATTTTATTTCTTAGTAACAATGACTGTTGATAGATTAAATCATCAATTAAATTTATTGTCAAAAGATAACTTAATGTTGAATCACGAAATAAACTGCGATATGCAGCATCCAAATCCTCTAAAATAAAATCTTCTAAGTTTTCATCTGGTAGCTCTAGCACTTTAGAACTGCTAAATTGTAAAGTGTCTAAATAATCTAAATAAATTTTATCGTTGAGAATTTTGTGCATGCTACTTTAGGAAATAATTTTCATCTGCAAAATACAAAATATTATTACAGTGCATTCAACTTTAAATCGGTTTTGCTCAAATAACTTATTTCTCGTGAAGCCCAAACTTTTAAGGTTTTAAAACACTATATGCTACTTAGGCTTCGTGTATCAAACCCTTTATGAGTATGCATTTTGGCTCATTTACCCAACATGAATAAGGTTGGCTGAATTAGTTTTTAATGACTATTCTTTTCATTTATGATGTACTATATCTATTTGAAAAAAGAAAAATAATTGCGTATAAAAGAAGTTGGTTGCAAGGATTGCATTCGCGAAATCCTTATTGTCTGAACTATGATTCTTATGATTTCAAGATTACTATGATTAAGAAAAATAAAATCCTAATACATCAAACAAATCATTATAATCAAATAAACCTGTACAGAGCGCAGTCTAAGTATCACGGTTCAGACATAGATGATTCATTGCTTCCGTGTTATCCTTCCAGCCCTTTTATCCATTATTCAAACAATTACTCACTACCTAATCAAAGTAACATCGCCTTTAAAGGATTTTTTATTGCCATCTGTTGACACGACATTAATCATATACATATAGGCATCCATACTACATGGTTTATTTTTAAAGGTGCCATCCCAGCCTTTATCATTTTTATCATCCGTTGAGTATACTTGTTCGCCAAAACGATTATAAACTATCATGTGATAAGTACCAATGTCATTGATATCATACCATTGTGGTTTGAAATAATCATTTCTACCATCCCCATTTGGTGTAAATGCATTCGGAATAAAGATGCAATCTAAATCTGGTACAATTAATTTGGAGGCCTTCGTTTCACATTCTCCTTTTGTGACTGTCACCTGATACGTACCTGGTGCTGTAACCGTGATGCTGTTTGTGTTTGCGCCAGTACTCCATAGATAAGTTGCTGTTGGATTGGCATTGTCTGTAATAATAACACTTCCACGCCCTGTACAAATTTCTTCCGGCAATCCTAAATCAACCTTCGGATAATCATCAACGTGTACAGTATGTGTTGTAGTTTGCATTGGACAAACTGGATAGCTAGTATGCAATGTGATATCAAAGTCACCTGCTGTAAGATATTTCTCAGTAGGATTATGTGTATTGCTCAATGTATCTCCATTGCCCATATCATAATAGAAATTGATAACATTACTCGAAAAGGAATCTGTAATATACACGATTTCACCAACACACAAACTAGCTGGAGCAATGGTAAATTTAGCTTGTGCCAATGGATCAACGAATACGGTTTGCGTAGCGCTATCTATACATCCTGATACGGTATCTTGAATAACCAATAACACAGTATAAACTCCATCTTGAACATAAGTATGTGTAATGTCGAATGAAGTATACATGGTTCCATCACCCATATACCAAGTATAGGTAAGATTAGGTCCAGTGCTTGTATTGTTAGAAGTAATTGGTGTACTGGAACAAATACTATCCGCACTTAAAGTAAAGCTTGCTTGAATAGGTACGAGTGTCGGACTAATCACGGCAGACAAACTATCGGCACAACCAAATCCATACGCAATCAGTTTCGCAACAAATGGTCCGGAACCAGTATAGATATGGGTGGGACTAGGTTGTGTATCAAAAGTCCCATCGCCAAAATCCCAGTAATAAGAAGAGCAACCAGTAGAAAAATTAAAAAATTGAACTGAAGAATTTGCACAATAGGCAGTTATAGAATCTGTGAATGCGGCATGTGGCTTATAATAATGTAATCGGATATAAGGATTTTGGCCATTGCAACTGTAGCCTTTTCCACAAGCGTTATAAAAACAAGTATCAATACCATTCACAAAACAAGAATCATTGAGCAAAGTTGTATCACCGAAAAATACATAAATAGTGGTATCGGTCTGTGGCCAATAATTTAAGGTATCCCCAAATCCAATGATGTCATTGGAGAAGGAATCAACCCAATAAAATCCTTGACTTACAGAGTTTGTATCTGCAAATAAATTCTTACTTCCAATTGGAATGAAACTCCAACTCTCATTGCTTGCAGTCCATGGCCCACCGTTATAACCTGGTGGTGTAAAGGCTTTGGTAGCCACATCATTTTGAATACCCATATAGGCAACCCCATTGAGCCAGGTTGGACACATTGGTTTATTAATTAGGTTTACATCAATTCTAAAACTACCTTCTGTCAAAACAATTTGTTGTGTAGCAGTCAAATTTACACAATCATACATAGGCACATTTGTCCAACTGATAATGAATTTTCGACATGGCGCTATACCTTCTACACTATATGTAATTGTACCACCTGCTGTTGGCAATATATCATGATAAGGGCAAAAAATGGCATTGTTTACGGAGTTATTAAAAAATGGCAAAGGTGGCCAACCAAGCGTATTATAGCCGTTGAATTGAAAGGCTAATGTTGTATCAAAACTAATTTGTCCATTGGCGCCAATCACTATACTTGTATATTTATTTTCAAAAAAACAAAACTTAAAAGGAAGCTGAATAACAGAACTCCAAATATCATCTGTGAAAATATTCGCAGAGATTGGCGTTGTTTGTGTTTCATAATTAAAAAGTGGTTGTACAACCTTGTAACTATCTGTACTTCCAAATGCTTCTTGAATTAAGGTAGGCGAGTATCCAGCATTCGGTGAAAAAGTCACCCACAAGTGAACACCATCATCACAAATATTATCTGGGTCACCTTGGATAGACATACTCCCACAAAGTATTTGATTCATCAATGAATCGTAATAACAACCAAGATTACTTTGTGCTTTGGATAATGTGCTACAACAAACCAGAATTAAGAATAGAAATTTTTTCATACATAAAATGATTAGATCACAAAGAAGACTATAATAATTCTCAAAGGGTTGAGCCTTGTGGAAAGTAAAATGGTTCGTGAGGACACAAACCATGGAATTAATTATTTTTTTAGATGGCTGAACTCTCCACTTCTAGTAGCGACATCACCGTTTCCCGAACTGCTTGCGCATCATAGTTACATTCTCTGTGCAATTCTGCAGGCTTGCCATGTTCGATAATTCTATCTGGAATACCCAACATAGTTACAGAAGGATAATATTTATGTTCTGCAAAAAATTCTAAACATGCAGAACCAAAACCACCCACAATAGTTCCATCTTCAATCGTAATAATTCGACTAAATTTTTTACCAATTTCATGAAGCATGTCTTCATCAATTGGTTTTACAAAACGCATATTATAATGTGCTGGAACTATTCCATCTTTGGCCAATTCTTGACATGCTTCGATTACAAAATTACCTGGGTGTCCAATCGACAAAATAGCAATATCACTCCCCTCTTGCACTTTTTCCCCTTTACCAATAGCCATACTTTCAAATGGCGTTTGCCAATTCGACATTACACCTTCACCTCTCGGATAACGAATAACAAATGGCAATTTATTGTCTTCATGTTGCGCGGTATACATCATGTCACGCAATTCTTTTTCATTCATTGGCGCAGCCACTATCATATTCGGAATGCAACGCATATACGGAATATCATATACACCATGATGTGTAGGACCATCATCGCCTACCAGCCCTGCTCTATCTAAACAAAATATAACTGGCAATTTTTGTATGGCAACATCATGCACTACTTGATCATAAGCTCGTTGCATAAAAGTTGAATAGATATTGCAAAATACACGCTTACCTAAGGTTGCTAATCCTGCGCTTAAAGTGACGGCATGTTGTTCGCAAATGCCGACATCAAATGCACGATCCGGCATTTCTGCCATCATATATTTTAAAGAACATCCAGAAGGCATAGCCGGTGTAACACCAATTACATCTTTGTTTAAGTTTGCTAATTCAATGATAGATTTTCCAAAAACATCTTGATACTTCGGCGGCTGTGGTGAATCAAAAACTGCTTTATTGATTTTACCCGTATCCTTATTAAATATGCCTGGTGCATGCCAAAGGGTTTGGTCTTTTTCCGCTAAATCATATCCTTTTCCTTTAATGGTATTGATATGTAATATTTTGGGACCTTTTATTTTTTTTAAATCTTTAAATGTTTCTACCAGCTTCAAAATATTGTGACCATCTACTTGTCCAAAATATCGTAAGCCTAAACCTTCAAATAAATTACTTGTTTTGGAGACTACATTTTTTAAACTTGCCTCTACCTTGGATGCCATTTTTTGGTTGAATTTCCCAAAAGGCATTTTACCAATTCCATTCCAAATTTCATCCCGAACTTTATTATAGGTCCTAGATGTAGTAATGTCGGTTAAATATTCTTTGAGTGAACCAACATTTGGATCAATGCTCATATTATTGTCATTCAAAATAATGAGCATGTCCGCACCTGTTGTGCCCGCATGTTGCAATGCTTCAAAAGGCAAACCAGCAGTCATGGCACCATCACCAATCACGGCTACGAATTGACGCTTTTTATCTCCATTCAATTTGCTAGCAATGGACATGCCTAGTGCCGCCGAGATAGATGTGGAAGAATGTCCAACCCCAAACGCATCATATTCACTTTCACTTCTTTTAGGAAAACCACTTATTCCTTTATATTTTCTATTGGTATGAAATTCCTTTCTTCGTCCTGTTAAAATTTTATGGCCATAGGCTTGATGACCAACATCCCAAATCAATTGATCATAGGGCGTATCGAAAACATAATGTAAAGCAACTGTAAGTTCAACCACACCAAGGCTTGCACCAAAATGTCCACCATTCACACTTACCGTGTCAATTATAAATTGTCGTAATTCAGAGCAGACTTGTTGAAGATCTTCTTTTTTAAGTTTTTTTAAATCAGAAGGAAATTCAATGGTGCTAAGTAATGGGCCTGCTTTTATATCCATTTGGTAAAGTTTTTAACCCGTCAAAAATACATTTTTATAATTGTTATTTAAGGTTTTTTTATTATTGAATGTTGAACTAAGGTTAAAAAAATATATGAACAGAGATTTATTCAGGTTTTGGTGGAGAAAATTTCAACCTATAGAAAATAAAAAAAATTACATTGTGCCAGTTCAAAATTGGTATTGTATGCGTTTCACATCTTTATTTGCAATTAGAATACACTATAAAAAATAATGAGAAAATGTTCATCTATAGCACTGTATTGCGGCAACGATTGTAGCGAAAATCCTTTTTTGCGGCGAAGCAAGCAAAAAGATTGTAGCGAAAAGCGTGTGTGCCGCCCAACTTATTGACCTTCCTAATTTAGAATTGCATACGATTCAACAAATATTCATTCGATAAAAAATATAATTTCAAACCCGAACAATGACCCAAGCCAAGCTCCATTTAATTCCCAATATTCTTGCCGAAAATGCAAGTCATTCGATCCCAAATTATATCAAAGATGTGGTGAGTGCATTGGATGTTTTTTACGTAGAAGAAATACGAAGTGCAAGACGATTTTTAAAGATGATGAATAAAGAAATTGTGATTGACAATTTGCAATTTCATCTATTGAACGAACATCATCGAGAATCCCTTTCCTTGGCAAAAGGTATTTTACAACAAAGAATAAGCATAGGATTTTTGAGTGAAGCCGGTTGTCCAAATATTGCCGACCCAGGTCAAGAACTAGCTGCCATAGCGCATTCCATTGGCATTCAAGTGATTCCACATATCGGTCCTAATTCCATTTTATTGGCATTAATGGCATCTGGATTTAATGGACAACAGTTTCAGTTTTTAGGATACTTGCCCAACAAGCAACCTTTTTTATCACAAAAAATAAAAGAGTTAGAACAAGAAAGTAAGGTCAAAAATTGTTCCCAAATTTTTATCGAAACACCTTACCGAAATGACCAACTCATTGCCGAAATAATTAAAAATACGAATCAAAATACCCGTCTTTGTGTGGCAAGTAATTTAACCGGAGAAGAGGAATTAATTGTGTCTAGAACAATCAAAGAATGGAAGGAAAATCCAATTTCATTTCATAAAAAACCAGCGGTATTTGTACTTTTTGCAGGGCAATTATAAGCCTTGTGTTGGCGCAGGATTGATAATATCTTCAATACGATCCACCATATACTGGCCATTATACTGACCATTTTCATTATTTTTTACATTATAATTTTCACCTCTCCAAGGTAGGCATTTTCGATATTGAACATAATGGACTTTTATGTTTTTGCCCAAAGCATTATTTAATTTTGATGCCAAGGATATATCCGAAACAGAAAACAGAAACACAGTAGAATTAATTACTCCTCCTTGCATAGAACGCAAGCCAGGCTGCACTAATTCGCCTTCATACGTTTTAAAAATATTGCCTTTACGCGAAAATTTAATGAGTACGCCTTCTCTTGCTCCATCACTAAATGAATTAAAATAAAACCAATAGATATAGCCAGCTACAAATAAAAGTAAAAACAGAGTGGATAAGAATGCAATTCGACGCATAGTTTATATTGAGCGGCGAATTTAGACTAAAACATCTATTATATAATATTGATTTATAAAATAGCATTCGAACTGTTAAGAAATTATCATTTATTTTATACCATTAAAATAACAGATTTGAAAAGAATTATTTCCTAACCGTATCAAACTATAGATGAAGATTTGTATATATTTGGCATGCAATTTTTTAAAACCACGAACTAATATTTATTCTGCATGAAATGGATTTTCTATTTGTTTATTTTACTGAGTCCGGCTTTGTGCATTGCGCAACAAGCAGTGCTTAAACTCAATTTGCATCCTACGGATAGCAAGAAGGATACCTTGCCATTTTATTTTTTACGCGTACTGGATTTGACCCAAAGAAAGGATTCTATGGGTTGCTTGAAAAATCAAACAAGCAATAAAACAGAAGTAACTATTTTAGAAAACCATTTGCCAGACATGCTATCTATTTTTTTATCTAAACAATATGGACAAAATAAAAAAGGTGCCCCTATTGTAATGAAAATTACGCAACTGGGTTTATATGCAAAACCGAAAGAAAAATTTACTGATTTGGATACGTTTAAAATTACCTGCGCATTTTATAGAGACGTGAATCATGTAGAAGAACTTCTGCATTCTTTTAAAGCCAAGAATGTATTTGAGCCGCAACAAAATACAAAAGAAATTTTAGAAAATGCCATTGGAAAAGCCATCACAGTTGCAGTGAATAAATTTGCTTTAGTATTTAAAGAACATCCAGAATGGAATGAAGTGGTGCAAATTGACCTTACAAAAATTCAAGTAAAAATCGATCATAATCAACAACAAGAACCGAACAGTATAATATGTAAAAAAGGTACAAAATTGTCTGCTGCAGATTACCCATTGACAGACCGTGAAACGAGCCTGCCATCTGCCTTTACGAAACTTGTACTCACGTATACTTTTGAATCGTCAGAAGCAAATAATATACGCCAACTCGATATCCATACGAAAGCGTTGATGCAAAAAAATCAAAGTTGGAAAATGGGAAATACCAATGATCTTACTTGGCTCTCCTACCAACAAGGTCTATTTGATTTGTGTACTGTTTATGGCTATGACCTTTTGCAAAGAATGAAAACTTTTTCCTACACAATTGGAGATTATACAAACGAGCTTACCAAAATTTGTAATCAAACAAATGTTGAATTTCAAACAGATTGTAAGCAATATGAAATGGAAACAAAATTCGGGACTAATCTAGAATTTTATGAAAAATGGAGAAAGAAAATAGATGCAATGTTGATGGCATTGCCGAAGGAATAAGATGTTAGAATCACGGATAAGGAGGATTCAGAATCATGTTAGAATCACGGATAAGGAAGATTACACGGAACAGAATGAGAAAGTGAAAGTGAAAGTGAAGGAAAAGGAGAGAGTATATAAATTAATTCATTCTAAGCCATTATCAGTGGCATCTTCTTCATCCTCTTCATCCGTGATGCAGACAAATGTTAGAATCACGGATAAAGAGGATTACACAGATGGCACAGATGGATACATAACATTCCCTACCCTACTTTAAAAAGCTAATATCCGTGAAATCTTCTTTATAGTTATCATCCATGATTCAGAATATTGCATTATCTGTGACATCTTGTTCATCCTCTTCATCCGTGATGCAGACAAGTAGCACTATCCGTGAAATCTTCTTCATCCTCGTCATCCGTGATGCAGACTAAGATGTATTTAGAAACTACCTAAGCAAAGTAACATCCCCTTTATATTCTGCATTGCCACAAGATGTCTTTACTTTGATATAATAATAGTAAACTCCTTGCGCTGCAAGCTCTCCTTTATAATTTCCATCCCAACAATTCCAAGCTTGATTGGTTTTAAAAACCACTTGTCCCCAACGATTATAAATGAGGAATACCATCTCTTGAATGTCCTTCCAATAGGTAACTCCAAAACAATCATTTAGATTATCATTATTTGGCGAGAAGGCATTACTAATAAATATATTTTCTGATAAAGCACTATTTACATTCAGCTTGGTGATCAGAATACTATCGCAACCATTGCCATTTTTTAATGTATCTATATAAGTTCCGGAAGACGAATAAGAATGATGATTGATGGTAAGAGAATTACCGTTACAAATGGATATTTCTTGAGACAACTTAGCAATGGCTTCAACTTCTACATTTGTAAAGATTACGCTATCACATCCATTTGAATTTAAGACAGTATCCATAAAATTTCCTGACGCAGTATAGGCATGTCCATTCACATCAACACTCTCCCCTTCGCAAATTTTAAACTGTTGAGTGGAGGATGTTTTCGGAAATAAAGTAAGATTTGTACTTACAATAGTATCGCAAGTAAATTGGCTCTTGATCGTATCAATATAAACACCGGTTGTATTATAGCTATGTCCATTTATGATTAAACATTCACCTTCACATAATTGAATAATATTTGATTTTGTAATAAAAGGATTGACTGTTAAATGAGTCGTAATAATAGTATTGCAACCAACTCCATTCACTATTGTATCAATATATACTCCCGAAGAAAAATAGCTATGTCCGTTTACAACAACACTGTCACCATCACATCGAGTAAAATTTTGCGAATAAAAAACAGTAGGAATTATGGTAAGATTCGTAATTATTATACTATCACATCCTACAGCATTTATCATGGTATCTACATAGATTCCTGTTGTCGAATAAGTATGTCCATTGACAATAATAGTTTGCCCTTCACATGCAGAAAAATATTGTACCAAACTACTATTTTGAAGTATAGTTAAATGAGTAGTTACTACACTGTCACATCCTGCTGCATTCGCCAAAGTATCGATAAATATTCCAGAAGAAAAATAGCTATGCCCATTTACAATAACGCTATCACCATTGCAAAGTGTAAGATTTTGTGTATAAAAACTACTCAGATTAATAGTTAGATTTGTATGTATAATGCTATCACATCCTACTGTATTTATCAATGTATCTATATATATTCCAGTCGTTGAATAAACATGTCCATTCACAGTTATTGTTTGCCCAACACACAGAGAAAAAGTTTGTACTAAATTACTATTTTGAAGTATGGTTAAATGAGTAGTAATTATGCTATCACATCCTATTGAATTTATCAAGGTATTTACGTATGTTCCAGAGGTTGAATAATTATTTCCATTGACAGTTAGACTTTGCCCATCACACAGAGAAAAAGTTTGTACCAAATTACTATTTTGAAGGACAGTTAAATTCGTTGTCACTATACTATAACATCCCGCTGTTGTGATTAAAGTATCTTGATAGATTCCAGATTGGGTATATGTTTGACCATTAACCGTAATGCTTTGTCCATAACAAATTGAAACATTGTTTATTATACGTGGAGTATCAATTTGTGTAAAACTTAGTAGTCTGTTTGCACTACCACACAAATCATTGTGAATAATTTGAACATTGTATACATGACCTGTCAATAGCCCATACATGGTATCACTTAAACTATGGACATTGACATGCGATTGCAAAATATTCGTAATACTATCCGTCCAAATGTAAGTATATTGAGCAGAAGTATCCCCATTTAAAACATGCACTTTTGAAGAATTGCAATCATCATTAATTACTGCATTTATAGATACGGTGTCAACACAAATCTGACTTCTTGGAATTGTGGCTACAAAAGTTTCACCACTTATGTATAACAAATTATTCCATGAATTATACTTTATATCGTAGATATGTTTTCCAACTATATTGGGTAAATTAATATCTGGTAATATTGAAAACGTTGCGCCATTAAAATGAAACACATTAATTTTTCCACTATCACCACCAACATAAACATTATTGCATTCATCAGCATATATCCCACCTTGATATTTTAAGGTATGACCACTAATCGCAATCGGGCTGCCAACTGAAGTTCCATTTGCTTTATCAAATGCTTTTACATTCAGTCCATCATAATAAAATAGGTAACTACTATTTGCATATAGTGCATTAAATCCGTTGGAAGTAGCGTAACCGAAGTACGGTTTATTCGCACTTTCAGCAAACGAAGAAAATCCTGTTGAAGTAATCCATATATTTCCATTTAAAGTATTATTCACTTTTGCTATTTTATTATTTAATGCAGCATTTCCTCCAGTTGCGATAGCAACAAAAAGTTCCCCGCTATTTGTCACTGTTGAGCTCAGAATATCTTGATAAGCACTAATATTACCAGTTATATTCTGTGGACTAAAGCTACCCGTCGAATTGACAATTCCAATTTGTTTGTTACTACTTATACTTCCACCCATTCCTAAGATGTTACCAGTTCTACAATCAAAATTCATTTCCCATATTTCAACAAAATTTGGATTTGGAGTAGAAATAAAATTATCATATGCTCCATTTGTATCTAACCTTATTATTGCGCACCCACTTGGAATTAAAACTTGTCCAACATAAGTTTTACCATATACTTTATCAACGACAAAATTACTCATATATCCGCTTGACCCTTTCGATTGCCAGAAAGGTGTAGCTACACTTCCATTAAATGTCCACAGTAAAACACCAGAAGGCGAATACTTCGCAACTCTCGTATTCTCGCTAGTAATAAACCAAAAAGGTGCATAGTTTCCGCCACCATAAACAAATAAATTCCCTTGGTAATCATAATCTACATCATAACCTCTATTATTACCAAGCCCAGTGGCTGTAAGCGTTGTAATCGGAGCTACCCAAGGGTCAATAATAATTTTCTTTGTGTTATCAATAGCCTCTAAAAATTCAAACCCAATTTCATTTTTACTCAACTTGTATTGGCATTTTATGCGAACTCCACATAGTTCACCACAGGTTCATTCTCCACTAAATCGCAAATTAAATTTTTAATATGGAGTTGATTCCCTTCTATTGAAACGCTTACGTCATCACCACTGTATCTATATTTTACATCATTTATATCTGCTCCTTCATGTATAATTAAACTGTATTTTATTCCACCACTTTTTGGAATTATATACTCAATATCAATATTCGGATAAAGATTTTTATAAACAATTTTTTTATACCCATAGCTACTATACTTGGCTTCACCATAGGTAAAATAATGATTACTTTTTCCTTCACATTCTATCACACAATTTGGGTTAGTATTCAACCATTGCATCGAAACTATTTTCTCTATTATTTTTCTATTTTCATTCTCTTCTTCTTCCCTTTCTTCTTCCCTTTCTTCTTCATTCAATTTTGAATGCGTTGTTTCATTTAATTCATCAGCTTCCATTGGAACAATTTTACTCAAGTGCCATTCCAAACCATTCTTACCAAAATAAATATGATCCCCATTATTGTCTATCGCAAATTTTGTGGGTTGTTTGTCCGCAGACAAATTGCCGAATTGTCCATTGTTTACAATAAAATAATCCGTCTGAAAAATATCATTACTTACGAATGGTTTTGCATCTCTCTGCTGTGCAAGAGACCTAATTGCAAATAATTCAAGTAAAAGACAAAGAGTAAAAATATATTTTTTCATTCTACAAATGGTAAATAATAAAGAGATGAGCAGTTAAAGGTAAAAAAATAAGTTTATCATTTTATTATTTCTCCTTACCATCTTCAAAGCTCCATTCCTTATCATACAGCAAGTTTGATTACATTTGCCGTTCTAAAAAAAATATGCATTTTTAATATGGCAAAAATATCTATCAATATTGCAACGGGTACTATTCAAAAAGAAGAAATCATTGTAGGTATTGACCTTGGCACAACCAATAGTCTTGTAGCAATTATTCACCCCGGCACAAAATTGCCAATTGCCTTAACCGATGTGGACGGCACTACATTAGTGCCTTCAATATTACATTTTGGAGACAATAAACAAATAACAGTTGGCAATACCGCTCGCCCATTTTTAGAAACAGATCCAAGCAATACTATTTATAGTGTAAAGCGTCTCATGGGAAAATCGTATAAGGATGTAAGTACCAATAATGCATTCTATTCCTATAAAATTATTGATGACGAATCGGCAAATGAAAAGCTGGTTAAAATACAAATTGGTTCTACATTTTATAGTCCCACCGAATTGTCATCCTTGATATTAAAAGAACTAAAACATAGAGCGGAACATGTATTGAAAATGAATATTTCTAAATGCGTCATAACAGTACCAGCTTATTTCAATGATACCCAAAGACAAGCTACACGAGATGCAGGTAAACTAGCTGGCTTGGAAGTATTGCGCATTATCAACGAACCAACTGCGGCTAGTCTTGCGTATGGCATTGGTGTGCGTAGTGATGAGACTAAAAATGTGGTTGTATATGATTTGGGTGGCGGCACTTTTGATGTCTCCATACTTAAAATAACGGATGGTATTTTTGATGTACTCAGTACCCATGGCGATACGTATTTGGGTGGTGACGATTTTGATCATTGCATCGTGCAACATTTCATGCAACAATTGGGCTTACATGCCGAAGATCTAAAATTACATACTGCCATGGCGCAGTCTATTCGCTTACTTGCCGAGGATGCAAAAAAACAACTTACAACACAAGATATTTTTGAAACTGTATTTGAAGATAAATCCATTTCTATTTCTAAAATAGGATTTGAGAAATTAATAGAACCTTTTGTACAAAAAACGATACAAGCATGTGCCCAAGCATTGAAAGATAGTGGTTTGCAAAAAAACGAAATCGATGTCGTGCTGATGGTTGGCGGTTCTACACGTGTACCTTTGGTAAAACAGCAAGTAAAAAATTTCTTTGAAAAGGAAATCAACGACACCCTTAATCCCGATGAAGTAGTTGCCTTAGGTGCTGCCATACAAGCAGATATTTTAGCAGGCAATACAAGTGATGTTTTACTTTTAGATGTAACACCATTAAGCTTAGGCATTGAAACGATGGGTGGATTAATGGATGTTTTGATACCTCGAAATACCAAAATTCCGAGTAAAGCCGGTAGACAATACACTACCCAAAAAGATGGACAATCTGGAATCCAAATTGCAGTGTATCAAGGTGAGCGCGATTTAGTAAAAGACAATCGCAAGTTGGCCGCATTTACACTCAGTGGTATTCCTGCTATGCCAGCAGGTTTACCAAAGGTCGATATTCAATTCATCTTAAATGCCGATGGTATTTTGCAAGTAAAGGCAACCGAATTGCGAAGTGGTGTAGCACAAACCATAGACATTCAACCACAATATGGCCTAACCGATGAAGAGGTTGAAACAAGATTATTGGCATCCTTAACGCATGCCAAAGAAGACATCCAAATTAGAGCATTGGTAGAAGCAAAAACGGAAGCGGAACAAATGATACAACTCACGCAGAATTTTTTGAACAAGCACCAACAACATATTTCTACAGAAGAACAATCAGCAACGCAAGAAGGTATAGTCGCATTAGAATTAGCCATTACAGAAAAAGATAAAAATAAAATCATGTTGGCAACAGAACAGCTAAATCATATTACATCGCCTTTCGCTGAAAGAGTAATGGATATTGCAGTTGCGAGTGCTTTAAACGGCAAAGCCGTTTAAAATTCCAAATTTAAAAATTCCAAATTCCAAAGCGAAACGCAAATTCCAAAATTAAAAATCCCAAATTCCAAACACTGTAGTCCATTTTCAAATTTTCAAATCGTCACAATTTCAAATTGTTCATTCCATTTTCAAATATTCAAATTCACTAATTTTCAAATTATATAATGTCATTTAAAATCTATACAAAAACAGGCGACAAGGGTACTACAGCTTTAATTGGTGGTACGCGTATTCCCAAAAATCACATTCGCATTGAAGCATATGGTACGATTGATGAACTCAATTCATGGTTAGGAACTATCAATGATCAAATAACACTTGTAGATATTCAACAAGTTTTGAAAGAAATTCAAGACCGTTTATTTACGATTGGTTCGTCCCTTGCCTGTGACCCGAACAAAGACACCAAAATGCATATTCCAGATTTGTTAGAAACAGATGTTATATTGCTAGAAAATGAAATGGATCGTATGGAAGTGGGTTTGCCCATACTCAAAAATTTTGTACTTCCTGGCGGGAATTTGGCTGCCTCTAATACACATATTGCCCGTTGTGTATGCCGCAGAGCAGAACGAATTTGTGTTAGCATGCAACAAGAAAACGAATTTGTAGACGAAATGGTTATCATTTACCTCAATCGACTTTCTGATTATTTATTCATGTTGTCTCGGTATATATTGCATCAAAATAATGGCATTGAAACCATTTGGAATCCAAGACTTAAAAAAGACCAATAACAATTTTTGACACACATGAAGAATCCGCAATTATACATGGAACGGTGCTTGCAATTAGCACAATTAGGGCTTGGCTATGTTTCACCAAATCCTATTGTTGGTGCGGTATTGGTGCGTGATTATCGCATTATCGGTGAGGGCTATCATCAAAAACTTGGCGGCGCGCACGCAGAAGTTAATTGTATAAATTCTGTATCCCCTGAAGATAAAGCACTTATTCCTTTATCTACTTTATTTGTATCCTTAGAGCCTTGTTCTCATTTTGGAAAAACGCCACCTTGCACCGATTATATTTTGATGCATGGTATTCGTCAAGTCGTAATTGCATGTAGTGACAGTTCTGCTAAAGTAAATGGCAAAGGCATACAAATTTTACGCGATGCCGGTGTCGAAGTGATAGAGCATGTTCTAGAAGAAGAAGCTCAATGGCTTAATCGCCGTTTCTTTACCAATTGTGCATTACAACGACCGCATATTGTCATAAAATGGGCTGAAACTGCAGATGGTTTTATTGGAAGTCGAATGCAGCGAACTAAAATTTCGTCCATTCATACTGACCCAATGGTGCATCAATGGCGAAGCCAAGAAGACGCCATTTGGGTAGGCTATCAAACAGCTTTAGTAGATAACCCACGTTTGAATGTGCGATTTGCAATTGGTAAAAATCCAATAAGAATTGTTTTTGATCGGGATTGCACTCTCCCACCGAGTCTGCATCTTTTTGATCAAACCCAAGACACTATCGTTTTCAACACGATTAAATCAACTTCCAAACCCAATCTCACCTATTTAAAAATAGATCCAGAAAATTATGTGCAACAAATCATAGACAATTTAGAATCGTTTGACATCTCTTCTATTTTAGTGGAAGGTGGCACACAGTTGATCACTAAACTCTTTGATATGAATGCTTGGGATGAAGCAAGAATCATACATTCACCTATGACTTTAGACCAAGGAATTCAAGCACCACAATTGCCTTCACAACATCAAATGATTGAAGCATATACATCTTCACCTGATCGTATTTCCATCTATAAAAATCTGGATAGATAATTATGTTTTATCTTTTACTTTCTATTTTACTGAATACTTATATTGGAATTGCTTTTGTTTATTTTAAAAAATATAAGGTTGATATATTTCAAGCCATTGTATTTAATTATAGCGCTTGTGTCATTACTGGAAGTCTGGTTATTAGTCAATTTCCTATCAATAGTGCTACCATACATGGAGCGTGGTTTCCATGGGCAATTGCAATGGGAGCGCTTTTTATTTCATTGTTTAATATCATCGCTTTTTCTTCTGTAAAAGTTGGCGTTACCATTACCCAAACGTCCAATAAACTGTCGCTTGCCATTCCAGTTCTTTTTGCATGGCTCTATTATCATGAGCAAATTTCTTTGTTGAAATTAATCGGTATCCTTTTCGCCATTCTTTCCGTGCTATTCATTACGTCTAAAAAAAATACCCCAACCATTGGAAATGGATTGCCTACAAGAAATTCAACCTTCTCTTGGGAAATTCTGTTACCAATCACGCTATTTATTGGTAGTGGCATCCTTGATACAATGACTAAATATGTTCAATGCACTTTTTTAGTAACTGATAAAATATCCAATGACTATTTGATTTCTGGTTTTTTCGTTGCTGCTTTCATTGGTAGTCTAGTTCTCGCCTATTTCTATTTAACGAAGAAAAAAACATTTCATATTCGACATCTTATTGCTGGAATCTTACTTGGCATTCCAAATTACTTTTCAATTTATTATTTAATAAAAGCATTAAAAAGCCCTGAGTTATCTAGTTCGGCTACTATTCCAATCAATAATATTGCGGTTTTATTCGTGGTTAGTTTATTTGGTATTTTTATTTTCAGGGAAAAATTGAGCACTCGAAATTACTGGGGATTAGTGCTTAGCTTAATTGCCATCACATTAATTTTCTTTGGCGACAAACTATAATATGCAAAGGCAAGAAACGTATAAAACACTTGAAGGTAAAACGTCTTCGGAATTTAAGGATAGAGGTAGCCGATTTTTAGGCTTTGCTATTCCGATCCAACATGTAGAGGATGTAAAAAAAGAATTGAAAGTCTTACGTGAATTGCATCCAAAGGCGGTCCATCATTGTTATGCTTATCGAATTGGCTTCGACCAAAATCAATTTAGAGTGAACGACGATGGTGAACCAAGTGGATCAGCCGCTCGTCCCATACTTGGTCAAATAGATCGATTTGGGTTGACTAATGTTTTAATTGTAGTTGTTCGTTATTTTGGTGGAACCTTATTGGGTGTACCTGGTTTGATTCATGCCTATAAGACTTCAGCCGCTGAGGCAATCCTTTCTAATCAAATTTTGGAAAAAAATATCGAAAACGAGTACAGTATTTCTTTTGATTACACTTTAATGAATGAAGTTATGCGAATTTTAAAAAAACAAGAATGCACGGTTCATGAACATAAAATGCTACTTTTTTGCGAAGTGATTGTCGGAATTCCAGTCAAAAATGAAGCCCAAACTAAACAACAACTGATCGAAATTCAAGGAGTAACGATTGAATAATAAGGCGTAAACACTATCGATATCAAGGTTTTCAGCACATTTATTATATAAATCTTTTCCATGGTTATGTAAATATAGTACCATCTTATTTTGTATGTTTAACAAGAATGAAACATCATAATTTCATTTTCCAAAGTTTCCGGACCTATATTTGCCCGAACCAAAAATCTGACATCAAATGAATGTACTAAAGAAGCTTGGACTTACACTGCTTACAACCCTACTGTTACAAGGTCTCGCTATTGCACAACATAGCAAGAATCATCGTTATGCATCCTCAACTGCAAGACATCAAAAGGCAAATACGAATACAACGGACGAATATTCTAACTCAAAATCTACAAAAAAAACAATCGCTGAAATTACGACTTCTGAGTCTGAGAATAAAAGTTTGAAAACACCAGTTCTTCTTAATGCTACAAATGTTGAAAATACAACACCTTCAACAACTACCGCAACGCCTCCGGTTATGGTTTCTAAAGTGACCACTAGCAATCCGAATTCTAATTTTAAAACTACTGTTACTACTTTTATTGTAAAACCAGCTACAGCAAGTGTTAGCGGCACTAATGATGATTTATTAGCTAGTAGAAAAATTGCAGCTTCGGAAACAAAAAAAGAATCCTCATTCGCAACAGGCATGATGGATTGGCTACAAGATAAATATTCTAATTTGTTGGAAGTGCTACCAAATCAAATTTCTAACGTAATGCTTTATCGTTTTATCGATGATTGGTATGGTACAAAATACCGTATGGGCGGAACCTCTAAAAAAGGCGTAGACTGTAGTTCATTTGTGCAACAACTATATCAATATGTTTTCGGAATGAATATTTTACGTACAGCTTGTATGCAATTTGGTTCCGCTAAATATATTAACAATATCTGCGATTTGAAAGAAGGTGATTTAGTCTTCTTTCACATCGGTACTTCCCGAATTTCGCATGTTGGTGTTTACTTAAGAAATAATTTCTTTGTGCATTCTGCCTCAAGTAAGGGTGTATCTATCGCTAATCTTAACGATGCATATTGGGCTAAGTATTTTGCTGGTGGTGGTCGAATTGCAAACTAATACTATTTACATTTTTAATAAAGAGAACGATTTAGGTCGTTCTTTTTTTTGTTTATATAACACTTTGAATCTATTGATTGGTTTGTGGTGGTGTGCAACAACGTTCTAATAAAGATATTGAACTATTCTTTTTCCCTCAAAATTCCAACCCACGCAATACTAAATACTAACTACTAAATACTAAATACTAACTACTCACTACTAAAACTCCCTTACAACAATATCCCTTTTAAGAATAACAAGGCTACTGAAAAATAAATAACTAAGCCGGTGACGTCAACCATAGTGGCTACAAAAGGAGCAGATGAAACAGCAGGATCAGCGCCTAATTTTTTTAGAATCATTGGAAACATAGAACCGGTGATAGTTCCCCATAAAACCACGCCTAATAAAGAGAATGCAACGGTATATGCAATGGAAATCGTATGTAATCCGTAACTGTGAAAAATCATGTTCCAAAACACTACTCTTATAAATCCAATAAATCCAAGTAATGAGCCTAAAATAAGCCCAGATAATATTTCTCTACGCATTACATTCCACCAATCGCTAACGGTAATTTCGCCCAAAGCCATTGCTTGAATAATTAAAGTTGACGCTTGCGAACCAGTATTGCCACCACTTGAAATAATCAAAGGCACAAATAAAGCAAGTACTAAGGCTTTGGACAATTCATCTTGAAAATAAGCCATGGCTGTAGCAGTCAACATTTCACCAATAAATAGTACAATCAACCAGCCGGCTCTTTTTTTAATCAATTTCAATAATGGAATTTCTAAATAGGGTTCGTCCAATGCTTCAGTACCACCCATTTTTTGAATGTCTTCTGTATGCTCCTCTTCTACAACCCATAATACATCATCAATAGTTACAATACCAATCAATACATTACGATCATCTACAACCGGTAACGCAACTCTATTATTCATTTGAAAAACATTGGCAACCTCATTTTGGTCATCATTTACATGAAGGGAAATAAAACGACCATCCATTAAATCTTTCACATAAGTTGAATCTGGATTAACCAATAAAAAGTCACGAATTCGAATATCATCCAACAACATACCATGTTCATCCGTAACATAAATTACATCAATGGTTTCAGAGCTTTTACCATAATCTCTAATATAAGTAAGTACTTGTGCAACTGTCCAATCGGGCTCCACGTCAATATAATCAGGCGTCATCAAACGCCCTACGCTCTCTTCTGGATAGCCTAATAAGGATAAGGTAATTTTCCTTTCCTCTGGATTTAACTGCTTGATAATATCCTTTACGATGTGACTTGGTAATTCACTCAACATTGCCGTTCTATCATCTGGTGGCATATCATTGAGTAATTGCACCAATTGATGAGAGGACAAACTTTTCAACAACTCCTCTTGAATATTAATATCCAAAATTCTGAAAACTGCTAATGCTCTTTGGAAATCTAATTGATTGAAAAAACGCAAAGTATGTTCTGGCATTTCATTAATCAACTCCGCAATATCAGAAATATTCGAATCATTAATAAACTCATGCAATTCTGCTACCGCATCTAATTCGATAAGCTTTTCTACACGATCTATTAATACCTTTACGTCTTCCATGATTTTGCGATGGGGGCAAAAATAACTTTATAATTAGTAAATTTGGGCGGCAATTCTTTTTTATTTCAAATGATTTCATAAGAAAAAATAAAAAAAAGAAGAAATTCTAAAAATAACTAGAGAATATTCTTTCTCCTTCAAAAATTAATCATTACCTTTGCGTTCCCAAAAAAAATAACTAGAAATGGCTCGAATTTGTCAAGTAACCGGAAAGACTCCATTGAAAGGAAACAAAGTTTCTTTTTCAAACAAAAAAAGTATCCGTCGTTTTATGCCTAACTTACATAGCAAACGCTATTTCTTACCAGAAGAAGATAAGTGGATTACTTTAAAATTAACGGCTGATGCTATGCGCACCATTAATAAAAAAGGTTTATTCAATGTTGTTAAAGAACTTCGTTTAGCTGGTCAACATATTTAATTCCTACTAACACACATAAAATAAATAGCCATGGCAAAAAAAGGAAACAGAGTTCAGGTCATACTAGAATGTACAGAGCATAAAGACTCTAACATGCCTGGAACTAGTCGTTATATTACACAAAAAAACAAAAAGAATACACCAGAACGTATTGAGTTAAAGAAATTTAATCCAATTCTAAAAAAATATACAACTCACAAAGAAATTAAATAATTAAGTCATGGCAAAAGCAGCTAAAACCGCACAGAAAAAAGATTTAAAAGCCTCAGCAGATGCGAAAAACTGGACTAAAGTAATACGTGCAGTACGTAGCCCTAAGTCTGGTGCTTATACATTTAAAGAGCAAATTATTCATAAGGATAAAGTAAAAGATCACTTAGAAGGCAAATAATTCTTCTATTTCAATAGATATTAGCCACTCTTATTGAGTGGTTTTTTTTATACAAAAAATCAACATGAAAACTTACCCGATGATTGCAGGTTTAGTTCAAAAATATGAGAACTATACACCTGAAGATTTTGCAGTTTGGAAAATATTATTTGAAAGGCAAATGACAATATTACCAAGTATGGCAAGTGAAGAATATTTGGAAGGAATTCAAAGGATTGGGTTTACTGGCGATACAATTCCCAATTTTCAAGAGGTGAATGCAAGATTATTGCAATTAACTGGTTGGAAAATTGTAGTTGTACCAGGCATAATAGAGGAGCCAGTATTTTTTCAATTACTATCACAGAAAAAATTCCCTGCAACTTCATGGCTTAGAAAAATGAATGAGCTTGATTATCTTTCTGAACCAGATATGTTTCACGATGTTTTTGGTCATATGCCTTTATTGACCAATCCACTGTTTTGCGATTTTTACCATGCCATGGGAATGCTTGGCGTTACGTATAACCACAAACAGAACATTATACAAATGCTTGGTCGTATGTATTGGTTTACCGTTGAATTTGGGTTGATTAAGAATAATGAAGCGTTGAAAATTTTTGGCGCTGGTATTTTATCCTCTCATAGTGAAACGAAATTTTCCGTTAGCGATGAACCAAAACATATAGCATTCAATACTGAACAGGTTATGCATACCCCATACGAAAACGACCATATTCAAGATACCTATTTTGTGATTGATTCATTTCAACAGTTGTATAATTCAATTGAAGAAATGAAGAGAATTTGCAAGATAGAATTGGATGCTTAAATCATGTAGAAGGATTTTAAATTCTTTTATCTTTCCATTCTAAAATATTACATTTGCTTCACTAAAAATTCTTAATAAAATTGGCACTTCTTGGACATTTAATTAATCGATCACTTAGAATACGAAAATCATTTACGATTCAAACAGGTTCTCCGAGAGGTTATCAACACCAAGTGCTGTCTAGATTATTAGTTAAAGCTAGAAATACGCATTTTGGTAAACATTATCATTTTGATGAATTGTTAAAAAGTGATCAACTGTATACAGCCTTCAAAAAAAATATTCCATTTCACAATTACAATCAAATGTATGGTCGCTGGTGGAAGTTCTGCCATGAAGGTGAAAGCAATGTGTGCTGGCCTGGCAAAGTGAAATATTTTGCATTAAGTTCCGGTACCTCAGAAAGTTCGAGTAAGCATATTCCAGTTACTGACGACATGATTAAATCGGTAAAGCGTGCTGGCATGAAACAGTTCTTTAGCATGCAAAATTTCAAACTTCCATCTGGTGTATTTGATAAAGGAATTTTAATGTTAGGCGGCACTACTTCACTCTTCGAAAGAGGGGATTATTATGAAGGAGACATGAGTGGTATCAGTGCGAAGAATATGCCAAAATGGTTATCTTATTTGTTTTACAAACCTGGGCAAAGTATCTCAAAACGAACACGTTGGGAAGATCGAATAAAACTGATTGTGCGTAAAGCACCAACTTGGAATGTAGGTATTGTTTGTGGTGTTCCTGCTTGGGTTCAAATTGTTTTTGAAGAAATTATTAAATACCATAAAGTCAACAATATTCATGACATCTGGCCCAACTTAGCTTTGTACATTCATGGTGGCGTTTCTTTTGAACCATACAAAGAAAACTTTAAAAATTTATTAGGACATCCCATTACGTATATCGAAACCTATATGGCTTCAGAGGGCTCATTTGGATTTCAAGCACGCCCAAATACTAGTGGAATAAAATTAATATTAAACAATGGCATCTTTTATGAATTTGTGCCATTCAATGAAGAAAATTTTACAGAAGATGGCGAAATAAAGCAAGAAGCTGAATCCTATCAAATTCATGAAGTTGTAGAAAATAATAAATATGCTGTCGTACTTTCTACATGTGCAGGTGCTTGGCGATATGTAATAGGCGATGTCGTAAAATTTACCTCTGTAAAAAATTACGAGTTCGTTATTGTCGGTCGTACCAAGCAATTCTTAAGTTTATGTGGCGAACATTTAAGCATAGATAATATGAACAAAGCTATTGATGAAGTGCAAAAACAAATGAATATTAGTATCAAAGAATTCACGGTTTCTGGTTTTGTACACAATGGATTATTTGCACATAAGTGGTATATCGGCATTGATGATTTGGAAGTAGATAAAGACGTAATAATGCATCATATTGACGCTACTCTGTGTAAAATAAACGATGATTATGCTGTTGAACGAACAGCAGCCTTACCGCACATTTTTATTGAAATATTACCAACTTCTACCTTCATCGATTTCTTGCACGCTACTGGTAAATTTGGTGCCATGAATAAATTTCCACGCGTATTGAAAAATTCGCAACTTGAACAGTGGACAAAATTTTTAAGCGCTAGAGTAGAATCCTTTACGGCATAATATTCTGTTCCAAAGTATTCTTGGCCTTATCTATTCAAATAATATAGCACACTGTCTATATTAATATCTTGGTAGAATTTCTTTTGTAATATTTTGTTCTTATTGTAAATCATGACTTGAGGTATGCTTTTATACTCAAATAGTAATTTTGTCAAATCTGAATTATCTGCACTGATTACAAATGTTTTTGGCAAAGGAAGTAACTCAGTTTCTTTCATAAAACCTGGTAATTCACCCATCAATTTATCGCCCGTTACAAATAAAATATTCGCATCCTTAAACTCAGGAATCCGTTTATAAAATTCTTTAGCGCTAGTCTGACAATGTCCGCAATTCGGGTTAAATAACACAAGCACTAAAGGTTGATCTTTTGCCAAGGAAGTATCAAAGTACATTTTCTCATCCCATGTAACCACATTAAATGGAACCAATGTAGCGCCAATATCCGCATCTGGTTTTTCACTTTTTTGTGTCATTAAAATAGGTTGACCTTTTTTAGCCGCTGCCTCTTGCTCTTTGGCAATACGTACTTGTTCTTCTAGAGTAAGTTTTTTCTTTTTTTGTGCCATACAAAAAAGTGGAAGCAGCATAAGCGTGCATAAAATAAGTTTCTTCATTAAATTTTGGACAATTTTGAGAGTAAATAAGCATCTGCTAACACAAGATAAGTATAAGCTTCAACAATAGGCACAGCACGAGGTACAGCGCATGTATCGTGACGGCCTTGAATCTGAATTTCAATTTTTTCATGTTGACTATCTACCGTATGTTGTGTTTGAGAAATACTAGATATTGGCTTAAACGCAAGTCTGAAAACAATGTCTTGACCATTGCTTATACCGCCTTGTATACCGCCGCTATGGTTGGTGGTTGTTGTAATTAAATCATTCTCTACAGTAAAGGCATCATTGCTTTCACTACCTTTTAAGTTTGCATTGTCAAAGCCATCACCAAATTCAAATCCCTTTACTGTATTGATGGACATCATGGCATTCGCAAGCATGGATTGTAGCTTCCCAAAAATAGGTTCACCCAAACCAACCATCATGTTACGAACTATACATTCTATAACGCCACCTAATGTATCACCACTTGCTTTTGTTTCTTCAATATGTTCTATCATTTTCATGGCGATATTCTCATCTGGGCAACGAACCATATTTTTGTCAATGACATTAAAATCGAATTGATGATAATCATTATCCAACAACGCAACAGAGCCAATTCTGCGAACAAAAGCGGTAACCTCCATGGACGAATAATGTTGTACAAGCTGCTTGGCAATTGCGCCTGCAGCTACTAGTGGAGCGGTAATACGAATAGAACTTCGCCCCCCACCCCGTTCATCTCGAATACCATATTTTTGTTGGTTGGTATAATCGGCATGACTAGGTCTGAATACATGTTTCAAGCCTTCATAATCTTTCGACTGAGCATCTTCATTTCGAATTAAAATACAGATTGGACTTCCTAAAGTGATTCCTTGATAAACACCGGATATAATATCAACGATATCCTTTTCTTTTCTTTCCGAAGTGAAGGTTGATTGATTTGTTTTTCTTTTATCGACTGCTTGTTGAATGGCATCTATATCAATTACTAAACCTGCAGGGCAACCATCAATGACACATCCTACATGGCTTCCATGCGATTCCCCAAATGAAGTTATTTTAAAATGTGTACCCAGTGTATTCATAGATGCAATGACAGCAAATCCTATATTAAAGTACAAGTTTACGACTAGAAATTTGTTTAAAAATCAATTTGTAACAAGTAATCCTAAATTGCTTGCTAAAAAACTAAAGTGTGTTTCGCTCCATTTTGGAGAACCGAATATCTACTGATCGAAAATATTCATGAAATTAATTATTCCAATTTTGGTATTACTAAAAAACTGACTAAACGAAACATGTAATGAAAAGAAGAATCTTTATTTGCTTTGTATTGCGGCAAGGATAGTAGTGGAAATCCTTTTTGCTCGCTTTGGAGCAAAAAGTTTGGAACGGATAGTCCAGTTTCCAATGCTTTGAGCGGAAACGGATCCTAACATTCATCGCCAGGACGTGCCTGCCGCCCATACTGTAGCATTAATTTTTTTGCAAAAAATACACTACAGTATTTCATCGTAGCATTATTTTTTTTGCAAAAAATACGCTACAGTATTTCATCGTAGTATTAATTTTTTTGCAAAAAATACGCTACAGTATACTTCTCTAGCATTAATTTTTTTTTTAAATACACTACAGTATAACTCTCAAATAAATTTCGATTTGCAAAAAAAAATGCATTTGGTATTACTCCTTTCCTGTTCCCTTAAATGCATCATCCACATTCTTGAAAAGTACATTGAAAGTGGTCAAGGATCCATAAATGCGGGTGATGTATTGTTGTAAATCCACTTTATCAGCATCGGACAATATTTTATGTGCATTGATTTGTTGTTCCAATACACGAAGTCTATCTCTTACCATCACTATTTTATGAAAGAAAGTTTCTACAGGAATTTCCTTTCCTTGCATTCCTTCTTCTAAAGGTTTCATCACCAAAGTGCCTCCTTGCCATTTAGAGGCTATAGGAACTCGCACACTTATTTCACTTCTATCATCGAATACTTTGTGCAACATAAATTCTAGATCTGCCATATTAACCACAGAAGAAGTATCTGAATTATCACTCGCAGATAAAATACGTAAGCCATCAAACTGTTTGCCAATGCTCTTTACAGCATTACTACTTTTAAACCAAATATTATAAAATTCAGTTCCATTATCAACAATAACGCCTTTACCAAAATTGGGATGCTCTACTCTTGAGCCAATACCTAAATCCATGTCTATTATTTTAGGTGGCGAATATAGAAGAAAAATAGGATTTTAATAACCCTTACCCATTTCTATTGAGCTATCTTATTCCAGGAAAAATATTATTCGTCAATACTATCTCATTTTTATTTGCGGCTCTCCTTCTGACCGCCTATTTTACGAATAAAAAGGTTAACTTTGAATCCTTCTTTTTAAAAAACATCTACTTCAATGAAATCATTAAATACCTTATTATTTTTATTGTTCGTTTCTTCACTACCAAAAAATAGTTTTTGCCAATTGATTGTAGTGAACAATCAAACTGCCAATCAAATGGTAAGTCGTTTAGTAGGCGATGGCGTTGTTTATACCAACCCTACATTGACCTGTCCGAATGGGGCTAGCGGCAAATTTGATAATGGACTTGCTACCACCTTATTGATTGATAGTGGAATAGTGCTAACTTCAGGCAGCGCTAAAACACTTGGCGCATCCATAGGGGTTAATGCGGCTGCGAGTTCTTTTGCAGATAAAAATAACAATACAAATGGTGGCGATGCTGATTTAGCCGCCGCGGCTTCTGGTGCACTGCATGATATGTGTAAACTAGAATTTGACTTTGTTTCCGTTGGCGATACCATTACGTTTCAATACAGATTTGGGTCAGAAGAATATACAAATTATACTTGCTCTAATTTTAATGATATTTTCGCTTTCTTTATTTCAGGGCCAGGATTTGCAGTGCCTACTAATATTGCAAAAATACCAGGCACAAATTGCCCTGTATCTATTAATACCATTAATAGCTCTACAAGTAATCCTTGCGGAGGAATTACCTCTCCCTGCGCACCACCGAACAATGCATTATATGTCAATAATAATAGTAGCCCCAACATTTCATACGATGGAATGACTGTTTTATTGACAGCAAAAGCCCCTGTTACTGCATGTTCTACTTATCACATGAAATTCGCAATTGCGGATGTTACAGACCATGCATTGGATTCTGGTGTATTCTTAAAAGCAAACAGTTTCGTTTCAGAAGCTGCAAAAATTAGTGCTTTAAGTCAGCCCTCAGCGATTGAGGGTTGTTCATCTACCATTGTTTCTATTACAAGACCTTACCCAAAACCATATGCACAAACGGTTACGTTATCTTACTCTGGAACTGCGACCGTGGGAGTTGATTGTAACACATTGCCAATATCCGTAACGATTCCAGCGAATGATACCATTGTTACTTTCTCTATCACACCTTATTTAGATGCACTTATTGAAGGTACAGAAACAATAGTGATTACTGCTTACGGTTCCATTTGTAATAATACAATTACAGACACGGTTACCACCTACATTATTGACTATCCAATGTTCAATGTAAGTAATGATACTAGCATTTGTGTAGGCGCGACAGCAACATTAACCGCCACTTCTATTCCACTTAATTCATTGCTTACTTTTACATGGAATGCTGGAACCACTCCCAACTCTGGTACAGTAGTATCAGCAACACCCGTTACCCCTACAACCTATACTGTTACTGCACATTATCCAGGTTGTCCTGATAGAGATTCCTCGATTTTGGTTGATATATCTCCAACACCTATCGTATCCATAACCCCCACAAATATTAATTGCAGTACCATCAATACAGGTGCATTATTGGTCACAAGTAATGCAGTCGGCATTCCAACATATACATTAAATCCTGGTGGGCAAACGCAAACTTCAAGCACAGCAAATTTTATCAATTTAGCTGCTGGAAATTATACTGTTACTACCACTTCCGCTATAGGTTGTTCAACTACAACAACTGCAACAATTACACAATCAATCAACCTAACTTGGAATTCGGTTACATCTACAGTTGCTCCTTGCGGTGGTCCTGGACAAATTACTGCACTCGTTAATGGTGGTGCTCCTGTAATTAATTATACCTTGATGCCAGGTGCTATTGTAAATTCTAGTGGTGTTTTTTCCAATTTAAATACCGGTAATTACACCATCACAGCGAACGATGCAAATAATTGTTCAACGGATACAAGTATAACTATTACACAATCATTAGTCGCAACCTTCACAACTGCAAACAGCGACCCTGTTTCTTGTTTCGGCGGAGCGAATGGCAGTATTCTTGTTGGATCAACAACACCAAATGGAATTGTCACTTATACTATTACACCAGGCGGACAATCCAATACAACAGGCCAATTTAACAACTTGAGTTTTGGAAATTATACCATTACCTTATCGGACGCAACAGGATGCACTGCAACAACAACCATAAATGTTGCGCAACCAAATAGCCCAGTGATCTTAGGAAATCCAGTGACCACAACTGTAACTTGTTTTAATGGAAACAATGGCTCCATTTCACAACAAGCAAATGGCGGCACCGGAATTATTACCTATACGATTCAGCCGAATGGCACTTCAAACACAAGTGGCATTTTCACTAATTTAACAGCAAATACGTATACCATCATTGCAACTGACGCAAACAATTGCAGTGTATCTACTACGGTTACCGTAGCTCAAGCGACTCAAGTACAAATAATCAATATTACCAATACTATTCCTTCTTGCGTTCCGGGTAATGATGCGACATTAAGCATTTTAGTCAATGGTGGTGTTCCTGCTTATACTTATTCCATTGGAACAGGTAATCAAAGCAGTAGCTTATTTTTTGCATTAGGAACAGGAACTTATACCGTATTAGTTACAGATGCGAATGGTTGTACAGCTACAGATACACATCAAATTGTTGCTCCTAATCAACCAATAATTACGAATACTTCTACAACTGTTGTTAGTTGTCATGGAGGTAGCGATGGTGTGTTAACAGTCAATGCTAGTAGTAGCGTAGGAAACATGAATTATACGCTTTCGCCCGGTGGAATAACAAATACGTCAGGAAGTTTTTCGGGACTCAGTATTGGCAATTATTCTATACTCGCGACCGATGCAAATGGATGTACTATTTCTACAACACTTAGTATGACCGAGCCTGCAGCGCTTAGTTGGAATGCGGTGAATTTTACGCCTCTTCTTTGCAACGGCAATTCAACAAGTACAATAACATCATCCGTAAGCGGAGGCAATGGCGGTTATGTATATACTTTGTCTCCATTAAATACAAACAATACGACTGGTACTTTTTCAGGTTTAAATACATTCATTTATACAATCACTGCAGTGGATAGCAAAAACTGTAGCATTAGTACAACTGTTTCTATCGCGCAACCGAATGCCATTGGTTGGATGAGTGCTACACCAAACAATGTTACTTGTTATGCCGCAAATGATGGCATCATTGACGTTAGTGCTTTAGGTGGTACAGGAATATTAACTTATCAAATATTACCAGGAGCTAGCACTAATACTACGGGTAATTTTACTAACCTAATACCAGGTTTATATACCATCACAGTTAGCGACGCAAATGGATGCACCAATACAACCACTTTACAAGTTAATCAACCTAGTTTATTACAAATTATTTCTATCAATACAACAATTCCTAGTTGTGTTCCGGGTAATAATGGAACTCTATCCATTAATTCTATAGGAGGCACCCCAAATTATACATATTCTATTGGAGGCCCTTCACAGAGCAATGCAACCTTTACTGGACTGAATGCAAATACCTATACGATAACCGTTAGTGATGCGAATAATTGTAGCGTTTCATCTACAGCTGTTATTCAAGCACCAATCGCACCTATATGGACTAGCTTCACAACTACAAATAGCAATTGCAATGGCGCGCAAAATGGTCAAGCCACAATGCAAATCAATAATGGCATTGGTGCGGGTAGCTACACCTTGCAACCAGGTGGTTCAACCAATACTACAGGTAATTTTTCTAACTTAGGTGTTGGAAATTATACCGCTACTGCTTCAGATGCAAACAGCTGCACCGTAAGTACCATTTTTAGTATTACCCAACCAACACCAATTACAAATACAAATTTGCAGTTGACACTTGTCACCTGTTTTGGGAACAATGATGGTATCGTTTCCATACAATGTAGTGGTGGAACTGGTACAATTAATTACACTTTACTTCCTTCAAATTTGAATAATTTAACTGGCATATTTACCGGACTCATTGCTGGTAATTATACCGTAATCGCAAGTGATGCAAATAACTGTACAACCACTGTTACTGCAACAATAACGCAACCTACCCCTTTAACTATAACTTCAGTAATTCCAAATAATGCTGGTTGTAATCCATCTAATGATGGTTCTTTGAATATTACTGCAAACGGAGGAACGCCATCAATCATTTACTCTATAGGCGGTGGATTTTCAGGATCTTCTAATTTTACAAATCTTACTGCATCCATTTATACAATTACCATTAAAGATGCGAAAGGTTGCACTAGCACTTCTACAGTTGAAATTGGCACAACAGCAAATCCAAACATAATTTCTATTCAAACCAAAGATTTACTTTGTAATAATGACAATAACGGGCAAATACAAGTAGCTGCAACAGGAAGTTCTGCCATTGTCAACTATTTTTTAAGCCCTAATAATCGCCAATCCTCTGCAGGATTTTTTGACAGTTTGGCAAGTGGGAATTATATCATTATTGCCATGGATACAAGAGGATGTAGAGATACTAGTATTGCCAATATTATTAACCCACTTCCATTACTTATTACAGATGTGCAAATTGAAAATACAACCTGTGGGAATGAAAAAAGCGGTAAACTCTATAGCAATGCAACTGGTGGCACAGGCTCTATCACCTATACCCTACAGCCTTTAGGATTCACAAATACCATCGGCACATTTTCCAATTTAAAAACAAGTAATTATACACTAGAAGCTACTGATGCCAATGGCTGTACAACAAATACTAATGTAACGATTGGAGAGGACAAATGCTGTGAAAATATTTTTATTCCGAATGCATTTTCACCAAATGATGATGGTAAGAATGATGAGTTTAAATTGGTGCATGCTATGGGTATTGAATTGAAAAGTTTCCTTATTTTAAATAGATGGGGGGAAATTATTTTCCAAACAGAGAGTATCGAAGATGGTTGGAATGGCAAATACAAAGGTATGGATGTTGATGTGGATACCTATTTTTACCAAATAAAATATACCTGTAATACGACCAAAATAAATTATTTATTAAAAGGAGATGTATTGTTGCTTAGATAAAAAAATGAACTATTTTTATTTGAATGACAAAAAATAAAGTCCTAATTTTCTATATGTTATTTTACGGATATCCAAAAAACTTTTCTCACCCATTTATTATTTGTAGTATTGACGTATGAATCAAATGAGATGTCGGGTTGCTTGTGCTAATGTGATGTCTGAACCCAACCATTATAGTGAATTACAAACGCAATTATTGTATAATGATGTAGTAGATTGTTTAAGTGAATCCGCAATTTGGGCGCATGTCCAACATCGCTGGGAAGGCCATACTGGTTATGTTTTACGCAGCCAAATTGCACCAGAAAATATTGGAGTAAACAATGCTTTTATTGTAGAAAATATCAAGACTTATTTATCCCAAAAATTTATTCCTATACAAATTCCAATGGGGGCATTTATTACAAATGCATCCGAAATCGAAGGGGAATTAGGTAATCTTGTTACTACTGTTTTTGACGAACCAACCATCCGTAAAATTGTTTATTCTTATTTACATACACCGTATATGTGGGGAGGCATGACGCATCAAGGAATTGATTGTTCTGGATTTTCACAAATACTATATCGTTTTTTTAATATTCCTTTATCACATATCGCATCGGATCAAATCCTTGCCGGAACGGTTTTGGATTTTTTAGCTAATGCCAATATTGGAGATCTTGCCTTTTTTGAAAATGAACAAAAAGAAATTAATCATGTTGGGATTCTATTATCACCAACGGAAATAATTCATGCCTCAGAAACGAATGGCAAAGTTGCTATTGATTCCATCGACATGCATGGCATTATAAATCGAATGTCTGGGAAGAGGACACATACTTTGCGACTCATCAAAAGACTGATTACAATCACAAAGTAAAAAGTAGAAAGTTGAATTTAGCATTTAATTTTTATCTGGGTTTGCCAGATTAGCTTGTCCTCAATGTAATCAATTGCAAAATTTCTTCTTCTAACTCAAACTCGCCCAATTGTTTGTATTTGTGCTTGAGGGCTTCCAAATTAGAAGCAATGATATCTTGATTAGAAAGTGGTGTATAGGTATTTGCGTCTGCAACGAATTTATATTTGTTCAAATAAACATCAACATCATTTTGTGTGTAAATATTACCAGTTACTGGATCTATATAAAATTGGATGGTAGGTACAGGTTCATTTTTTCTATAAAAATCGTGTTGGGTATCAAAATAAGCCAACATGTATTGCTGTGGTAATTGTATCGCAAAGACAGGAATATCAAGCATCTCACATAGGGTTTGGTAAAGAATAGCCAATGAAAAATTGTTGCCATGCCTTGTATCAATCACTTCATGCAAATAATAAAAATTGATTTTACTTTCTTCCTGGTTAAAGCCTTTAAATTTATACATACTATAAAAAATGCTATTGATAATAGTCACTTGTTCTAGCGGGGTTAAGTAATTATTTAATTCAAGCCAGCAACTTTGATAAATACTTTTTATTGTTTTCCGAATAGTATCTTCATCCACATCTGGGAATCTAAACTTTGAAATCAAAATAGCACCATCCAATAAAGAAGGTTTTTCAGCCGAAAACCAAAGGGCAAACCCTTCTACCACATCTTGAAAGTTCAGTTTATGAATAATACTTAGTACTCGTTCTTGCACTCTTTCATCTTCTGTTGTTTCCCATAAGTTTTCTAAGTTGGGAATAATATTTTTTCCATAATGAATGAGTTCTGTAGACACAGTTTTGAATATATCTGCATCTGGATCATCCAGCAAATGAAACAATGCTTTTATCTCTTTCGTATCCTTCATATGTTGTAAAAAACTTATAGTTCCTAAGAAGCCGAAAGTAAAACTATTTTTATTTTTCATCCTATGGAAGTTGAAATAGTTTTTCACAAAGTTAGTAGTAAGTAGTAAGTCGTAAGTAAAAAGTCGTTACAATTTCATCTTTGGAATTTGGGATTTAACAGTTTGGAATTTTGAATTAAGATTTGAATTTGCATTCGCAGTTTAGAACATATATTTGCGCCTTAAAAAATTAAATATGAACAAGGGACCTATTTCACAATTTATAGAACATAACTATAGACACTTCAATGCAGCAGCTTTAATGGATGCAGCTAAAGGCTATGAAGAACATTTGCTGGAAGATGGCAAAATGATGATAACCATTGCAGGCGCTATGAGTACTGCTGAATTAGGTATCTCCTTGGCAGAAATGATACGCCAAAATAAAGTACATATTATTTCCTGTACCGGCGCCAATTTAGAAGAAGACATCATGAATTTGGTTGCGCATAGTCATTATAAACGTGTTCCTAATTACCGTGATTTAAGCCCACAAGACGAATGGGATTTATTAGAAAATCATTACAACCGCGTTACGGATACTTGCATTCCTGAAGAAGAAGCCTTTAGACGTTTACAAAAGCATATTCATCAATTGTGGAAAGACGCTGATGACAAAGGCGAACGTTTTTTTCCGCATGAATATATGTATAAAATGCTACTCAGTGGCGTACTTGAACAATACTATGAAATAGATCCAAAGAATAGCTGGATGCTTGCAGCGGCGCAACATAATATTCCAATTGTTTGTCCAGGTTGGGAAGATAGTACGATGGGAAATATTTTTTCATCGTATATCATAAAAAATGAAATGAAAGCGAGTACCATGAAAAGTGGTATTGAATATATGGTTTGGTTGGCAGATTGGTATAGAAATAATAGCGCTGGAAAAGGGGTTGGATTTTTTCAAATTGGTGGTGGTATCGCTGGTGATTTCCCAATTTGCGTCGTGCCAATGATGTATCAAGATTTGGAATGGCATGATGTTCCGTTCTGGAGCTACTTTTGCCAAATATCAGATTCTACTACATCCTACGGTTCTTATAGCGGTGCTGTTCCAAACGAAAAAATAACTTGGGGCAAACTCGATATTCATACGCCAAAGTTCATTGTAGAAAGCGATGCAACCATAGTGGTTCCGCTTATTTTTGCTTGGATACTTGGACAATAATTGTTCTTATTCGTAAAATGAAATGCAATTGAAATACCAATCTTGCAATTTTCATCCGTACCTTTTATTCCTTTAAGTTGCTACACGCCATTGGTCAGAAAAATAAATGTATAGACTATGCTTATTCGGAGTAAGAATATCTTGTATAAAATGGTGGCTGGGTCTTTATTATTTTTCACCTTGCTAATCGCATGTCATGATGATAAGGATTTGATACCGGTACAATCTGAAAACTTCTGTCTCAACATTCACCGTGATGATTCGGTTACTTTAGAACAACAACTTCGTCCGTATGATTCACTCATGCAAAACAAAACAGGCGCCTATGTGTTAGAAGATGGTGGCGGTTCATTGGTGACTAGAGCTTGGCTTTGCGAACATGCCGAGAAAACCATAGATGTACAGTACTTTATTTTTTCTACCGACAATGTTGGACTCATTGCTTGTGATTACCTTGTACGTGCTGCAGATCGTGGCGTAAAGGTTAGAATTCTTGTAGATGACATGATGGTGGAATCAAGTATTCATGAAATACTCATGCTGAATTCGCATAAAAACATTGATTTAAAAATTTATAATCCTGGCGTTAATTTAGGAAAAAATATTTTTCAGAAAATCAAAAAAATCGCTACTTCTTTTCGAACTGCCAATCAACGAATGCACAATAAAACTTTTATAGTGGATGGAAAAGTAGCCATAACAGGTGGTCGAAATATTGCAGATGAATATTTTGATTACGATCATGAATATAATTTCCGGGATCGGGATGTATTGTTAATTGGTAAAACGGTTGGAAATATTAAACAGTCATTTGAACAATTTTGGAATGGTCATTTGAGTATCCCAGTTACCGATTTAGTATCCGAAAAGGAGAATCATTTTGAGGATACAAACCGCTTTGAACGATTACATGAATATGCTTGCAACCCCGATAATTTCTGGCCACAAGTGCAAGATCAAATCAAACACCTGCATACCACATTCGATTCGATTCAACATTCAAACGGATTGATTTGGAGTGATAGCATTTATTTTGTGTCTGATACCATGGGTAAAAATAATGGAACCCATGGTTTAAGTGGCGGCGGCGTTACAACAGACGCATTAATTAATTTAGTGCAACATGCCACACATTCAATTGACATTCAAAGTCCGTATTTAATTACAACCGAAAAAAGTCTCAACTTATTTAAGGCTGCAGTACAGCGTGGTGTGCACATTAGAATCCTCACCAACAGTCTGGCTTCAACCGATAACCTCGAAGCCTTTGGTGCTTATCAACGCGTGCGAAAAAAACTACTAGAGGCAGGCGTTGCTATTTATGAATTTAAACCCAACGCAGCAGAACGAACTAAAATTGCTACAGGAGCACTGCAGAAAAAATTAAACTATGTGCCCATCTTTGGCTTGCATGCTAAATCCATGGTTGTTGACAGACATATCACGGTAATAGGCACCTTTAATCTTGATCCTAGAAGCGCCAATTTAAATACAGAATGTTTTGCACTAATCTATTCAAACACCATGGCAGAAAGAGTTTTACAAGGGATGGAAGAAGAATACAAATCGGAAAATGCATGGCATACTACCCTTCAATTTAACCCAGACACGGAAGTAGGTAAATGGAAACGTTTTAAAACATTCACCAGAAAAGCATTACCAAAAAGTATTTTGTAAGATAGAAATTCTTCGAAAGCTGAAAGAATTATTTTCAATCATTGCATTATCTATTAGAATATTTTGGGCGGCAATCACGCTTTCCATTTCAATCTTTTTGCTCCAGAGCCAGCAAAAAGGATTTCCATTACAATCGTTGCCGCAATGCATCCTCCAAACAAAATCATTTTTACATTTATTGTTTAGTTCGCCAAGTTATTTTAAAGGCGTATTGAATAGCCTTTTTTTTCTATAATCTATAACTGAAATAAATATAAAAAGCGGTTGAACAAACTAAAAAAAACAAGAATATTTATATTTATAATAAAAACTCTAAGTTGATATTTTGTAAATTCAAAAATACCTCTATATTTGCACTCCCGAAGTTCTTAAAAACTAATGCGAAAGTAGCTCATTTGGTAGAGCACGACCTTGCCAAGGTCGGGGTGGCCGGTTCGAGCCCGGTCTTTCGCTCATCAAAAAATCCATTCATCGAGAATGGATTTTTTAATTTTCTTTACCAAAATACCTTGGTGGTGAAATTGGTAGACACGCAGGACTTAAAATCCTGTGGGCAGCAATGTCCGTGCGGGTTCAAGTCCCGCCTGAGGTACAAAAAATCAGAGTGAGAAACAGTGCGAAAGCAAGGTTTTAAGCTCTGATTTTTTTTGTTTATTCCTACTCTCTTTCTATCTCATCTTTTGCTGTTGAAACATTTAGAGGTTCTTCGTATCCATGTAATTGATTTGAATTAGAATTTCTTATTCGAAGCATACTTCTCAAAAAATATGTTGCGAGAATACATTTGATTTGATACTGCCATGTACACAACAAAAATATAAATACAGAAATCCTTTTTCACCCTATCCATTTATTTCAGTTAGCGTACTTCTGTCATAAAGGCTTGTTCAATTATGTTAGTATGTTTCCATATAAAATCTAAAAAAAGTGAATTCAATCAGCATAATTTTTGCTATTTTTAAAAATTGAATACATAGAAATCCAAATTAAAAATACCAATTGCACGTCCTATTCAAAATAATTCTTCCATATTAAAAACAAATAAATTAAACCATGAAAAAAAATCTATTCCTCCTTTGCACGTTGGCATGTATGCTTATCAGCACTTGTGTATTTGCACAAGTTCCGCAAAAATTTAATTACCAAGGCATTGCACGCGACGCGAAGGGAACTCCGCTTGTAAAGCAAAAAATGACTTTGAAACTATCTGTATTGGCAACATCCGATGCAACATTTGCAGAATACGAAGAAATACAAACGGTTAATACCAATGAGTTTGGTTTATATACTTTGCAAATTGGGAATGGAACGGCAGTATCAGGTGAAATGAAATCCGTAAAATGGGAGACTGGCAATAAATATATTAAAGTGGCTATCGATCCAAATGGCGCAAACAACTTTGTGGATGCTGGCACCTCCCAATTGCTATCTGTTCCTTATGCAATTTATGCTGATAAAGCTGGTTCATCCACGAATACATCGCATGGTGAAACACGAACTGGTGCAGTAAGTTCAAATGCAGCACATGTTGCAGGTGATGCAAATTATATCACAAAATTTACCGCTTTCAATACGATTGGCAAATCCATTCTGTACGACAATGGAAGCGCTATTGGCCTAGGAACAACAAGCCCAGTTGCAGGTACTAAAATCCATATTTATGATACGAATGCGGGGATTACTGAAATGAGAATTCAACATACGAAACCAACTCTTGGCGGTGCTTCACGCCTTTCTTTTTTCAATGACGCGAATACTGCATTCACAGCTACTGCTAATTATGCGGTGATGAATAAACAAGCAACTAATAATACGGGAATAGTTGGTCCAGGTTTTGCCAATTCAAAATTATTCGGATTTAACAATAGCCAAGGTAGTTTGCTTTTTTCAACAGGTGGGAATATTGGATTCGGTTATTTCAATCAATCGAATTCTACAGTTACTACTAGATTATTTATTGATAGCACCTCTGGTAATGTGGGACTTGGTAATACAAGCCCAGGTGCAAAACTAGAGGTAACAGGACAAGTTAAAATTACTGGTGGCACGCCTGGAGCTGGAAAGGTATTAACTAGTGATGCCACAGGTTTAGCTTCTTGGACTACATTAGCAAGTGGACCTACTGGTCCTGCTGGCGCAACGGGTACAACAGGTGCGCAAGGGCCTATTGGATTAACAGGTCCTGCGGGAGCTACAGGTGCTACTGGACCGCAAGGCATTCAAGGTGCTGCTGGCGCAAATGGAGCACAAGGAATACAAGGCCCAGCGGGTGCAACTGGTGCACAAGGAGTACAAGGTCCTGCGGGAGCTAATGGTGCGCAAGGATTACAAGGTCCTGCTGGAACACCTGGTGTGCCTGGTTCTAATGGAGCCGCAGGTGCTACAGGGGCAACAGGCCCTACAGGTGCTGCTGGAACTTCTGCTTACACTGCTGGAGCTGGTATTAGTATTGCTGGTTCTGTTATCTCTGCAACTGGCGGCGGTGGCGGAGTTAGCGGTAGTGGTACTACAAACTATCTAAGTAAATTCACAAGCGCAAGTGCAATTGGTAATAGCAGTATACAAGACAATGGAACTAACCTTGGTATTGGTGGTGCACCGAATGCCATAGAAAAATTAAACATCCCAATGTCTACTGGCACTGGTGCATTAAGCATTGACAAAACAAATACAACTGCTGGCTCTTACGCAACTCGCTTTACGCAAACAGGCACTAATGGACAAAAAGTGTATATGAATTACAATGGTACGTTTACAGCAGGGGCCTTCTCTGCACCAAGTCCAGCTATTGCTGTTTATACTACAGGAGCAAATCTTGGTATTTATTCCATTACATCTGGAAATGGTGCTGGAACTGCAATGAATGGCGAAAGCACTATATGGACAGGAGGTCGTTTTCGTACAAAAGATTCAACGAATCTAGGTGCTTCTGGGCTTGTTGGTATTACTGAATCGAAAAGGAATAATGTAGGCGCCATCATAGGACTTAATACCGCTACAAATACAGACTCAACCCATGTTGGTGTTTATGGTACTTATGATGAAACTACATTCGGTATTGGTGTCATGGGTCTTGGTGCTGGTGCATCAACTTTAACTTCTACTACAAATGATATAGGTGTTTACGGTAGTGCAGATACCTATGGAATGTTTGGGTTAAGTGATGCTGGCGTTGGTATGTATGGATATGTGAATAATACTACAACTGGTTATGGTGTGGTTTCAGATGGTAATTTCTATGCATTTGGTGATACTTACGCAACAGGTACTAAATCGGCAGTGGTACCAACTAGCCAAGGAAATAAATTAGTATATTGTAGTGAAAGCCCTGAAATTTGGTTTGAAGATTTTGGCAATGGTACATTAGCACAAGGAGAAACAGACATTCAACTTGATCCATTATTTTTAGAAATGGTAAAAATAAATGAAGACCATCCAATGGTTGTAACCGTTACACCACTTGGCAATTGCAATGGTTTATATGTAGAGCCTGGTACAACTGGATTCAAAGTTAAAGAATTAAATAACGGAACCAGCAATGTAAAATTTAGTTATAGAATAAGTGCAAAAAGAATCAATTTCGAAGACAAACGCTTCGGTGAAGATCCAATGATAGCTTTTAATAAAGCCAAAGAATTGAACGCAAAAAAAACTGGCGACCAAGCGCAAACTTTACCTGCAAACTCCAATAAAACACCCGTGAATTTTAAAGCGCTTGCTACACAAGCAGCAACTAGTAGTAAGGAGTAGTGAGTAATGAGTATTTAGTAGTTAGTAATGAGTATTTAGTAGTTAGTAGAAAGTACCTTCATGGAGATACTTTCTACTTTTTACTTTCTACTTAGTTGAGATGCTTCAATCAAATAATGTGGAATAACAATTACTACTTTTAGTTTTTGAAAATTATCTTTACCCAATGACAAATTTCATTCCCATATTTCCATTGAATATTGTGGTGTTTCCATTTGAGAAATTAAACTTGCATATTTTTGAACCTCGCTATAAACAACTAATTAAAGAGTGCTTTTCTGAAAAAAAACCATTTGGCATTCCAACAGTATTAAATGGAAAAGTTTCCGAATTTGGCACTACAGTTGAAATTATTTCTATAGAAAAAGAGCATGCAAATGGGGATATGGATATCCGAACGGAAGGAAAACAAGTATTTAAAATTTTAGAACTCATCAAAGAATTACCCAATAAGCAATACAGCGGTGCTATTGTCCATTACCCCGAAAATAACATGTATGGCGTACATCGAAAAATGGAAAAAATAATATTGGAAGTTCGCCATTTTCATGAACTATTAGAAGTCACAAAACAATACCGTAAAGCAGACGACGAATTATGTACATACGACCTTGCACATCATGTGGGCATGTCATTGGATCAAGAATATGAATTTCTAAATCTACTTCGTGAAGACCAACGACAAGAATACTTACAGCAACATCTTAAGAATATTATTCCTACCATTATTGAGTTACAAAACTTAAAGGATAGAATTCAATTGAATGGTCACTTTAGAAAACTTTCCGTAGAAGAATAGAAATGAAGGGCCCTGAAACTATTCCTATTTGCTTCTAATAATTTCCTTCCTATGTAGAAAATGGTTTGGCATTGTACAACTTCAAATATGCGCTCCGGAAGCCACCTACCCTAGTAATCTAATATGCCAAGCAACCACTAATAATCCCCATTCAAACCGACCTCAAACAACCCAACACTATCAATACCGACAGAACCTGTATTGCCTTTCAAGTACATGGTATAAAAATAACCAGGTTGAAATGTAGTTGGTGGAGATGCATAAATTAAATTGGAAGTACCAGCTTGGTTTACGATAAATTTATAAGTACCCGAATTGAAACTTGTATATGGTGAGTATTCTCCATTTTTCATAGAGTGAAAAAATAAAGTATTTGCAGTATCTAACACATCAACTCTATTCACGTTATTGGATAAATGTAAAAAGCGAACATTACAAGTTGATCCTACTGGTGTGATAAAATTTTCTTCAATGACTTTATGCAGAATATAACCAGCTGAATCATAAACAAACAAAGTATAGTCTTTATTTTCAACAATGGTGATGGCAGTATCTATAAATATTGCACCGGAAATATTTCGAATTTGTAGTTTATGTTTCGTAGCAATATAGTCACGGAAAAGGCTATAATTTAAATACTCAACATAGGTATTATAAACCGTTCCATAATCCATATCAATATTAATACCGCCTGATAAATACGAAGCATTGATGACGCGCATTCTACCTATATTTTCCTTGACCTTATTACCTTTGCAACAAAGCAAAAAAGCCATAGAAATAAACAATAGTAAAAGTGGAAGATATTTTTTCATGAAATAAAATTTTAAGGATTGAATCTTGGATGTTGTAATTGTTCTATAAAAAAAGGAATGATGGATGGCTTAAAAATAAGTGGAAAAAGTATACCGAAAACGGCTCCCCAAAGATGAGCGTCGTGACCAATATTGTCATTTGCTCTTTTACTCATATAGGAAGAGTAAGCTACATAGCCAATTGCAAACAGAATGGCTGGAATTGGAATAAAAAAGTTGAATCTTAATGTTTGCCAAGGATCAAACATAATAGCTGCAAACATGACAGCAGATACTGCACCGCTCGCGCCTAGTGCACAATAATGATAATTGTCTTTGTGTTTGAAATAGGTTGGCACACTGGAAAAAACTAAAGCCGCGAAATAAAATAATATATATACCATCGGGTTGCCAAAAATTTGTCCAAATAAATATTCCAAATTTCGACCGAAGAAAAAAAGCGTTATCATATTAAATGCCAAATGCGTGTAATCTGCATGAATAAAACCATGCGTGATAAATCGCCACCATTCATTTGGATTTCTTCGAATAGCAGTTGGATAAAACATTAATTTATTTAACTGCGAAACATTTTGCAAAGCAGAATAAGATACCAAAACGGTAATGCCTATAATAATTATCGTGATGATAGGTAACTCCATTTTTTATTGATTAGGATATTGTGCCAATGCAATTTCTAAACAATCCATAGCCGCATTAATATCATCTGTATTCAAGACATAAGCGAAACGAACTTCATTCAAACCCAAACCTGGCGTAGAATAAAACCCTGCTGCAGGAGCCATCATCACCGTTTGATTATTGTGTGAAAAATGTTCGAGCAACCATCTGCAAAAATCTTCTGCAGAAGTAACTGGTAATTTTGCAATGGCATAAAATGCGCCACCTGGATTAGGACAAAGTACACCTGGCATTTTATTTAATCGATTCACTAATACATCACGTCTTTTTAAATACTCTGCTTTTACTTCATCGAAATAATCAGCGGGTAAATCCACTGCCGCTTCGCCAGCAATTTGTGCAAAACTTGGCGGACTCAAACGAGCTTGTGCAAATTTCATGGCTGCTTGATAAACAGCTTTATTCTTGGTTACAAATGCACCAATACGTCCACCGCAAGCACTATATCTTTTTGAAATTGTATCCAATAGAACAACATGTTGTTCCATGCCTTCTAAGTTCATGGCAGAGATATGTGTATGTCCATCGTAACAGAATTCGCGATAGGCTTCGTCAGAAAATAGAAACAAATTATGTTGCAAACAAATATCCTTCAACACATTCATTTCCTCTGCAGAATATAAATATCCTGTTGGATTATTTGGGTTGCAAATCATGATGGCTTTGGTCTTCGACGTAATATTTTTTTCAAACTCTTCAATCGGTGGCAATTTGAATCCATCTTCAATACTTGAAAAGATAGGTTTAATTGCAATTTGGCTGGCTACTGCAAATCCATTATAATTTGCATAAAATGGTTCTGGAATAATGATCTCATCACCTGGATCTAAGCAAGCCATTAAAGCAAATTGTATGGCTTCACTTCCACCCGTTGTCACGATTATTTCTTCGGGCGTAAGTTCAATATTAAAACGACGATAATATTCGCATAATTTTTTTCTATAACTCTCAAAACCTGCGCTATGACTGTATGCTAGTACAGTCATATTTGTATGTCGAACGGCATCCATTACTGCTTGTGGTGTTACAATATCTGGCTGTCCAATATTTAAATGATATACTTTGGTTCCTCGTTTTTTAGCCGCTTCAGCAAAAGGAACTAATTTACGAATAGGTGATGAAGGCATTTGCTCGCCTCGATGTGAGATAGATGGCATAATTAAATTTAAGGTTCACAAAGTTAATTTTTTTTAGGAGACGAGGAAAACAATGTAAGTTTATGTTTAAAAATCATTCAACAAGTTACATGATTCTTTTTTCTGCAGATGTCGTGCATGTTGTGCTTTAAAGGCTTGGATTAGAATTTGTATTTATAAAAGGTTTACGGAGAATACAAAGTCACAACTTCTGATATGTTTTCAATGGTTGATAATTTAAAATTAGGATTAACCTTTACCCTTCATAGAAGTAATCTCTGGCAAGGTTCAAAGAAATTGTTATGTAATGAGAATTTTATATAAATTTACAATATGAATACAGCAGAACTTAAACTGAATATAATTCGTCAAGTAGACACACTAAACGAAAATGTTTTAAAAGAAGTAACTGACTACATACAAAGTAAGATTAATAGTCAAAATGCGTCTGTATTTGATTCACTAACAGAGGAGCAAAAGAAAAGAATACGTCAAGCACAACAATCAATAAAAGACGGCAAAGGAATTCCACATGAAGCAATCGTATTGAAGTACAAAACAAAATATGGAATCAACTAAGCTATCATGTTCTCCGAAACGTCTTTCGTTTCCTAGTTTCATTCTGTTGCTTTCGGCAACCTTTACGAAATGATTATATTGTCTGAACTATGATTTTTTTGATTAGTAGGATTACTATGATTCTTTGCTTGATTAAGTCTTCGTCTATCATGTTCTGCGAAACGTCTTTCGTTTCGTAGTTTCATTCTGTTGCTTTCAGCAACCTTTACGAAATGATTATTAAAAAATATAGATTTTTATTTGGTCGTTCTAGTGTTATATGTTTGTTGGCTGGTGGATTTGCAACCCATGTCTGCTAGTCGTAATGTCCTTTACAACTTATGATTTCAACATTTGTGTTTTCAGCAATTCTATATACTAACCTGTGTTCATCAGTAATACGCCTGCTCCACACCCTTTTAAATTATGTTTCAAAGGTTCGGGCTTGCCTTTGCCTTCAAAAGGCGTTCTGCTAATATCTTTCAACAATTCTGCAATACGTTTAAAGGTATTTTTGTTCACAATTGCCCAATTCGTAAAATCTTCAAAAGCATCAATATGAAAAATGATTTTTTTCATTTTTAGATTATAGTTTTTCAAAAATAATTTCGTCTAATTGAGCTTCGGTAAAAGATATTATGTTTGTTTTGTTATTCATATCTTCCAAGCATTTTTCTAATCGTGCAATGCTAGCTTGTGGTGTTTCGGTTTGTAGCAGATTAAAATCTTCTGGCACTGAAACAGATATTTGTAATTGGCGACGGTGTTTAAATAATTTTTTTAGTGATGCCAAAAAATTACTATTTAATTCATCTGGTGTGACTACAAAAGTTGTTTCCATATTAAATGTATTTGAATGCGAATATAGTTATTGATTGTTTGACAGCAGTCTTCTTCACCATTATTATTTATTGTGCAACTATTTGAAGATTGCAATCTCAATTCACTTTCAGCGGTTTTGTATATCATGTTCTACGAAACGTCTTTCGTTTCGTAGTTTTATTCTGTTGCTTTCAGCAAGCTTTTCGCAATGATTATTAAAAAAAATAGAATTTTATTTGGTCGTTCTAATTTCGAAACTGATAGACAATTGTAATCTCAAATGACTAATAAATCAGTGTTTAATTTACTAAATCGCCGTATCATGTTCTGCGAAACGTCTTTCGTTTCGTAGTTTTATTCTGTTGCTTTCAGCAACCTTTACGAAAAGCTCATTAAAAAATATTAATTTTCCTTTAGTCATTCTAGTTTTGAAACTGATAGACAATTGTAATCTTAAATTACTAATAAATCATTGTTTAATTTGCTAAATTGCCGTATAAGTTTTAGCATGATTTCATGTTACAAGGTCCATACAAGGATTACAAAACATTTTATTTGTCGTTGTATTGCGGCAACGATTGTAGCGAAAATCCTTTTTGCTGGCTCTGCAGCAAAAAGATTGTAGCGAAAAGCGTGTGCGCCGCCCAAAATATTTTTATTTTTATTTCAAGGAAGATTTCACTTCAAGCGAAGCCTTCCTTCCCAACCCTTCTACAACTTCGCATACGGCGTTTTCACATCATGGTAAAACAAAAATGTCCAATGGTTTTCTTTTCCTTCTTTCGCAAAATGTTGCCTTAGCTCCATGCATCTTTTACCATCATAATCATACTTGGCAATGTAGCGAGTAATGAGTTGTTTGTATTGCGGCACCACATCACCACCAAAGAAAACAAGCTCTCCATCTGCATGAAACAACATGCTAATATGAAATGGACAATGCCCGCCAACAGTTTGGTATTGTAGCATGTTGTGCAAATTTCCTTCGTCATCTAACCACTCTACTTGTGGCGAATTTTGCAACAATTCAATATCTGAAATGACATAAGATGGAGCACCATTTTGCATCGCATAATCAAACTCTTTTTTGCTGACATAATACGTTGCATTTGGAAATGACAAGGTTTCAATTCCCATTGCATTGACAAATGAAATGCCCCCTGCATGGTCTTTGTGTAGATGCGAAAGGATTACACTGTGTACCTGCTCGGGCTCAATACCTATGCGGCGTAGGTTATGGTGCAACTGTAATTCACCAGTCGGTAAAGTAAAACCTAAGCCAGTATCTAAGAGAATATTTTTTCCATTTATCTGTATTAAAAAGGGTTGGATTTCTACCAATAATGAACCAATCGATCTTTCTTCCAATACATGATTGTCGACATCAAAAAGATGAAATATTTTATCATGTCCTATTGTAAAAACGCCTTCAGAAAGTGGATGAATTTGTATACCCATATTTTTTTATCTTAATACCATATGTCTATCTGCATCCAAACGAACCAAAATAAAAATAAGGATAGAGAAGGTTAATAATGAAGTGCCGCCATAACTCAACAATGGCAATGGAATACCAATAACGGGCGCAATTCCAACGGTCATGCCGATATTAATGACCAAATGAAAAAACAAGATGCCAGCAACACAGTAGGCGTATACCCTACTGAATTGAGACCTTTGCCTTTCTGCAATAAATCCAATTCGAAGAAGAAAAACAACATAGAGTAATAAGAGAATGGTGCTGCCAAAAAAACCAAATTGTTCGCCTATGGTACAGAAAATAAAATCTGTCCTTTGCTCTGGCACCCAATCAAATTGTGTTTGTGTTCCATTCAAATAACCCTTGCCCCAAAAGCCACCAGATGCAATGGCTATCTTGGATTGACTTACATTATACTGCGCTGCATTTTGCTTTTTATTGTCTACGCCTTCTTGCGTATATTCTTCAGGAACTTCTTGCCCCAGCATGGTATACACTCTTTGCACTTGATATCCTTTCAATACATGTTTGAATGCAACAGGCACTATCACTTGCGAAAACAAAACACCAACAAACCAAATACCAGTAATGCTAATCAACACATCTCTATTTCTGCGTAGTAGTTTTCTTTGCGAATAAATAATGAGTGCAGCCAACACGGTCAAAATAATAAATAATATATTTTTAGGAATCAATAAGGTAACCAAGGTGAGCGTCAACAAAGAGAAGCCTATAATCAAAACGATATTAGGTAAGCCTTCTCGATACATCGCCAAAAAGAACGAAAAATAAACCAATGCCAAACCCGTTTCACTTTGCATAATAATAATAAGGGCGGGTACTAAAGCAATAGCAGCACAATACATTCTATGTTTTAATGTCCCGAAATTGACTTCTTGCATCGACAGAAATTTGGCTATTGACAAAGATGTAAATAATTTCATCAACTCGCCTGGCTGAAAAGTAAAAAAGCCTAGATTGAGCCATGAGTGCGACCCTTTGACCCCTTTACCTAAAGGCGTAAGTGCTAATATTAAAAAGAAAAAGCCAACTACATAGGATAAAAAAGGGATCGCAGTAATGAATTTACTATCCATCAATAAAATAATAATTGCCAAGCAAATAGAAATGCTGAACCAAATTAATTGCTTCATATAATTTCTATTCATGATAAAAATACTAGCATCTGTATCTCTATGTTCGATAGAAAAAATACACAGAATACCAATGATTGATAATGCTAAAAAAAGAAAGACCAGTAACCAATCTATTCGTTCTGAAAATGTTTTGCGTATGATACCCACTTCAATTATTGTTTTGTGTTCTTGTAATAAATTCGATTAAAAATATATCTCGCTTTCAAGGAATCATTAAAATGTTGAATGCTATCTTTCACATGATTTAATTTTGCCAGACTATCTTTTGATAAATGCTTCAATGCCTGACGATCTTTATATGCTTGCTTTTCTAAAGAGTCTAGAATATAAGTATAGTTCGGAATAATTTTTGCTTCTTGCATTTTCTTCAATAATGGAGCGCGACTGACATTGATGGTATCATTTAAAAATTGTTCCATCATCAAACTCGCAATCGGACCTGCCCAAGTAGCTCCGTATCCTGCATTTTCAATACATACCGCCACGGCAATTTTCGGATTATCTCTTGGCGCAAATGCCACAAACAATGAATGGTTTTGCAACTTTACTCGTTTACCAAAGATGATCCGTTCGTTTTGTGCGGTACCCGTTTTACCACAAACGATAATATTCGGAATACGTGCTATCTTACCTGTACCTTCTTCTATTACTGCTTGCATTCCAGCAATAACGGCATTGAAAGCAGTATCAGCTACCCTTGCTACCACATGCTTTTCTCTGAATTTCTTAAGCATGGGATGAGATGTATCTCCATTGATGGTTCGCACAAAATGTGGAATATAAAAAGAACCTCTGTTGGCAATGATACATATGGCATTTGCCATTTGCAGCGGCGTCAATAATACCTCACCTTGTCCCATGCCAATGATACAATTGGTACATGAATTCCAACTGCCATTATATACTCGATTAAAATAAGTTGAATCGGGGATATTGCCACCGCCTTCGGAAGGAATATCAATACCAACTGGATGACCAAGTCCAAACTCATTCATATAACGATGCCAACGTTGTAAACCCACGTGTATGTTTTCATAATGAGGGTTGTCAATAATTAAGCGAAATACATGACAGAAATATGCATTGCATGAATGGGCAATTGCCAAATACAAATTCGCTGCATGACCAGACCAAGATTCTGTACAACCAATTCTTCTGCCGCAAGTATAATAACCTCCATGACAAGGATAACCGAAGCTAGGTAAAATTACACCCTCATTCAAAGCCACTAAAGCTGTCAAGGGTTTGAAAGTAGAACCCGGTGGATAGTTTGCTTGTATAGGTCTGTTAAATAATGGCTTGGTTGCATCCACCAACATTCTACCTAAATTTCTTCCTTTATCTGTGCCTGTCAATAAAGTTGGATCAAAGGATGGACCACTCGCAAAGGCAAGTATACCGCCAGTTTTAGGGTCTATCGCTACTGCGCTTCCTAACTTATTTGCCAATAAAGTTTCTGTTAGTTTTTGCAACTTCGCATCAATATACAACTGCAAATACTTTCCTGGTTTGGAAGCAGAATCTAACATACCAGCTTTGTATGGACCTTGAATACGTTGTTTTACATCTCGCAATAAATACTGCACACCAGCATGACCTCGCAATATTTCTTCATAAGTACTTTCAATACCAGTGATGCCGACATAATCTCCTTTTTGATAAGAGGCATACTTTTCTTTTTTTAATTGGGATTCACTGATTTCATTGATATATCCCAACATACTTGCACCACATCCATACGTAAAATTTCTTTCTGAATGCTCTACTAAATCAACACCAGAAAAATCAAAAATATTTTCTTGCAAACGAGCAACAGAAGTCGGTGACAAATTTTTAAACAGCGTCAGATTTTTTTGACCTGGTCCATTTTTAATCACTAATTTTCTAAACTGTTTTCTAAAATCTTCATTGCTAATATTTAATTGTTTGCACAATAAAGTAGTATCAAAATCGGGTTTTATTTTTTTTGGCTCCACCACCAAATCATACACGATGCTGTTATTCATCATCACCACATTTTTTCTATCATAAATGATACCTCTAGGCGGGTACATTTTTTTAATATAAATGGCTTGACCAAGAGCTGCTTCTTTATACGCACCGATATCAAATACTTGTAAAAAAAGTAAGCGAATCATAATGATAGTAGGCACTAGAACGAATAAAATAGTAATGAACTTACTTCTATTTTGCTGAAAGTCGGACATGAAAAGTGAAGGTAAAAGAGATTCCGACAAATGTAATACAAATTGTCAATTGACAACCTGCAAGTGCATACAAGTTTGATTATAAAAAAAACAATAACTTGCGTCCGATTTCATGAACCCATCTATTTTGATTATCGGTCCAGCACATCCTTTACGAGGTGGGCTTTCTTCTTTCAATGAAAGATTAGCAAGAGCTTTTGCAAGTGAAAAAAAAGAGGTCCAAATTTTTACTTTTTCCTTACAATATCCCAACTTTCTTTTCCCAGGCACAACACAGTATAGCAATGAGCCTGCTCCTACCGACATTCGCATTCAGGAAAAAATAAATGCCGTAAACCCTTTGAATTGGCTGCTCGTAGGGCGCATAATTCAAAAAATAAAACCAGATATTATTGTGGTTCGTTATTGGTTGCCTTTTATGGGTCCTTGCTTGGGAACTATTTTGCGAATAGTCAAAAAAAATAAACACACAAAAATCATTTGCATAGCGGACAATATCATTCCGCATGAAAAAAGATTTGGGGATACCGCTTTTACAAAATATTTCATAAAACCGATTGATGGTTTTATTACCATGAGTGAAAAAGTGCGCCTCGATATACATACCTTGACGACTAAAAAAGTAATCCAAGTTACGCATCCATTGTATGACAATTTTGGAGAGAAAATAAATAGCCACGATGCAAAAGAGAAACTAGGCATTCAGACTAAAGCCCCGATTGTTTTGTTCTTTGGGTTCATCCGAAAATACAAAGGACTGGATGTATTGTTTGAAGCCATACATATACTCAAAGCTAAAAACTATTTTGTAGCGCATCCAGTTCAATTTTTGATTGCTGGCGAGTTTTATGAAAATGAACAACCCTATTTAGATTTAATAGAAAAATTGCAAATACAAGATCAACTTATTTTACACACCCATTTTATAAATGATAGTGAGGTTAAATATTATTTGAGTGCTGCGGATTGTGTGATACAGCCTTATAAATCAGCTACACAAAGTGGGGTAACACCTCTCGCCTATCATTTTGAAAAACCAATGATAGTCACTAATGTAGGTGGTTTGCCCGATTTGGTACCAGATCATGTTGGTATCATTGCAGAACCGAATGCCGAATCTATTGCTGAAAAAATTGAATTCTTTTTTACACAAAAACAGAACCATTATCTTTTAGCTATTCAAGAAGAAAAGAAAAAGTACAGTTGGCAAAATTTAACGCATGCCATAGTATCTTTGGCTCATTCAATATAAACTATGATATACCGAAGTAAAGCCCCATTGCGAATCGGATTGGCAGGTGGAGGAACTGATGTGAGTCCGTACAGCGATTTGTATGGAGGTGCCATTTTAAATGTAACCGTTTCATTAAGTGCTTACGCCAGCATTGAACCAACTACAGATCATCAAATTTCTTTAACCGCGTATGATAGAAATGAACAGGAAACGCATGAACTTAGTTCGGAATTACCATTAACAGGAACGCTTGACTTACTCAAGGGCGTGTATAATCGAATTCAAAAAGATTATCCTTTTCAAACGCAAGGACTTCGTATTTCTACATTTGTAGATGCGCCAGCTGGTTCTGGATTAGGCACTTCATCTACATTGGTAGTGGCTATTTTAGGTGCTTTTGTAGAAATGCTCAAACTGCCCTTGGGTGATTATGACATTGCACAATACGCATATCAAATTGAAAGAGTCGATTTACAATTAGCCGGTGGCAAGCAAGATCAATATGCCGCAACTTTTGGTGGTGTCAACTTCATGGAATTTTTTGCCAATGACAAAGTGATTGTAAATCCTTTGCGCATACGAAGTGAATACATGTATGAATTGGAAAATAATTTGTTGCTTTTCTATACGGCTACTAGTCGTGAAAGTGCTGCAATCATTAAACAACAGCAAGCGAATGTGCACGACAACAATCAGAGTTCAATTGATGCCATGCACAAATTAAAAGAGCAAGCGCAACAAATGAAAGAAGCCATGCTGAAAGGCAAGCTGCATGAAATAGGTGAAATATTGGATTTTGGGTTTCAACAAAAAAGGAAAATGGCAACTAATATTAGCAATGTCATGATAGACGAATTGTATGAAGCTGCAAAAAAAGCTGGAGCAACAGGTGGCAAAATTAGTGGTGCTGGCGGTGGAGGTTTTATGATTTTTTATTGCCCCAACAATACTCGTTATGCGGTGTTGAAGGAATTAAATAAAAGAGAAGGAATTGTAAGACCTTATACATTTACAAAACATGGTTTACAAAATTGGCGAATTGGGTGACTATAAAAGGAGAATTTCAACCCGAGATTTGTTTCTCCACAAACCTCATTAGAAGCTAGTTTCAAAGGAATAATAAAATGAATGGATGGTTTGTGAAGACACAAAACCATAGGGTCTAAAAGTCATTTCAATAGTATGTATTATCGCCCACAATCCTCACTAAACGCTAACTTCAAGAATAAAAAAAGCACCAAGTGTTTTATAACCATTGGTGCTAAAAGATATTTTAATAAAAGAATTCGGCAGCTTATTTACTCCAAATAGAAGGACCTGCTCCGCCCATGCCATATTCATTCACTTGACCTAAATTATCCGTTACTTTATAATACATGGTCATAACAGCGTGTTGATAATAATGTTGATTCAAAGGATCTGTATCCACTATAGCAGCCCAACCTTCTACAGTATAACCATTAGAAACAATTTGTGTAGGAATAGTCAATGTGTCCTTATAAGCCACTGCAGTAACCACTTCTAGTTCATCCTTATTTTGAAAATTTTTGATAATCACTTTATCAATTTGTGGACCATCTTCAATACTCACCGAATATTGTGCAGCACTAGTTAAAGTACCATCTTCATTTACATTCCAAATGCCTTTGAACTTATCACGCGCTATTGTTTCGCAATGTTCACCTTCGTATCCAACTTGGCATAAGCAAGCACCATCTTTACATACTCCGCTATACGCGCAACTTACATTTTTACATTTATCTGGTTTACATGCATTGAATGCAATGGCGATAAACAAACAAATCGTGGCTAAAGCGGGAATAATTATTTTTTTCATGTTGGCTAAATCTTTCAATACGGTAAATATATAATTTTTTTTCTTTTTGCAAATCATTTTATGGTAAATCTCTTATACATACTTATTAAGAAACCGATTATCATAATGACAGTACCGATCCACAAGACGTTGATATATGGAAAAAGGATTGCCTTCATGATGATATAATCGTTCATGGCACTTGGCTGTTTATATTCTATCATGGCTGCATTTTCAGCAGGGATGATTTTTGTAAGACGAGTATATAAATTCAAATTAGAAATGGTATCGTCTATCACTATTTCATTTTGATTACGAATGACATAGACCGGACGTGACTCCATTTTTTTACCTTCTAAATTATATACAGAAAGTTTAGCTGCAACTGCAATATCGCCTGTTTCGGCCTGATAATTCGTGGAAACAAAATCTGTCTCAAACCCGTTAAATATCATATATCCAGAGGCAAAGAATATAGAATCGCCTTGTTTAACCTTGGTGGAAGTATAACTGGTAGTATCATCCATTTTTGATTTATCTACTGTTGATGTCACATAAGTAAACACATCATTCGTCAAATAATGTTTGGTATCTGGGCTCGAGACCAATCCCATTTTCGGATTGATTTGCGCGTTAGGTTTTAAAATAAATTCTTCAATGATTCGGCCAGTATCGTTTTCTCTTTTTTGGTATTTTACACTATAAAAATGATTCGGTCCATCTACTGTGTCGCCAATGTAAGTCAATGAAAATCCTTCCATTCGAACGGGCACATTACGGAACAATAATAAATTCTCTCTGCTCTCTTTTTTATTTTCGGCTTCCGTTTTTTTACCCATTTCAAAATCGACACCAAGCCTATTTACTGAAATTACTTTTTTATTGTAAGAAGAAAGAACAATACCTGCTATCATTAAGCCAAAGCCAATATGGGCAATACTTCCACCCCATTTGATCCATTTTCCTTTGATGACACGAATCAAGTAAAATAGATTTGCCATTATGGTAAAGGATGCTGCAAAAAACAATAATACTATTGCGGCTAATTTTAATTCTTGTCCATAAGATACAATTGCAGTCACTACCATTGCTAAACAAAATGGCGGTAATAATTTCAGTCCAACTTCCTGCATGTTGGAAGTCTTGAATTTAAAATAATAAATAGAAGCAGTTCCAATTAGAACCAATAAGGTAATCCAAAGTTGAATTTTATTGTAATGCGCGACAGGATTGGTGATGGCTAATTTGGTGCCGAACATTTTATTCCATACAGGCATGGAAGTCGTGTAGGTAATTTGCACTACAGAAATCATCAAAATTAATGCCCCTATAAACATCCAAAATTCACGCGAACTCAAGGCTTCTTCTTCTCCCACACGATCTGGAACAGATTTGATATTTTTAAAAAATAAAAAGAATCCTAGTACTAAAAACAAGCCAAGCATCACGAGCAAATGATAAAACAAAGAATTGCCTTCACCTGTAAATGCATGTACAGATGTATCGCCTAATATGCCTGTTCGTGTGAGAAATGTAGAATATAAAACCAATAAAAAAGAAAGGATAAAAAAGACAAATGTGGATCGCAATGAATACCCCGTTGATTTATAAATCATAACCGTATGAAGCCCAGCTATCATAACTATCCAAGGAACTAAGGATGCATTTTCTACAGGATCCCAAGCCCAATAACCACCAAAGTTCAAACTTTCATAAGCCCACATGCCGCCCATCATGATGCCTGTGCCTAATATCATACCACAGAACAATGACCAGCGCAGTAATGGGCGTGTTAACTCTTCATAATCTCTTTTCCAAAGTGCTGCTAATGTATATGCAAATGGCATTAAGGTTGAAGCAAATCCCATGAATAAAATGGGAGGATGTATCACCATCCAATAGTTTTGCAATAAAGGATTCAAGCCATTACCATCTTGAATCAAACTTAAATAATTGGGCTGTGCAAAAATTGGAGCGGATGCCATTTGATCGCGCAACAACATAAATGGAGTGGTGCCGATTTTGTATTCCCAAAAATAAAGTCCCAATAACATAGTGGCTAAAAGAGTTTGCACCAAGCTCACCACAGTCATCACAGGTGCCTCCCATTTATCCCTTTTACGAATCACAAAAAATCCTAGAACACAATGCCAGATGGTCCATAAAAGAAAACTTCCTTCTTGCCCTTCCCAAAAACAAGACAATAGATATTTGAAAGGTAAGGCTTTACTGGAGTGCGTCCAAGCATAATAATATTCAAAATAATGATTGAAAATAATATAAAATAACACAGCAAAAATGCCGAAGACGCTAAAGGCATGAATTCGGAAAGCGTTACGTGCCAATTGTTTCCAGCTTATTTCATTCGCGAGTAATTTAGATTGTGCTGCAATGAAGTAGGATAAACTAGCAACTAATGCAGCAACAAAAGAGAGGATGACAAAAAGCTGACCAAGCTTCCCTGGTATAAGATGTTCATTCAAAAAAGTTGTAGTCAAGTAAAATTATTTTCTGGGTTAAATGCTGAAAAGTCAATGAATCAAAATGATTAACTTGATTTTCCGATTGCTTCTTGATCTGGTTTGTATTTCGATGGGCATTTCATCAATATCCGATTACATTTAAAATGTCCATCTTGCATACAGCCTGTCATGGTCAGCTTTTCACTCCGTTCAAAATCTTGCGGTTTAGTGCCATTAAAAATTATTTTTCGACTCACACCTGCTTCGTCTTTTGCATAAAAAATAAATTCATTGGCATTCTTCATCGGATGGTATTCCATCTTAGCAGTGATGGTATCCAGCTTTCCTATTATTTGAAATTCTTTGCCGGGTTTTTGTTCCGCGGTAGCAAAGGTTTCATAGCTACTAAAATCGCCAATCATACTCATAATGCCAGCCAATGCGCCAGCTATGAGAACGATAGCAAGAATATTTGATTTTTTCATGTTGAAATGAATAAGATGCGTACAAAAATAAGGCAGGATTTGCGTTCCACCTAATTAGTATTTGCTTTAATTAAAAGGCTAAACTAAATTTATGGTAAGAGTTCTACCGTGGCGAATTTTTTGACAAAAATATAAATGCTACTAGTATTATTTGGGCGGCATACACGCTATCACTCCAAGTCCGTTTCCGCTCAAAGCAGCGGAATCCGGGCTTTCCGTTCTATCGTTGCCGCAATACAGTCGAATCTAAAGATCAATCGTTTCGATAGATGCTTAGTTTTACTTCATTTAAAATGCATTCTTCCACATCATACTCTCCACTGGTCTATTCACTTGACCACTGTATTTAGCGCCAGCTTTGTTATTGTATTTCACTTCAATTTCTCCATCGACTGGAAAATAAATTAATTGTCCGATAGGCATGCCCGCATAAACGCGTACTGGCAATTTTACAGAAATTTCTAAAGTCCAATTTCCACAAAAACCAACATCGCCTTTCCCTGCGGTGGCGTGTATATCAATACCCAAGCGACCTGTACTTGATTTTCCTTCTAAAAAAGGAACATGCTCATGTGTTTCTGTATATTCTTCTGTAACGCCTAAATAAAATTCACCTGGCAACAAGAGATAACCTTCTTCAGGAATAGGGAAGTGTGAAATGGTGTTGTGTTTTTTTGCATCTAATTCCGCTGCATTATACATTGCCAATTCTCCGCCTAAATGCACATCGTAAGAATTACTACCCAAACACTCCCGATTGTAAGGCTCTATTTTAATGGTTCCCTTTTCTATTTCTTCTAAAATACGCTTATCCGATAAAATCATTATTTTATTTATTTCTGGCAAAGGTAATTGGAAGATGCAATATTTGAAATTGGTTTTTTCGTGAGATATTATAAATTCCCTATCGATTGGATTTCATTACTCTATTTCATTTATCCATAAGTCAAGTAGTAAATCTTTTTTAATGTAAAATATAGATAGCAATGTGGTTGGTCGATAAATATTCAATTATACCATTTATTTGTTGGGCATATTTTTTTTTGCGCCCCATGGTATGCTTATGTAGGTACTAATTCCCCTCCTTATATCCTACCAATTAACCATTTAAACCGAATTCTATTCATTCGAGCTATATAACTGAATGAAATAAACCTTTTCTATTTACATTTGGCAATCAAAAAAAATATATGCCTAAACAACTTACTCTCTGCATTTTACTTTTAATTATCGCATTGCAAACACAAGCACAAACTCTTGGTTGTACAGGCACAGTACAAGATTCTATCAATGTAAAATCAATTCCATACGCTAGCATTTCAATGATTCGTCAATCCGATTCTATTTTGGTGGCACATACAAGAAGCAGTCAACAAGGAAAATTTACTTTTACCAATTGCAAAGCAGGTAAATATATTTTATTGATTGCACATGCTTCATTCGTAGATTTCGTGGATGATATTGAACTCAAAGAAGGTGATGGCATCAAAAATATTGGCTCTTATAATTTGTTTCAACGTGGGCAATTATTGCGTGAAGTCGTCATAAAAAATTCTAGCAATATCAAGATCAAAGGAGATACATTGGAGTATTTGGCAGATAGTTTTCATGTAAGACAAGGTGCTGTGGTAGAGGACTTATTGAAAGTATTACCAGGTATTCAAGTGAACAAAAAAGGTGAAATAACTGCAATGGGTGAGAAGGTGCAAAAAGTGTTAGTCGATGGAGAAGAATTTTTTGGCGATGATCCTACAGTAGCAACACAAAATATCCAATCAAAAGTTGTAGAAAAAGTACAAGTGTTTGATAAGAAAAGTGACCAAGCGCAGTTTACAGGTTTTGATGATGGCCAAGAAGAAAAAACCATCAATTTAAAATTGAAGAAAAATATGAATCGTGGCGAATTTGGAAAAATTGAATTAGGCGGTGGATGGGAGGATAGATGGCAAAACCAAGCCATGATAAACTCCTTCAAAAATAAAAGACAAATGAGCTTGTACGGCATCATGAGTAGCAATGGTAAAACAGGATTAGGCTGGCAAGATAAAAATAAATATGCCGGCGACAATGCTGGTATGCAAATGGATGAAGACGGTGGATTTATGTGGAATATGTCTGATGACGATGATAATGCTATGAGCTGGGGCGGTAATAGTATTCCTGAAGGTATTACCAAAGCCTGGACTGGCGGTGCACATTTTGCTAATAAATGGAATGAAGGAAAGTATTCCTTAAACACCAATTATTCTTTTGGTCGAATTAATAAAACCAAGAGCGAGCGCTCCAGCACAGAAAATTTATTACCTGGCAGATCTTATTTAACAGAAGACACGTCAACCACTTTTAGCAGCATGAACACACATAGAATTACTTCAAGATTCGAATGTCAATTGGACAGCTCTCTTACTTTAATTTATAATCTAAATAGTCGTATCGGATTTAATACAGATGAAAATAATAACAGTACGAAAAATATTACCTACAGTGATTTGCCAATTAATAGTAGTAAACGAAATAATTCATCTGAATCAAAAACGATAAGGGTTAGTAATCAAATGACCTTCAATAAAAAATATAAAAAAATTGGTAGGACACTTTCGTTAAGCAACAATTTTGTTTACAATAATAACCATGCAACCGGTTATTTAGAAGGGAATAATTCATATGAAAATACCAGCAATCCAATCTTGGAAATTCTAGATCAAAAGAAGGACCAAAACCAAATTACGAATACGATAAGTTCTGACATAGCTTACACAGAACCTCTCTCTAAAAAATGGTTATTGAAATTATCTTATGGCATTTCATCGGACAATAGCGAATCACAAAAGGCTGCATTGGTGAAACCAAGCAATGATGCTAATTATCGTTTACAAATTGACTCCTTAAGTAGCGAATTTTCATCGCATGTGTTTAGCCAAACAGTCGGTAGCGAAATAAAATATACCGCTAAAAAATACAATGTAGCCATGGGTACAAAAGCTAGATATTCCACATTTACCCAAGAAGATTTAGTACGCAATATTAATTATAATTATAATCGTATCAATTTATTTCCAACCTTGAGATTCAATTATAAATTTGATCAATTTAACCGTTTTACATTTACGTATACAGGCTCTACTAAACAACCTTCTGTGAAGCAAATGCAACCTATTCAAGACAATTCAAATCCTTTAGAATTGTATATTGGGAATCCAAATTTGAAAGTAGGTTATACCCAAAATTTCAATATTAATTATTTCAATTATAAAGTACTCACGAGTAGAAGTTTGTATGCTGGATTGTCCTTCACGAATCTATTCAATAACATATCATTGAACAGAACATTCGACAATCTAGGAAGAACAATTAATCAATATGTCAATTTGAATGGTGCATACAATTCTTATTTCTATTCTGGCTTAAATACTAAAATTCATAATTCCTCATGGGAACCAAAAATAGCCCTTAATGGCAATTTGAACCACACACCAAATATCATCAACAATAAGGATGGTGTGACCAATAGTTATGCGATAACTTTCTCTCCGGGTATTGCCTACAACAAAGAAGATAAAATTTCTTTCAGTATAGATTTAGGAAGCATTTATAACACATCAAAAAGTACTTTCTCCAATGCAAGAAATATTAGCTATATCTCTTACAATCCTTCTACATCCGTTACGTACTATTTTCCAAAAAATATAGAAGTAGGTACTGATGCTGATTTCCAATATGCACCGCCTGTAGCACCTTACAATTCTAGCTTTCATCGTTTTTTATGGAATGCTTACTTAGGCTATAAAATGCTACCGAGCAAAACATTAGAATGGAAATTAAGCATGAATGATATTTTAAATCAAAACAAAGGATACGAACGTACGACTTCAGACAATTTCAATAAAGAACGCAATTTTAAAACGCTAGGAAGATATTGGATGTTGTCCGCCGTTTGGAATTTCAATTCTGGTCCTATGGCAGGCCCTGATAAAAAAGGCACTGGGCCTAGAATGAAAGGAGGAATGCGCAGAGGAGGAGGAATGAGAGGTCGAATGTAAAAAATAGATTCAATCAAAAACAAAAAATAACAAATGAAAAAAATAATTATTCTACTATTCATAACTACTTTGGTGGGTATCACTTCGTTTGCACAAACAGCATCCAAAGAAGAAGTAAAACCAATTACATTCAAAGGCAAAATTCATTTTGAAAGAAAACAAAATGTACATAAACAATTAGACGAAAGAGCAAAAGGAAGTAATGGAAATAACGAGTGGATTGAGATGGCAAAAAAGCAAAATCCCAAATACAAAACGGACCAATTCGAACTCTTCTTTACCGATCAATCAAGCGTATACAAACCAGCACCAGACGGCATTACAGAAAGCAAAATGATGATGATGAATATGCCTGCAGATCGTAATATTGTATACAATGATTATGCAAACAATAAATGCATTGCAGAAAAGAAAATATTTGAAAAAACCTATTTAGTAAACGATACATTTAAAAATTACAGTTGGAAAATTAAAGAAGAATTTAGAACAATTGCTGGATTCAATTGTCGTCGTGCAGAAACCATTATAATGGATTCAATTTATGTTATTGCATTCTACTCTGATGCTATATTAGCAGAAGGTGGACCAGAAGGATTTAGTGGATTACCAGGCATGATTTTAGGCGTAGTTATACCTCGCTTAAATTTGACTTATTTCGCTACTAAAGTAGATAATTATTTACCTACAGAAAAGGAACTTGTGATGCCTAGCAAAGGGGACAAAAAAGACTATGCACAATTAAATAAAAAAATAAAAGAGAGTGTATCGCAATGGGGAGAATTTATGAACGTAATTTTGTGGTACGTCAATTTATAAATAAATAAATAAATAAATAATAAAATCAATACATGAACATGAAAAAAATAATTTTACTCAGTACAATTTCATTGGGATTAATCAATTCTTTGCAGGCACAATACACAAGCAAAGTAGTCATGAAACAAGGGCAACTCATTACAGCAGAAGTATCAATGAATATGACTGCAACACAAACCATGCAAGATCAACCCATGGAAATGAAAACAGATGCGGTTTCAGTGCAAACATTCAAAATAATTGCGGTATCTGAAAATGGTTATACCTTATTAAGTACATTGACAAAAATGAAATTGAATTTTGATGGCTTTGGACAAAAACAAGAATACGATAGTGAAAACAAGGAAAAGCAATCGGGCATGTTGGCTGGTCCATTGAATGAAAAAATAAACAAAAGCGATACCATCCAAATTGACTTGACTGGTGCGCTTATTGAAAAACCAGAATCAGAAAAAAAAGATAAGAAAAAAGGTGGACGAGGCATGGGCATGATGTTTGGAAGTAATGAAACAGCGAATTTAGAAACAGCATTTTTAATCATCCCGTCTGATAAAAAAGTAGGCGAAAAATGGAGAATCACCAAAGAAAAAGATGGTATCAAAAATATTATTGAATACACTATAGAAAGCATTGAAGGAAATGTTGTTCATTTATCTGCGAAACAACAAGTAAAAGGAACTAAAGTTGGTGAAGGACAAGGTGGCATGCAATTCACAACTACCATGAACAATCTAAGTGAAGCCACTTTAACTGTCGATAAAACAACTGGTCTGGTTTTATCTAAAACAGATACCACACGTACAGATAGCAAAATGCAAATGATGGACAAAGAAATTCCATCAACGAGCGTGGTGCATACTACTACGGTTTATAAATAAAATCATTTTATATCAAAAATTCAGAAACGCTTATGGATCTTTCATAGGCGTTTTTTTTAGTAAATAAGCAAATATTATAGCTCTTAGAGTTTAACATTCATACGCTTTTCCACAATATTGTATAAGGAACTATATAAATAAAAAATATATTATTGATATTCTCAAAATTTCACATTATTTTTAAACCTTAAATATTAAATATTCTTGAATGAAAAAAGTTCTATTTTTCGCAATGCTTGCTATTCAACTGAATGTACAAGCGCAAAAACTACATTTATTATCCGGTGAATTCACACCAATAGAAAACGGAAGTGAAATAAAAACCATCTCCAATTGGACTAACGCTCAATTTCAAAATAATATATATTGTATTATTCAATTTTCAAATTCAGCTTCACAAGCAGACCGTAAAGGTTTAACATCAGAACTTGGTATTCAGTTTTTTGATTATATCCCACGTTGGGCTTTTATAGCCTCCGTACCATCTAATATTGATGCAAGTAAATTGGCAAAATACCATGTACGTAGCATTATTCCTTACGAAGGCACCTATAAAATACATCCTGAATTAAATGACAGACCATTTCCTTCTCACATCTTAAAGGAGAATGGTCAATTAGAATTGCAAGTTGAAATCCATCACAACATTGATAAACAAAGCATTCCAGCACTTTGCGCTAAAAACAATTTGAACTTTATCAAATGGGAGAATGATTTTTATGCAGTAATACAAATGACTGAGACGCAAATTCAAACCGCTGCATCATTGCCTTGGGTAAAATATATTCAAGCAATTGCGTCACCGACTGTTGTAGAAAATTTAACTGAAAGAACGAATCACCGAATAAATATGGTTGATGCAGAATTCGCTACAGGCTTACATTACGACGGAACAGGCATTAATGTAGCTGTAGGGGATGACGGATTTATTGGACCGCATATAGATTTCAAAAACAGATTAACACACCACCCTACTAATTTGAATAATGGTGGTTCACATGCAGATCATGTTTGTGGAATTGTTGCTGGTGGAGGCAATTTTAACCCAGTCACTTCAGGCAATGGACGTGGTGCAGATTTACATGTATATTCTTATTACGGTAACATCACAAGTGCTAATACAGATTATAATATTTATGGTATACGAATACTTTCTAACTCCTTAGGACAGGGTTGCAATGATGGCTATACTAGTGATGCACAAAGTATAGATCAATTAATAAATTCAAAAAGATATTTGTCTAGTGTGCACTCTGCTGGTAATAGCGGGCAATCTACTTCATGTGGTATTGGGTCAGGATTTTTCACGATTACAGGTGGATATAAAGCTGGGAAAAATGTTATCACAGTTGGCAACGTAGACAATGATGATGTTATCGCTCCTTCTTCAAGTAGAGGGCCTACTGCAGATGGTCGTATTAAACCTGAAGTAGTTGCAACTGGAACAAATGTATACTCAACGCAACCAGACAATACCTACACAAATTTAACCGGAACTTCCATGTCTTGCCCAGGTGTTGCTGGTACTATTGCCAGTCTGATGCAAGAATATAAAGAGAATAATGGCGGAACTAATCCAGTTAGTTTTTTAACTAAGGCCATCCTAATGAATACTGCCGACGACTTAGGAAATCCTGGTCCAGACTTTACTTATGGCTACGGTCGCGTAAATGCTAGAAAAGCCAGTGATGCGATTTTAAACGTGCAATATTTTGTAGATTCAGTTCAAAATGGTGATGTGAAAGCTTTCAATTTTATTGTTCCTGCAAACATGACCCATATCAAAGCAATGCTTTATTGGCCCGATGTTCAAGGAACGCCAGGCAACTCTATTCAGTTAGTCAATAATTTAGACATGCGTTTGGAAGATGTGGATGGAACACCTTATTTCCCTTGGGTTTTAGACAATTCAGCAAATGCAGTGGCTTTGAATACACCTGCAGTTCAAGGTATTGATTCCATCAATAATGTGGAACAAGTAACTTTAGATTCTACGCAAACTGGATTACATACCGTTTATGTAACTGGAACAGATATTCCTTCTGGATTTCAAAAATTTGCTGTGGTATATGAATATATGTCGGATAGTCTTCACTTGACCTATCCAAATGGAGGTGAGCATTTTGCAGCTGGTGTTACGGAAAGAATTCGATGGGATGCTTACAACAATAACTTGGGTAAATTCAATCTTCGATATTCTAGTAATGGCGGTGCAACTTATACTACCATTGCACTCAATATAGCAGCCGACAAACGCTTTTATGATTGGACTCCTCCAGCAGGTTTGAATACAGGTCAAATGTTGATCCGTATCTCAAGAAATGGGTTAAGAGATGTAAGTGATACTTTATTTTCTATAATGGATATTCCACAAAATGTACATATCGATACTGCATGTAATAATCAATTTTACATCACTTGGGATACCGTTGCTGGTGCAGATGGTTATAAAGTCTATATGTTGGGCAATAAATACATGGATGAGATTATGAGCGTTCCAACTAATTATGCCTATATCAATACAGGCGTAAATATGACGGATACATTCTATTTTGCTGTTGCGGCTACTAATTCAACCAATGGCGCTGTAGGAAGAAGAACTTTGGCTTATGTAAAATTACCTGGTGATATAAATTGCAATGATGATGCCTATAATATTGAAACTATTTTACCGCAAGAAAATAATACGTATTCGTGTGCTTCAAGTGCAACAGCAAGTATTAGTGTCAAAATAAAAAATCTTGGTTTAGAAACCTTAAGCAATTTCCCAATTTCTTATCAAATAAATGCACAACCTGTAGTCAATGAAATAGTACCCGGACCTATAGTGCTTGGTGATACTGCCATCTTTACATTCGCTACCACAGCTGATTTTAGTGTTGCAGGAAATTATACTATTACCACTTGGGTTAGACCTTGGAAAGACGTCAATTATTCTAATGACACTTCTATCCAATCCATTACCGTTGTATCCCCTACAACAGTGCTCCCACCTGTTGTTGAAGAATTTGAAGGCAATGTATTCCCGCCTGCTGGTTGGAGAATTATAGACGCCGATACAAATGTTAAATGGCAAAAAACACTTTGTTTCGCTGGTGCTTATGGTGGCAATACCCATGCTGCTTATATGGATAATTACAATTATACAAACCTGCAACAGGTGGATGATTTAGAAACTCCAGAAATTGATTTAACTGCCGTTACTACAGATTCTGTAATTGCCACATTTGATGTTGCTCATGCTTACGGTCCTGTAGAAAATGACACTTTAAGGGTATTGGTTTCTGAAGATTGTGCAGCAACTTTTGATACCACTTCTTATGCTAAATGGGGAGCAAACTTAGCAACTGTAGGTATGATGAATACCATCTATTCACCAACACAAATGAACCAATGGCGTAATGAGCATATTGATTTAACGAGTTATATCGGTAAAAAAATATTCCTACGTTTTAGAGGTATAAATTTACATGGTAATAATGTGTATGTAGATAATGTCAATATCATCATGAAGAATTTGACACCACTTGGATTCGGAACATTTGAAAATAATAATGGTGTAAACGTTTATCCTAACCCATCTGATGGTAATTATGTATTAGAAATTAATTCGAACAAAGATGAAATGTTGACCTATACCATTTATAGTGTTGCAGGACAAAAAATAAAAGAAAGCCGAGTTGCAGTTTCTAGTGGTACTACAAAAGTGGCATTAAATATTACCAATCTTGTAAGTGGTATTTATTTCTTAGAAGTAAGAGGTAAAAGCAATGTGCAAAAAATTAAGTTGAGCAAGAATTAGGAATAATTTGAAGATTTGGGCTTTGTAGATGAATCCACTGGCTAAAGCCAGTGGGAATTCAGCAGCTAAAGTCGGTTAATAATCATTGACTTAAATATTGTATTTGGGGATTTGGTCTAAGCTACAATCTAAAGCCAGTGGGAATTCAGCGGCTCCTGATTGGGATTTAGGAATTTCGTAGTTGCCTTTTGGAATTTGGGATTTATTATTTTGGGACTTTCTAAGATGTAGAATTTTGCAAGAGTAATTCCAATTGTTCAATTTCAGGTGCAGATAAATATCTCCATTTTCCAGTTTGAATTTTATCCAATTTAATATTCATAATTCGAACTCGCAAAAGGGATTGTACATCATAACCTAGGTATTCACACATACGACGAATTTGCCTATTCAAACCTTGAGTGAGTGTAATTCTAAACCTTTTACTACCCTCTTGTTTCACTTTACACTTTTTGGTTTTAGTTCCTAAAATCGGTACCCCATTCGCCATCATGGATATAAATTCTGGTGTAATGGATTTATGTACTGTTACTAGATATTCTTTATCATGGTTATTGCCTTCACGCAAAATTTTATTCACGATATCACCATCATTGGTCAATAGTAAAAGGCCTTCAGAATCCTTATCCAATCTACCTATTGGAAAAATCCGTTGCGGATGATTGATAAAAGAAATGACGTTAGTTTTATCTTTTAAATCGGTAGTCGTAGTGATTCCAACTGGTTTATTAAAGGCAATATAAATCGATTGTGTTTTTTTCTTTTTTAACTTTTCATCATCCACCGTAACAATATCGCCAGCCATTACTTTGTTGGTCAGCAAGGCCACATTCTCGTTAATCATCACCCTACCCTGCTCTATTAGTTTATCCGCTTCCCTTCTTGAACAATATCCAGACGAGCTGATGTATTTATTAATTTGTATGCCTTTTGAATCCATGATTATGAAGACAATATTACGAATAAAGAAATACAATACTAAACTGTTTTGGCTAAACTAAAAATGTAAGGAAAGGAAAAGTATTTAGGTGTGGTTGCATTGCGGCCACGATAGTAGTGGAAATCCTTTTTACTGCGAAGCAAGCAAAAAGATTGAAACGGATAGCGTGCCTGCCGCCCAAATAATACTCACCATAAATTGAATTTTACCACTGATTTGTACAAAGCGTTACGAGCACAAACAATGTGTATATTAATTGCATAAAGTTCAACAGACACAAGTAAATCTCAACCTATATTTGTAACCTATGCAAGATTATTTATTGCCATTGAATGAGCAACAAAGAGAAGCCGTGCTTTATACTGAAGGGGCATTGATGATAGTTGCTGGAGCTGGTTCTGGCAAAACAAAAGTACTAACCACACGTATCGGACATTTAATAAATAATGGCGTTGATTCCTTTAGAATATTGGCGCTAACCTTTACCAACAAAGCAGCCAAGGAAATGAAAGAGCGTATTGAACATATGCTCGGCAACTCAGAAGCTAGAAATTTATATATCGGTACTTTCCACTCTGTCTTTTCTAGAATATTAAGAGTAGAAGCCGAACGTTTGGGCTATCCAAATAATTTCACCATTTATGACACCGATGATGCTAAAAGTGTTTTAAAAAATATTATTAAAGAACAGAATTTAGACGAGAAAATATATAAGGTTGCCTACGTCTTTAATCGCATTTCTGCATCCAAAAATAATTTGTATACGTATAAAGAATATCAAGCAGATCATGCTGCGCAACAAGAAGATGCAAGAAGTAATCGTCCTTTAATAGGTCAATTATTTGAAGCATATAGTAAACGTTGTTTCAAAAATGGAGCCATGGATTTTGATGATTTATTGGTGAATATGTATATCCTCTTGACGAATTTTCCAGAGGTATTGGCGAAGTATCAACATAAGTTTCGCTATGTGATGATAGATGAGTATCAGGATACGAATTTAGCGCAGTATCATATCATAAAATTGCTAGGGGCAGTGCATGAAAACATTTGTGTAGTGGGTGATGATGCACAAAGTATTTACTCCTTTCGAGGGGCGAGTATGGAAAATATTTTTCAATTTCAGAAAGATTATGATGATGTGAAAATAATTAAACTGGAACAAAATTATCGCAGCTCCAAAACCATATTAGACGCAGCAAATCAAGTCATCACCAACAATAAAAATCAAATTAAAAAAGAACTCTGGACCGATAAAGCAGCAGGAGAAAAAATAAAATTGGTTGGCACATTCACGGATAATGATGAAGGTAAATTTGTAGCCGATGCCATCATTGAGCATAAATTACGTAACCATTATAAGAATAAGGACTTTGCCATTTTATACCGTACCAATGCACAGAGTCGGGCTTTTGAGGAATCATTGCGTAGACTGAATATCAACTATAAAATATTTGGCGGGCTCTCTTTTTATCAACGCAAGGAAGTTAAAGACTATGTGGCTTATTTACGAATTTTAGTGAATACGCAAGATGAAGAAAGTCTACGAAGGATTATCAATTATCCGGCGCGTGGAATTGGCACTACCACTATCAATAAAATATCCTTTGAAGCACAGACACAAAACAAAACTTTTTGGGAAATTTTATTAGAAGCACAGAGCATTGGATTTAAAGGAGCAACGCTAACAGCGATTCAAGATTTTGTGTTAATGATTCGGAATGTGCAAGGCATGCTCGAAAAGAAAAATGCGTATGAAATTGCCTTTGAAATTGGAAAAGTTAGTGGCATTGTAAAAGATTTACATGCAGACAAAACGGTAGAGGGATTAGCTAGATATGAAAATTTACAAGAGTTACAGAATTCCATTAAAGAATATACAGAAACCCCAACAGAAGATGGCGAAGTCGTAGAACGCAGTCTGGGTGCGTATTTGCAACAGATTACTTTACTCACAGATGCCAACGAAAATGAAGAAGATGGCGATACGGTGAAACTGATGACGATACATGCGTCTAAAGGATTAGAGTTTCCTTGCGTATTTGTTGTTGGGCTAGAAGAAAATATTTTCCCGAGTAGTATGAGCATGTACGACCGTGAAGATTTGGAAGAAGAACGAAGATTATTTTACGTGGCGATTACCAGAGCGAAGGAAAAAGTTTGGATAAGTTTTGCGAGTAATCGTTACCGTTTCGGAAGCTTAATTCAAAATGAACCAAGCCGTTTTATTGATGAATTACCGACTCAATTAGTGGACGCTAATTTGTCGAGCAAACCCAAAAAGCAAAATCCATTTGCGGGTCCTTCCAAGCCAGCTAGTCCATCATCGGCAGACAAAACCATACAACAGAAAAAAGTATTTTCTTCTGCTTCTACAACGCATGTTGCCAGTGCTAACTTTAAAGAAGATGACACATCTGGTTTAGAAGTAGGCATGCAAGTTGAACACCAACGATTTGGTTTCGGCAATGTCACTTCATTAGAAGGAGCGATTGCAAACAAAATTGCCACCATAGATTTTGGAACGATGGGAGAAAAAAAGATTATGCTGAATTATGCTAAGTTGAGAATTGTAAGGGGATAAAATTCCAAAGGAGAAAATCCCAAATTCCAAAGGGGAAATTCATTGAATCCTATACTGTAACTGAGTTTAGAAATATTACTAGTAGAACTATTTAATTTATTGCAATATACAAAATGACTATAGAACAATTCATCGCGAATCAAGAAATGGAACGACAAAATATTTTGTCTCTCATTCATTCTTTAATCAAAGAAAAAGATAAAAGCGTAAGCGCCATTATTGGAAAAATGATGGGAAAGAAAATGATATTTTACCATGCACCCGGCACTTTCAAATATGGTCTTTCCAGTGTAAAAAAATATATGTCCCTGCACTTAATGCCTATTTATTGCGCACCTACTTTGCATGCAAAATACAAGGCCTTATTACCGAAAGTAAGCTTTCAAAAAGGGTACATCAATTTTACTTCTTCTGAAGAATTGCCATTAGAAATATTGAAATCTCTTCTAACAGATTGTGCTAAAATTGACCTTTTAAAAATCAGAGAAGATTATTTACAATCGAAAAAAAATCAAACCAGTCTATAAAAGTATAACCAACACTAAACTTACATTTTAAAAACTATTAAACTTTATTTTATTCGATTTTTCATTAGTTATTGATGGTATGCTTGTGGATGTTATAGCATCTTCATTAAGGCATTCACTAATTAAAATTTAAAACTTGCACTAAATATAAATACTCTAGGCGCTTTATTTTTAGTAAAGATTTTATCTTTTTCAGTTAAGGTTCTGCTTTTATCAAAATCGAGATAGGTTATTATATCTTGCGCTAATAAATCTCTGGCATTAAATTTTAATTCTAGTTTATCATCTAAGAAAGTTTTAGCTATTTGAAAATCAATTACCGTTCTTTCTTTATCAAAAAACTCAGGCAATATATTACTGCCTGCAATAGCAAGCCTTCTGCCAATTCTATTTAGTGACAAGGTAGATGATATACCAGAACTATCACCTACATAACTTAGTGCAAAATTTAGGATGTAAGGCGACTGACCTTGTAAAGGACGCGAACTAATAGAATCTGATGCGCTACCGACAACTACCGACGATTTTGTAATCGTGCCATTACCTGACAAAGTAAAATTATTAAGCAACGACTTTTCATTTTTTCTAGCAAAAAGAGTGGATAAAAGAACTCTAAATTCAACTTCTGCCCCAGAAATGGTTGCAGACTTACTTTGCACATAACGTGCCTCACTTGCATAAAATGATGAAGTAGAAAACTCAATTGGGTTTGTAATTGCTTTATGAAAAGCAGATACAGAAAGCAACTGTGCCCTTCCTGGGAAAATTTCATATCTAACATCAAAATTATTTATACTTGCCCTTTTTAAGGTTGAATCACCGCCAACAAAAAAACCTGAAAGATAATCTGGGAAACCAAAATTTGCTAATTCTCTGTATTCTGGTCTATTTAAAGTTTTGCTGTATGACAAGCGTACATTGGTTTTTTCAGTTAATGAATAAACTAAATTAGCTGAAGGGCAATAATCTACCTTTGTGTATTTAATATTTATTGCACCTAACCCACGTTGAGCAGCAACTAATTTTTGACTAAAACTTTCCATTCTTACACCATAAATCAATCTAAATTTTTTGAAACGTTGATCATTCATTAAATAGGCATGCAAAGTTGAAGAAGATGCATCATAGGCAGAATTAGGAACTGTAGCATCATTAACTAATATAGATGCCTTACCATTAGAAAGCAAACCCAAGTTTTGCGTCAAAAAAATCTGATCATAAGGTAAATTTAGTATTGAATAATCTACATCATAAGGATTGTTGGTTATAGCTTGTGCAAAACCTAATACTCTATTCGTATAATTTCTTTCTCTATCTAGGTATCCGAATCCCATCTTAAACATATTTTGGCTGCCTTTAAAAAGTGTATACGGTTGCGAAATATCTAATTTTGCACTTCTTAGATTTTCTTGAGAACTAGCAGATACCATATTGCCATGGCTTCCTGGAACGTCAGAAGTTAACTGATTACTAGTGGAAATTGCTTGAAATGGTGTTCTTCTATCCACTTTGCTATATGCGAGTAACCAATTTAATTTTGTTTTAAATTTACCAATTTGATGTTCACCTAATAGCTGGCTGTTGAAAATTTTATCTGAAACAAAATTTCGAAATATTTGTTTTATTTTATTAGTTGAGTCCAAAGTATATTCAGTATACCCATCTCGCTTCACTAATGTATTATCCGTATTTACGCTCAGGTTATTTTTCCAACTTATATTATTTCTATTGTTTATCTTAATACCAACATTGCCCAATGTCGAACAAATTACCTCTTCATTATACAAAGAATCAATGAATTTTCTCTCTTGTATAGGAACATAATCTGGGTCGTTAATGTTACCACCATTACCATTGAAGGAATTACGTTCTCCAGATACAAATGAATTGCTTTTATTATACGTAACTGAAAAGAGCGATGAGATAAATTGTTTTTCTTTTCTATTTATGTTAAGACTTTTCACTATTTGTAAACTTATGTTCGGTTTAGTATCCACTTCTTTTATTCCCCACTTGTACTTCCCAAATAATTTTGCATATCCAAGTTTATCTGCTGTTGATGCATCTATAAAACCTTGTTTATCGGATGGTATGCCACTTGGTAACGCCCGTGTACCATCATCTAAGCCCAACCAATCGGTACTACCTTTCATTTCAGAAACAAAGCGTTTTTTCCCAGTTATCAAATTGTTGTAACCCTGGCTTATTGAAATAACAGTGATTGGTTTAGATGAAGTAGATTTTGTAGAAATTTCAATAATTCCTCCTCCAAACTCAGCTGTTTTATCTGGAGTAGCAGTTTTATAAATAACTAAATTATCTATAATGCCAGATGGAAAAATATCATATGCAAATGCTTTCCTATCACTTTCTGTACTTGGTAACGGGGCTCCATTAATAAAGGATGCATTGTATCTATCATTTAAACCACGTATTACAGCAAATTTATCGTTTTGGATACTTGCTCCAGTAACACGCTTTATTACATCACTACTACTTTTATCAGGTGTTTTCTTTATTGATTCAGCTGAAACACCATCGCTAACACTTGCACTGTTTTTTTGCGCTACTAATAAAGTTGCAACCGTCTCACCTGCTCCTTTCACTCTTTGAGCGACTATCACAGCACCTTTAAGCTCTTTATTAGATTTCTTACTTAATGAAATATTAATTTCTTTATTTTCATTTTCTCCTAAATTGATATCTGTAACAATTTTTTCGACATATCCCATGTAACTACATTTTATAGAATAGTTTCCTGCTTGAAGTTTACCGAAAACAAAAACACCATTTTGATCTGCACGTGTACCAATAGACTTTTCAATTAAAAAAATTGTACTTCCCTCTAGTGGTAGGCCAGTCTGGGCATCTACTGCCTTTCCTGTAATCATTCCCTTTTGGGCAAATGTGGTACTTCCAATGAATAGGAAGAATAGGATAAGAAAATGTTTTGAAATCATTTTAAAAATTGTGAGAAGTGAGTATTTAGTTAAGGAAGTAAAATAAATTTTACATGAAGTGAATGTCAATTTTAATACTATTTCTTTTTTGCATTTATACAAGTAATCAAAATGGTATTACAATATTTTAAAACAATTAAAATATATATAAATAAACTTATTAAAGTAAACTAGTATACATATAAATGGTATTATTTTTGAATATTCACTTTTACATTTTGGTTGATACCGTGTACAAATTTTATGCTTAAGAAATATACTCCATTGCTTAATTCTGACACATCAATATTATTTATTCCATTCTTTAAAGTAATTTTCTTTAATTGTTGACCAGTTACAGAAGTAAGATTTACTTCTACATTTTCAGCACTATTTAAGCTTACATTCAGTATTCCATTGGTCACAGGATTGGGAAATACAGATAGATTTTGCTCATCACATTTTAAGATTGCATTTACTACAGGTGAATACATAAACGAAGCATCTATATCTATCATCTTTAATCGGTACATGACCACATTATTGTTGATAGAAATATTATCATCTTTAAAGTAATATGTTGAATTAGTAGTAGAATTACCATGAGCTATTACGCTACCGATAGTTTTCCATTTCGCATTATTAGTCTCCGATTTTTCTATTTCAAATTTTTCAACATTTGTTTCAGAAGAAGTACTCCAATTAAGGTCTGCTATACAATTGTCAGACTTTACATTGAAGTTATTTAAAATCAATGGAAGTGGAAAACCAGCTAATACTTCTATGGTTGACAAAGCAGAATTATCTGTAGTAAGGTCGCCTGCCACAGAAGTGCCAGGGCCACAACTAGTACCATTTCCAAAGTTTATATTTCCTGAAAAAGTTTGTGGGGCTGTAGCTGTAACACCTTGTACTTTTAGTATAATTGTACGACTAGTACTAACTGGAATAGGATCTGTAGAATTACAAAGTCGTATTTGAGAACCAGTGTTTGTTAAAATGGTCCATCCTGCTGGTAAGCCTGTTTGTTGTGCAGTTGGTAAAAATGTAACTGAAGTAGGTACTTGAATAATTGGTCTAAGCTTAGCTTGTGGAACTGCTGATACAGGTCCAGTATTACCTATGGTAACTATAATATCGATGGTAGTGCCTACAGATACAATACCTGAATTGGATGGCAAAACATTTATAAATGGGTTAGCTTGTCCAAAAACATTTAATGTGGTAAGTGTTGTTGCTAGTGTAAAGAGTACTTGTTTAAAAAATTTCATTTTTTATTTTATTTTATATTTGTGATTTGTTTTAATACTATTTATTATTAATATTTGAGTACCTAATACCTAATTGCAATTAATTTTTATATTTTATTTAGCTTAGTAGACTATTTTGTTACTTACCGACCTTAGTAAATTTTGCAACTTTCATTTCGTCACCATTTCTATAAACTAATAAATAATCGCCACTTGCAAGTCCACTAACATTTATAGTGCTATAAAAACTATTTTCTAGCACCTTTTGAGATATTAGCTTGGCACCATTAACTGCAAAAATTTGAAAATAAGCTTCGGTGTTAATTGCTGCCGAGTGCTCTATACGTATACTATTCTGTGCTGGATTAGGATACACATTTAATTCTACACAGCCAGGAGGCAAAAGTGTGATAGCAGAAGTAACCGAGCATCCATTCGTATCCACTACAGTGAATGTCCAAACACCTGGTCCTTTTGTAAAATCACCTAAGCCAGTGTAAGGTGGCTTTCCACCATTAGCAGAAATCTTTATGATAGTGCTATCTCCGCAATATTTAATAGCCTCATAAGACGCAACTATTTTTAATTTTTCAGGTTGTATAATAGTTATTTTTGGACTTACGGCTGCATAACAAGCGGGATTATTTATTAATCGAATGTCTATAGTATAATCGCCTGCGGGAACAACAAAACTATTTGAAGTTTGATATAGGCCACTGTTTAAACTATATTCGTAAGCACCCACCCCACCACTTGCTGATATTGTAAGCGTACTACTATCACCATGACAGGCAATTGGAGATGCAACAACAGTTCCTGTAATTGGAAGCGGTTGTGTTAAAAAGATAGTATCTGTTTTATTTGAACATCCATTAGAATCTTTAATTGTAATTGTATAAGAGCCCGCAGGAACTAAAAACATATTTGAAGGTTGAAAAGTTGTGTCATTAAGGCTGAACTCATAGGGTAAAACACCACCAGTAGCTGAAACAGTAATAGTGCTATAATCTCCAAAACAAGTTATTGGAGTTGCAGAAGCATTGATTATAGGAGTTTGAGGCTGTGGGTTAATTACAATATTATTAATTACAGTTGGCGCACAGCCACTCAAATTTTGAACTGCTAAAGTATGAATTCCTGCATTTGCTGTAAAGCCATTCACTGGATAACTGCTGTATGGCCCACCATTAAAACTAAATGTTAGCGCTGTAGTATCGCTAACTACAACAATTTCTCCAGTAGCTATTGTACAACTCGGTTGGGTAATACTTAAAATAGGTAAAGCAGGAGAAAGGGGCTGAGCATCTATTGTAATATATGTAAATGGAGAAAGACAACCACCTATGGCTTGTGCTATAAATGAATGGGTACCACCAGTAACAATACCAATATAGCCTCCTACTGGATAAGCACTGAATGCACCTCCATCTAAACTATACAATAAATTTGAATCTGGAGCAGTAATTATAAAACTCCCTGTAGAAACCGCACAAGTAGGCTGAGTAATATTTACGGTTGGTGCAAGAGGTGCTCCTAATACTGTATTAATAGTTATTAAAGCTGCATTAGACGAAGTACAACCAAAAGAATTAGTTACATTAAAAGAATAATTTCCAGCGGCAAGGTTATTTATGATCGTACTTGCAGTGTTACCGCTTATAGCTCCAGGATTTATGGTCCATGGACCAGTTGGTAAATTTGATAATTGAACCGAACCTGTGGATATAGAACAAGTAGCTTGTATTGTTGAATCTATGGTAGGTGTTAATGGTGTGGGCGGTTGAGCACTTATCGTAAAGTTAGTTATAAGAGGGCTACAATTACTAGCATTCTTTGATAAAATAGAATGTGCCCCCGAACCTAATAGGTACCCTGTTGCTGGATAACTATTAAAAGGTCCTCCATCTATACTAAAAGTCAAACCTACAGTATCCGAAGTAATGGTAACAATACCTAAAGAATCGGTGCATGTAGGGTCTATTATATTTACAACAGTAGCAGGTACTGCATTGGGTTCTGTTATCGTAATAAGTGTATTCGTAATACATGATAAAGGATTATTAACTTCTCTTGCTGTTAAGGTATATGTACCTGCTGGGGCAATAAAAATATTACTTGATTGATAATTAGTAGTTCCAGAAATATTGTACTCGACAGGACCAGTTGCATTGGTAACATTACAAGTAATATTTGTGGAATCACCATTACATAGTATTGTATCTGCTGTAGCCGTAACTCCCAAGTTGCATCCGGGTGCTACCTCTATCGTAGAAGTTGCTGAATTATCTGTAATAAGATCGCCAGCAACTGAAATACCTGCTGCACAAGTAGTACCGTTTCCAAAATTTATATTTCCTGAAAAAGTTGTTGGACCTTGAACCGTAACACCTTGAACCTTTAGTGTAATTGTGCGACTTGTACTTACTGGAATAGGATCTGTAGAATTACAAAGTCGTAATTGAGAACCAGTGTTAGATAATATGGTCCATCCTGCTGGTAAGCCAACTTGTTGCGCATTAGGCAAAAAGGTAACTGAAGGTGGTACTTGAATAATTGGTCTAAGCTTTGCTTGCGGAACTGCTGATATAGGTCCAGTGTTTCCAATAGTTACAATAATATCTATAATACCACCTGTAGTTACAACACCTGAATTGGATGGCAAAACATTTATGAAAGGATTAGCTTGTCCAAATGTATTAAATTTTGCAAAACAGATAATTGAAAAGAAAATAAATAATTGTTTTAGGATTTTCATTGTAATATAAATGATAGTTTATTTCTAATTTAATAATTTACTGTTAATTCAATTTATTCATGTTGACATTACAATGTTGTTTGCAAGAATTTCCCCTTAAGGTTGCACTAAGTCCTAATTTTACATTAATAATATTATTTTCAACCTTTTTAATTAATACAAGATTAGTTGCATTTAACGTAAGTGCTAAAAAGATATTTAATAATGATAAAGTAAATAAAATAATGTAAAATTCTATCGCCACGACATATTTAATTCTTGCAAACATAAAACTATGTATAAGGTAAATTGATTTATTTAATATTATGAAATCATTAATTAAATCAATTTCGCTATTTTTCTGTACTTAAAGATGTGGCATCTGAAGTCCATACGTTGAGCTATCGATTGCCTTGAGTCTCTTGTTATTGTTGCACTTACGGCGAATATTTCATTTCAACAATTTGAAAAAATATCGGCTTTTGCAGATAGACTGTTTCATAGTTATATTAGCCGACTATGCATGTTGGCAAATAGGTATTCTCTCAAGAAATAGAATTCTTAAGCCTTAATGAATTTAATAAAAGGGACAAAAGGGATAACGGTAATTTTAAAGTAAAATCATTTTCATGTTGGCATCATACCGATGTGAAATAATAGAACATCCATTATTCAATCGGCATAATACCATCTAAGATTTCTAAAAAGCCCTTTGGTCTATTTTATAAATCAAGATAGTATTATTTGCTATGTATGGTTTTTGGTCAAATGAGTGAACGTGATGGCTTGAGCGACTTCGCTATCTTACTTCAGTCACAGCAATCGAAATGGTATCATCTTGATATCAGAATTGCAATATCCAAGTCAAATCTTTCCAGAGCCAATGAAAATAGAGATTGGAGAATCTACGCTGAATATTGCCTAGATCTCAATAGCCAAAGCAAGACAAATGAGAGACGGGCAAAATGAATTTGGGGTTAAGGTCTAAGGAATGTATATGCAATAGATTCAACAACCATTGATTTATGCTTAAACGTATTTTGGTGGACTAAATTTCACAAGTATAGTTTACCAGATCTTTTTTGCATGAATTTCAATTTTCAACGAGATCATATTTATACTTCAATATTCATAACACTTCCAATGAATTTTTGGAAATACATTAAATTAATATTAGGGTTACAATTTCATAATGCAATTGAATGTAGCTATGTATTTTTCTGGAATACATTTGTGCTCTAAATATAAATTTAAATCTAAAAAAAAATCAAAATGACAAAAAAAATTTTAACACTTACATTTTTATTAGCTGTTACAGGTATGATGGCTATGGCACAAGTAGTACCTACAAATTATCGTGGTGCATTTGCACCTGCTCCAGAAGCAATGTGGACAGATAATTGGACAAACTGGGATCCACAGAACGCTTCTTATGGAGCACCTACAGTAAATGTAACAGGCGTAATTACGACTAATACTACATGGACAAAAAATAATGTTTATTTACTACAAGGTACTGTATTTGTAGATAGTTTAGTAACACTAACTATAGAAGCAGGTACAGTTGTTCGTGGAGATGCAAATACAGTAATTAGTGCTTTAGTAATACAAAGAGGAGCAAAAATTATTGCAAACGGAACCCCATGTAATCCAATTGTATTTACCTCTAGCAAAGCTATCGGTGCAAGAGTAAAAGGAGATTGGGGAGGTTTAATTATTGAAGGTAGAGCTCCTAATAACTTAGGTACAGAGGTTCCAATTGAAGGTATAGGTGCTACAAATCTTCGTGCTCGCCATGGTGGTAACATTCCAAATGATAATTCTGGTTCATTAACTTACGCTCGTATTGAGTTTGCAGGTTTCGTGATCGCAGCAAACAATGAAATGAATAGTTTAACTATGGGATCTGTAGGTAGTGGTACTACTATCAATCATATACAAGCCTCTTTTGGTATGGACGATGCTTTTGAGTGGTTTGGTGGTTCAGTAAATTGTCAACATTTAGTAGCTTATAGAACCCTTGACGATGATTTTGATACTGACAATGGTTATAGTGGAACAGTACAATTTGCATTAGGTGTTAAAGATCCAGCAGTTTCGGATGCTCCTGCTGTTTCTACTTCAGAAGGATGGGAGTCCGACAATAACGGTACAGCACCATTTACTATTACACCAAAAACATCTGCAAAATTTTACAATGTAACACAAATAGGTGCATTTAGATGTAGTAGTAATGCTGGTGGTATTACTCAGCCAACAGCTGATGGTTTTAGAAGAGGAGCTCGATTAAGAAGAAATACAGAGTTGAAAATTTATAATAGCATCTTAATGAACAATTGGAGAGGTTTAATCATGGATGCAGATGTTTTAGCCAATGGCCAAGCAGCCTTTCAAAATAATGTAATTGCTATGGATTATACTTTTAGTTCAACTGTTACTGGAGCAACTGGACTAGCTCTGGCAGCAGAGAATGCTGCAACAGCAACTTACCTAAACAATCCTGCTAATGGTAATAATGTAATAAGCACACCATGTGATGTATTAGTAAATGCTTGGAGTTTTACCAATCCTGATTACCGTCCAAATGCTGTTGGTTCAGGTGCAGCATTATCTGGTGCAGATTTAACGCCAGGTATTCAAATAGAAACAGCCTTGTTTAATGCTAATCAGACTGCAGAATTATTGGTAGATATATTTGAGAATGCAGTAGGTAATTCAAATGGTACAATTACAGTTACTATTCCTGTACCATCAGGTTTTACACTAGCAGTACCATCCATAACAACACTTTCTAGTACACCAACTTCAGGTACTAATGGTACTTCAGCATTTTTTGCGACTCCTTACAATAATGGTGATTGGAATTTTAGTTTGTCAGGTGGTTTTGTTACCGCTACTTCAAAAGCAGGTGTTTCTATACCACAGTCTGGTGTAGCTGAATTAAGTTTTACTATTAAAAGAAATGCTAGCACACCAGCAGGTACTAACTCTAATTTAGTTGTTTCAGTTTCAGGTGGCTCTGATAGTACACCAGCAAACAATAGTGCAAACAATAGCTTAAGTACTCTATAATTTAATAATTAAGATAATTCATATATGAAAAAATTAAAATTAATAATGCTATTTTGCATTGGAACTTCATTTATAGTTTCTAAGTCTTTTGGGCAAGCCAATCCTTTTATAAATGTTTTGCCTTCAAATTCAGGAATAGTATCTGTAGGTGCTACCATCGATATTTTAGTAACAATAGGTAATACTGGACCTGTATCAACTATTCAACAAGCTAAACTTAGACCAATAATACAAGTACCACCTTCAGTTACATTTTTGCCTAATGCGCAACAAGTTGGCTTACCAGCAGGATGGACTATCTTATCAAACACTGGTTCTCAATTACGACTTTGTAATTCTACAGACCCTATTCCTGTAAGTACTAGTCGCACAATTATACTAAAGGCACAAGGTGTTGCAGTTACATCTCCACAAACTTTTTCAGGAAATATAAACTTTGGAAATGGTACTACTTGTTCAGCAGGTACTTCAGTTGCTGGCGATCTTATTACAGATAACTCAGCTACTTCTACTTTACAAGTAGTGGCTCCGCCAGTTACTACACTAAATCTAAAGGCATTTATTCAAGGTTATTATTTAGGTGGTGGTTTCATGAATCCTACATTGTCGTTACAAGGTTTACCAAATCCAGTAACTCATTGTGATTCCTTAACAGTTGAACTTCATCATTCAACATCCCCATATGCGTTAGCTTTTAGTTTCAAAGGAGTATTACTCACTAATGGTGAAATGGCCTGTACGTATCCAGGAGCTGCTGTTGGAAACTATTATATCGTTCTTAAACATCGTAATGCATTAGAAACTTGGAGTGCAAGTCCATTTAATTTTGTTTCTGGGATAAATAGTTATGATTTCACAACAGCTGCAACTAAAGCCTTAGGAGATAATCAAACAGATGTAGCCTCAGAAGGGATATATTCTATCTACAATGGCGACATTAATTTAGATTTATCAACGGATGCGAGTGATTTCTTGATTATGGATTATGATATTCAAAACTTCAATAGTGGATATATATCAACAGATTTGAATGGCGATGGAACAACAGATGCGAGTGATTTCTTAATCTTAGATGGTAATATCCAAAGCTTCGTTGGTGCGATTGTACTACCGTAATTTTTAACAACAAATTTATCTTCTGTTATTAAAGAAGGAGGCTATCATTGATGGCCTCCTTTTTTGTTACAAGCTTAGCCATAAACTAGAAAGGCCAAATTATAGTTACAATAATTATTTTTTGCCAATTACAAGTGTATTTATATTGAAGATTAATCTGAAAGATGTAAACGGCAAATTCCAAAGAGGAAATTCCAAAATTTCAAATCCCAAATTCCAAAGTGAGAATTCTATTTCCTTCTTTTTTTGATTTTCAAATTTTCATTTTCAAATTTTCAAATTGAAACTACTATGCGCGAAGGGCGATGCCACCTCGCTGAGAAATTACACTCTTTTAGGGTTGCTCTTGCGGCTAATGACTTTCTTCTCAATACTAACTACTTTCGACTTACGACTTATGCCTTACTACTTACGACTTATCCCTTTCTAACTACTCAATACTAATTACTAACTACTCATTTCTCCATCCTTCTTTTTACATGCGCATCCACGGCAGCAATAGCAACCATATTCACTATTTGTCGTACGGTACTTCCCAATTGTAATACATGAACTGATTTATTTAATCCTAAAAGAATTGGTCCCACTGCTTCAGAATTTCCTAATTCCATCATCAAGTGATAGGCTATATTTCCTGCAGACAGATTTGGAAAAATGAGGATATTCGGGTTGTTATTTATTAAGGAACTGAATGGATAATTTTCCTTTAGCAAATCGGTATCAAATGCAATACTAGCTTGCACTTCACCATCAACTATTAGATCAGGGTAACGAGTATGTAATATATCTACAGCCTCTTTTACTTTCTTTGCTTCACTCAATGAACTAGAACCAAAATTGGAATAAGATAAAAGCGCAACACGAGGAACTATATTTAAGTTTTTAAGATTCTCTGCTGCTAACATCGTGATATCTACCAAATCTTCTGCACTAGGGAATTCATTGATGGTAGTATCTGCAAAACAGATAGGTCCTTTCTTCGTCAACATCACATACATACCAGCCAATTTATTTGCCTTTTTATGCACGCCAATAATTTCCAATACTGGACGTAATGTGTCGGGATATTTACGGGTTAATCCAGTTATCACAGCATCTGCTTCACCAGTTTCAACCATCATACAACCAAAGTAATTTCGCTCCTTCATTATCTTTTTCGCCTCGAATAAATTATATCCTTTCCGTCCTCTCTTTTCAAATAATATTTCGCCAAAAACATTACGTTTAGCTTCTAATTCATCTGCTTTAGGATCTATAATTTGAACGCCTTCTAAATCCAAATTATTTTCCTTCACAATGGATTTTATTTTTTTGATATTACCCAATAAAATCGGAATAGCAATCGCCTCATCTTTAACTTGTTGCGCAGCTTTTAATGTTTTGAAATTTTCTGCATCTGCGAAAACCACACGCTGTTTATATTGTTTGGCTTTATTGATAATTACTTTTAAAATATTGTCATCATTCCCCAAACGATTTTGTAATTCTTCTTCATATTTATTCCAATCGGTGATTACTCGTTGTGCCACTTTACTTTTTACAGCCGCTTTCGCAACAGCTAAAGAAACGGTAGACAATAATCGAGGATCCATTGGTTTCGGAATAATATACGTAGGTCCGAAGTTCAAATTCTTTTCGTTGTACACCATGTTCACCATATCGGGCACATGCTTTTTAGCCAATGCTGCCAATGCTTTCACGGCAGCCAACTTCATTTCTTCATTAATATTTTTGGCTCGCACATCCAATGCGCCTCTAAATATATATGGAAATCCAAGTACATTATTTACTTGATTAGGATAGTCACTTCTTCCAGTTGCCATGATGACATCTGGTCTAGTTTTTACCGCCAATTCATATTCAATTTCAGGCGTTGGATTTGCCAATGCAAACACAATAGGACGAGGTGCCATACCCTTCAACATATTTGGGTTTACGATACCGCCTTTCGATAATCCGATAAATACATCTGCATCTTGCATCGCATGTTCCAAAGAAAGTATTTCTCGATCTGTAGCAAATGGCTTTTTCATATCATCCAAATCTACTCTTGATTTCATAATAGCGCCCTTGCTATCGAACATCACAATATTTTCTGTTTTTACTCCAAGTTTTACATACAACTTACAACATGCCATGGCGGATGCACCTGCTCCACTCACGACTAATTTTACTTTACCAATTTCTTTTTGTTGCAGTTCCAAAGCATTCAACAATGCTGCAGAAGAAATGATAGCGGTACCATGTTGATCATCATGCATCACCGGAATATTCATTTCTTTTTTTAATCGCTCTTCAATTTCAAAACATTCTGGGGCTTTTATATCTTCTAGATTGATACCGCCAAACGTTGGCTCTAATGCCTTTACAATTTTTATAAAATCGTCAATATTAGTCACATCCAATTCAATATCAAAGACATCTATATCTGCATAAATTTTAAACAAGAGCCCTTTACCTTCCATGACAGGTTTAGACGCCAAAGGACCTATATCACCAAGACCTAATACTGCTGTACCATTACTGATAACGGCGACCAGATTCCCTTTTGTAGTGTACTTATACACATCTTCTGGATTTTTGAATATTTCCATGCAAGGTTCTGCTACACCCGGTGAATATGCGAGTGCTAAATCTCTTTGTGTTTTCGTTTCTTTGGTTGGAACAATTTCAATTTTCCCTGGTCTTCCTTTAGAATGATAATCTAACGCATCTATTTTTCTAATTTGTTTATTCATACTTGCTATCTCTCGTTTACAATTTTAATTCAATTAAAGGCGTGAAAATAACACATATTCATTAATACGCTGTGGTATTTCAAATAACATTTAAGAGGCCATCTTAATTCAAGCTTGCAAATAAGCAAACATCCAATTGCATTATTTTTATTAGTCAATGAAAAAAAATAAAATCCACTTTGTACATGAGATGAGCCTCAGCTAAGAAAACTCAGTCAAAAAAATAGAAAATAAAGTTGCAATATTTGGAAACTCCAATTACCTTTGACATTGTTAAACATTAGAATAATCTACAAGGATAAATGCAATATTTTGAAACACGATTCTTAGAAGAAGCCGATAAGTTTATTTCGGATTTGGACCCAAAAACTGCTAGAAAAGTATTTTACAATATTGACCTTGCTGAGCAAACAAACGACCCTAAATTATTTAAGAAACTAAAAAATGAGATTTGGGAATTTAGGACTCTATATGCAGGACTTCAAATTAGACTTCTTGCATTTTGGGATAAGACAGACGGCAAGAAAACTTTGGTAATTGCGACTCATGGATTTATCAAAAAAGTGGATAAAATACCCGCTATCGAAATTGAAAGAGCTGTGCGCATTAGAGAAAAATATTTTATAAACAAGCAAAAAAATTAACAACATGGCAAAAAAAGAAAATATATCGTACTCACTTGCAGAAATGAAAGACAAGTACATTGGCAAGAAAGGAACTGTGGACCGAGAGGAATACGAATATGAACTTCGTATGGATGTTTTAGGCAGAATGATAAAGACTGCTAGACAAGAACGAAATTTGACCCAAGAACAACTTGGAGAACTTATAGGTGTGCAGAAATCACAAATTTCAAAACTTGAAAGCAGCACTAACAGTGCGACAATTGACACTATTTTGAAAGTTTTCAAAGCCTTAAAAGCCGAGATAAACTTCAATGTAAAACTTGAAAAGCAATCGATAAAATTAGCATAAAAAAAAAATATCTAGAAAAATAATTTTTGCAAAAAACAGAAACCTTACTTTTACGCGATGGATGCGAATCAACTTTTGGAAAGAATAAATCATGTACCATTATTGCAACAAGACAATGTAGAAGATTGGGATAATATATGTAATCAGTTTCCTTATTTTGCTTCTGCTCAATTGCTGCGTTATGGCTGTGCTGCATTGCATCAACAAGAAGATATTTATTTTACTGCCTTATACAAGAACGATCCGCTTTTATTCGCACAATGGGTGAATAAATTCAAGAATAAAAAACCTGTGGTAGATAATATCATCGCTATTTCTTATACCCCAAATAAAACAGAAGATACATCGAAAGACCCATTGGATATTCTAAGTGCCATTGAAGAATTACCTTCCACACCTTGGGTAGAAAAGAAAAGTAAAAGTAAGCCTCCTATTTCGTACACTACTATGGATGATATGGTTTCTAACCAGTCGATGAGTATTGATGAAGAAATAGAAATACATGAAGAACCAAGTTTTCATCTTTCTAAAGCTTGGGAAGACAGAGACAAATCACTCATGGTGATGATGAGTTTTACCGATTGGTTGAACCATTACAAGCAAATAAATGAGAAGGAAAAAGAAGAAGAAAATGAAAAGCGAGCATTAAAAGCTGCATGGCAACAAGAAAAACTCGCCTCGGCATCAGACGATGATACCGATGAAATTCCTGAGTCAATTTTTAAACAGGCAATGGACTCTATCTCAACAGAAACAGGCATCATCAGTGAAGCATTGGCAAAAATTTTAGCAAAGCAAGGCAAGACGGATAAAGCGATTGATATGTATAAAAAATTAAGTTTGCGTAATCCCGAAAAAAGCACTTACTTTGCCCACCTTATTCAAGAAATAAACCAAAATATCGATTAACTATGGCAATGCTATTCTTAGTACTCATTATTATCACTTGCGCTGTTTTAGCGTTTTTTGTATTGATTCAAAACCCAAAAGGTGGTGGATTAGCAGGATCATTTGGCGGATATGGCAATCAAATGATGGGTGCCAAACAAAGCACGGATGTGGTTGAAAAAGGAACATGGGTTGCGGCTTCCGTGTTATTAGCGCTTACTTTGTTGTCTTTTATATTAATACCACATGGCGGAAATAATTTGAATGAAAAACTTCGTTCTCAAAAAGTAAATACACCAGGTATGCAAGCTCCTCAACAGCAAGCTCCTCCAGCTCCAGTGCAACAAGCAGCACCGGCTCCAGCTCCAGCAAATCAAGAAGCTCCAGCGGGCGGTCAAACAACACCTGCTCCAGCACCAAATAAATAATATTCATCAACCTATATAAAAAAAAACGGTAGCATTTGTTACCGTTTTTTTATGCGTACTATTTTTTTTATTTGGAAAATAGTCATATAAAACCTCATCCCCCAACCCTTCTCCTCCAGGAGAAGGGAGCAACAACCTCCTGCTCTAAATAATGTTTAACCAAGAGTTCTTTTTTATAAAATTGCCGCTCGAAGAACATCAGCCCAACTAAAACTTCGATTAATAAATGACCTTGTTGGACCTCATCCCCAACCCTTCTCCTTCAGGAGAAGGGAGCAACAAACTCTTGCTCTAAATAATGTTTAACCAAGAGTACTTTTTTATAAAATTGCTGCTCGAAGAACATCAGCCCAACTAAAACTTCGATTAATAAATGACCTTGTTAGACCTCATCCCCAAACCTTATCCTTCAGGAGAAGGGAGCAACAAGCTCTTGCTCTACATGATGTATAACCTAGAAATTTTTTTATAAAATTGCTGAACAAAGAACCTCTGCCAAAACGGTGCCAACGCCACAATAGCTGAACAAAGATTCCCCCTTCGACATATAATACTGATACGAAATAAAAGATAAGGTATCTTTTATTCATGCGCTATAATACCATCTAAGGTTTGTTTAATGAATCAAGATGGTACATAAAAAAACCGCTCTCGAAAGAACGGTTTTCTTATTATTTCAAATTCAATATTAATAACGATACAATTCTGGTTTGTAAGGGCCTTCTTTTGGAATGCCTAGATATGCGCTTTGTTCAGGTGTTAATTCATCTAATACAACACCGATTTTTGCAAGGTGAAGACGAGCTACTTTTTCATCCAAATACTTAGGTAAAACGTAAACTTTGTTTTCGTACTTACCTGGGTTCATCCACAATTCAATTTGTGCTAAGGTTTGATTAGAGAATGAATTACTCATTACAAAACTAGGATGTCCAGTTGCACAACCTAAATTCACCAAACGACCTTCAGCCAATACAATAACATCTTTACCATCAATAGTATACATATCCACTTGTGGTTTGATGGTATTTTTTGTTTGACCATAATTTGCATTCAACCAAGCCATATCAATTTCGATATCAAAATGTCCGATATTACAAACGATAGCTTTATCTTTCATCACACGGAAATGTTGTTCTGTAATTAAATCGCGACAACCAGAAGCAGTAACAATGATATCTGCTTCACGAACAGCATCAATCATACGCTTCACTTCGAATCCGTCCATTGCAGCTTGCAATGCACAAATAGGATCGATTTCGGTAACGATAACTCGGCAACCAGCACCTTGTAAACTTGCAGCACTTCCTTTACCCACATCGCCGTAACTACCTACTACAGCCACTTTACCAGCCATCATGATATCTGTTGCACGACGAATCGCATCTACTAATGATTCTTTGCAACCATATTTATTATCGAATTTTGATTTCGTAACAGAGTCATTTACATTGAAAGCTGGAATAGGTAAAGTTCCATTTTCCATTCTTTCATACAAGCGATGAACACCAGTTGTTGTCTCTTCACTTAAACCTCTGATATGTTGAATAAGTTCAGGGTATTTATCGAAAACGATATTTGTCAAGTCGCCACCATCATCCAAAATCATATTTAAAGGACGGTCTTCGCTACCGAAAAATAAAGTTTGTTCGATACACCAATCTGCTTCTGCTTGGCTTTGTCCTTTCCAAGCATAAACGCCAATACCAGCAGCAGCAATAGCCGCAGCAGCTTGGTCTTGCGTACTGAAAATGTTGCAAGAGCTCCATTTTACTTCAGCACCTAAAGCAGTTAACGTTTCAATCAATACAGCAGTTTGAATCGTCATGTGTAGACAACCTGCAATACGAGCGCCTTTCAATGGTTGACTAGCAGCATATTCTGCACGGATAGCCATTAATCCTGGCATCTCAGCTTCTGCTAATTTAATTTCTTTTCTACCCCACTCTGCAAGGCTCATATCTGCTACTTTGTAAGGCAGTTGTAGATCTATTTTTGTTGTTGTTTCTGTTGACATGTTTATAAATTTTAGAGTACAAACGTAAGTCATGTAGTAGAATTTCCTTTAATATTCAAAAACAAAAGGAAATTTTATAAAATTTATATACTTTCACAGGATAAATTATCATTTTATGAAAACAAAGGAAACCCAAACAGCAAAAAATACGGAAGCAAATTTCGTATTAGATACAAAGGACATCGCGATTTTGAAAATTTTACAGCAGAATGCGAAAGCGACTGTATCTGATATTTCGCAGCAAGTGCATTTGAGTTCTTCACCTACATTTGATAGAATAAAACGACTGGAGCAAAATGGCATCATCAAACAATATGTCACGCTGTTGAATCCGGCCAAAGTGAAACGTGGTTTGATGGTGATTTGTTATGTGTCTTTGAAAGAACACAATAAAAATGCAGGAACAAAATTTATCAAATCCATCATGGAAATGCCCGAAGTAATTGAATGTTACAGCATCAGTGGCGAGTTTGATTTTATGTTGAAAGTTGTGGGTGAAAATATGGAACGCTACTATGATTTTCACGTCAACAAATTAAGTCTAGCGGATAATGTAGGACATATTCAGAGCGTGTTTGTGATGGGTGTGATTAAGGAGAGTTTGTTGAGTATATAGTGTGAATGTGAGTGTCTGAATCACGGATGAAGAGGATGGCACGGATGGCTCGGATGGAGGCAATTGTTTGAATCACGGATGAAGAGGATGATGAAGATGTCACAGATGAAGGCAATCACGAATGAGGAAGATGGAAAGGATAAAATGCTTGAAAGCTATTATTTCTGGAAAGTGCTCGCACTTTGCTTATTATTTATAATTGAATTATACAATAATTGTTTGAATGCTTTATAGTAGACATTGTATTGTCGAAAAGTAGAATCTTGTTGAACGATGATATTCTTTTTTTGCAAGCTATCGGTGTTAAAATCATACATGGCTGTTGTACTGGTGTCGTGATAGGCTAACACAAAATTGTTGAGTCGCATTTGTTCAAATTCACTCATTTTATTGAAAGCAAAAGCTATACGTGTGGTGTCAAAAGCACTTTTCCCAAAAGCAAAAAAATCCTTTGGATAATGTATATAATCTAAAATGGTTGGTAGGATATCTATCTGTTGAAATAATGTAGAATTTCTTCCGACAAGCGCAGGATCACCTGGCTTAAAAAACAAGACTGGTATAGCATACAAGCCCATTGTATTGGCATAATACGTATCATTGTTGGCGATAAAATTGTGATCGGCAGTGATGACGAATAAAGTATTTTTATACCAATTTGTTTTGGCAGCAGAAGCAAAAAATCGTTGCAATGCCCTATCACTGTAAGAAATTCCTTTTTCAATCCCTTTTAAAGAGGCAAAGTCTGCATGTTTATATTTTGCTGGTATTGCAAAAGGTTCATGTGAACTCAAGGTAAAAATAGTTGTAAAAAAAGGCTGCTTCATGTTGCCCATTTCTGAAACTGTAAATTGCAAAAACGGTTCATCCCATATACCCCAAGTACCATCGTATTCTTGCTCATTATTAAATTCCTTACGTCCTTTATAAGCATCAAAACCAGCACTCTTTGCAAACACATCAAAGTTCATGGTACCGTTTGTGCCACCATGAAAAAAGGTAGATTGGTAATTTAAATTTTTCAATAACACGGGAAGTGCATCAATCGTGTTGGTGCTATAAGGCGATGTAGCGAAAGGCTCATCCATAAAATTTGGAATGCCTGCAACACAAGCCGGAATACCATCTGCAGAACGATAAGCATTGGCGAAGGCATTGGTATACACATAACTTTTTTGCATCAGACTATCCAAAAATGGCGTATAACTTTTTCGGCCACCAATACTAGTGTATCCTTTCCCAAAACTTTCCAACAGGATTAAAACGACATTACAAGTATTCGGCTTTTGATGATGATGATAATTTTTTATTGGATGTAATAATTCATTTACCGTTTGATCTGAATAATCATGTATTGGCACTAATTTTTTTTCTTCGAAAGAATGAATAATGGAAAAAGGCGTATTGACCAAGAGTGGAATTTCATCATTGGATACAACAAGAATAGCATTACCAGTTATTAATGGTTTCAACTGTAAACCACCACGAATGCAGAGTATAGACAGTAACAAGGTTATGCAAAAAATGAGAATTGATTTGATATTTAGCCTTGGGCTCTCCAGTACTTTATAGCGCTGATTTATTTTATGACTTACATAAATAAATAGTAACATGTATAAAACAATTAACACAGAAACATACCAAAATTTGCTCAAGTAAGAAGGAAGTAAATCTACAAAATCAGATTTCTTACCAATTAAATGAAACACCTCAGCAGTCATCCGTTTGCGAACAAATGGGAAGTAGGCAATGTCAGCAATATCAAAAATAAATCCAAAAGTGTTGCTGATTAAGAACCAAATATGGATAGCTTTTTGATACGTTTTATGATGAACAAAAGCAAATGGCAACAACATAAAAACGATGTATGGCAGATTTAACGTAAACACCGCAGACGCATCAAAGCGCAGACTAGAAACGAGTATATAGAGGTAGTGCCAAACGTCAACTTGGGCAAAACAAACTTGATTAATAAGAAAGAAAAAAAGCCGACTACATTGATATATCAGGAGTACAAGTCCGATTTGAAAAATCACTTTTCGATATGGAGTGGGTAAGCTAATTTTTGACATGCAATGTGAAACACATGGTTAGTAGAGTGCGAATGTAGGAAATATTATGGTTTGAAATGTGGATGGAATGAAGGAAAGGCGAGTCTCCTTTTTTCAAGTTCATTAAAATACTTAATTTCACTTTGTCCATCAAAATTATGTACATATAATTGCAATACAAATTACACGGTAAATGACAACTAAATTAACGCTTACCATTGAAGAAGAAGTCATTAAAACTGCTGAATCTTATGCTCAAAAAAATGGACACAGCCTTTCTGAATTGGTTGAAAATTATTTAATTGCATCAAGTAGTGCAGATAAAAACCTGGAGGAACTTTCTCCAAGAGTAAAGAGATTAATGGGTTCTATAAAACTAGAAGATGACTTTGATTACAAGAAATCTTTGGAAGAGCAATTCGTTGAAAGACACAATAAATAAAAAATTTATTTGTAGACACAAACATCATTATTGAAGTATTAGTAGATCTCAAACCGTTTTCTACTGTAATGCAGATTCTACGAATGAAAGAATTTCGTAGATGTGAATCCATTAAAAATTAGTAAACTTGCTTAATAATTAGAACTCGCAAATGAGAGAATTACTTAAAATTTCTGATATTAAAAATCTCTATCCAGAGGAATGGGTTTTACTTGGAAATCCAATCATGGATGAAAGTAAAATTGATGTAATAGAAGGTATTCCATTATACCATAGTAAGGATAAAAAAGAAGTATGTTATATTGGAAGAGATAAAACTTCCGCTTATGATAAAATAACATTAATCTATACTGGAAGCTTCAAACCAATTAGAAAAATAACGGGTATTTTCAATAGAGTTTAATTATGACTTATAAATTCAAACGAGAACCAAGTAGCGGACTAATTCTTGTAAATATTGAAATAGATAGTAAATATGAATTAAAAATGATTTTGGATACAGGTTGTTCAAATACAACAATTGATAGTAATTCATAATACTTACTTGGGCACGATTTAAAAGATAGCATAGGCAATGTCAATATTGAAACAGCAAATGGTATTGTAGAAACGCAAGTGTATGAAATTGAGAGTTTTACTTCACTTGGAATTAATAGAACAAACTTTCAAATTCAAGTCTATGATTTTTTAGCTCATGGTATTTTTTCTGATTATAACGGACTGCTTGGCCTTGATTTTTTGGAAGGTAAAATTTTTTGCATTGATACCATTGCAGATACAATTACAATTAATTAAAAAGTATTTTGCCCCAACACCATAAAAAGTACTCACCGCTGAGTCACTCTTGAAACGATGATCTTTCATTTTCTTTCCTTTCTGAACCCTTACGACTTATATTTGAATATCATAAAAATATCAGCCATAGGAATAATCGATAAATTAAAATTTGTTTTATGACTCTAACTCCCCGAAGCCTATTCAATATTATAATAAAAATTTTCGGACTCTTCTTCCTTAAGGAAATAGTCACTGAAATCCCAAATACAATTGCCGTATCTATTAGCTATTTCTCCATGAGTGAATATGGACCAACGACTGCCTATATATTCGTATCACTTTTAATACCCGTTTTTTATTTGCTGGTAGCATTTCAATTTTTGTTTAGAACAAATAATATCATATCAGTCTTAAAACTGGATCAAGGTTTTTTTGAGGAAGAATTTTCTTTTGAAGAAAGACAGGAAAATAAAATTTCATTGTCAACCGCAGAAATCTTAACCATTTCTATCATCATAATAGGCGGTCTTATTCTCATGAATGAAGTTCCAGATTTTTGTAGACAAGTCTATGTATACATGAGTGATCGAAATTCATTATATCGTGTGAATGCCCCGAAAACAGGGGATATTTTAGCATCTAGTGTAAAAATATTATTAGCTCTTTTGATTATTGGTGAGCGCAAAAGAATCATAGATTTTATAGTTGGTAGAATGAAGGAAAAAACTAATGGGAATGATTAAATAGAATATATCTAAAGCAATCTATAATTTTTTATACTTTCGCTCCGACAATTTATTTTATATCCTATGTCCACAAAACCTACGCCAAATGCAGCGCCAACTAACACGCCAACAAGTCCTATCGAAACCGTTTCGAAACCACATACAAGTTGGCATCTCATTTATAATATTAGTCTGGCGGTTCTATTGATTGCCATGACCATGATGAGTTTTCATTATGGGCTCAGTGGTGATGAAGTGGACATGAATGAATATGGAAAGGCGATACTGAAATATTTTACATCATTTGGTAGCGACCAAACCGTTTTCAATATGCCCAAAGAATATAATCGGGATGGTGTGATTCAATATTATGGCGGCTTGTTTGATTTGCTTTGTGCTATCGTGAATAAATTTTCTCCTTTCGCAGAATATACTACCAGACATATTTTGAATGCTTGGGCAGGTTTTGCTGCTATTTATTTTGCATCTAAAATTTTGATTCGTATTGCAGGAAAACAAGCAGGTACAATTGCTGTATGGCTTATGTTTTTATCGCCTTTCTTTTTAGGTCATGCGATGAATAACCCAAAAGATATTCCGTTCGCAGCGACTTATATCATGGCTATTTATTTTATCATTCGTTTATTTGATCGATTGCCGAATGCTAGTAAGTTAGATTATCTCTGGGCAATATTATCTATCGGGGCAACCATCAATGTGCGTGTCGGTGGTATCTTGCTCATCCCCTATTTAGCAGTACTTGCAGGACTTTTATTTTTGGTACCAAAATGGTTTCAACAAGAAAAAACTTCCCTCGGATTATATATCAAACCCGTTTTCATCACCGGTATTTTAGGTTATTTTGCTGGTGGATTATTATGGCCTTATGCCTTACAAAATCCATTCAGTAATCCTTTGACTGCCTTATCCGAAATGAGTAATTTCAAAGTGAATATCAGACAACTTTTTGAAGGCACTAAAATATTCTCTGGCGAATTACCTGCTTCTTTTTTACCAACTAGTTTTATCATCACCAATTCCTATGCGGTTTTGGGCGGTATTGTATTGGGCATCTTTTTTCTATGGTCATTTCGCAAACATAAAAACGCGCCCTTTTTATACTTCGTTTTATTCACTGGATTTTTTCCATTGGCGTACATTATTTACAGCAAGTCTAATGTGTATCATGCTTGGCGACATGTATTGTTTATTTTCCCTTCCTTAATTATTGTTGCTGCTTGGGGATGGCATTCTATCATCGAATTGTTGGATGCAAAAAAAATAAAAATTGCAGGTTTGGGTATGCTAGGTTTTTTATTATTAGAACCCGCCTATTTTATACTAAATACTTTTCCGAATACCATCACTTACCACAATGCAATGGTTGGTGGTGTAAAAGGTGCTTATACCAATTACGAAATGGATTACTATTACAATAGTTTGAAACAATGTGCTGATTGGTTTAAGAAAAATGAATTGCCAAAATACAAATCCAGCGATACCATTTTAGTGTATAGCAATGCGGCTCATTTATTGAATAAATATTTTACAGAAAATAAAAATGTGAAGGTGGATTATATCCGTTATTATGAACGCAATATGAAGCCTTGGGATTATGTTATATTTCATATTGCCTTAATTCCAGAAGGTGATTTAAAAACCAAAGTATGGTTACCGAGTTCTACTCTTTTTCAGGCACAGTCGCAAGGACAAACTTTATGTGCGATTATCAAACGCCCATCAGCAGATGATTTGAAAGCATTCGATTGTTTGCAAAGAAATCAAGTAGACAGTGCCATGATGTATTTTAATTCTTATTTACTTAAAGACAGCAGCAATACGACTATCTTAAATATGGCTGGTCGTATACTTTTACAAACCAATAATTTGGACAAAGCATCTAATTATTTTGCGCACTCCTTCAACATAGACACTTCACAATATTCAATTGGCTTTATTGCAAATGGCATTAATGATTTGAGAAAAAATAATCCACAACAAGCTTTGAATGATTTTAATAATGCCGCTCAAGATGAAAATTACAGACAAGTAAGCTATAAACTCATGGGTGATATTTATACGCAGATGGGGAATCAAACAGAAGCTTTGAAATTGTATCAAGCTGCGGGGTTGCGGTGAAAATGATATGGAGATGTTGTTGGTATAACACCAATCAAAGGCGCAAGTACTGCCATTCGGTCTTGGACCTTAAAGTTTATGACCATACATGACACTCAATAAAAAAAGCCTAACTTGCAATAAGTGGAGCTTTTTTATGGACTAAATTTATCATTATCTCCTTGTCAGAACCTTGATACTTCGGCTGTGCTCAGTACAAGTTTTTTTGGGTTTAAAATGAAAATGATATTTACTCCTTCACCAACTTCCCCACATAATTATTTCCATCTACATTTATTCTTGTACTATACAATGCCCTTGCCAAATGCTTCAGCGAAAGTTCTACCTTATCATTTTGTATTTGCTCACTTGTGTATGATAACACAATTTCGCCAAGCATATTATAAATATTGATATGCACTTTTTTACTACCTGTTGGCAACTCAATAGTTAGATTCTCACTTACAGGGTTAGGGTAAATTTTTATAATATCATGAATAGGCTTGGGTGGTCTTATCGTATCGCATGAGCTACCTTTTAGTACTCCTAACTCATAGTTTGGCATATTGGGTGGCACAGATGTTGTAAAAGGAGTTGGTAAACAAATCTGACAAAAATGAGCATCTTTACCTTTGGTATTCGGAAATTCAATATAAGATAAACCATAATTTGTACCATTCCAATTGCCGGTATAAATCCTTCCGTCTGGAGCATTATAGGCTGTGATATTTAAAGCACCATTATAAAAAGTATCAGTATTTAAGTTTATTATTTCTTCAGTATTCATATCATATTGCCATACGCTAATTGGCGTTACAATATATAAAAACTTATTGTTTGGCGAAAAGCAAACCCCTGTTCCTGCACTAATCAATTCAAATGTATCCTTCATATAAATTGGGTCATAGTACCAATTTGTATCTATTGGTGGAGACACACTTCTATATTTACTCATTTTACCGGAACATCTATCAAAAGTATTAATTTGAATAGACTCACTTCCATATTGTGTTAGTGCATAATATTGCCCGTCTTGTGAAAAATTGCTTTGCCCCCAATTATTCGATATAAAATCCGGACCATTCATATCTTGTTCAAATGGGCCTTCTACTTTGTCCGGAGTTGCCAAAAAGCTATAAAAAAAATGCTTATTTATATGTGGCTTTACTAGCCACCAATCTCTACCATTTGCATGACGAATAGCAGACATTGAGTTAATACTCATTTTTCCTTCTAAAGTAATGGGATGATATTTATCAATAACTTTACCATCCCCACCATTTGCATTCATATCAATTAGATCATAAAATAACTGATCAAAATACACTTCCCCTCCGCTTTGAGCTGAGTCAAATACCACGTTGCTTGCAGAACTATAGATTGCATAATATTGAGTTCCAGTTTTAGGCAGGATTATTGACTGTTGGATAAGTTCTCCATGTCCATGGGATTCAGTAGCAAAATGATTATTAATACTTGGCTTTCCATTTTCAATAATATTGATACATTTTTGGATTGGTAATATTCCTGTATAAGCAAATAATAACTCACCATTAGAATCACAAATAGAGGAATGACCAAAATGATATGGTGCATTATTAAAGGTATCGCATTGCATATAACTATTTGCTGTATCATTATTAAAATCAATAATATTACCAAACCCAGTTATCCACTGGTTGCCCTGCTGCGCAATACAGTAAACCCAATGTAATGTTAGTAACACAACAATTCCCACAGTTCTCATTGCAACTATTATTTAGAGATTATTAGTTTGCCAGTTTCTTGTGAATTTCCATTAATAATATACTTATAAATATAAATGCCTGGGAGTAAAGCAGTAAGCTGAGTATTTACAGTTTGGGCATAAGAAGGCAAATTAATATGTTGCAGAATTCTGCCCCACATGTCCTCTAAAATCAATTCTGCATTATCATATTCTCCTATTTTATAAGATATTGTAATTTGATCATTTGCAGGATTGGGGTACACTTTTATTTTATTTTCAGAATTTATGTACTTTGTACTCTTTAATGAATCAATAATTCGTTGTTCATCATCAAACAACCCGACACCACCTTTATATACTCCATTGTAATTACAAATATTTAAATCGTTATACGTTTTGCTTGGGTAAAACATGGTATTTAAACTGCGGGCTTTATAAACGCCATTGCCAGCAATATAAGGGCATTGAATTGCCATTGCATTTATTTGTTCAATTTCTTCTGACGTTATACTATCCATTCCATTCGGAAGAACCCAGATTTTAAAAAACATATGATTAATCCATTTTTCATTTTGTACATAATACTCGGTTCCTGAAATAGAATCGTTCAAATTTATGGCTTCTTATACTTTTAAATTATACGCTACAAGATTTGTGGCAAGCACACTATCCGATAAATTATTAATTAATCTATCAACTCTATTTAGAAGAGCAAGATTACTAGTTTGTCTGTCCAAATAAAATTGATTCAATATTGGGTATTGCAACCTTGTACTATCGTCATGTTCCAGTTGGTCTAACAATCTTCTTTCATCAAATACTTCACCCAATTCGGGGTACTCTATATATTCTACGCTATCCTGCGCAATATCCAAAGCTTCTTCAATGTCTTCAACATCGCCATTATCTGACGGAGGATCATCTTGTGATACATTAATTATGGGATTACAATGATAAATTTCATTAGTCGAAAAAGGGTAATTCCATATTTTCATTTTGCAAGTACCATTACTTGAATTACTGTGAAATGGATTTAAAGCATTAAGGGTAGATGCAGTTAGAAGGGTATAGAAATTAGTTGGATTGAAACTAGAAGGGCAAGTTCCAACAAATCTATAAAGCCTAAAATTAGAAGTAGCTTCATCATAAAATTTATTATTTGCGTCAAATTTAATATTATTGGTTAAGTCATAATATCCAACATCTTTCCCAACACTACCGGGGTTTACTAAATGCCTTGCTATTATACCAAATTGTTTAGACCTAAAACGGTTATTGGCAAAGCGGTCATAACTAATAATATCACATTTTCCTCTTACTTCCATGCCATAATTGAGATAGTCATTGGTATTACAATTGATAATCTGGTTGGGCGATTCTCTAAGTCCAATACCAATGGTTTGTCTGCTATTATAAACTGAAGTATTTGTATATGCATCAAAAATTACAGAGTTATTTTCTATACGTCCAAATTCAGTTTTTTGAAAATTCATTCCTATAAGCGTTGGTGTTACGTAAGGGTCAGACATAGTGCTATTACTTGTAAAATGTATTTCATTATCATGAATCACATTTGAACCTATCGAACTTAAATAAATACCTGTTCCTTGTAATTCATTTTTTACAAATATTTTATTCCTGTCAACATTCTTACCACCACCACCAGTATACGTACTCATGCCAGCAAGAAAAACTCCATTTGTCTGATTGTAACTAAGTGGCGGAAATAAGGAGTAAGAAGGGCTGCTAAGTGTTATAATATCATTTCCATGCACATCACAAAAATAGGTATCACCCGAGAGCATAACACCCATAAAAGTATTTTGAATTTTATTATACCGTATATAACATACTTTGTTTTTGGTATTGTAATCCATAAATCCACATTCACTTGTTTGTAATATTGAATTATGGCATTCCATACCAAATGCATTTAATAGAACACATTTTTGACAATCATCAAAATCAATTATCCCATTCGTTCCATTATTTCCATAATGCTTCAGCCATATATCATGCGTGCTTTGGGAGTTCATACCGAATATTGCACATCCTCTTGATTGCACATTAAATGGTGTTACCCAAGGTGGAAGTGCTGGATTTATAAAATAGCTCGGACCTGCTTTTATATTTTTGAAAGTATTATAAGTAGTGGTTATTGTATTCATTCCTGCACTGGTTAATCCACTTCGTATATAAATACCATTATACAAATTTTCAAAGTGATTTCGATTATTTACATTTAAGGGATCACCAATTGTTATTCCAGCACAATCGATTAGTATAATTCCATTCTCACCTCTAGGTTGTGGATATAGAGGAGGGAGCAAAGGATTTAGAGTAATAAATTTGTTGCGAAGTAACGAAATTGCTCCTGGACTAAATATTCCTTGTAATTGAATACTGATATTATTATCTTCAAAGTTAACGTCATTAGCATTGAGAGCTGATTGACTTCCAATCACAATTCCATGCAAAGCATTTTTGATGGTAGTATGAAATGGAGCTGAACCTACATTGCCCGAGATGATAACATGGGATGATGGTGAAGTAGCATAAATGCCATCCCACATATCGCAATTAGGAGGTGATTCTAATATTGAATTTTGATCAATGGTTAATGTCATACCATTTTGAACTTCAATTCGAGAATTCGGCGTAAAATAAAAATGGCAATTATGAAAAGTCTTAGAATCATCTATAGTAAAAACGCCATCAACAAAAAAGGTCGTATTACTGATGATGGGATTTGGTCCCAAAGACGAAGCTGTTACATCATCGAGTTGTATTGTATTAGGGTCATTTGCAATAGCTGAAGCATCTGGTGAGCAACAATAATTATTATTAGTATTTTGCAAATTCACTGCAATAATACTCGAATTTGTACACCCAACTGCATCAGTTACAACTACAGAGTAACTTGAGTTAGCTGTTAATGTTCCAGTAGTAACAATCGGTAAGTTATTTAAAGAAGTTAATACAGGTGCAGGAGGTATTGGCGTCCACAAATAAGTATATTGCGGAAAAGGACTTGCATTTAAAGTGGCGGAAAGAGTTGCAGTTTGATTAAAACACCATAGTCCAGTTACAGTTGAGCTAGTATTAAAACTAGGTCCATTTGAAAATGTAAAAGTAGCAGTAGCAGTGCATCCACTAGCATCAGTGACTATAACTGTATATGTTCCTTGGGTATTCAGAATTCCCCATGTATGAGAGTTTGTAGGAGGAGGAGGAGACCCAAATGGACCAATCCATGTGTACATATTTGAAGGGAAAGGCCAAGCATATAATTCAGTTACAAGTCCACAATTGGCACCAGTTATCGAAGCAATAAAAGTGCCATCAATAAGTGTTAAAGTTGTTGTACCTACACAGCCATTTACATCAGTACCAGTAACAGTATAGATTCCAGGCGTTGTGGCTGCGATGGGATTGCCTGTAATAGGAGGGGCGGTACCAATGTTCCAAACATAAGTATTTGCACCACTAGCAGTTAATGTTACACTTCCATTTGGGCATACTGTATAGGAAGTAGCCGTGGCTGTTACTACAGGTGGTGGTGCAAGTGTAACTGTAATACTTGTCGTAGCTGTACAACCACCTACTTCAGAAACGGTAACAGTATAGGTTATTGTGGATGTGACATTTTGTGCTAATGGGCTTTGACTGTTAGGATTCGTAAGAAAAGTAGTAGGTAACCAGGAGTAAGTAGCTGTTGAACCTCCACCTCCGCTAAATAAAGCAACTGAACCTCCTTGACAAACTGTACTTGGATATGCATTTGCAGTTGGAGTTATTTGAGGAAGAATAGTAACCGTTGAAGTTAGTGACAATCCATATCCATCGGTAACTGTAACCGTATATGTTATTGGGGTATTGACATTCAATGCTAAGGGATTTTGTATATTGGGGTTTGTGAGAAATGTTGTAGGTAACCAGGAAAAGGATATGTTGCAAAAAATATCAGGAGGAAGAACTTTTACATCCAATTGATGATTAAAGCAATTTGTAGTTGTTGCTGACACTGCAGTGATGGATAAATTAGCCGCAGACAATGAAGAAGGAGTGAGTGAAATATTGTCAATATATGTTTCATAATATTCACAAAGATGAGAAGTATTCGGAAACAATTCCATTAATTCCATATATTTTATAGCTGGATTAATTTGAGTACAACAATATTGAAAATATTTTGTAACATGCTCCCATTGCCCTGCAGTACCACATGGAAGTATTATTGGAGTTGGTAATGTAGTATGCCCACCCCAATCAATTGTTTTTTCAAAACAATTGATTGGATTTATCAAATCAAATTGATCCGTAAAATTAATTTTTATTTTAAAGTCTGAAGGATAATAAGGCGACGGCGTACTTGCATATGATTCAACAAAAAAGATATCACATTCCAACTTATATATTTCTCCGTCAATTGGTGCCGAACTCAATGTTGAGTAGTTTGTATGTCTTAATATTGGAGGTGCTGTGCCAAGATCAGAGAATTGGGCATAGCGTTTATTTGTTGCAAAACCAAGATATGAATCAGGAATTGATCCTGATCCTCCAGCAGAAACGAAGTATGGGAATGTATATCCACCAAAGCTATAAGGTACATTTGTATTGGAACAAGAATTATAACAATTATGAATGAGCAAGCCAAGGTTTGTCCACACATTAGTAGGATTTTGAGGTAACACAGTATTTAATTGCCATAATAGATGAGAATCTGCAAAAGCGAATCCCTCATAAAACTGACCTTCATACAAATTTGACATAAAAAAATTCCCTTCTTTATTTGTATTAGTAATTGAATTTAAATCTTTGACTTCTGTACCTTCTTCAAAACTACCATTAATTATCATTTCATTAATTGGAGTATTGGAGAAGCCACTTCCGCTTGTTACATCTATTGTAAAAAGTGCTAAAGAACCTAATTCCTTTCCATCAAAAAGTTGGCAATAAAATTGTGCTCTACCGATGAAATTAGCCCTAGGCAAATATCGTATTGTTTGATTATTATTAATTAAAGTTAAACAACCATGGTTATTATCACCATTGCTAACGCCTCGAATTCCTGTTATTGATGATGGAATCACCGTTATTATATCTCCATCTGCGTCAACCAATTTTGATGGCATCGTGTTTAAATTAATATCAAGTGGAGTGCCATCATTTTGTTTGTTGGGAAAGTCCACTGTGACATTTGGTATAGGGCTACTGTTCGTTCCATCAGCCCATTCTTTTAGATTTGGATAAGGATCAAATAAAATACCAGCAGCACTTTCCATACATGAAAAATCCGTGATGCATTCTGGTTTATGATTAGCACTTAAGATAACTCCATTTTGCGTGTTAGAGCCATTTGTTCCACTACTTATTGGCGGTATTGAATTAGCAAATGCATTGTCTAAATTATAACCAATTTGCAAGAGAGTTCTAATTTCTGCATTTGTAATTTCTCGATTTATTACTCCTTCTGCAGCAAATGGTCCCATTACATACTTTGCTCTAAATCCAGGTGTCAACCAATATTTTTTATTGGAAGCATTAGGTTGACCTTCCATATGTGTGAATAATTGTCCGAGAGGCACAGATGTACTATTATATTCAAAAGGACTTAAATACCCACAATAGACTGGATGATTATCAAGAAATCTTGTGTCTTCATTTAAGTAGGTTTTATTATCTCTCATTGAGTTCGCATAATTTAGTGCAGGATTAATTATTGGGGGATTAAATATTGGGGGGGCTACCTAGCAATACCCATTTTTTGAAAGGCCCTGTTGCGATATCTCCATGATAAAGACAATGCTCATCTAATTTTGAAAACGCATTGGGGTCTAAACCAAATCCTGAATTTGTAATAGGAAGGTGTGTAATTGCATCTTCTTTTATTAAGGAAAACCAACCTAATAAATGTAATACTTCATGCAATGTAATTGAATATAAATCATATTCACAATTGACAATTGGTGTAGTATAGTCATCGTGAATTAGAGAGTTTGCAAAATTAAAGTTCATTCTACCATCAAAACCACTATAACCATATCCAGTATATAGGCTATTATAATGAGTAATTTTATCATATACCAACCCTCCATAAAAGCCAGGTGTGTTATTTGCAATGGCTGGAAAAACAGGGCTCGCGGCAGCGATATAAGAAACACCTAATGGAGATGATGCAGTAATTTCAATTCTTATGTTATCGGTGTTCCCGTTAGGTATTTGGCTGAAGTCAAAAACTGTTTGGATATAAGTTAATACTGCACACAAAGTGGCTTTTCTAACATCGCCTATCGTTGATGAGCCAACAACAGTAGGATCATCAAATCCAACATTATTATTCAAAAGAATATCTTCGAAATAAAGATCAAATTTTCCACAAGTTTGTATTTGTGCGGCCGGGTAAAGAATAATTGGTTGTGCTCCTTGAGCACCTAAATTAGTTCCATCAATTTTGTGAAAACTACAGAATGTTTGTAAATCGCTGAATGAATTAGTTTGTGCCTTCAATTGAAAACTCATAATTTGCATCACTAAAAATAATAAAATTGCGAATTGCGAATTGCGAATTGCGAATTGCGAATTGCGAATTGCGAATTGCGAATTGCGAATTGCGAATTGTGACGTGGTAGTTGGATGGTTTGATTTTTCATACAATTATTTTTAGAGAATAAAGATATAAAATAAAATTTTGAGAATTCCAAACATTAACAAAAAGCAATTTTATATTTTATAAATGAATTTGGATAAATTAAAGAAATAGTTTTCCATAATGACTGTATTGTGGCAATGATTTATTTATCGGTTAGTCTCACCAGCCGAAATGTGCTAGAAATTGGTTGGTGACACCAACTAAAGAGCAAAATGCTGTAGCGTATTTTTTGAAAAAAAATAATGCTACAGTACACATCAATTTCACAAAAAAAATAAAAACTAAAACCATACATTTGCAAGGACATGCAAATACAGGTATTAAAATCCAAAATTCATAGGGTAAAAGTAACGCAAGCCGACCTCAACTATATTGGTAGTGTTACCATAGACCTCAACCTGATGGAAGCTTCAGGATTAATAGAACATGAAAAAGTACAAGTGGTAAACGTCAACAATGGCGAGCGCTTAGAGACCTACGTTATCAAAGGCAAACGAGGCAGCGGCACCATTTGCTTGAATGGCCCCGCTGCTCGTAAAGTAGAACTTGGCGATATAGTCATCATCATTTCGTATGCATTAATGGATTATGAAGAGGCAAAAAAATTCAAGCCTTCTATCATTTTCCCGAATGAAAAAAATAAATTAAACTAAGCCAATTCCAAATGCAAAAAAAAATCATTAACCTAGTTACCTATGTGCTCACTTTTGGTTTATGTATTTTTTTAATTTGGTATTCCTTCAAAGATTTGACGGCGGAGCAAATTGACAAAATAAAATTCGCCGTTTCCAAAGCGAATTATATTCTTCTACTTCCTATTCTTATCATGGGTGTAATTAGTCATTGGAGTAGAGCCGTAAGGTGGCGTTATTTGATGGAGCCTTTGGGTATGCAACCAAGTATTGCCAATACTTTTTTTGCGGTGATGATAGGCTATATTACTAATCTCATGTTGCCTCGTGCAGGTGAAGTGATCAAGTGCTCTATTTTAGCCAAGTATGAAAAAACACCAGTAGATAAATTAGTTGGAACCATCATTGCCGAGCGGGCTTTTGATATGCTTTGTTTGGGCCTCATTTTTGTGCTTACTTTTTTGGTTCAAATAGATTTAGCGACAGACTATACACAAACCCTCATTTCGAAAATGAACCATAACCAGAATGGCGAAAAGTCCTATACTAGTTATATCGTTTTAGCTTGTATCGTTTTGGTTTCTATTTTGCTATATGCATTCCGAAAAAAGATAGGCAATATTGCTTTTTTTCAAAAATTAAAATCTGTCTTTCAAAATATCATGAGTGGTATTTTAAGCTTCAAAGACATGCGCAACAAGAAGGGATTTATTCTGCATACTTTCCTCATTTGGGCAATGTATCTTGGCATGATTGTTTTAGGATTTCAAAGTATTTCTGAAACCAGTATGCTCGGTTACAAAACAGGCTTATCCGTGCTATCCTTTGGTAGTATTGGTATGATCGTTACCCCTGGCGGCTTAGGCGCTTATCCACTCATTGTGCAAGAAATTGTCTCCTTATATTTAGTCAATGATAGTGAAGGTATTATTAGTAAAGCCATCAGTTGGATTATTTGGTTAGTCCCTACTGTCATTACCATTCTCCTTGGAATTATCTCTTTAATTTTAATCCCTTTTTTCAACAAAAATAAACATGCATCACAATAAACTACAACTCATACAAAATAAAATATACGACATCACTACCCTATCTCGATTGGTGAATCAATGGCAAATGTTGTCGATGAAGGTAGTATTCACCAATGGCTGTTTTGACATCATACACCAAGGACATAATACTTATTTATTAGAAGCCGCTGAGTTTGGTAATAAGCTTGTCGTTGCAGTCAATTCTGATGATTCTGTTCGTAGATTAAAAGGCGAAAACAGACCCATAGTAGATCAATATTCGCGTGCATTTAATTTGGCTTGTCACACCTATATCGATGCGGTTATTTTATTTGAAGAAGATACACCTGAAATGCTTATACAAACCTTAAAACCCGAAGTGTTGGTGAAAGGCGGCGACTATACTTTAGAAACCATCATTGGCGCACAATATGTTTTAGATTATGGCGGTCAAGTAGAAATCATTCCATTTTTAGAAGGGTACTCGACGACAGGAATTGTGGAGAGGATGAGGTTGTAAGTAGGCGTAAGGCATAAGTCGTAAGGTATAAGTCGTAAGGCGTAAGGCATAAGTCGTAAGTAGAAAGTAAATAGTAGAAAGCGGTGAAGCCCAGAAAGGGCGACATATCCCAGCGAGGCGGCGTAGCCCTTCGCACATGTCGAAAGTAATTAGTAGTGAGTAATTAGTAGTTAGAATTTCCCCTTTGGAATTTGGAATTTTTATTTTTGGAATTTGCATTTCGCCTTTGGAATTTGGAATTTTAATTTTTGGAATTTGCGTTTCGCTTTGGAATTTGGAATTTGGAATTTTTATTTTTGGAATTTGCGTTTCGCTTTGGAATTTTTCGCTTTGGAATTTGGAATTGGTATTACATTTGACACATGAAAAAATTATTCCTGCTTTGCGTATTCAGCATCGCTATTTCTACGACCTTTTCCCAAACCAATTATTCCGCTAGTGATTATACAAAAAAGCCCATTTGGATCAATATGATGGACGACCCGCATGTTAATTATTGGGAAGCGATAAAAGCCTACGAAGCTTATTGGACAAGCCATACAAAGCCTGTAGGTGAAAGCGATATGGATGTAAAAAATGTGTCTAAAAATAAAAAACGTTTTAGTCAACGAGAAATTAGAGAAGCGCGTGCAGAAGCTGCCATGCGTATGCAAGTGAAAAAATTTGAATGGTGGAAAATAAAAATGGAACCTTTTGTAAAAGAAGATGGTACTATTATGACTGCGGACGAAAGAAGAAAAATGAACTAAACCAAAAGAACTTTTAAGCATGAAAAAAATATTGACCATTTGCACTTTACTATGTTTTGCATTCACAATACAAGCACAAGTCTGGAAAGAGGTTGGACCTATTCCTTTTCCAACAAACTCATCAGGACAAATCAATGGATTAGGCCGTGTGACGCAATTAAAATTCCATCCAACATTAGCCAATAAAATATATGCAACTAGCGCCAGTGGCGGTTTGTACATGACATCCGATACTGGACATCATTGGAATTTATTGGGAACGGATGTATTGCCTCAATGTAATCTAGCGAGTGTTTGCATAGATTTTACCAATGACCAAACTATGTATTTAGGAACTGGAGATCCTAATTATTATGGCACAGATTTAGGCATTTACAAAACCACAAATGGTGGTGCATTATGGACAGCAGCGAATACAGGTTTGCCAACTGTACTCGCTGTAGAAATATTAATGGATCCGAGTAATAATCAGAAATTAATCCTTGCAACAAACAATGGTATATGGCAAAGCTTGAATGGCGCTGCTTCTTGGACGAATGTAAAATCTGGTGGTGCATTTACGCACATGGTACAAATTCCAAGCACCAATACTTTAATGGCAGTAACAAGCAGTAGTCAAGTTTGGCGAAGCACCGATTTCGGATCTACATGGACACAAATTACGAATACTTCTTTTACGCAATCTGGTGCAGATGGAATGCGCGTATGTGTAAATACAAACGCACCTAATATTGTATATGTGGTGAGCAATGGCGCGAATGGAGTTGTATATAAAAGTAGTGATGCAGGACTGAATTTTTCATTGATATATAGTAGTACGACCCAATGTCTTGTTTGCTATGACGAAGACCCTCTCAATGCTGGACAAGGCAATTATGATATGGCTGCTTGTTGTGATCCACTGAATGAAAACCATTTGTATATAGCTGCTCATTGTTTGTGGGAAAGTAATGATGCTGGTCTTACTTGGGAACGCAAAACATCATGGCCAACAGAATTGCATACCGATCATCATCAATTCAGTTTTAGTCCGTATGACAATACTAAATTTTGGAGCGCAAATGATGGTGGCGTATGGCTTCGCGAAGGATTGAATGATAGTTTGTGGCAACCAATGTGTGATGGCATTTCAGCCATGGAAATGTATCATACTGCGGCTTCTCCCATTCGTAAAAAATTAATGAGTGGTGGTACACAAGATAATGGAGAAGTATTTCATGATGCTACAGGTTGGTATACCAATCGAGGTGGAGATTGGGGAAGTAGAATGTTGTTTGATTATTCATCACAAAACAATGTCTATTATCTAGAAAATGGAGAACGTCGTGGATTCACACCACAAACTGGTGGCAATAGTTACAACTCTCCTTTTACGCCCACCAATAATTCACGCATTGCCTTCACAAAAGCGGATCCTGATATGGCTGTGATTGCGAAAGATAGTCTGTGGTTTACGAATAATTTATCGAGTGCAACACCAACATGGGATCTCCTTTATCCAACCACATCAGGCATACGCGATTTAGTAATTTCTAGTGCCGATAATACCATTGCTTATGCCATCAACAGTACTAAATTAATTCGTGTAAAAAATATTAATTCTACACCAACAGCAACCGTATATACAAGCCCAGCATCCTCTAGTACTAAGGGTTCTGTGGCAACAGTAAAAAACCATGTCAATGTAATTTATATCAGTTGCAATACAAAAATGTATCGAAGCGCAGATACTGGTTCTACATGGACTAACGTATCCTATAATTTACCAGGAACTACTATTTTAAAAATCTATCACGACGATTTTAGTCCCAATGAAACCATGTATGTATGCAGTGGGAATAAAATTTTTACAAAAACATTAAGCGATACAGTTTGGGTTGATATTAGTGGTGCATTGCCAAAAATTGCTGCCTTTGTAGACTTCATGCTAGTGAACGATAGCAGTGTTGCCAGTAAATTAATGGTAGGCTATTATGGTCGTGGTGTGTGGGAATATAAATTACATCCTACCTACCCTGCTGTTGCTGATTTTGAAATTGATAATGCCATTATTTGCACAGGAAATTCTGTTCAATTTAATAACCTCAGTAGTGATGATAGCCTTACTTACAACTGGACATTTGCAGGTGGAACGCCATCTACTTCATCACAAGAAAATCCTTTGATAACGTATAACACGCCAGGTAATTATTCGGTTAGTTTAACCAGTACAAATCCTTATGGCAGCAATACCAAAACGGTCAATTCGATGATTCAAGTTTTAGCTTCAGCACCTAGTGTGGATTCATTGCCAAGCAAAACATTAGCTTTAGATGGCACTGCAACATCCTATGCAAATGCAGGCAAAATGAATTTGAATTCGAATAACGTAACCATTAGTTGTTGGATAAAACCACAAGGCGCTCAACATGATTGGGGCGGTATTGTATTTTGCAGAGGCGGATCTACTTGCAGTGGAATCAGCATTAAAGATGATAATGAAATTCGTTTCCATTGGGCAGGCAATGATTGGTGGGTTAATACCAATTTGTATGCGAATGACAATGAATGGAACTATTGCGCCTTGATCATTACACCAACTTCTACCACATTGTATGTCAATAATAAATCCTTTACCACAACGGCCACCAATACTGCCGAAGTATTTGATGGCGACTTAGCCTTTGGTGCGGATTTCAATAGTGGTGGGCGACGATTTACAGGATTGATTGACGAAGTTTGTATATACAATAAATCACTTACACAAAATGAAATTCGGGAGCAAATGCATTTGGTGAAAAAGAATAATATTCCTGCCGATTCATTAAAAGGTTATTGGCAAATGAATGACATCACCGCAAGCAATACGATTTTGAATAAAGCAAGATGCGAAAACCAAGCAAGCCTCAGCAATACATGCAGCTTAATTGCAAGCACAGCACCAATAGGCAAAGGAACTAGTGTAAGAAAAACTGTCACTGCTGCAGGCCTTGTGAATGCTAGCGTTGCAGACATGAATCTTAATTTTGCAGCTTCTAATCCCAATGGAGAAATATGCTTGACCCATCTTTCTAATTCACCAGATGAGATGCCTTTGTTGCAACCCAGCGCTGGCAATTATTGGATTATTGATAACTATGGAACAGACAGTACATTCACGATGCTGAATACTATGCAATTACTGAACGCCGGCTTCTTGAATGGAACAGCATCGCAATATGCATTATATACTAGAGGACCGAATGCAGATGGCGCAACATGGAGCGGTGCCTTATGTACTGCATCTAGCATGGTTGCTGGTGCCAATGGCAGTGTACAATTTACAGCACCAACTCAAATAGATGCCATGGGACAATTTGTATTGACTGGTCCTTATACCGCAGTGAATACAACACAAGTTGAAAGTCCTACATTATTTACCTTATACCCGAATCCGGCTAGTACAGCCATTTACATTGAAAACAAAACGCAAAAAAATTGTAGCATTAGCTTCTTTACTATTGATGGAAAATTAATTGCCGAACAACAAAGCAATCATGCTTCAATACAATTCAATTGCTCCACTTGGGCTCAAGGCATTTATTTTTATGAAATAAGAAGTGAAGAAAATTGGATGAATGGGAAAGTAGAGGTGAGATGATTTTGAATTAATAAATACTGATTTTCTCTGATCTTTTCATTCCATTGCCTTCATATTCGAGAATATACACGCCTTTAATCCATTCGCTGGTAGGTATAATCAATTTGTTTTGATTATGCACCAACTCGGATTTGTAACATATTTTCCCTTCGCTATTATATATCTTTATATTATACTTTTTAGTTGCATCATTTAATCCTTCTCGCTCAATGATTATTACATCTTTTGCAGGGTTAGGGTAAATTTTTAAATGTAGGGTTTCTTTTATTCTATCTTCTATATTATTTGGCCAGAATCCAAGAGTTAAGGAAACGAATGACGCTGTAACATTATTATCAAAATGACATCCAAACGAATTTATTGGATTATCTACTGGAACATTACCATAAGTCCATGCTCCTATATAAATATCATTATTATACCTACTAGCTTTTATGTATCTAGGCATTTCTAAACATTGTGCCCCAAGTCTTTTTTTATTGCTCACATTTCCATTTGCAGTATCAAGTACGATCAGCCATAAATCCTCTATATTTCCCCCACCCATAGATTCTCCAATTTCATTATCATCTCTACCAGCTACGTCACAATATATCCATAGTTGCCCATTTTTTATATCTCCTCCTCCCCAATTTTCCTGCATATGGCATGAAGCACCCTGACTTGGATGATTGCCTAAAGGTCCATACACTCTGCTCCACTTTTTATTGCCAACACTATCTAATCTCATTACCCAAGTTAATATCGAACTTGCAATCTCTGGATTATTCAGATTTGGAGAGACGTCCCACATATCACCGTCTTTAGATAATCCTGCACCAATGAGATAAAAGTCATTGGATTGAGTATCCTGTATCAATACAAATCCCTGTTCACCTTGTGTGCCTCCATATTTTTTTTCCCATATCAAATTTTGAGCTGTATCAATACATTTAATAATTGCCACCGATGGTCCATCTGCTATGGCATGTAATGTAAAATCTCCGTCGTAAGATGCAGCTCCAAATGATATCAGAATTTGTTCTTTATCATTTACTATAATTCCGCTCGCGCTTTCTTCATCACTCCCCTGAAATATTTTTACCCATTTCTTATTGAGCATACTATCTGTTCTGATTACAAATGGATTATATAAAAAACTTGAAGCTCCATTACCTGCAAAATCTCCAAGCGAAGCCAATGTTTTGCCAAGTATATATACATTACCTTCTTGCGAAACTGTTGCATCAGTTACTATGGTATAGCCTCCATAACCATATTCATTTCCATAGATTTTATTTCCAAGCGTGTCAACCACTAATACCCAAATATTTCCAGTAGTAGGCTGTGTATAACCATAGATAGCCAAGTCACCGTCAGATGATAATGTATTGCCAACTATCAATAATCTATTTTCACTTATTTGTCTAATTTTTAAAAATTTATCAAACTCGCTGCCTCCCATATTTTTTTGCCAAAGAATATTATAATCCTTGTCAAATTTGATAATGCATGCTTGACCATCACCAGCTGCATACTCACTACCTACTGCATATATACTTGCTTTGCTAGTAGAGATAATATCATAAATAGGTCTTACAGTATCACAATATCTAGCAGTTACGCCAATGTTTTGTGCCGCCCCATTTTTATAAACAAATATTAAAATGCTAAGAAAAAATAAAATTCGAATATGCTTTTTCATTATATTATTTTTATCCAAATGTAATTTGTTTTTCCATCACCATGTAGGTTTCCTTAAAGTCATTATCCAGGCAGCCCTATGAATATGGGATTTAAGCTTTCCAAAAACATAATGCATTCTTTATGAAAGTCACTAAGCAGTAGAGACAAATTTCAATTCTAATTTGAGAAAAAAAATATTAAAATTGATTTTTACCAAAAGGAAATTACAAGCTTTAGCATGAAGCTTCTACCATAGAAAATACTAAATCGCTGGCATTATCATAATGAGTAATATCGTCCGAGTTAAATACAATTACCCTATAAATACTTTTCAATTCTTCTGGTGCTTTCTCTGCTAATAACTGAAAAATATTTTTTATTTCTTGCGCCCGGTCTTCTAAATGGTGGTCAGGTTTTATATTTAAAATAAAATCACCTGAATAATAAAAACCACCAAAATTGGCATCTGTGAGCCAAACTTTGGAATACCTATTCTCTCCCTTATTTTTTTCACAAAAAACTAGGTTTAATTTTTTTACAAGTGAGGCCTTATCCATTTAATAATTTCTTTTACCGATTCGACAAAAATAATGCATTCTTGTGAAGTTCTATTTATCAAATAACGACTATTTTCATTCCATTCTACAACAATTGACCAATTCGTTTTGAATTCAGGGTCTTGTTCATTTTTGTAATCCATATATATGCCAGATAATATTAATAATTGCTCATAATTATGCGTTCTAAAAACGGAGTTATCATTCTTTATTTTTACAGATCTATCCTTATTATCAAAATCAAAAAAATCGGCAATCCCTAAAGTTTTACAAATCTTAGCTTTTAATAAAAGTTCAATAGCATATCCTGCTAAATAATAAGCACCATCAAATCTGCCGCCTAATAAAAGGCATTCTGCATCTAATATTTTTTGTGCCGCTACATTTTCAATATCGGATTGGCAAGTCATAACTTTAAATAATATGCAAAGTATAAAAAGTTTTGAAAATGAATAAAAAAAATGATTAAAATTCTTAGGCAGTAATTATGCTTCTATACAATTCAATTGCTCCACTTGGGCGCAAGGCATTTATTTTTATGAAATAAGAAGTGAAGAAAATTTGATGAATGGGAAAGTAGAGGTGAGATAATTTTGAATGGTATATATTACTTATTTGAACTTTAATAAATTTCAAATCGGCATTACCTAAAACGCAAACTTCAAACTGCCATACACACCGAAACGCCGATTAGGATTGTCATTCACTTCCGTTCGATAAGGAAGTACACGCCACACAAAATCAACACGCAATACTTTTAAAATATTTTCAATTCCTGTACCCAATTCTACATAAGGACTTTTGGTCAAGGTTTGAAAATCATAACCTTTCAATAAATTTAATGTTTGGTTTTCTTTAGACAATCCACCATACACACTTTTCATATTCCAGAAAGTACGCAACTTCATTTTTTTTGCATAAGGTATATATTTAAAAAATAAACTGCCTAAAGTATGTTCCATAATTAAGCCTACATACGCATCGCTAATATATTCATAGCGATACATCATGTTGAATGAATGTGCATTGTAATAATAAAATTCATTGCCAGGATGTATTTCCAATAAGGAATAAGGTAAGGTGCCGTAAGTCTTGCCTGCAAAAATATTATAATACAATTCGCCTACATGTTTGATTCGTTTATAATCTGAAATATTCAATCTTACCTTAGAATAATGATAGGCGCTTTTCAACACATTTTTCATTCCTAATCCCAAATACATTTTTACAATTGGAAATTTTGTACCCAAACTTGTACGATAATAATTCCCTTCTATAAACTCTTCTTTGTGCGCAAATCGAAGTTCTAAACCAATCTCAGAACTTGTAATGGCATTCGCATCACGCCCAGATGCATCAGAGAAAATGCCATAAGTAGGCAATGGCGAATAAGGCGTATAAGCACGATGTTCAAAGGAAAGCAAGTGACTGAAACCATTGAAATAACTATTGTAAAACTCAACTCTTTGTTTGTCTACAAAGGCTAATTTCCAAGGTACGTTTGCTTTTCTGGCAATGGAATTAAATATATTATCAATGGATGCGGCATCATCATATTGGTTTACCGCATTGTCCACGTCATGTTTGTATTCGGCAAAAACATACATCCGTGGTTTTCGTTTTAATATCCATAACATACTCGCATCATACTTATATTTTTGATCTTTAAATCCGTATGCAACATATCCTTTTAAATAAATATTTTTAAACAATTTAGGTGTAGTTCCAATCGACAATCGAATTCGTTTTCCTTCAAAAGCATTTCTACTATACAGATTATAAAATGAACCTAATTCCAATGGACCAACTTCCTTAATACCAGTACCTAAAAAATAAAATAAATTATAGTACTTCTTATAAATTGGTAATTGCTGTATGGTATCTATCATGCGATAAATAGATTTCTCATTTTTGCTCAAAGTCTCATGCCTAACCGAGTTCCAATAATCTTCATTTCTGTTCAATGCTTCTGGATCTAATTCTGTATCCGCCTTTCTTTTTTTATCATTGATAATATCTTCCGTTTCTTGTGAGTTCACCACAATATTTCTATACGTAGTGGTTTTTCTACCTAAGAAGCCAGCAATTTTATCGCCTTGCGGGGGTAAAAAATCGACATAGAATTTGTCCTTCGTCAAGAACCAAAGTGTATCTTCAAAACAAGTGAATTCTTGCAATAAGGTTACTTTATTCACCCAATTAATGCTTTGCTCCTTAGTGACTATCATGTTCATTTTCTGTACCGCAAAATCTGTATCATGTATCCAAAAATCACCATTAAAAGTATGTTCCCCTTGGCGCTTAGGACTAAAGGCGACTTGATAACAATGATGCCCATTAAAGGATTGTGTATCTACCAATTGGTATTTATAAAAGAAAGGTGCGTCGTTTGCAATCGGACTTACAAAACCCAAATCAAAAATTGGAATGGTATTGTTGTAAATATTTATATTCTGATACATGCTTCCCAATAGCTTAGAAACGCTTTGGTTTTTATAACCTGAAATACGAGAACCTTTGATATACTCTTTCGTTTTCTTCGGTTTTTTTTGATAATAATAATCAGAAATAGTTTCTGTTAAAAACAATGGCAGAAAGGGTTTATCTTCACTTGTACTGTCCATAAAATTCTGCACAAAATTAAATTTTTTCAAAATGGGCGAAACTGTAAAAGCCTTCTTCGGGATTTTATTAATATCCATTTCCATTTTATTGTACACCTCATAACGGTAATTACTCGCTTTATCGTAATTATTGATTGGCTTATTTTTTATCACTTTTTTGACCAAAGCAAGCGCAGGATCTTTGCTAAACTTCACCACAAAATCTCGCATTTGAATGGAAGCTCTTTCCATTTCAATGGTCAATTTTTGATAAGGTAAATTGCGGTTGATGAGAAAAACTTTTTTTGCGTATCCTATCATCGTAATAGCAAAACTATCGGACGGAATTGCATCCAACTCAAATGTAAATTTACCATCTATATCTGCACGTTTACCAATACTGGTTCCAACAAAAAATACTGTTGCAAAACTAGATGGCTCTCCAGTTGTAAAATCCTTTACCAAACCTTCCACAACAAATTTTCCTTTGCTGTGTTTTACTTCATTCGTCGCATGGGCATTTATTTTGACCGTGTCCGTTATCAAGCTTTTATTTTCTATAGGCTGTAGGGATGTATCTATGGTTTGCGCAGAAGCAGAAATACCCCAACTTATCAAAACAAAAAACACAATGGAGCATACCGTAAACCCTTTACACACAAGCTTTGCAATATGTTTCGACCAATTAATATGCATTCAAGATAAAATTCTTTTCAAACATACAATATTTTTTAGAAGTCGAGGTATGAAAGTAGTTAAGAGTTACTCACTACTTTCTACTGTCTAACCGAAATTGAATCGGCGAGCATCCAACATGATTCTTGAAGTATTTACTAAAATAACTCGTGTCTTCAAAATCTAATGAGTAGGCAATTTCCTTCACACTTTCTTGGGTATTAAATAAAAGTCGCTTGGCTTGCAGAATAATTCTTTCTTGGATAATATCTAAAGGAGATTTGCCCAATTTTTTCTGTACTTCTGTGTGCAATTTTTGGTAACTCATATTTAAATTCGTTGCACATTCTTCAATGGTGAGCTTTGCAGAAAAGTGAGTCTCTATATATTGCAAAAAAGCATGAATTTTCTCATCTACAAGGATAGATTTTGAAGCATGTCTTTCAAAAAAAGTAAGAATCAAATGCAAAGACTGTCGAATAAAATTAGATGTATATTTCGCTTCTTTAAAAAAAGACAATTGCGCAAACAGTTGTTTTACAAAGACTAGTTTTTCAGCATTTAAATACACATGTGGTTTGGAATAAACTAGTTGTTGCAATAAATCTGAATTATCTAGTGCCTCATCTGAAAACAATATCACCTTGCCAAAAGATCCTTTTTGACGAAACATGGTATGCACTATTCCTTTTTTTAGAAAATATAAGGTGCCATCTTGTATTGGATAATCTATGAAATCTATAGTATGCACGCCCTGCCCTTTTTCAAAAAAACCAATTTCCCAAAATGAATGGGTATGCGGTTCATTATTGTATACGTCCTCCTCTTTAAGCGCAATTGTTTCTAGGCTTATATCAAGCGCGGTATGCAACGAATGGACTTGTATCATATATTTATTCTATCTCAATTTTTTGCGAAGTTGTATTGTTCACAGACAGTAAATATATTCCTTTTGAGAATTTGTGAATGTCAATTTTTTCTGCGAGCGTGTTGTTACATATTTTCGATAACACCACTTGTCCTTGAGAATTTCTTACTATAATATTTTTGATGACCGTATTTTGTTTGGTCGTAATATGTAAAACAGTTTTCGTTGGATTCGGATAGACCGTAAAATTATGTACGACCTCTTCATCTATGCCTAAACTTATAAAGCCATCACACATTTTTTGAACATAGAGACTATCGATAATCCACATTCCGCAGCCTGCTTGCCCTCGTTGTATCAAAATACCTGTTAGTTGGTTTTGTGCAACGACTGTATCTATTCTTAATGTTACAGTGGTATCGGATTGAATAGAAGTCCAATACAACCAATTTACAAAACCTGTATTAATCGTATCTGAATTGCTGATTAATCCAGCAATAGAAATCATGTCAGGAACCTGTACTATCGTATCTGTATTGTGAATATCCACGAGAGTATAACTTTTTCCATTGCTATCAATAAGGTTGCTTATCGAATGAATACACCATTGATTGATGTTCATGGATTGCGCGTTTATTAAATGAGAAACGCCGCTGAATAGTAGAATTAAAAAAATCTTTTTCATGTTATATATATTTTAAACAAAAGTAAGTTCAAGCCAATATTGCTATCGGGTAGTTTTCTATTGAATATAGGTAAATTTATTAAGTTATGAATTTATTTGTCTCAAAATAGTCTCCGTTTTAGGAATGATTAAAACTATTCCCTCAACAATTGTATGTATCATTTTCAAAAGCTAGGAAAATGGTTTTACTTTTTCTTTTTTGATGCCTTTGCTATACTATTAAATGCTATGCAAAGGTCTATCCAATAATCAAAATCTTGTTTCGATTTCATGCTTTCATTGCTTACAAAAACATAGCCCTTCATAGGCTTGCCAGTAAAAACCATTTCTCTACAACCATTTCTGTGTAAGGCTTCTTCATATACATCTGGGTTGATGCGGCACATCATTTCATCTTGTACAACTCCAACACACATTTTATCATTCATCATAAAGCATACCCCTCCAAACATAAACTTCTCTTGCACATTGTCGCCAGCTACAAGAGATTCTCGTATTCTGTCTGCAAGTTTTTCGTTATAAGCCATAATCGAATTTAATTTATTGATTCATTTTTTCAAAAGTCAATTCTTGTTCACCTTGCTTCCAAATTTTCTCCCCCAATGCTTTCAACAAGTACAAATCCTCTTCAAATACTTTTCCAAAAATATTAGCAGCATCAAGCCCCTTGCCTTCTCCATAATAGATGCCCAATGCACCAGATGTTTTTACTCTTGCAGGCTTAAGTGTTCCAAGAACAATTTCACCTGGCTCCGTAAATACCGATGCATTTTCTTGTAGGATATCAAATGCGAATGCATCCGCTACCCAAAATTCTTGACCGGATACACGAGCATGATAAAAGCTGATCGTAAAAGGAAGTACCTGATCAAATGCCTTTACTGAAATAGGCGCTTCTTCCTTGTAATATCGGAAACGAATGTTTTGTCCGTCTTTAGTTTTAAGAATAAATCCTGTCATTGTATTTCCTTTTGATAAATTATTTAGTATTGAATTTCTCTTTTTTAATTAATAACTTCGTGATGGTATCTGCAATCCTCTCCACTTTTTTTTCTTCCGTTTTGGCAGCATAAATCCACTTAACGTATCCGATTTGTTCATTATCAGTAAGTGAATTAAAGAAATTTAATGCTAGTGGTTCTTGTTGCAAACACAATAACAATTCCTGTGGCACTACCATAGGTTCATCGTCTGCATACAGAACTACATGAACAGAATCGCCTTCTTCTTTTTTAATCTTCTTCCTTATTTCTGCTTTCACCGGAAGAAAAAGCTTACCATTACCCATTGGTTCTAAATTGTATTTCTGTATTGCGAAATCATCAATCGTACCCTTAACTTTTACCCAGCCGAAAGGAGATTTTTTGTCTTGCAAAACTTCCGGAATTCGAGCATAGGTCCACCCTCCCTTACCAGGAAATTTTTCTAACACATAGCTATTATCGACCAATGGTTTTTCCACTTTTCAAAAATAGAAATATTCGATGAATTTGTACAAAAGTTTAGAGCACACTTGGAAAGCAGAGCGAGAAACAGAGGGAGAGCAAGGTGAAAAGTCATATCCTCTTTAGAAGCAATGGCACAGATGTACTTAGAATTAAAATCAATCAAAGAGAATACATCAACTTGTTTATCGGATTAAATGACCATGCAATAATTATTCGTATCCCAATTTCGTAAGCTTGATCGTACTTGATTTTTTACCTGAATTTAATTTCAAAAAGTAGTTCCCACTTTTCCATTGGATATTTGAAATTGACTGCTGAATAGGCATATTGGCGGGAAATACTTTTGAATACATCATATTGCCATGGACATCATAAAGTGCTAAGAACACATTTTCAGGTTGTGCGCCAAGTGCTACTAACCATGCAGACGAAGATGGATTTGGCGAAATACTTATTTCATTCGCTTCAAAATTTCGAATGTCCAATGCCCCATTCATATCAAAGGTTCTGTAATGAACCATGCCACTATTGGACTGCCAAACAATATGAAAAACTTGATTGGAATAAGCAATGTCTGGATTTGAAGACAAGTCCAAACTATCATTTACCATAAGCACATTGGATAAAGCAGCTACTCCATTTTTGGAGTATGAAAACATCACTTTATTACCTTGTTGCCATACTATGCCAATGGTATCTTTATTACCTGCTATACGAGGATATTGTTGCATATCTGTGCTTGTAGAAATTACTTTATGTGTTCCAACCTGCATGGTGGAAGCGTTGATAACACTAATATAGGCTTGCATTGGCGAAGTAGCACCCGATGAGAATACCGAATATAAACTATCCGTTCCAAAATGCCCATCGGGTCCAGTGGAAGGACAAGCATTTAAAATCCAATTATTTAAATCTACTTTTTTAATGGAGTCAAAGGTCACTCCGTTATTGAATGACATAACTGCTTTTATATCTCTTTGATTGGAGGCATTATCTCTAAATAAAACTGCTTGTTGACTATTTTTGCAAACAATTGTGGAAGGGCAACAGTCGCATACTTCATTACCTGTAAGAGAGCTTGTTGCATCCACATCATACATAAAACTTGCGCCTCCATTCATAGAATTTGCAACAGCATAATGTGGCATTGCCCAAGACGACATCATACGCATAAACGTAACCACGGGTTGACCATTTCCATTGATAGCAATGGATGGAAACCGGGATTTATCCGTTCCTACATTTGATACCCTAACTGTATCAGAAAAAGTACTGCCACCATTTACCGATTTATGAATAAACAAATTCGATTCTGTTCCAATTAAACTGGCGTAAACAATATAAACAGTATCTTTTATTGAAGCTATTTCTTGCCCAGCCCAAGTAAATACATCGGCTTGTAAGCCTGAAGGTGTTAATGTAATTGGGGTGTTGAAAGAAGTACCATTCCAAGCTGAATAGGAAACAATTTTATTACTTGTTTTGTTCCAAGTAATTACAGGATAGTTCATGTTGTTTAAGGCTATTCGTGGTCTGGTGTTGGATGAAGTTCCACCTCCAATCATTTGAACCGATGAAAAAGAACCACTTTGTGCGAAGGCATTGTTTAGGAACATTACCAACAATAGGAAAAAGGAAATTTTAATTGCATTCATAAATATCTTTTAATTTTTTAAAGATAGTATTAATAATTAATTCTTACGCCAAACCCTAAACCCATATCACTATCGTAGTGCATACGAACACCAACATTTTTACCAAGTATATATCTAAGTTCTGCCATGTATTCTTTATCTGTATTTATCATTACTCCCATTCGTATTCTTTTTGAAACAGGAATATCATCTCGCATCAATTGAATTCTAAAACTTCCATTATGATAAACTTCTCCTTGAATAATGAAGAGCAAAGGCAATGTGTAATCTACCCCAATACTAAAAAGCATTCTAATATCTTTTGTATTACTAAAACCGAAAATTGTTTTATCTTGTTCATCAATACCCATTTTTCGGTAACGTCCATCAAAACCAACAAACGGCATTAGCCACTGCATTTTGCCAATGTATCTTCCGACATGCGTTTCGGTTTCGTATCCATGTTTGGCATGATAGCCGAGCCGCCATTCTGTGCCAATACTCCATCGTGTGTTTTGCAACATTGCCATTCCATCATTCCCATTATTGGCTATATCATTATCAAACATAATGTGAAACCTTCTATCATCAGCAAATAGTTTTCGCTTAGCTAATTTAGGGTCGGGTATTTCAGGATTAGGAGCTTGATTTTGGTATGTAAAAACTCTACCCATTCCACTCATCATGTGATACAATATATGACAATGAAAAAACCAGTCTCCTTGCGCATTGGCATTGAATTCTAATGTATCAGTTTCCATTGGCATAATGTCTACAATATTTTTCAATGGTGCAAAATCTCCTTGTCCATTCAATAACCTAAAATCGTGACCATGCAAGTGCATCGGGTGACGCATCATAGAACCATTGTAAATAGTTATCCGAACATTTTCTCCTTGGTGAATTCGTATTTTATCCGTTTCAGAAAGTACTTTATTATTCAGACTCCAAACATATCGATTCATATTTCCAGTTAGTTCAAAATGAAATTCTCTTACTTGCGCCTCCTGCGGCAGTGTCGTTTTCGTAGTGGATTTAAGCATGGAATAATTCAAAGTTGTGATGTCTGGAAGCGAATCACTTCCAACATTTGACTGTCGAATTTCTCCAGTAATTTCGGGATACATCACCACATTCATATCCATCTGATTTAGGCTCATATGCATACCCATATCATCTAAACTTCCATTCATTTTCATCATATCATTCATCATTTTCATCCCCTCAAAATATTTCAATTTAGACAAATGGGTTGCTAACTTTTTTATTCCTTGACCCAAATAAATGGAAGTTGAATTTGCACGATCTTCGGATGTAGCTAGAAATTCATAAGCTATACTATCTCGAGGAATCGTTACCACTACGTCATATGTTTCAGAAACTGCAACCAGTAATCTATCCACCTCCACAGGTTCAACATCGTTACCATCATTGGCTACTATTGTCATTTTTCCGCCAGCATAGTTTAGCCAAAAATAAGTTGACGTACCTCCATTAGCAATTCTTAATCGAACTTTATCGCCTGCTTTACATTGTGAAAATTGTTGCCCGCTACTTCCATTGAGTAAAAATTTATTATAATAAACATCACTCACATCCATGGCTAACATTCGCTTCCATTCGTTCTTTATTTTTGTTTTTAGCTCTCCTGCTTTAATTGCTTCTGAATAGCTCTGTGTTGTTCCTTTTTTAATGGCAAACCAATCTGTTGCATTGTGCAAAAGGCGATGGACATTGTCTGGTTTCATATCCGTCCATTCACTTAAAATGATGGGTATTGTTTGCAAATCATCAATCCCTTTTCTACAAGATTTATCCTCCACTTTTTTATTCATAATAAACAAACCGTACATGCCAATTTGTTCTTGCAATCCTGAATGACTGTGATACCAATGTGTGCCATGTTGAAGTATAGGAAAGCGATATGTATAAGTTGTGTGAGGCTTAATTGGCATTTGCGTTACATAAGGAACGCCATCTTCTTTGTTTGGTAAAAATAAACCATGCCAATGCAAGGAGGTAGTTTCTTTCAATTCATTACGCACTACAATTTCTGCTGTGTCTCCTTCCGTAAATGTAAGCGTAGGCATTGGTATTTGTCCGTTTACAGCAATAGCATGTTTTTCTTTTCCTGTAAAATTAACGATGGTATCTTTTACGTATAAATCGTAATGAACTATTTTTTGAGCAACTGCATTGTGTGTCAATAGAAATAAAACTACTATTTTACAACACGATTTTTTATGTATAAAAATTGCTTTTACAATTTTAATCAATAGTGATCTCAATTTCCGAAATGTATTCATTTTTAATTCCTCTTTCTATATTCTACAATTGAACGCTTCTTAATCTTAATGCATTTGAAATAACAGACACCGAACTAAAACTCATAGCCAACGCAGCTATCATTGGGGAAAGCAATATGCCAAAAAATGGATATAAAACCCCTGCCGCAATTGGAACACCTAACACATTATAGAAGAATGCGAAAAATAAATTCTGTTTGATGTTTCTCATGACTGCATGGCTTAATTTCTTGGCTTTTACTATTCCTTGCAAATCTCCTTTTACTAATGTGATTTTGGCGCTTTCAATGGCTACATCAGTGCCCGTGCCCATTGCTATTCCTATATCCGCTTGGGCTAATGCTGGTGCATCATTTATTCCATCACCTGCCATTGCTACAATCTTACCTTGAGATTGTAATTGCTTAATTTCATTGAGTTTATCTTCTGGTAAACATCCAGCTTTATACGAACTCAAATGCAATTCTTCTGCTACAGCCTTTGCAGTATTTTCATTATCTCCTGTAAGCATGATCACTTCCACCCCTTGTTTCATTAGTTCTTTAATGGCTTCTTTACTTGTTTCTTTTATCGCATCTGAAATGGATATAAAACCTAAAACATGATCTTCTATGGAAATGTAGGAAACTGTTTTACCAAGTTTCTGTTCGGTTATAATTTTAGTTTCAATATCAGCAGAAATAGTTGCCCCAACTTGCTCCATTAATTTCTTATTTCCAAGAGCAACTTTTTTATGATCAACAGTTCCTATTACACCTTTGCCTGCAATGGCTTCAAAATCTTTTACATCTAGCCATGAAATACTTTTTGATTTTGCATACTTGACAACTGCTTCTGCTAATGGATGTTCGCTAAATTGATTTAATGAAGCGATATTTTGTAGTAATGCATTCTCTTCATTTTGTGCTGAATATATCTTTTCGACGGAAGGTTTTCCTTCGGTAATGGTTCCGGTTTTATCGGTTATGAGAACATTTATTTTGTTCATATTTTCTAATGCTTCCGCATTTTTTATCAAAACACCCGACTGCGCTCCTTTGCCTACTCCCACCATAACCGACATAGGAGTAGCCAATCCCAAAGCACAAGGACAGGCAATGATTAATACAGCAATTGCGTTTATAAAACCATACACAAGTGTTGGCTCAGGGCCAAATTTCGCCCAAACAAAAAATGTAGTGACAGAAATAAGGACAACAATTGGCACAAAATATTTGGCGATACTGTCTGCTAATTTTTGAATAGGAGCTCTAGAACGACTAGCATTATTTACCATCTGAACAATTTGAGATAGCAAAGTTTCTGAACCTACTTTTTCGGCTATCATAACAAATGATTTGTTGCCATTGATTGTTCCGGCTATTACTGCATCACCCATTTTTTTATCGACAGGAATCGGCTCGCCAGTAATCATGGATTCATCTATACTGCTTTCGCCATTGCTTATTTTACCATCCACCGGAATTTTATCACCAGGTTTGACTCGTAATAAATCTCCTTTCTTTATATCGTGAATAGAAATTACTTTATCCTCTCCATCCATCACCAATGTAGCCTCTGTTGGGGCAAGTTTTAATAACTCCTTAATAGCTCCGCTTGTTCGACTATGCGCTCTTGCTTCCAATAATTGACCCAATAAAACTAGGGTTAAAATTACGGTTGTTGCTTCAAAATAGAGAAATACAGTGCCGCTTTCTGTTTTGAATTCATTAGGAAAAATGGCGGGAAAAACCATTCCAATTAAACTAAACACAAAGGATACGCCAGTCCCGATTCCGATGAGAGTAAACATGTTGAGATTCCATGTAATGATGGATTTAAAAGCACGCACAAAAAACATCCAACAAGCATAAAAAACGACCGGTAAAGTTAGAATGAATTGTAAGCAATTCCACCATATAATTCCCATTATTTTTTGAAGAGGATTGTCTGGCATCATTTCCAACATGGCGATTAAAAATATCGGAACGGTAAAAATTAAAGCAACTTTCATTTTTTGTACCAGCTCTTTATATACTTTATTTTCTTCCCCATCCGTAGGTTCTGTTGGAACTAAGTTCATTCCACAAATTGGGCAAGTGCCAGGTGCATCCTTCATTATTTCTGGATGCATTGGACAAGTGTAAGAAATCGAATTCAAGGACAATTCAGGGACCTTTTCTAAATGCATGCCACACACTGGACAACTACCAGCTTTCTCGTAAATTTTATCGCCTTCACAGTGCATAGGGCAATAATATTTACCTCCGCTATTTTTGACAATTGAATCTGATTCTGATTTTGTAGGATTAGGTGACAAAGCTGATTTATTTTCTTCTGTACCTATTTTTTTATCTGAAGAATGAACTTGATTATCCATTTCGATTTTATACTTGCCTGCAGAATCTAAGGCATGTTGCAAATCTTCTATACCAACTTGTTTCTCCATAGTGATGATTGCAATAGGCGGATCTAATGTAACGATGGCAGAAATCCCTACCACTTCGTTCAAAGCCTTTTCCACTTTTGAACGACAACCGTTACAACTCATTCCGGTAATTTGATATGTATGTGTCATTGTTGATTTAGTTTTCAATTATATTTCTGTAAGTAGATAAAAAAACAAGTTACGAAATAAAAAGTGTGATGAGCAAAGTCACCACACCATTTTAAAAATATTCATCTATAATCAGTAAGATAAAGTTTATTTCTTCTCTATCAACTTCATTCCACATTTCGGGCATTTCCCAGGTTTGTTTCTTATGATTTCTGGATGCATAGGGCAAGTGTAGGTCATCACCATATCCTTATCTGTGTTTTCATGCTTTTCATTCTTATTCATCTTATCACACATATCCATTTTACCTTTCATGTCCATGCATTGACCCTCGGTCATTTGCATTTTTTCACCGTTTTTCATAATGCACTCTCCATTGGTCATGCACTTAGTTCCATTTTCCATGGTCATATCGTGTTTCATCGGCATCATTTTGCCTTTTTTCATACACATCATTTTCCCTTCTTTCATCATACAACAATCTTTCATCATGGAAGAATGTTTTTTGGTTTGAGCAAAAGAATTACTTGCTACAAAACAAGTTAAGAGCATGAGCATGGAAGCAAGCATGGCGGCAATCATTTTTGTGTTTTTCATTTTTTTTATTTTTAAATTTTAGTTTCTTCAGTGACGCTGTTGCCCGTTTTTATTCAATATATAAGAGTGCAAATCAATTTTTTAAATTCCTTATTCGTGTTCAAATTAGCATGTAAATTTACTTCGTGCAGAAACTACACTCTTGTATCTCTACGATTATCATTTGCATTATTCACATGTAAAACTGAAGTATACCGATGTAATTAATAAATAGAGTGTCCACTTGTGGTTCAAGTGTATTTTTGTTTAGAATTCGTTTCATTTATGAGTGCTTTTTTTATTAAGAAAATCGCTATCCATACTAATGAAATTAAAATGCCAAAGCCTGCTAATACAAAAACAATAAAATAAGGTTTTAAAGAATCCATCATGCTTGAAAAATTACTTTGATAAAGACTTAATTGCCAAATTCCTTTTTTAATTCCTGCGCCATTTAATGCCAACCAAAATAGAGTTAAACTGATTTGCAATATCCAAAATAGGCTGTTCAACATTTTTTTTGTTGCTTCTTCTTTTGGGAATTTTATAAACATAAAACATGCTGCTAACAGAATCATGCTATTAATTCCTATCGTAGTTCCCATAGCATGCGCTACCGTAATATGTGTACCATGCGTATAAATATTGATTGCCGGAATAGACATTAAAATAGCTTGTCCCATATTAATAAATACCCAAATATCTGCAGCCATTAAAAACCGATATGGGAAATAATGATAGTATTTTTGAATTGTGCTTATATTAGATTTCCAATTGCAAATTATTTTTACAAAAAATACCCACTCCGTCATACTCACTGCATAACCCACATATTTAATATAAATATCTGAAGGCAATGTGTAAATATGATGCCCCCAATTGAACATTAAATTAAATAACCCTAAAAAATACATGGCAAAGGCAAGTTTGTTAGTACCAGTATCCTTTTTGCCAGAAATCTTATCCATTAAATAAAACGCAGTGCCATACAGTAGTTGATTCCAAGCTCCTACTAAGGATCCATTTACCTTCCATTGAATAGTCATATCTCGGATAAAATGTTCACGAAAATAAGGAAATAGCCAAAGGTAATTTTCGACAAATGCAAATAGAAAAAATAAAATACCTGTCATCCACATCCACATATACACAGGCCAATTTTTAATATGAGCAACTATAGTAAAAAAGTTAATTAAAAATAGAACCCAAGCAATGGCAACAGGCAAAGCCCATATAGGATTAAACTCCCAATATTCCCTTCCGCCAAAATTCTGCGTAAAATAGGATATGCAAACGCCTACAATCGCAAGCATCCATAATGCATACTGCAATATTGCCAACTTTTTAATTGTAGCATTTGATGTAGAAGATAATCCATAATAAACGCACCCTGTAGCGCCTAATAGTATCCAATACATGACTAAGGATACATGCAATGGACGCAAAGATTGAAATCCAATTTGTTGTTTTAAAAAATCAGGTATGACATAAGTTAGAGATGCAAATAATCCAAAAAACAAACCAAGAACTAACGCTATTAGTGCTGTGATCAAAAACAATTTTACAATATGTATTTTTTCAATTTTCATTTTTTTCTATCATTCCAATCGTATTAACTTTCCATTTTCTTGGATCTGAACTACCACTTGCATCTACTGACTTTAAAAATTCGAGTAACAAGTTCATTTCATTTAGAGATAAATGAAAGGAGGGCATTTGTTTAATTCCCGAAACAAGCATTGCCTTGATAAATACTTCGCCTTTATTTGGTTGAGAAATAATATTCGTTAAATCAGGACCTAAATAACCACCTAAGCTGTATAATTGATGGCAACTTTGACAATTGTATTTTTGCCAAACTAATCTTCCTGCAGATGCTTTATGTATATTGAAATTTGAGGTGCTTTTTATTGATATGGGTTTGAAGTAAATGCAATAAGAGTAACTTAAAAATAGTAAGCATAAAATTAGGAAAATGCGAATGGGCTTGATTATCATATTTCAATATTTTATTTTCTCATACAATTTCACCAAGGACTTTAATAGCTCCACTGGAGTGGTTAATATTTGATAATGATTTTGTCCAAACATTTGTGGCAAATAATATTTTGCTTGTGCTTCAATGGCCAATGCAAACGCGTTGATGTTATTTACTTTCAATTCATGCAAGGCTTGCTTAACATCGAGAATTCCGTATTTCCCTTCATATTTATCATAGTCATTGGGTTTGCCATCTGACAAAAGAATAACCCATTTATTTTTAGTTTGTCTTTTATTCAATAAATATCCGGAGTGTCGCAAAGCCGCACCAATTCTAGTATATCCACTGGGTTCAATAGCACCAATTTTATATTTTGTTTGGCTCCATTTTTCATCAAATTCTTTTAAGGAAACATAGCTCGAAAAATTTCTCGTTTTAGAATAAAACCCGTTCACAGAAAAGTCAATATTATACTCATCCAGTATTTCGCCAAACAAAATACTAACTTGTTTTTCTACGTCAATAACTCTATTACCATCTGCATATCCATCACTTGACAAACTAATATCTAACAACAATAAAATGGAAATATCTTTTTCTTTTTTTCGCTTCGATAAATAAATATTTTCATTCGGTGTTCGCCTAGCATGAATATCCACATACATATCACTTAATGCATCCAATTCAAACTCATCGCCATCTGTTTGCTTTCGTACTTGTTGCATTTTATTGTTTACAGAAGTCAACATTTTTCTTAGACCTTGTAAAGTGTTAGAATGGTCTTTGATAGTTTTTAGGTAATAGACATTATCAGAAGTGGGCTGGACAATTGGATACACTTTGCAATAATTTTCTTTGTATTCATTTTTTGAAAAATCCCATTCGTTATACGAATAATGAAAATTGGCATACGTTAAAGTTCCACTTTCCGATATATTGGTATTTTCTGTAAATTCAGCATGGTAAATAGAATGTGCTGTATCATCCACTCGAATTACAAATTTCATATTCAATTCGTCCAGTGCTTCCTGATGATCTTCTAATTCATCTTCTCCATCAAAATCACGCCATACGCCGTTGTGTTCATCGGCAGTTTCCACCTTCTCAAAATTATGTGTCATTACATAGTCTTCTTGTTGTTTTTTATCAACTTCTATAAGTACAATATTTTCAATTGCCTTCGACATGACAACTGTTTTAGTTTGCTCGTTCTGGCTTTTTTTTACTTGTTCTGAAAAATGTTCGAGCGGATATTTGTTTTCCATATTAACATTCGTTCGCATCCATTTCCCAAACAACCAACTATAATCTACGGGATTTTTTTCAGAAGAAATTCGTTGTAATTGAACTTCAAATTCATGGAATAATTGTTTTGTAATTGGATAATGTATAAATAGCTTTTCTAAGACCAATGAAGATGTTTCAAATGCTTTTTGTTGCGCTTCTTTCAATTCAATTTCGGTGTCATCAAACCAATTCAACTTTAATTCTTTTTGAACAGATAAATATAAAAGTCGGAAAAAGTAATAGGACAAATTTTGTTCACCTGTTTCAAACAAAGAAAAAGAAGCTGGAAAAAAGAAATTATTATTTTTAAATCCTCCTTCTCTTTCAGCAGGAAATACTTCAATAGCATCGCCTGTTAATGCCCTTGCTAAAATGGTTAAACGATGTTGTATATCCTGCAGTAAAACTGTTTTCTCCTTTATATGCGTGGAGATATTATTTCTTTTCTTAAAATAATTTGCAATTTTCCCATATAAATATTCATCTAATGCCATACGAATTATATCATCAAATCAGTTAAATCATACAAAGCTTCCAGTGTTTGTTTTTCATCAGATAATGGCTCCATTACAGCTACTTTCACCGCTAATCTTTTTGCAAGCCCGCTTTGTATCAACTTAGCAGCATCTACTAGCAAACGAGTAGAGACTGTTTCTGTTAAACCTAACTCTGTTAAGTTCCTTACCTTATTACTTAGCGAGACTAATTTCTTCGCCATAACATCATCAATGCCTGTCTCTTGTACTAAAATTTCTTGTTCGATTTTTGGTTCTGGAAAATTAAATGACAATGCAACGAAACGTTGGCGAGTAGATGGTTTCAACTCCTTAAACCCTCGTTGATACCCAGGATTAAAAGAACCAACGAGCATAAAATCATCATGTGCCTTATAGGTTTCACCTAGTTTGTCAATAAATAATTCTCTGCGATGATCGGTCAATGAATGAATGGCTACAATGACATCTGGACGAGCCTCTGCCACTTCATCTAAATATAAAATATAACCATTTTTTACAGCTGTCGTTAATGGGCCATCCAACCAAATCGTTTCAGCACCTTTGATGATAAACCTACCTATTAAATCGGTAGAGGATGTTTCTTCATGACAACTAATAGTGCTTAATTTTTTACCTAATTGATGTGCCATGAATTCCACAAATCGTGATTTCCCACTACCTGTTGGACCTTTCAATAATAGAGGCAATTTGTTTTGATAAACTTGTTCGAAAACTTCAACTTCCTTGCCTACTGCATAGTAAAATGGACTACTAATTTCAATTTCTTCCATGATCATTTCCATAATTTTTTAATTAATAATTGACAAACTATTTTCTAATTCTATTGCTTTGGGAAATAAAATATTGTTTTCTAAATGTACATGCAGATGGAGGTCTTGCTCAAACTCATCTAATTTTGCATACAAGGCTTTGAATGTATTACATGCCCATTCTGGCGGTGTATAATTCATCGTGAGATTTGCAATTTCTTTCAAAGTATTTCCAACCATTTCATGCTCCGCTTGCATCCTATTGATCGGATTTTGAACCGATGCAACATGTGAATTAATTAATGGCAAATTTTCTTTTTTTGATTTTACCAACTCTTTAATATGCGGAAACAATATGCGTTCTTCCTTTTGCATATGTTGTAAAAGTTCAATCTTAACAAGGTTGTATAAACGTTCAATTTCCAAAACAGGTGGATGGTTTGCGCCATGTACTTTTGCCACTTTAGCAGAATAAGTATCTAATAATTCGATTGCTTCTAATATATAAGCATGATGCGTATATACTATGTAATCTATCAAAAAATCTAATTCCCATTTGTTGAAATTTTGTGATGGTATGATTCTATTATCCATGCCTTTTAATTCACTCAACAATTGCTCAATACTTACATTTTTTTTCTCACAAGCTTTGGCAATAGAAATACCACCACCGCAACAAAAATCTATTCCGTATTTTTTAAAGATGTCGGCTGTTTTGATATTATTACTCACGACATCTGCTATTTTTAATTCCTGATCTATATTCATTTGGATATTTTTAATTTAATGTTACTAATTCTTAATTGTTTCAAGTGCTTCATCATTTGGTGTGCCATACTTTACAAACTCATAGATATAGCAAACAATCCCAGTCGTAAAAAACGTGGCACATATCGCTAACACAACAAAATGGACTTGAATTTCTTTTTGAACCTCACCAAATTCCAAACCCACTTTTCGTTCTAAATATACTTGTGCAACCCCTGCCACACCAAATGCCACAGTCATGCCTATCATACCAATATTAGATAACCAAAAAGCCAATAAACCAGTAATGGTATCATAGTATTTACGTCCTGTTAAATTAGGAAGTGAGTAGCTTATAAAGGCTAAAACAATCATTCCATAGGCGCCCCAAAATGCCAAGTGTCCATGCATTGCCGTAACTAATGTTCCATGAGTATACATATTTACGCCTGGTAAAGTATGCGCTAAACCCAAAAAGCCTGCACCAACAAAAGAAACAATGGCAGTGCCTAAAGTCCAACTTAATGCTATTTTATTTGGATGTTTTTTCTCTCCTTTTCGATACATGGCAATGGCAAATAATGCCATGCCTAAAAAGGCTAAAGGTTCTAGTGCAGAAAATATTCCACCAATAATTAGCCAAGCTTTTCCTACACCAATGTAATAGTAATGATGTCCAGTTCCTAAAATTCCGGAGATAAAAGTTAAACCCACAATTACATACAACCATTTTTCAATAACTTCTCTATCGACGCCTGTAATCTTTATTAAGAGAAATGCAAGTATGCCACCCATAATTAATTCCCAAACACCTTCAACCCATAAGTGAACTACCCACCAACGAAAAAATGAATCCATTGTCTGATTATCAAACCATATCATGCCTGGCAAATAAAGTAATGCAGCAAATACAAGTCCCATTGTTAAAACAAGTGAGGTAGTAGTGCGTTTTTTACCTTTGAACAAAGTCATTAAAATGATTCCTAAAAAAGTCAACACATTGACAACAACTAACCAGTCTAATGGTCTCGGAATTTCTAAGAACTTTCTCCCTTCCCAATAATTGAAATGATAACCAACAATGGCTACTACACCTACTATCGCTAATGTAATAAGTTGGATATAAGCTAATTTTACACTGACCAATTCATGCTCAGCTTCTTCAGGAATGATATAATAAGCAGCTCCCATAAAGCCAGATAATAACCAAACAACCAATAAGTTGGTATGCACTGCACGAGCAGTATTGAATGGCGTAATTTGGTGCAACACATCATATCCCATGTGAGCAAATGCCATAATAAAACCATAAATAATTTGAAGAGAAAGAAGCAACATGGATAATGCAAAAAACCAATACGCTACTTTTTGTGATTTATATTTCATGATATTTTAAATTTATTTTTTTTTAAAATTATTTCTTCAAGTCTGGTTTTGGTGGGAATCCATTTAAGTCCACATTTCCTATCCATTTCAAAAAGGCAACTACATCATTGGCCTCTTGTTCGGACAATGCATAAGCTACCATTTGCCGACCTCTTGGAGCCCAAGGTGTTTTGCTCATTAAGGCTGCTTTTATATAGGCTTCACCTCTTCGTTCGTAAACTTTAGTAAGCTCTGGTGCATAATACGCGCCTTCACCTAAAATGGTATGGCACCCCATACAGTTATTTTTCTCCCAAATGTGTTTACCTGCAATTACTTGTGGGGTAAGATTTTCTTCATGTGTTCTTTTAGGAACTTCATTACTTAATGAATTCCAAGACAAGCCTAGGAATATAGCAAAAGTGACAATGGTACCTCCTAGGAAAAATACTTTGGCTTGTGATTTTGATAGCATGATTGTATGTTTTAAAATGTATGAATATTGTTGTAAGGATTATAAATAGAATGGTCATTATTCTCAAATCAAAAACGCTATTCTATTTTTTTTACAGCCTTAACGTCTTCCTCATTTACTTCGCCACCCTTATTTCCAAAATTATTAAGAACATAAGTGAACGCTGCCGCGACTTCATCATCTGACAAAGTAGCTTTCGGCATTGCTTGATTAAATTTTGCTCCATTTACAGTTATTTCGCCAGTCAATCCATTTACTACACCGCCAATAGCTCGAGGCAAATCAGCTGCTAAATAATCAGACTCGGCCAATGGTGGAAAAGTAGCTGGCAAACCCTTGCCATCTGCTTGATGACATGCTTGACAGACTTTTTCATAGACTGCCTTACCTGCTGCAATTTTAGCATCCTTGCCCGTTGGTGCATCTTCCAACATTGATTTTGGCGTTTCAGCAGTGGCTGGTGTTTCCTTTTTTTCATCGCCCCCGCAAGAGAATAAAAAAGTTGTTGTTGTGAATGTAGCTATCGCTAGTAATTTAAAATTTTTCATTTTTGTAATTTTTAGTTTTGAAGTTTTTATTTGATTAAAGTTTTTATTTTTTCTATTATTTCAGTTGGTTCTTGTGCTAATCCATTTTGTTGAAAAGCAATATTTCCATTTTTATCTATTAGGTGAATAGTATTGGAATGATCAAAGCCTCCACCAGATAAAGGTTTAATTCTTACATTCAATACATTTGCAATTTCCATCGTTGCATCATTGTTAGATGAAATGCAAATCCAATGATCATTCAATTGAAGTTCCTTTGAAAATTCTGCAAATCTTTCTGGTGTATCTCTTACAGGATCCATACTGATTAACAAGAATTGAATATTTTGTAATTCTTCCTTTGTAAAAGCTTTTTCAATTCGTTGTAGGTCGGCTACTATTCTAGGACATGCTGATTCGCAATGCGTAAACACCATTGCTGCTACTGTAATTTTATTTGACAGATCACGTAACAACATGCTGTCTTTATTTTGCCTCACCCATTTACTTTCTAAATTAAAAATGGATTCGTTTGTATTATCCAATTTGGTACCGACTTCAGTTTTGTTTTTATCTTTTTTACAACATTCACTTTCTTTATTTTCCTTACATGAAAAAAAGAACAGAACGGTAATGCTAAGTGTGATTATGGTTAATATATTTTTCATTTTATTTTAATTTAATATCCTCTAACAGCGATTAACATCGTGATAAAAATCGCTGAAACAACAACTAATCCAATTTTAGGAATGAACTCAATTCCTTTATAGCCCACTAATAATTCGTCATTATTGTGCGACCTACTTCTTAAATAATTCTCTACTTTAGTTTCCGCAAAAAAATGAAAAATGGTGACTAAAAACCCTACACTTCCTGCTATCAAGATGAGTGTCCCCCTTGTACTATTTAACATTCCTAAAAAATAAAATTCAGTTTGTATCCAAATAATTATTCCTCCAGTAATAAATGTTGATGCCGCACTTAATGAAACAAGATTTGTCACATTTTTAAAAATCGGTTTCAAAATGTCAACGTCTAACTGAGTTATTTTTTTTGCCACAGATGGCATTAATCCATAATTCATAACCACTACCATACCCAACCAAATAGAAGCAGACAGTACATGAATATTTCGTATGATGCCAAATAAACTCATGAGTGAATTTTATTTTTTACACATCTAAATCCTACATTAGGAACGCCATATTTAGCCTTCACACTTGACCTAGAAGCGAAACGCATAAATGCAGCATAGTTATTAATATCCTTTGAAGCAAATGATCCTCCACCGCAAAAAAATGTATTATCTAATCCACTATTCCCTCGTGATTCGCCAGTAGTTAATGCACTATTAAAATCAAATGTCCATTCCCAAACCAAGCCATGTAAATCCCAAACACCATAAAAATTTTTAAAGGTGGAACCCACATGATGTAATATTTTAGGGTTCGTTTTTGAAACCCAATTTAAAATCCATTGGTTAAATTTCAAGTCTTTAGAAGCATCTGGTTTTGTTTCACTTGCTCTTCCTGCCAATTCCCATTCGGCAACTGTTGGCAATCTTTTCCCTTGACATTCACAATATTTTTTTGCGGCAAACCATGAAACATTTACAACTGGGCTCAACGCAATGTTTTCATTAAATGAGGTGTCGGTATTCCATTGATGCAGGTAGTTTGTATCAGCATAAATAGATTTTATTTTTGATTTGCTCCAAGCTAGATTTTGTAAAATGAATTTTTTATAATCTTCATTTGTAACAGGAAATACATCCATTAAAAAGGGTTGCACAATTGTTTTTTGACTATCTAAAGAATATAAAGGAAGGAAGATTCCTCCCTTTATATTAACCATAGATGGCTGACCTTGACCAGTTGCCAACAGGTTGATGAATAACGAAAATATAGTGAGAATTTTATGCATTTTACTTTCTTTGTTTAGCAACATCAATGGCTGTTACCTCACCGCCTTTATTACCAAAGCTATTTAATACATACGTTGCAACAGAAGCTATTTGTGCATCACTCAAAGTTTGTTTTGGCATAACGCCATCATAAACTTTACCATTCACTGTAATTTTTCCAGAAAGTCCATGTATAATATTTCTAGTAACTAACGAAGGGTTAGAAGCGAAATAATCGGAACCAGCTAATGGTGGAAATGCCTTCTCAATTCCTTTACCATCGGCTTGATGACACGCCTGACAAGAACTTGCAAAAATTGCTTTCCCCTGTGTTATTTTTTCATCTTTGGTTAAAGGTTTTAATGCTACTACCGGCACATCAGGCATAGTTTGAGCAGCACCTTCTGCTTGGTAAATTCTATCATCTTGCTGACCTGTATATATTGATTTGTTCTCAGCACCTTCCACTTTCAACATACCCAATGACCCTTTATTAAATGTTCTGAAAATAGAATGGTCAACTAAAATTAAATTGGCAGGAGCATCACATTTAAATTCTGTAATGGCCGAACCTCCAGCAGGAACTAATGTAGTTTGTACATTGTGATTTAATGTGGTACCACCTTCTGGATATACATTGTCAAATATTTCACCAATGACATGAAAGCTTGAAACTAAGTTTGGTCCTCCATTTCCTACAAACAATCGAACTGTTTCACCCACTTTTGCTTTCAACGATTTATCGCCAGTAAGCGAACCCACTTTACCATTAAATACTACATAGTCTGGTTCTTCTTTCAATGCTTTATCCATATTGAATTGTTGCAATCCAGCTTCTCCATAAGTACCCTTTGTATAAAAATCACCTTGGCATACATAAAATTCTCTATCCACTTTTGGCAAGCCCCCTTTAGGCTCAACCAATATCAAACCATACATACCGTTTCCAATATGCATACCTACAGGAGCTGTAGCACAATGGTATATAAACAAACCTGTATTCATGGCTGTAAATGAAAATTGAGTTTCATGACCTGGAGCAGTAAAAGTTGCTGCAGCACCACCCCCTTGACCTGAAACAGCATGTAAATCAATATTGTGTGGCAATTTGTTATTTGGATTATTTTTCAAATGAAATTCTACAAAATCGCCCTGACGAATACGAATAAATCGGCCAGGTACACTTCCGCCAAAAGTCCAGAAATTATATCTTACGCCATCCATCATTTCCATTTCCTTTTCAATTACTTCAAGATTTACAATAACCTTTGTGGCATAATTTCTTGTAATAGGTGGTGGTACATTTGGTGCTTCAGTTAAAACGGCTACTTCTTCTCCTTTAATTTCTTCAAGTCCATTAGAAGATGCACTCGTGCTAGAATTGTTTTTACAACTGACGGTAAAAAGTCCAATGAGGACAACTAGGGCTAAAAATTTGAATTGTTTTGTGTACATGACGTGTAAGTTTTATGGTTATTAAATGTTGATTTATTTTTTTAGTTCATTGTATAATAAGGTAGGAGAAACTTTCAGCATTAGGAAGGCCCAAGTATTTATATCATCGGCATTACCACCTTTGATGTACTCCATATTTTTTGTAGCAAAAAGCAATGAATAGCCAAATTGCAATTGAATAATGGTAGAAGGTTTAAAGTCAATTAATACATCGGCTTCTGTACCTAATGTTTTTTTAATTTTATTAACTCCTATATTATTTTCATTGGCTAATGAAAAATGGTGAATGTCTACCGTTAGATTTACAGTGTTAGAAGGAGTGTATCCAATACGTGCATATAAATCCATCAAACCACGTTGTTTGGTGTCAGTAGGGATATTTAAAAAGTAATCCATGTAGCCATAAAACTTATGGTTAGTTGCGTATAATGTGGAGAAGCTATTACTTGCAGTTGCACTGGTATTGTCTTTATTTCCAGATAAATAATCTGCACCTAAGCCAATAGAATTTCTTTTCATTTTCTTTTCTACAAAAGCATTGACCATAAATGCATTTTGAGTTAAATTGCTCTCCGTTTTTCCTCCTTGAAAATAAGCACCCAATATGCCTTTCCAACCTTTGAAATTATAATTGTATAAAGGACCAAATGTGTATGTTGCTTTCATTTTAGTATTCGTTGTAATGGTCGAATTCATGCCATTTACAATAGCAATTCCCGAAATGGAATGACCTTTACCAAATTCCTTTTTCACCCATGAAAAACCAAGCGCTTTATAATTTTTCAAGGCATAAGTAGTTCCAAAAACAGGCTCACCTACTTGGTTGAATGCACCTCCTAGATGCCATTTGAATTTATTTCTATCATTGGTATATTTTAATAATAAGGCATCATGCGAAATAGTTAAATTTGCCCAATCTAAATTTCCCAATAATCGATGGTCATCATAAGCAAATTCTTGACGCCCCATTTTTAAAGCAAAGCCTTGATTCAAATTTACTTGCATCCATAATTCATTGACTTGCAAACCAGCTAAGTCTTTCTTTTGCTCTTCATCACCCCATGTTCTTGCATCTTGAATGGAAGAAAAAAATTGAATATTATCATTCTTATAATCGAAAATTAGCCGTGCACGTTGCCCAGTAAAAAGAGCAGTTTTAGAAGAATCTGTAACAAGCATTCTATACCCGTTTCTCAGTTCGGTTCTAGCTCTATACTGTGCTGACATTTTGAAATAGTTTTCTTGAGAAAAACTTTTGATTGCGATTATGCTTATTAGCATTAATACGATGATGATTTTTAAATTATTGTTGTTCATGTTTTAAGATTTTAATACCTGTTTATCTTTTATTTATTAAAAAAAATTTAATTCGTAAATAGTACTGCTTTTTTCGCAACTAATAAATTGTTGAAATCCCGAATTGTGTTCTTCTCCAACATATTTTTTATGCTTAATTTTATTTTTTGATATTCGAGATGCATAGGACAAGGATTACTACTACTGCAATGCTCCAATCCTAATACACAATTATTTAATATCCCATCCCCGTCTATTAAGAGCACAATATCAAGAACTGGTTTATTTATTTGAGCTTCATTCATACAGAATCCTCCATTCGGACCTTTCATTGAACTAATTACCTTTTTTCGACTTAATTCTTGTAAAATTTTTGCTACAAAATGTTCAGGCGCATTTATGCCTTTTGCAATTTCCTTTACTCTTACGCATTGAACACCTTCTCGCTTTTGTGCGATGAAGATGCTTGCTTTAATAGCGTATTCGCAGGACTTTGAGAACATTTTTATGATTTCTTGACACAAAGATAAAATGTGAAAGTCAATAATAAAAGATATTTTACTCTTTTATTATTAAAACTGATTAAAATCATAAAATGAAAAGGCCATTCCCCTATTTCATCACTTACCTAAAATGCCTAATTGTGAATGCAGATTAGAAAAATAGTGAAATAAAAGAATGTGCGAGAAACAGAACAAGATCAAAGTAAAAAAAATCAGAACTTCGTTCGCTCATTCGTACTCACTTTCGCTCTGTTTTTTTTATAGAAGAAATGTTATGATAAGAGTGAGAAACAGAGCGAAAACGAAGTAAAAAATCAGGACTTTATTCGCTCATTCGCACGCACTCTCACTCTGTTTTTTGTTACTTCAAAAGCGAGAAACAGAGTGAGAGCGAAGTAAAAAAATCAAAGCTTCGTTCGCTCATTCGCACTCACTTTCACTCTGATTTTTTTGTAGAAGAAATGTTACTTTAAGAGTGAGAAACAGAGCGAAAGCGAAGTAAATAAATCAGAACTTCATTCGCTCTTTCGCTCCTCACTCTCACTCTGTTTTTGTAGCCCCACCAAGAATCGAACTTGGATCAGAAGTTTAGGAAACTTCCGTTCTATCCATTAAACTATGGGGCCGTATTATGCATATATTTTTTCAATCAAATGCGCATATTTTTCTGCTATTTTTTTTCTGCGCAATTTCATCGTTGCGGTTAATTCCCCTCCATTGATTGTCCACTCTTCTGGTGTCAATTGAAATTTTTTCACTTGCTCATGCGCTGCAAATAATTTATTAAATCTATCCAATTCAGATCGAAACAATTTCAAAATATCTTTATCCAATGCCATGTCTAAATCCTTATCAATGGTTACATTCATTTTGGCAAAATGCTCTTTTACTTTTTCAAATGCAGGCACAATAATAGCACCAGTAAATTTTTCATTACTTCCTACCACCATGATTTGTTCTATAAATGGCGATTCCTTCATGATGTTTTCAATGGGTAAAGGTGCAACATATTTCCCACCAGATATTTTAAAAATTTCTTTTTTACGGTCTGTAATTTTCAAAAATTTATCATCAACAAAAGTACCGATATCACCCGTATGAAACCATCCATCTTTTATGACCTCATCGTTCAACTCTGGATGTTTATAATAGCCCATCATAACATTAGGACCTCTGCAAATTATTTCGCCATCCTCTGCTAGCTTCACTTCTACATCTTTAATGACAGTACCTACTGTTCCAAATCTTCGATTGGCTTCTTCAAATCTATTCACAGAAATCACAGGCGAAGTTTCTGTAAGTCCATAGCCTTCCATCACAATAATTTTGGCTGCTGTAAAAAGTCGCAACAATTTCACTTGACAAGCAGCCGATCCAGTAACGATTGCTTTAATCTTTCCGCCAACAGCTTCTCTCCATTTAGAATACACTAATTTATCTGCAATTTTTAATTGACAAGTATAAAAAATAGATTTAGGTTTTCCGACTTCATATCGTATAGCTAAACGTACAGACCAATCAAAAATACTTCGTTTAAATCCTACCAATTCACTTCCTTTCGCATCAATTTTTTCATACACTTTTTCTAACAATCTAGGAACCGTAGTAAACACAACCGGCTTCACATCTCGCAAATCATTACCGATAGTTTCCATCCCTTCTGCAAAATAAATGGCGACTCCCTTATTGATGTACACATACATCACGGTACGTTCAAAAATATGATTCAACGGTAGAAACGAAAGCGTAGATTCATCACTTCCACAAAAACCAAACGCCTCCATACAACTCAACACATTGCTCAATACATTGTGGTGTGAAAGCATCACACCTTTTGGATTCCCTGTTGTACCTGAAGTATAGATAATGGTTGCTAAATGTTCCTTTTGAATAGTAGATTTTATTTGTTCTATTTCTTGTAATTCACCATCCGTGTAGGCTTTCAATAAGGTAGACCAATGCTCTATGCCATTTACTTCATCAAAACAAAACACATGTTTTAAGGTTGGCGTATGTTCTAGAATTGGTTGTAATTTGCGATAAATGAATTTATCCGAAATAAACAAAATAGAAATCTGTGATTCATTGATAATGTATTGCCATTCTTTATCTGTGATAGAAGGATATATTGGTACTAAAACTGCTCCTACTTGCTGTACCGCAAAATCTGTAATAATCCATTCCGGTCGATTGTTGGCAATGATGCCAATTTTATCCTGCTTCTCAATAGACATGTCATGACCGCTCATTCCCATTCTTCTAAAGGAGGCAGCTAGTTGTAAACTTTGTTCTAACACTTGAGATGATGCTATGCCTTGCCATTGTTTACCTATTTTGGCAAACAACATTTCTTTACTCGCCTGACGATCTACATACCCATGTAGTAAATCAAATAATCTGCTCGGTTTGCTTATCATAGAATGTAGAAATTAATTGTTGTGTTGATAATATTGATTGTTGCGAGGAACTAGTTTATTCATTCGAAAGAAAGCATCAAACTGATTCATTTTCTCTTCATTATTTTGAGCCCATGCAGTGTACTGCCTTGTGTTTTCTATCGAAACAAATAACCATTGATTATAACAAGTATAATAACCCTTCTTCGCATATAACTGTTGCTGATCAATCAATTCAAACGGAAATTGCTTCGCATATAATTTATTCCATTCCAATAAGAAACGAGTCCGCAACATAATTAAATTCTCCATATTAATTCCATTATTCACTAACTGACGATAACGATACAATATAGACAAATAGGACTCTTCAAAGGAACAAGGGTTTTCAAAATGTGGTTTCCCATCCAAGGCTAGACTATTCAAATTTGTCATCAATAGCTTATAACTTTCAAAAATATTTTTTTTAATTTCCATTGTCTTAGGACTAAAGCTTTCCATGTTCACAAAAGTTTCTCCATACAAAATGACCCACAAATAATTCTTAGTGAAGAAGTAGACTTTGGCTAAATTATAATAATTCAAATAAAATCGTGCATCATGTTCTATCCCCTTTTCCCAAACCGCGGTAGCCTCTTTGTATTTTTGCGCATCAGTCAAAAGGTCTCCTTTGTCGGCATATAAAATTCCTGCATTCGGAAATTTATATATTCCTTTAGTAATGGCTTTGATTGCCTCCTCATTTTTTTTCATGCCACTTAAAATCCGAGCAGCTATTTGAAAAGTTTCTTCATCAGCTGTTTCTACTTTTAATAATGGCATAATCACACTTTCCGCATTCAACAAATCGCCTTTCTTCATATACACATAAGCCAAATTTCTTCTATGCACAATATTGTTTGGCTCCAAATTCACCAACCGTTGATACACCATAATCGCATTCGAAAAATCTGATTTTTGCAGATAAGCATTTGCCGTTTTACTTAATTCATTGGCTTTAGTATCCACATCTTTATTTACCATATCTTGCGCATGGCAAATACCAGCGAGCAATAAACAATACAATAAAATTAAATAAGCTTTCATGTGATCGTGGCAAATTTAATAGAGAAATCCATTTATAATTCAAATTTTTAGAATAAGCGTTTCACCCTATTTTTACCCGATGAATAAAAAAGAAAGGTTTCGATTTGTGTTGGATTATTTTTCGTCACATTTCATCGATGCTGAAACGGAATTAATTTACGACAATCCATTTCAACTTTTAGTGGCAGTCATACTTTCTGCGCAATGTACAGACAAGCGCGTGAACCTAACCACTCCTGCCCTCTTTGAAAAATATCCTGATATAGAATCATTGGCAAATGCAACAGAAGAAGAGGTATTTCAACTCATTCGAAGCATTAGCTATCCAAACAATAAAACAAAACATATCATTGGTACAGCAAAAATGTTGAAGGAAAAATTTGATAGCCAAATCCCATTAGATGTAGCAAAATTAATCCTGCTTCCGGGTGTAGGCAGAAAAACGGCGAACGTCATCACCTCCGTCATTGACCATCAACCCAATATGGCGGTTGATACCCATGTGTTTCGCGTATCCGCAAGAATTGGATTAACAAGCAATGCAAAAACACCTTTGCAAACTGAAATGCAATTAATAAAATGGATCCCCAAAGAACAAATTCATGTTGCACATCATTGGCTAATATTGCATGGCAGGTATACCTGTGTAGCAAGAAATCCTAAATGTAGTATCTGTGGATTGCAAGAGGCATGCAAGTTTTTTTCAAAACTTACATCACTAGAAAAAAACTTTTCCTCTTCATAACATGATGCTGTAGCGCATTTTTTGAAAAAAAATTAATGCTTAAGGTGATATCCTGTAGCGTATTTTTTAAAAAAAAATTAATGCTTAAGGTGATATCCTGTAGCGTTTTTTCGAAAAAAATTAATGCTTAAGGTGATATCCTGTAGCGTATTTTTTGAAAAAAAATTAATGCTTAAGGTGATATCCTGTAGCGTATTTTTTGAAAAAAAATTAATGCTTAAGGTGATATCCTGTAGCGTATTTTTTGAAAAAAAATTAATGCTACAGGATAGGGCGGCGGACACGCTTTCCGTTCCAATCTTTCTGCTGCAGAGCCAGCATAAAGGATTTCCACTGCAATCGTTGCCGCAATACAGTCACTTAAAGAGCGAATCCCATAGCGAATTTTTACCCTTAAAAATAAATGCTATTGGGATTTTTCAAAATGAACACATTTCGTTTTTTCATCCATAAAATGACAATTCCATGATATAAATCATAGACGTAGATGCTTACTTTATGGCGATAATAATAGAAATTTGCCCTTGCTTATGAATTTTAAACATCTTCTCCTTGTTAGCTTATCCATTCTTTTATTTTCCGCTTGCGAAAAAAAAGAAACGCCAATTACACTTCCTCCTAAGGGCGATGGCGCAGTGATGCAAGTAGATATGGGTGAAACATATGAGTATCAATATTTTATCAATTTACAAACCCAACAAATTGTGCATATTAGTCCAATTTCAAATTGGGATTTGGCTTTACAATGTGGAGAAAACGACAGCGCTATCTTTTTGAATGGCGGCAATGGCATGTCGGCTTTTAACACAAACAAAACTGACTTTGCCACTGTTGGTTATGGCGACACAACGAATAGTAGTAAAAAATGGCGCTATGATGGTTCTGGTGGCGAAGCAGATTCAACTGCCATCGATTCAAGAAACCAAAAAAGAAATGTTTATTTGATTCGTCTCGACAATACATACACTAAAATCCGCAAGTTTCAAATTAGCTACGAAGATGCCTTCGAGTATATTATTTTAGTTGGAGATATTAATTCAACACAAGCGGCGCCTATTACCATTTATAAAAACAAGGATAAAAACTTTGTCTACTTTTCCTTTGATTTTTTAGCCACGGTTCCGGATGTTGAACCAGATAAAAATACTTGGGACCTAGAAGTGACTAGATATAATTATACCTTTTTCGATCAAGAACCCGACTTGCATTATGTTGTCAATGGAATATTGTTAAACCCGTCAAACACTTACGGATACAAGGATTCAGTACATACTTATACGGAGATGACACCAACTTTGGTAACACAAATTGCCTTGACGAATAAAAAAGATATCATTGGTTATGATTGGAAAAAATATGATATCGACAAAAATATTTACACCATCGACAGCCGTTATAATTATTTTATACAAAATCAAAATGGCTCTATATTCAAAATGCGCTTTCTAGATTATTACAGTACCTCTGGTATTAAAGGAAGTCCGAAGTTTGAGTTTAATCAAATCAAATAGGGTTTAGGATTATCCTCTAAGGATTTAATAAGAATAAAGCATGGTTTCATGTCGACCTTCGGAAAATGGCGTTAAGAAAATTTTGCTTGTTGCGTATAAAAATAAAAACCATAGCTTTCTGCTAAATACATATTACAAGCTTAATCTAACAACTATGGATGAAAAAAGTAAAAATGAAGAATAGCTTTTTTATTTTAGCTAACAAGTAAAATTTTTAGCTATTTTCCGATAGTCTTGATTTTTTGCTCCACTTTTTTATCAAGAAAAAAGTGGAAAAACATATCAGAACAAAGTGGAAAAAATATACCTCATCTGGTATATTTAGTTAATCTATAAAATCAAATAAAGATTTCTGAATTCTTATTTCCATGCATTATTTTTGCCAACATGCAAAGAATATATCTCGACAATGCAGCCACCACGCCTCTAGACCCAATGGTATTAGAAGCGATGATGCCTTACTTCACCACTCATTTTGGCAACCCATCTTCCATTTATTCATTCGGTCGGGAGAGTCGAATGGCGATAGAAAAATCTAGAAAATATATTGCTAACTTTTTGCATGCAAGTCCTGGTGAAATATTTTTTACAAGCTGTGGTACAGAAAGTAGCAATACCGCTATAAGCTCCGCTGTGCGTGATTTAGGTTGTAAACACATCATCACTTCAGCAATCGAACACCATGCTACTTTACATACCTGTACTTTTCTAGAAACCCAAGGATTATGTACAGTAAGTTATGTTGCCTTATTAGGAAATGGAGAAATTGACATGCAAAATTTAGATCAAATCCTTCAATCCAGCACTGATAAATGTTTGGTCACACTCATGCATGGCAATAATGAAATAAGCAACTTGACGGACATCCAACAAGTTGGTGAAATGTGTAAAAAGCATGATGCTATTTTCCATACAGATGCGGTGCAAACCATGGCGCACTACCCGATTGATTTGAGTGATTTACACATTCATTTTTTGTCTGCTTCGGGACATAAATTTCATGGACCAAAAGGAAATGGTTTTTTATATATCAACCAAGACATTCAAATCAAACCATTTATACATGGCGGTTCGCAAGAAAGAATGATGAGGGCAGGCACCGAAAATGTGGCTGGTATAGTTGGTCTTGCAAAAGCAATGGAGTTGGCATTGACAAATGTAGAACAGGATCATGCCTATATACTTTCCTTAAAGCAATCACTCTTACAACAAATCCAACAACAATTTCCATCTTGTAAAATCAATGGAAATTATCAAGTAGATCAAAGTTTGTATACCCAATTAAATGTCGCATTTCCGAACAATGAAAGAACCGACATGTTAAGTATTAATTTAGACATGGCTGGTATTTGTGTTTCTGGTGGAAGTGCTTGTAACAGCGGCGCACAAGGCGGTAGCCATGTCATTAAAGCGGTCTATCCTACAGCTAATATTATACCTATTCGCTTTTCATTTAGTAAGTTGAATACGAGTGCAGAAATTGATGTGGTGGTGGAGAAGATAAAGGGCTTGTTGTGAGGATTAGAAGGGATGTACTTCTATCATTGCATTTTTATTAACTCTTCAAATCATGAAAATGAAACTTCGAATAAATAATTTTGCTCTTGTGGATTGAAAATCCAAGGATAGCATTTCAAGATTACAAATATCGAGCAGTTTCGTACTTTTATTTTAACACCCTCCAAATATTTCAAAACAATAAAAACTCTACATAAATGAATAGAAGCCAAGCCATCGCCAACAGATTTCGAGAGGTAATATTAGATGGAACTTGGATTGCGAACACAAATTTCAAACATCAGCTTACACAAATTCCATTTGACCATGTAACTAAGAAAGTGAATGGTTTAAATACGATTGCTGCACTTGCACAACATATTCATTATTACATCCAAGGAATCAATCAAGTTTTGATTGGCGGCACATTAGACATCAAAGACAAATACAGTTTTGATTTTCCCGAATTGACAAGCAAGAATAATTGGGATGATTTTCTTACACAATTTTGGTCGGATGCAGAACAGTTCGCACAAAATATAGAACTGTTACATGACGAACAGTTAAACGCCATTTTTACTGATGCCAAGTATGGAACTTTTAGCCGCAATTTAGAAGGTATGATAGAACATAGCTATTATCATCTAGGTCAAATTGTTTTGATTCGAAAGTGGTTAGAAACAGCCCAATAATTACATCATCTGTTAGATCAGTTTTGGCCCTAAGGCATGTCTAACAAATGATACAAAAGGTTCTGATAACCAGCACTATTCCTTCGGCTCAACCGATTTTTCTTTCTTCGCGATGGCTTTCAAACTGAAAGTAAGCAGTGCCTTTTCTTTATCTAAATCTGCAAGAATAGTATCTCCTTCTTTCAATTTCATGTTCAAAATTTCTTCTGCTAAAGGATCTTCTAAATATTTTTGAATGGCACGATGTAATGGTCTTGCGCCGTATTGTTGATCATATCCTTTCTCACTCAAAAATGTTTTTGCTGTAGCGGATAATTCCAATTTAAAACCAAGTACACCTAATCTTTTAAGTACATTAGCCATCACCAAATCAATGATACTTAAAATATTTTCTGGCGTTAATGTATTGAACACAACCACATCATCAATTCTGTTTAAAAATTCTGGTGCGAAAGTTCGCTTCAACGCTTTTTCAATAACTGCTTTACTATTGTCTTCCGCATTCGCCGATTTCGTGCTAGTAGTAAAACCAACGCCATCTCCAAATTCTTTTAATTGACGAATACCAATATTGGAAGTCATGATAATGATAGAGTTTTTAAAATCTACTTTTCTACCCATGCCATCTGTCAATTGTCCATCATCCAACACTTGTAATAAAATATTGAAAATATCTGGATGTGCTTTTTCTATTTCATCTAATAAAATAATACTATACGGTTTACGTCTTACCTTCTCGGTGAGTTGTCCTCCTTCTTCATATCCAACATATCCTGGAGGTGCACCAATAAGTCGACTCACCGAAAATTTCTCCATATATTCACTCATATCCATTCGAATTAAACTTTCATCTGAATCAAATAAATTACGAGCTAATGCACGAGCTAATTCTGTTTTTCCAACACCTGAAGGTCCTAAAAAAATAAAAGAACCAATTGGCTTTTTAGGATCTTTAAGCCCTACTCTATTTCTTTGTATTGCTTTCACCACCTTACTTACAGCCTCATCTTGACCAATGACAACATTTTTCAAGTCAGGTCCCATATTGCGCAACTTATCACTTTCAGCAGCAACCATTCTTTTTACGGGTATGCCGGTCATCATGTGTATTACCTCTGCAATTTCTTCTTCCGTAATTGGATAACGCTTGCTCTTCACTTCTTCTTCCCAAGATACTTTAGCCAACTCCAATTCTTCTTGCAATTTCTTTTCCGTATCTCTTAATGCAGCAGCTTTTTCAAACTGTTGACTCTTCACCACTTTATTTTTCTCTACTTTTATTTCTTCGATTTTTGCTTCTAGCTCCAACACATTTTTAGGTACATCAATGTTTTTCAAATGCACACGTGCCCCAACTTCATCCATCACATCAATGGCTTTATCTGGTAGAAGTCTATCCGTAATATATCGACTACTTAATTTTACACAAGCATCAATCGCTTCTTGGTTGTAGCTTACATTATGGTATTCTTCATATTTTATTTTCAAATTATTGAGTATGGTAATGGTTTCTTCAATACTTGGTGGTTCTACCAAAACCTTTTGAAATCTTCTATCTAAAGCACCATCTTTCTCGATATGCATACGGTATTCGTCCAAAGTAGTTGCTCCAATGCATTGCAATTCACCTCGTGCCAATGCAGGTTTAAAAATATTGGAAGCATCCAAAGAACCACTGGCACCACCAGCGCCAACGATAGTGTGAATTTCGTCGATAAATAAAATCACATCGTTATTCTTTTCCAATTCACTCATGATGGCTTTCATGCGTTCTTCAAATTGTCCACGATATTTTGTACCTGCCACCAATGCCGCCAAATCAAGGCTTACTACTCGCTTGTCAAACAACACCCGCGATACTTTACGTTGGTGAATTCGAAGTGCCAAGCCTTCTACTATTGCAGTTTTACCTACACCTGGTTCCCCGATTAAAATTGGATTATTCTTTTTACGGCGCGATAAAATTTGAGATACTCTTTCAATTTCAGTTTCACGACCTACAATAGGATCTAGTTGTCCCATTTCTGCCAAACGAGTAATATCACGTCCAAAATTATCCAATACTGGCGTCTTCGATTTAGTAGCAGATGGCGTGCTAGGTTTTCTTTGGTAAGCAGAGCGATCTTCATCCCCTTCAAATCCTCCTGAATTATCTTTCAAATCATTGGAAATATTACCCATACCAGTTACCATTTCCAAATCATTTTTAAATACATCATAATCTACATTGAACTGATTTAAAATTTGACAAGCTACATTCTCTTTATTTTTCAAAATAGAAAGCACCAAATGTTCACTTTCTGCAAGCAAGCTTTTTAATGCTTTTGCTTCTAAAACAGTGATACGAATTACTTTTTCTGCTTGTTTGGTGAGCGGAAGGCTATTGATGTTTTGCAGATTTTTGACGCCGGACTTATTTTTGATGGCTAATTCCAATTCACGTCTTAGGTCAAACATGTCGACATGCAAATTCTGCAAAACGCGCACTGCAAGACCTTGTCCATCTCGAATCATGCCCAACATAAGGTGTTCTGTGCCAATAAAATCGTTACCTAATCGTAACGCTTCCTCTCTACTATATGATATTATTTCTTTTACTTTTGCTGAAAATTGCGAATCCATTGAAGGGTAGTTTGAAATCAAAAATATATAATTATTTTTACTTTATAAAGAAAGATATTAACCCATGAATTACACAATAGAAACGAAAGAAAATTTTGATATTATTTCACCGACCCAATCTGAATTTAATTCCCAGATGGCGGAAGAAATTAAAGGCTTAGTAAACAATGCCTTAGCAAAAAAAAGAAGCCTAATTATTAATTTGCAGGAAGTAGCTTCCGCTACAAAAGATGTATGTGTATTGTATCAATTTCACCAAAATCTTTACCAAGAAAATTTATCTTTTGTGCTGTGTCATGTTGCAGCAAACCTAAAAAATGAATTACAAAAGAATGAATTAGTAGAGGAATTAAATATTACGCCTAAACTGATTGAAGCCATTGATATTGTAAGTATGGAAGGACTTGAAAGAGAACTAATGGGTGATGATTTGATTTAGAAATTGGCGTTGCATTTCTCTTTCTCATTTTCATTCTCATTCTCATTTAGCGAGGGGCTATCACCCCTCACTGCGAAATATCACCCTTTCAGGCATACGCGTCAACTTAAGCTAATCTCAGTCGATACTATTTCTTACTGACGGATTTTTTTTCAACTTTATTTTGAGTGTCAACTTTATTTTGTCTGGCTGGAATTTTTTTCACTCGTTGTAGGATAAATGTATTCTTGT
>CAMDVD010000001.1 GCA_945878115.1 Chitinophaga pinensis | reverse complement strand
CGTAGTTCCCGTATTGGGAAATTTTATTTTTGGAAATCCGAGATGCCATGACCGCCAAAGGTTTGTGTGCAAACACAGGCAGGGATTAAAGGTAGACAGTATGGATTAAGAACTAAAAGAAGAAGAATGAAAAGAAGATAGATAATGATTTCGCCGAAATTACTTTTTAGCGTGTGTTATAGGACATTTTCCATACCGCATTCTCGTCACTAGGTTATGGTTCAATAAGCTTGAGTTCATTTACATACCTGTCTACCTATACCCATTCAACTCTTTTGTCAATGTTATCTGGAACCTTATTTGTTATCATAAAGAGATTAGTAAGATAGAGCACATCTACCGTTCTTTTATTATAGCCGCGTCCTCCCAAGTCTTGCATTTGGAATTCAATTTTCTTGGAGGCAAAATGGCCATTCTCAAATAACACCTCTTGTGTACTCCAAGCTCCTGAAGAGAATATAAATAATAATGGGCCTTTAATAAAGATGTAAAACAAAATAATCACTGGAAATACCATCCCAATGAATCTTGAGTATTTTCCCATCACGCTGAATATATTCAAAAATAAAACTATCGGAGCGCCAATTAAAAATCCAAAATATACAAATGACTTAAACATTTGATTCTTAATCTCAAACATGGCAAATGCATCCATTAAAAAAAATAGAAGTATAAAACCATAAACTATATTCAATATTTTAGTGCTTCTTGTCAAGTTTAGTGTTGTCTTTAATTGCCCAATAACCTTTTCACAGTTTGCATCAGGCGGGGAATTCGAAGGTACAATGTTACCTCTTTATTCTAAAGCTCAATAGAATTAAAATGATGAGGATAGTAAAATTACCCAGTTTGGCTAAACTGTTTGCTAGTCGTTGCCGCTATCACTCCAAGAGTTTATCCCGTTAGTTTTCAGATAATCAATAAATTGGTCAATATCATTTAATAATTTTTCGAAACTCAAACCTTTACGTTTTGAACGATTATAAAGTATGGCGATTCCAACGTCATATTGAACATTTTGATTTCCAAACATTTTTTTAAAATCATTCATATTTTCTCGCTTAACTTTATCTAAGTTAGCGTCTACAATAACTCTAACAATTCCTTTCTCCAATTCGATATTTATAAGATAATTGTTGTGAATACCAGTTAACAATGGCTTTGAAGTAAGAAATCTATTGTTTTTTTGCGGTGATAGATTTTTTAAAATCTAATTTTAATAGTTGGGTAAAAAGTTCATTGTCAAATACTTCACTTGTCGTTTTAAAATCGATTGCTTCAAATATCGAACTGATTAATATCGTAAAAAATGGGAAAACTAATATTGCCATTAGGTATCCAAACGATATTATTTGAATGGTTAAAGTATTGGATTTATTGAAAAGGTATATTGTCCAAAAAATTGAGATTAATATAGCGAATATAATAATTTGGAAAATAAATTTGTGCCGATTTATTAAGAAATATGCTCTCATTTTTTTGCGGTTGCGCCAACTTACTTCCCCCCGTTACCAACTTCCAATCACACAACTCACACTATTACAAATCACGAAAGCTCAGGACTCCATAAGCATTCCCAAAAATACTTAATTCAGTTTTAAATTATGCCGAATGTAGAAATTATCTTTTGCATGTCATGCTGCTGACCATCGCCATCAACTTCAGCAATGAGGATAGGCTAAGAAACAAAATAGACCTTCTACCAATACCGTAAAAGATTGGAACAATAACCAAGCCACGCTTATAGCATTGTTTAGAATGTGCGGCACAGGAAGCCAACGCACACACCTACGCGTCATCCCAGCGCCAGAAATAAAATTCACACATAAAAAAACTCCCCATTACGAGGAGTTTCCTTTATTAAAATTGTATGATTACTACTTTGAAATTTGCATTTTAGATGACAAGATATTTTTGCCATTATTTAATGAATACATATACACACCATTACTGTATGCACTCGCTTCTATATTTACATAGTTGATTCCTGCTGCAGCTTTAATATTTTTTGTAAATACTACTTCACCCATCGCATCTACAATTCGCAAATCATATACATCCGCCTTTGCAGATAAAAAGGTAATGCGAGTTGAAGCATTCAAAGGATTAGGTGTATTGCCTAATAAATCGAAATTGTATTTTTCTAGATTGCTTACAGCAGATGGCCAACAAGGTGTAGGATCAATTACAATGCTGTAATAACCAATACTGGTAGTAGTATCTGTCATACGATTTGGATAGATACCAGGAATACCAATATCTACAAGCGCATCTGTACTATGTATATTACTTAGGTACACACGTAAATTAATAGAAAGATTATTGGTACCAGCAGCCGTAGCTCCAGGAATAGCACCACTTACTTTAACACATGCCAATGAATCGCCAGGAATTACCAATCGAGTATAATTACTTTTTGGTGATCCAGCCCCTGCTGGTGCTAATGTAGAAGGTACACTTTCTACGGTTAAATAAGAAGGCAAACCTGTAATATTTGCATCGACAACGAAGGAATCAATTTTGGCTGTAAGCGTTGCTGTAAAAGGAGAAGTAATATTAATTACGGTATCTTTTGCTGCTTTGATATACAGAATTTGGTTATAGTTAGTACCTGGACAACCATGGTAAAAATTGGTTGCGCTATCAGGCAGAATATACGCATTGGCAGTTGTAGTAAGTGTACCCGGAACACATACTTGTGCTTGTGTACTGAAGGCTGAAAGACCAACTAAAATAGATAGAATTATTTTTTTCATGTATAAATATTTTCGATAAAGGTAATAATATATTATATTTCTAAAAATTTATTCTAGTGAGATTATTCTATACCCTAATTTTCGTATTCGTTTCTATTTTTTCTGTTGCACAAAACGCAAAATTACATGGCTTCATTTTAGACAGTATAAGTCGGGAAACATTGACTGGCGTTACGGTTGTGGCCAATAACAAAAATGGCACTGTCAGTAATTTGGCAGGTGAATACAAATTAAATCTAGCCCCGGGCACCTATACCATTCAATTTTCTTATACTGGTTATTTGACGCACACCGAAACCATTACGGTAGTTGCGAATGATGACCTAGGATTGTCTATTTTATTACAAGCGAAAACAAAAGAACTACATATAGTTACCATCAGTGGTAGCCGATTTGAGAAACGTGTAGCAGAAGAAACGGTATCGATTGAAGTGATAAAACCAGCCCAAATATTAAATTCTGGGGTGAACGAAATGGATGATGCATTGAACAGAGTAGCAGGTGTGGATGTCATCGACAATCAAATTAATATTCGTGGAGGCTCCGGCTGGTCGTATGGCGCAGGCAGTCGCGTATTGGTGTTGGTAGATGATATGCCCATGCTTACTGCCGATGCAGCGGATGCTAAATGGGATTTTTTACCCATCGAAAACTGCGAACAAGTGGAGATATTGAAAGGCGCTTCATCGTCCTTGTATGGCTCTTCAGCATTAAATGGGGTTGTGAATTTTAGAACAGGTTTTGCCAAGAATAAACCCAAAACGAAAGTGATGTTGTACAATGCGATGTATGGAAACCCGAAAGAAAAATCTTGGGTTTGGTGGGACAGGCAACAACCTGGATTTCAAGGCGGTTATTTTTCTCATGCGCAAAAATTCGGACAATTAGATCTTGTGTTAGGTTCTGCTTGGTTCAGTGAAGATTCCTATTTACAAGGCGATTTAAACAGACGCATTAGAGGCAATATGAATTTGCGCTATCGTTCTAAAAAAGTAGAAGGACTAATTCTAGGCATGAATGTGAATGCGCAGACCAATAAAAGTCAAACTTTTTTCTTTTGGCAACCAGATACAGCTCACCATACAACCCTTTATTATCAACCCTTTGGCGGATTGGAAGATACATCTACTACAGTAAATAAAAATAGAGGACTTCGAATGAATATAGATCCATATATAACTTACTATACCAAAGGCGGTTCTAGACATGCATTACGAACACGTTGGTTTAGAAGTGGCAATGACATTCCAGAAAAAAACCAATCCTCTAAAGCAGATACTTACTATGGAGAATACCAGTTTCAAAAATCCATTATCAGCCAACATTTTTTGCTCAATCAAATCAATGTAGTGAGTGGAATAACCTCAAGCTATAGCAATATTATTGGCGAGTTATATGGCAACCATACTGTCTTTAATGCCGCCGCTTATTTTCAAATGGAAAAGAAGATTAATAAACTCTGGACTTCTATTGGCGCACGATATGAAATGAACCAAGTAGATACGTACAAGGTAGAAACAAAGCCAGTACTTCGAGCTGGTGTAAACTACGAAGCTGGTCGCGCAACTTTTTTCAGGGCATCTTTTGGTCAAGGATATCGTTATCCATCCATTGCTGAACGATTTGTCAAAACGTCGTTTGGTGCTACACAAGTATTCCCAAATCCAGCTTTACAATCGGAGACTGGTTGGAGTGCTGAATTGGCTTGTAAGCAAGGATATAAAATAGGTTCATGGCTTGGATTTGTCGATGTTGCTGGATTTTGGATGCAGTATAAAAGTATGATGGAATTTAACTTTGGTTTTTTTGCTCCACCAGATTCTACCATTGGGAATGTTGCTAACGCATTAAAGTATATAGGTTTTGAATCGATTAATGTTGGCGATACACGAATTAATGGTATTGATATTTCCGTGATGGGTGAAGGTAAAATTAAAAATTTGTCTGCGCGATTCATGGGCGGTTATACCTATATGAATCCGATTTTATTACACCCTGATTCGGTGATACTCGCGAATATTAGTGGTACTTCACGGACATTAAAATACCGCTATCGCAATAGTGCAAAACTAGACGCAGAAGTCACCTATCATAAGCTCTCAATAGGTACTACTTTATTGTATAATTCTAAAATGGAAAATATCGATGAAGTTTTCGAGAACTCTAAACCAACAGAAAATTTGTTTGGCAGACTCTTTGAATTAGGAACAAATATACCAACCACTGTTGCTGCCTTTCGTGCTAAATATAATAAGGGAAGATGCGTTTGGGATATTCGGATTGCTTATCAACTTTCCAAACAAGCCAAACTCGCTTTTATAACCAAGAACGTATTAAATGTAATCTATGCCGAGCGACCTGCGATAGTAGCTCCACCAAGAAATTTTACATTGCAGTTGGGGGTGGAGTTGTAGAGGAGTGGAAGAAAATTCCATTTCATCAATGTACATGCCAGTGGACAAACGAAAAAATGCTATCCTAAAAAAAAGGAATTGTTTCAGGCCCATCTTAAAGACAAAGGCATAATACTGAAAAATAGTTGGTAAAATGATTTGGATTAAAGGGTTTGCAGCAAGTTTGATGAAACGTTCGTCATCAAACTTATTCTCTACTAAAGAATTATTATTTAAGGTCGCTTTTATTACAAAAGGAATTTCTATTTCTTTCGCAACGAATTATAATCTAAAAAATAAATAAATCTTACTGCCAGTTCAAAGGCGTGTGGCGATTTAATGATTTGGCGTACATTATTAAAATAAGAATTTGTTGATTTATCATTCAGCAAATAAGAGTCATTCAACCATTGCTTGTAACTTACTACTATTCTACTTCCTGGCTTGAACATCCAATTATAAAACACATCTACATTTTGCAAATTATAATTTTCATTATAACCACTAATATTGGAAAGCGTTGTATTTCGCCACTCTCCGCTAGCATCAACCAAATGGAAATAAGTGTAGGTAATAAAAGAATTGTAATGGCGGAATCGCGCTGTAAAATTCATGTTAGGATTCACATTGTATTTCAATGAAATTTCACCATTATACTCTCTTAAATTTCTTTGACCTGCAACTGGTTCGTTTAACACATCATCATAAAAAGCATAGCCGATATTGCCATTGTCTCGGGTCACTTCGCCTTGTATACTCATTTCTAATTTTGGCGAAAATCTATACCGTAACGTTTGATTTAAATACACATAATCTGTATGCTTCGCATTTGAAATACCATATCCAAAATTGAATGCCCAAAATATTTTTTTTCTGCTATCCGAACTGCCATCAATTGAATTGAAAAGATAGGGAAATGTTTTTAATACTTTGCCGAATGAGCCAAGTTGATAGTAATCTATTGGCGCAATAGGTTTGGTTTCTGTGTTATAGGTTACATCCCAAAAGTTTTTGAATAAAATAAAATAACTAAAATTCGCTTGGTAATATTTGAAGTCAAATGGAACTGTATTTGCCGAGAATGTATGACTAGTATTGATTCGATACAATTGCAATCTTTTCCATTTTGGTTTATTGACATTGTAATTTAAAGTTGTGCTTTGTGTCGTACTATTAAAATCATATTGCAAACCCATATCCGACTTATCGAAGTATTTAGATTGCCGTATAATATTGGAATTAAAAGTTATTTTACCTGCTACTTTAGACAAGCCTAATCCAAGCGAACTACCCATTTTTTCATCCCCAATTTTACTTGTGACTAAACTTGTTTTAGCAAAGGCATTGATCATATACGATTCCTTTTTATTGAATTTATTCAACATCAAAGCATTCACATTTGCATCTCTTGCAGTACCTTCTCGGATTACATTCGTATTGGTAAAACTTATGCTAGATTGACCTTTCAGGGCTTTATCTACAACTACAATATTATAATTGGTAAGGGGCTCTGTCGTTATTTTTTTTACTTCCCCACTCGATTTTACTTTTACTTTGGCATGTACTTCTGAACCAACTGCATTAAAAATACCTATGCCTATATTTTGTTTTGTTCGACCTGAAATTTTAAATGCATTGTACAATCTCGTTACGTTTGGATTTTTTTCTATGGTATATTGAGACGTATCAGCAAAGCCATATTTGACATCATAATAATAACGTGGCATACGACCAATTCGTCTAGAATAAAATAAATCTCCTTTGTTAAAGAGCTCTGTTCCTTCTGTAAAAAATGGTCTATTTTCCGTCAATTGTTGTTCAAATGGATTTAGATTTCTTACGATATTATCAGAAACCACTTGTGAAAAATCTGGAATTAAAGTCATGTCTAATGTGAAAGATTCACTCAATCCATACTTCAAATCTAGACCTCCACTTCTTAGCCATTGCGCTTTATTTCCTCCTGCTTCTTCTTGCATAAAATAACCAGTAGATAAGTAAGGATAGAGAAAAAGTCGAACAGGTGCTTTATCTATTTTCAAACCATTTAAAGTACCAGTCTGTGCTAAAAATCCTTGTTGTTGTACATTTATTTTATTCCAATAACTATTCTCATTGGTTTTTCGAACCAGTCTCAAAAAATTAATTCCCCATGCCATTTCCTTCTTTGGAGCGAAGCGTAATGCACTAAATGGAATTTCCATTTCGATAGTCCATCCATCTTCATTGATTTGAATTTTAGAAAGCCAAATAGCATCCCAGCTTACATCCCCATATTCACTACCTCCACTTAAGCGTTCATCTTGTTGTACACCAGCACTAGAAACCCGGAAAGCATATCCATTTTGGTGATCATCATACGTATCTAAATAGACGGAAAAAATATCTGCATTCACATTACGTGTAGCATCACGAGCAGTTAGTTGCTTGGATATTATTTCTTTCGGTTCATACAATTTTGCAGCAACATAAATCGCCGAATTTGTATACACTATTTTCACCTCGCTTTTGTAAGACGAATTAGCTTCTGGTGTAGGAATAGTTTGTATAAAATTACTAGCAATAGATGCATCCTTCCACACTGCTTCGTCTAGCTTGCCATCAATTTTTATTGCCTCATCTGTCTTAATTGTGGTATAAGAATTCCGGCCTTCGGCAAATAGATAGGTTGTGCTGATCAACAACAACAAACTGAGTAGAGCATATTTTTTCATAATGTACAAGAAAACAAATGTAAAGAAACTCTTTATTGAAAAAAATAATATCCATAAATGGAAATAGAAGAATATAAAAGGTATTAGACAATTCAAAATAGAGTTCACATTTAGATTATCCTTTATAATTTCATCACATGGTTTTTGATTTTGGTAATTTAGTTTTATATTTAGTAATTATATATAATATCCATTCTTCTAATTTATTCCCATGAAACATAATGACAAACCCGGTGTTTATATCACTGGAAGTGGACAACTCAAAGTTGAAAAATTTTCCCCATTAAGTCTCCGTGAGATGGGTGCTAAATCTATACGATTAGCTATGGAAGATGCGAATGTAGAAAAAGTGGATGCCTTATATGTAGGTAATATGTTGTCTGGTATTATGTCGCATCAACAACAGCTCGGTCCTATTGTGGCGAGCGAAGCAGGCTTAAATGGCATTGAAGCGGTAACGCTAGAAGCCGCTTGTGGCTCAGGTGGCGCTGCATTGAGAAACGGTTTTATGTCCATCATGAGTGGTCAGTGTGATACGGTGGTTGTATGTGGAGTAGAGCAAATGAGTCATGCAGATAAAGCCTTTATTACACAATCCATTGCCACCGCTTCGGACTGGGAAATAGAAGGCGGCAGAGGTCATTCATTTGTGACATTAAATGCGGGTTTAATGCAATCTTATATTGATGCGTATAAAATATCACCAGATCTTTTTGCCATGTTTGGTGTCAATGCGCACCACAACGCGAATAAAAACCTGCATGCTCTTTTCCATAAAGAAATAACTGTGGAGGATTATATACAAGCTAAATTTTTATATCACTCCTTGCGCATGTTTGATGCTTCGCCAATTTGTGATGGTAGTGCTGCATTGGTACTTTCTAAAAATCCACCCACGTCGAATGATCGCCCTATTGTAAAAATAACAGCTTCTGCTGCGGCAACGGAACATGTAGGCATTGCCAAACGTCTACATCCATTACATGCAGATGGCATCAAGCGTTCAGGCATGAAAGCACTTGCGATGTCTGGTATTACAATAGATGAAATAGATTTTTTTGAATTGCATGATGCGTATTCTATCATTGCCACTTTGTCCTTAGAAGCAATGGGGTTTGCTAAACCCGGTGAAGGTTGGAAATTGGCGGTTGATGGAGAAATTTGTATTAATGGTAAAATTCCAATTTCTACTTTTGGTGGTTTAAAAGCACGAGGTCATCCTATTGGCGCATCGGGTGTGTATCAAGCAGTGGAAGCCTATGCACAATTAACAGGATTAGCTGGAGCAAATCAAATTACAAAAATTCCAAGAGTTGGACTCATTCAAAGTATAGGTGGGACTGCTTCAAGTGTATTCACACATGTGTTGTTGAGTGAATAAGGATTATATAATAATGAAAATACATACCCGTATAGAATATCTAAAAAATTCAATAAAAATATTTTGGGCGGCACACACGCTTTTCGCTACAATCTTTTTGCTTCAGGGCAAGCAAAAAGGATTTCCGCTACAATCGTTGCGGCAATACATCAACAATTAAAGCTTATTTCTCCTTACCATTTTAGTTTAATTCAGATTTAAAACATGAAAATGAAACGTTCCGAATTGTATCCAATGCCTGAGTACTTCGACAGATATATTCTTTTGGCAGATGATATAGACATGCTTGAAGCATTACAAATTAGTTTACATGAACTGGAAAATATTCCGTTGGGTTTGTGGCAATCCTTAGGCAATCAGGTTTACGCGCCAGGCAAATGGACTATCAAGGATTTGATGCAACACATGATAGACACAGAAAGGATATTTAGTTATAGAGCAGTATCTTTTGCAAGAGGAGATGAACAAGTGCCTCTATATGATGAAGATGAATTCGCAAAAAATGCACATGCCAATGAACGAACTTTAGATGCACTAATTGCTGAAGCGATTGCATTAAGAAAATCTACTATCCATTTGTTTCAATCCTTTACAGATGACATGTTAGCAAAAATGGGCAATGGATTCAAAGGTGAATATTCTGTACATGCAATTGGATATATCCTTGCAGGTCATCAACGCTGGCATTTCAAAGTAATAGAAGAAAAATATTTGACTTTATTGAAAGAATAATTTTTTCAAATACACAAATTCCATAATAGAAAACCTACAATTTGTTCTTACAAAAGGATGGTATTTAATCCATACAAGATATCTACTTTTGTGTCCTTCCCTTTTTTAACATTCATTATTTATTCCTTTCATCATGAAGTCGATATTTAAAAAACTTCTGCTCGGTAAAATTTCGGTTCATTCGAAACCCAAACACAATCCCATTGAAAAGCGGATTTTAAATATTAAAGCAATATGGAACAATGATCACCAAGATGATAATGGTATCGAAAAAATAGTTCGCTTATTTCTATCCACTTCTCAATTATTTTTTCCAGGCATTTATATTAAATATGCTACCTACAAAAAAGGTCGTGAATACCAAGATCTCGCTTTGGATTTTTATATACTGACTAAGGTTCTATTTCCTTTACTCATTCTTATTTATCATGCACAACATATTACCTTCATCATTTGTCTCATGATTTATCTGTTAGTAGAAACCGTATTTTATGTACCCACCTTAATTTTCGCTTCCGATTTACTTTCTCGCCCTCGTTCGTATAAACGTTCGATGCTGTTATTATTTTTTAATTATTTTGAAATAATAATTTCCTTTGCGGTATTGTATACACTGGGTAATAATATGAATCGCCCATTTTTACATTGGTTTGATTCTGTTTACTTTAGTGTTATATGCTCTAATTCCATTGGGTTTGGCGATTATTATCCTGTTACATTATATGGAAAGATGTTAGTGAGTATACAAGCCCTATTTTTCTTTTCTTTTGTTGTTTTATTTTTAAATTTTTTCTCTACGAAAGTAAAAACGAAAGGCTATTTTGAAGAAGAAGATATTTTATAAAAACTATATAAAACAGGCTAATCTAAATTACTGTGAGAATTATTTGGGCGGCAAACACGCTATCACTCCAAGGCCGTTTCCGCTCAGAGCAGCGGAATCCGTGCTTTCCGTTCTATCGTTGCCGCAATACAAAGCATCTACAAATTCTTCCTTTCATTACATTTTTAGTATAGCCATTAAACACGCAATCAAAAATATATTTTATACTTGTGGATGCATTACGGCAACGATTGAAGTGAAAATCCTTTTTGCTTGCTTTGAAGCAAAAAGATTGGAACGGAAAGCGTGTCTGCCGCCCAAATTATTCTAATTAAAATTTTACTAAGTCCTCAAAAATAAATACCTAACAATTGCAATTAGAAGAAATTTATAGCATGTATAAAAACAAGGTTTATAATCTTGCGTTGCAGTATGTACAAAATATAGAAGATGCAGAAGAAATAACACAAGATGTGTTTGTGAACATACATCTGTCGCTTGCGCAATTCAAGTATAACGCCGAACTTTCGACTTGGATTTATAAAATCACGATCAATAAATCCTTGGATTATATCAAAATGAAAAAACGAAAAAAACGCTTTGGATTGATCACTAATTTATTCCACCAAGAAAGTAATGAACCTCGAATGGATGTCACAGAATTTAATCATCCGGGCGTTCAAATGGAAAATAAAGAAGCAACAAAAAAAATATTCAATGCCATCAATGCCCTTCGCGATAATCAAAGAACTGCCATTATATTAAGCAAAATTGAACAGAAATCACAAAAAGAAATTGCAGAAATTATGCAGCTCAATATTGGCGCTGTAGAGAGTTTGATTGCAAGAGCCAAAGCCAACTTGGCGAATTTTTTACAACAAAACGAAGGGTAATTGAATAAACATCGTCTAAAAAAACAATTACACAAATGGAACAAACAAATACACTGCTAGCGCAAATTAAAAAAGTAGAAGTCTCTCCTTTTGTATGGACTCGCATACAGCAAAAAATTGCGCAACCTATGCAAGAACCATTTTCGACAACTTGGACTTATGCCATCGCAGCTAGCATGTTAATACTGATCAGTTTAAACATTTTTGCTATCGAAAAAGATACCCAACAAAGGCATAAGCAAATTTTAAAAAACATGAATTTAATGACCGATAATAATTTATACCATGAGTAAAGTTAAAGTGTTAAGCATCGTCTGTGTGCTATTATTGCTTTCCAATATATCCATTGTAATCTATCTTTTTAAAGGAAACGGACAAAGGCATCATCCAGACAGAAATCGAAATTTGATTATTGAGCAATTAGATTTGCAAGAGGCGCAAATAGTGCAATATGACAGCTTGATAAAAATACATCGTCAAGAAATTGGGGCTGCGCAAGAGCATATTGCAGCATTAAAAAGTGCACTGTATCCATTACTCAACCAGGCAGTTTCTACAACACAAGTAGATAGCTTTATTCAACAAATCAATAGCGAACAAAAAAATATTGAATACGCCCACTTTCATCATTTTCAAGGAATAAAAAATATTTGTACAGAAAAACAATTGATCGCATTTCATGATTTGAACAAAGAACTTGCGAAGCTTTTTATGCCACCGACTCCACCACCCAATAAATAATCATGCGATTTATTCTATGTTTTCTCATCGGGTGTATGCCTCTTTGCAGTGTGGCGCAGAACGACATTTCCATTAGCTTTCATCACCAAATTCATCATCAAAAATTAATCTTGAATGAACGAAGTCGTATATCGCCTCAGAGCGACTCTGTAATTATTACTACATTAAAATATTATATTAGCAGCATTCAATTGTTGTGGCAAGGCAAGACCGTGTTTCGCGAATCCAATAGCCATCATCTCCTCAATATAGAAGAATCCAAATCATGTACTTTTCCTTTACATACACCTAAAAATATTCACTTTGATCAAATGGAATTCTGTGTTGGCATTGACAGCATAAGTAATGTGAGTGGTGCTTTGGGCGGAGACTTAGATCCAACCTTGGGCATGTATTGGACTTGGCAAAGTGGTTATATCAATTTTAAATTAGAAGGAATACATCCAAAATGCCCTTCACGTAAAAATGAATTTCAGTTTCATATTGGTGGGTATCAAATGCCTTATTATCCATTGCAAGAAATTAAATTATCTATACCAAATAAAAAGCAAATAGATATTTACTTGCAGCTTGAAAAGCTAATGGCAAACTTAGATTTCAAGACACAAAAATCCATCATGATACCTGGTAAAGAAGCGATGGATTTTTCAAAAAGATTTACGCAAATGTTTAGTACCGCACAATGAGGAAAGGAATCATTTATATCGCCTTATTTTCCTTTTTTGCATTGGTTTCTTTTACAAGTACAGAGCCATTATTTCATGTACCATCAGGTTGGCCGAAACCATCATACGACTTTTCAAAAAATACTTTAAGCCAAGACAAAATAAATATTGGAAGAGCTTTATTTTACTCCCCCATACTTTCCAAAGACAATACTATTTCTTGCGCAAGTTGTCATTTATCCTTCACTGGATTTGCCCATACAGATCATGATTTGAGTCATGGTATAGATGGAAAGATTGGCAAAAGAAATGCACCAGCACTCATGAATTTGGCATGGGGCAAAACCTTCATGTGGGATGGAAGAATTAATCATTTGGACATGCAAGCTTTGGCACCTATTAGTGATAGCAATGAGATGAATGAGAACATTGCGCATGTTGTTGAAAAATTAAATCAGAGTAACTTATTTAAAAATTTGTTTTATTCTGCCTATCGTGATAGCCTCATTACTGGAGAAAGAACATTGAAATGCATCACACAATTTATGTTGACATTAGTGAGTGCAAATAGCAAATATGATCAAGTGATGCGGCATGAAGATACCTTTAGTAGTCAGGAAAAAAATGGCTATCTCTTATTTCAAAAAAACTGCGCCAGCTGCCATACAGAGCCACTCTTCACGAATAATCAATTTGCCAATAATGGTTTACAACAAGATACCGTACTTCTGGATAATGGACGATATGCGATAACACATATCGCGAGTGATAGTCTAACTTTTAAGGTTCCAACTTTAAGGAATATTGAATTTACTTATCCTTATATGCATGATGGTCGATTCAAAAAATTGAGCCAAGTATTGAATCATTACACTTCCATTCCACAACACGCAAGTACTTTAGATTCGCAATTGCAAAAACCTATCCAATTAAGTGCAAATGACAAGGTAGATGTTATTTCCTTTCTATTAACTTTGACCGATAAAGAATTTCTATACCATCCAAAATTTCAATACCCAAAAAAACTATTTTCACAGAGTCCGAATGGTTTATAATTATTCGTCGTCTAAAAAAAAAACAAAACAGCATGCTTAAAAAAATCCAACTCATCGCATTATCCATTTTTTCTATTTTCCAATTACATGCACAAACAAATCCCGGTATTACATCTTGGCTTCAAAATAATACCATTATGGGAAGACATTATGTGAGTGGTAATTCGACGCCAATACAAGATGCTGTTTTGGCAAATGTGCAAACCGTTCAATACTCTACAAACTGGGTATACATTACAACACAAGGAATTCCGACCTATGTTACAGGACCATTTTTAGATGGCAATCCTTCTTTAGCTTCAGCACAAAATGCCATTTTCAAAGTAAGTTTAAATCCAGTAGAAAATACTGGAACAGCAACAAATACAACTGGCGGCAATATTGGTTTATTCGTAAATGGTGTTGCTTTATTTGACTACCGAGATGGTGTAAGCTGGCAAAATTCTACCAATTCTTTGAAAGGCGGTCCATTAGGCGGCATGGGTGATGGCGTTTGGAATAGAGATGCTGTAGTTGGTGAACGACTTGGATTCGATTGTTCTAAAGGACATCCTGCTATGGGCAATTATCATCATCATCAAAACCCGAGTGCTTTCAAATTAGATTTGAATGTTATTTCAACAGTATGTACTTTATATGATGCTGATGGCTTATACGTTATAGACAGTACACAACATTCCCCATTGATTGGATTTGCTTATGATGGATTTCCAATTTATGGTGCTTATGCCTACAAAAATGTAGATGGAACTGGTGGTATCGTTCGCATGAAATCAAGTTATAATTTGCGCAATATCACGACACGTACTACCTATTCTACTGGTGCAACCGTTACAGCAGGGCCAGCAGTTAATGCTACTTATCCAATAGGATATTTTAGAGAAGATTATCAATATGATGTTCCAACTTCTCCAGACTATTTAGATGAACACAATGGTCGTTTTTGCAAAACGCCAGAATATCCTAATGGCATTTATTGTTATTTCGCAACCGTAAAAGACAATTGGAATTCGGCTTATCCTTACGTAGTTGGACCAACATTTTATGGTGTTAAAAACACAGTAAAAGTAACTTCAATAACAGAAGCAGTAACAACCTACACGCCAACACCAGCTGGTGTTTCAGAAAGTATTTTGAATACATTGGATGTACAAATATTTCCAAATCCAACATCTGACATCATGGCTATACAAGTTGCTAAAGGAATGCACGATAACATAAGCGTTTCTCTATATGATATTACTGGCAAATTCATACAAAAGACAATGATCTATTCTGGAAGTACTATTGCTTATTTTGATACGAAGGCATTATATGCTGGCGAATATCTTATTCAAATTGCAGACGGAACAAAAACAATTTCTAAAAAAGTTTTGGTGACTAAAGATTAATCGCACCATGAATAATCGGATAAAATATGTATTTTGTTGTTTACTCTTTGTCTTTTCAAAATCAATTTTAGCACAACAAAATACAATTTTAATTATTGCCGATGATTTAAGTCCTGATTATTTAGGTTGCTTTAGCACAACAACGGACACCGCTGTATCGCCCAATATCAAGGCATTAGCAGAAAGAGGAATTACCTTTTCCAAAGTTTGGTCTGCACCGGTTTGTTCACCAGCAAGAGCAGGAATTTTTACTGGTCACTATCCTTTTCGAACAGGCGTAGGTACTGTAATTACAAATGCGGCTTCTGCACAATTAGATTCTGCCGAAAAAAGTTTAGCTAGGTTACTCAAGTATGATGCACCTATAAAATACAATACTGCCAATGTGGGTAAATGGCATTTGCATGTTGCTTCTCCACAGCAATTGTTATTCCCGAATGCGATGGGTTACGATTTTTATTCTGGTAATTTTAATGGTGCCTTGACGAGTTATACTAATTGGGTGAGAATAAGAAATGGCATGCAAGATACAGTCACTACTTATGCAACAACGCAAGTGATAAATGATGCTATAAGTTGGATGGATACCATGAATAGCAGTAAACCATTTTTTCTTTGGTTGGCATTTAATGCACCGCATTCTCCGTTTCATTTACCACCCGCATCATTATGTGACACCACTGGTTTGAGCGGCACAACAGTTGACATTTCAGCACATCCAGAAAAATATTTTAAAGCAGCTATTCAAGCCATGGATACAGAAATGGGTAGATTATTTGCTTATTTACAAAATCATAATTTGATGGATAGTACCAATATTATTTTTATTGGCGATAATGGCAATGAATCTAAAGTGGCACAAATTGCAAATCACAATAAAGCCAAAGCGACCATCTATGATTATGGTGTGCGAGTGCCGATGATCGTTGCAGGACCAGCGGTTGTTGGGCAAAACAGAAATAGTGACGCCTTAATAAATACGCCAGATTTATTTGCAACCATTGCCGAATTATGTGGCTTTCCAAATTGGAAAAATTTCATTCCAACAAGTACAATGATAGATAGTAAAAGTTTTTTACCCATCATCAAAAACCAATCTGGAAACAATCGTACATGGATATTTACAGAGCAATTTAATAATCCAGGAATTGCAGCGGATGGCAAAACAATTCGCAATCAAGATTATCATCTTCTACGATTTGACAATGGGAATGTTGAATTTTACAATCAAACATTGGATGCAGAAGAGAACAATAATTTGTTGACGAATACATCCACGATGACGGCAATAGACATCAGCTATTATCATTTTTTATGTGATAGTATCACTTCGCTAACAGGAGTAGGTACTTGTTTGCCATTGTCAACAGATGTGTCGTTGGAAACAAATCCAATACAAGTTTATCCTAATCCTGTTACAAATAGCATTACCGTACAATGCAGCAATCAAGCCATTCTTGAAATAAGTTTGATAAATAATGTAGGTCAAGAAATAGGAAAGTCAAATCGCAATTCAATGGACGTTTCGCGCATTGCCAATGGATTCTATATGCTGAAGATTAAAACGACAAAAGGTAGAGTAATACAAAAAATTAGTGTTCAAAAATAAATAGGAAGTGAATAATATTTCTCTCCTATTCTTCAGATTATTTTTTTCAAAACAGTAATAGTAATTATTGATATGCAGCGTACTATTTTTTTTATATGTTTGTGAGGCTATTATCTTACAAATTTGTTGGAATACCATGAGTACAAAATCAATTAAAAAACAAGAAGTAATCACAGAAAAAAAGTCGATAGAAAATGGGACTGCAAAGCCATTTAACTTTCGATATCCATTTATCTATTTAAGTGCCATTGTTGTCTTGCTGTATATCGGTTCACTCAATTTTGGTTTCACAGAACTGGACGACACTATTTTCGTGAATGATTACAAAGCATATAATAGTGAGTTCTCGAATATTGCGCATTCATTCCATCGTGGTGTTTTTGATGAAACGAAGGATACCTATTATCGCCCCTTGTTGATGGTTTCTTTTATTGTAAACAATTGGATTAGCGATACAAATATCAAAGGATATCATGCCATCAATTTACTCTTTCATTTGCTCAGTGTGTTTTTGCTTTTTATTTTTTTTAAGAAAATGGAGATGCAAAAAAACATGGCTTTTTTATTAACGGCTTTATTTGCGGTTCATCCAGTTTTAAGTCAGGCAGTAGCATGGATACCTGGGCGGAATGATACTTTGATGGCAGTATTTATTTTAGGTTTTATGATTGCATCTATTGAATTTCTCCAAAAGGAAAAATATACATTTCTATTACTGCAAGGGCTGTTTTTGTTATGTGCCTTGTTCACGAAAGAAACTGCTTTATTTGTTCCACCTGCTTTTCTTTTTTTATTGAGTACTACAACCTTTTTTAATTGGAAAAATAAAAGAAGCATTATCATGTATGGCATGTGGTCAGTGGCCGCAATTATTTGGTTCATTGCTCGTTCTAGTGCTACTATCAAAAACGATCCAATACAATTTGCAAGCATGGCAAAAAGTTTTGTAGTTCGCTTCCCGCTTGCCATTCAATATCTAGGTAAAATCATTCTCCCATTTAATTTAAGTGTATTCCCGATGATGGCTGACACATCTTACATATTTGGATTTGCAGCCATTGCTGTATTGGTGGCTTTGCTTTATTTTTCAACTGAGCGAAAAATGAAAATCGTATTTGCTGGTTTGGCCTGGTTTATTTTTTTACTCATCCCTTTATTTGTTTTACCATCGGTATTGAATGACCAAGATTTTGAACATCGTTTATACTTACCTATCATTGGCATATTATTTATCTTGAGCCAAACCGTACTTTTTAAAGATGAAAAGAAGAGCATAATTATTGTATCCATTTTAGCTGTATGTTTTGCCGGCATCAATTATGTTCATCAACAAAAATTTGCAGACACATTAACTTTTTGGACAGATGCGGTTAGAACTACACCCAATTCATCTTATGCCAATATGATGTTGGGCGCACGTACAAAAGATGATATGCAAAAGGCGACAGCATATATGCATAAGGCTTACGAATTAAACCCAAAAGAAAAGTATGTGAACTATTATTTGGGAAAATATTATCTCGACAATAATGACATAGACAAAGCAGAAAAATATTTGACTGCCGAACTAAAAGGCTCGGCTTATTATGATACTTATTTTTGCATGTCTAGGCTTTCTTTTTTAAAAAAGGACACAACAAAATGCATCAATTATATGGAAACCTATTTAGAGAAAGACGGAGCGAATGGACCAGCCATTAATAATTATATTTTGATGTTGGCACAAACGAATCAAAAAGAAAAAGCAAGACAATTCATTGCAAAGAAAAGGTCTGAAAACATTCCTATTTCGCAAGAATTGAGTGATGTGGTGAAATGAATTTTTAGGATTATTCCATCATAAAATCTTTCAAACCTCGGACAATTTGCTTAGCACCATTGCCATACAACATAGTTTGGTGATTGCCATCTGTAGCCAAGTAAGTACAATTCTGCATTTTTTCTACTGTTTCCATAGCTTTATAATCTGGCAGTAAAGGCTCACCCAAAGTATAGGCATCCAGACCATTCATCAAGATCGATTTTTGTGCAACTTTTTCGATGATTTCTTCCCAAGGTATTTGTGCAACACCCATAGATATAGCAATGATATTGGCTAAATTACTTCGTGGTGTTACGCCGCCCTCTTCCGTTTTCATTACGTCCGCTCTATAGTAAGACAACATCACATCATCCCATTTATCCATGTAGGGTGCTTGTTTTACTTCATTGATATATTCTGCAAAGCTTTCGTATTTTTTATCGAGGCGACCAACTGCAAAAGCCAGCATCTCGGGTGTGCGAGGGTTCATTTGTGCGGCTGCGTCTAGGATGCATAATTTCTCAATTCTATCTGGATAATTGGCTGCCATATAAAGCCCTAGTAATCCGCCGAAAGAGTGTCCAGCAATGGATATTTTATCTAATTGCACATGATCTAAAAGTCCAAGAATATCTTCTGCATGATCAGCGATAGAATAACCAAATGCTGGTCTTTCACTTTCGCCTCTTCCTCTCATATCCGGAATAATCAGGCGATTCTTTTCTGCAATTCCTTCTTCAATTAATCCATCAAAGGCATGTGCATTGGCGGTTAGTCCGTGTAAAAACAGAATAGGCGAATCCCCATTTTTCGAATCTCGATAATGCATTTTAATGTCATTGGTTTCAATAAAGTGGCTTTCAAAGGAATGGTTCATTTTAAAATTTTGTTTGTTCACAGAGATAGTATAATTCATTGCGCATGCAATTGTATTATCAGGCAAAGATAGAGTTTCTGTTTAGTAAAAATGAATAGCTCCAAGGCAATTAATTACTTGAACTTTGATTAAGCAATCACTTTTTTTCTTGCATCCAAGCCACGTACTTTTTGTTTAACTTTTTTTGATTTCAGTTCTGTCATCAATTTTCTAAAATCACGAAGTTCAACTTCTGTCCAAGGTTTTGATTCAAATGTAAAGTCCACATTTTTTGGTTCTCTGATTAGTCCCATTTTGTTTATGATTTAAAGTATTGTGAAATTAATCGCAACGCCGCCTTCGTCTCAATGAACATTTTTAGTCCACGAAAATGTGTAGCGTATAGTGATTATTGATAGTGTTTGATTAATGCTGTTTTAGCGTCAAAAGCGAGAAAGCCTTGATAACCACTGTCAACAGAAACTTTGCAAGCATACGCAACAAGATTTCCAGGTACTCCTAAATACACTTTGTCTTTGTTCTTGTTAAACTTAGCACTCTCAATAAGATGCATAAAAATATGATCTTGCTTATCTTCAATGCTGATGAGTCCCTGAATGATGGAAGGGTTATTTTCTGTTGTGAGTTTATAAACTTCTTTGGTCTTATCCTTTAGTTCTTTTGCCCAATCAAACTGCCAATCTGTTTTCTTGACTTGGCTAATATCTTTTAAAACCAATCGCACAACTTCAGTATCAAACACCTCGCCTGTTGAAGTATTTTCAATGGAGTTTGTGAGCTTATCAATCACAAAGTCGAGTGGTTTATATTTTGATTTTTTCACCATTCAAATATAAGAATTAAGTGCCAAAAAAAGTTCAAGCCCAACATAGAAGTTAGTAGTCAAGACACAATACATGATAACATTAATTTTGAACCAGCTTATTGTGCCGTCCATCCACCATCTAGCGGCAATGCAATGCCAGTAATTGTGTTTGCTGTTTCACTTGCTAAAAACAAAACGCTTTGTGCAATGGTATCTATAGAAATAAAAGATTTGATGGCTTGTTTATCGAGCATTACTTTTTGCACCACTTCATCGGCAGTCATTTGATGCGCCTTCATTTGATCCGCAATTTGTTTGTCAATAATGGGGGTATGCACATAGCCAGGACAAATCGCATTTGCCGTGATGCCGAACGGTGCACCTTCTAAAGCTATTGTTTTGGTAAATCCTACAAGACCATGTTTGGCGGCAACGTAAGCACTTTTAAATTCAGATGCCACTAAACCATGTGCTGAAGCAATATTAATGATGCGTCCACGATTTTGGTTTTTCATACTTGGCCAAACAGCCTTTGTAAGAATAAATGCAGCAGTTAAATTAATGGAAATGATGTCATTCCATTTTTGTTCTGGAAAATCTTCCACCGGTGAAACAAATTGAATACCAGCATTATTGACCAATACATCTATATTACCAAAAGTTTGAATAGCCTCAGCTACCATGGCTTTCAAAGCATCAGGGTCTAACATATTTGCTGGATTAAAAATATGTCTTATCCCAAATTCATCCGCAATTTGTTGTGCTAATTCAGCACCATTAGGTTCTAGTCCGTTGAAAATAATTTGATATCCTTCTTTGGCAAAACAACGTGCAATACCCATCCCAATACCACTTGTACTTCCTGTAATTAAAATTGTTTTTGCCATGTTTGTGGTTTGGGTTTTGAAGAAAATGAGAGAAGAAAATTAGGTGATGGTATCTATCATTTCTCCCTTTTGCTCATTGGGATTTGCAGAATGAAGTTCAACAGGTTTTGTAGATTTTTTTCTTAATTTTAAATTCATCAATTCAACACCGAATGAAAATGCCATTGCAAAATAAATATATCCATGCGGCACATTAATGGCATCAATATGAATACCATCCACAATTAATGTAAAGGCAATTAATATTAAAAAGGAAAGAGCCAACATTTTGAAAGTTGGATGCTTGTGTATGAATTTGCTGATTTTATTCGCAAATACAAACATAGTGAACATGGCTATCACAACTGCTATCACTCGGATGTACAAATTATTTGCCATTCCTATTGCAGCAATGATACTATCAAATGAAAATACTAAATCGATGATAATTATTTTTTGTACGATACCTGCAAATGATTTTCTGGCAATGTCTGCTTTGGAATCTCCTTGCTCTTCGCCTTCTAATTTATTGTGAATTTCCAATGTGGTATTTACCAATAAAAAAAGTCCACCGCCAAACATAATTAATTGTTCCAATGTTACTTCATGCCCCAGCACAGTAAACAATTTCATTTCTCCATTCACCACATAACCTAATAAAAATAAAAGGCCTAAGCGCAAAGTAATTCCAGCCAACATCCAAATGCGAGAGGCTCGCTTTTTTTGTTTCTCATCAGTGAGTTTATCTAAAATGATGGAGACAAAAATGACATTGTCTATGCCCAACATTATTTCCATAAATGTGAGCGCTATAAGTCCTGTGATACCTGTGGTGGTCAATAATTCATTCATGATTTAACTATCAAAGCGTTACATATTTTTTTGGCGATTGCAGGTCCTTCATAAATGAATCCTGTGTATACTTGTACAAGACTCGCACCTGCTTCTAATTTTTCTTTTGCATCATCGGCATTAAATATGCCACCCACTGCAATAATGGGCAATTGGCCTTTTGTTTTGGTCGAAATATATCTAATAATTTCTGTAGATTTTTGTTTGAGTGGTTTGCCACTTACACCACCTGTCCCTGTATTTTCAATTTCTTGTTTGTCAGCAGATAAGCCGTCTCTATCAATGGTTGTATTGGTTGCAACGATACCGCTCAGTTTCGTTTGTGTCACAATTTCAATCACATCATCCAACTGTGTTTCCGTTAGGTCTGGCGCTATTTTTAATAATATTGGTTTTGGTTTCGGATAACTTAAATTCAGATTTTGCAATTGCATCAATAAATCATGCAATGGCTTTTTCTCTTGTAATGCACGCAGATTTGGCGTATTCGGGCTACTGACATTTACAACAAAATAATCTACTACATCATGCAATTTTTTAAAACAATAAGCATAATCATCAATTGCATTTTCGTTAGAAGTTGATTTATTTTTTCCAATATTTCCGCCGATGATGATATCTGTTTTTCGATTTTTCAATCGAGCTGCAGCGGCGTCAACACCCTGATTATTGAAGCCCATTCGATTGATGATTGCCTCATCGGTTGGGAAACGAAATAGACGAGGTTTTTCATTGCCATCTTGTGGCTTTGGGGTTACTGTTCCTATTTCAATAAAACCGAATCCAAGACAAGCCAATTCATCTACAAACATGGCGTCCTTGTCGAAACCTGCAGCCAAGCCAACTGGATTTTTAAATGTCAATCCCAAAACGGTGCGTTGCAAAGAGGGATGCTTAATCGAATAATTACTTTCTAAATATCGTTTTCCCAAACCTACATTATACGCTTTAGAAAGCCAATTCATTACCTTGTAATGCACAGCTTCCGGGTCATAGCGAAAAAGGATTTTTTTGACTAAATTATACATGAGTTAGAAGAGAGTAGTTAGTAGTTAGTAGTTAGTAGTTAGAAAGTAAAAAGTCGTAAGTAGAAAGTAAAAAGTAAAAGCAATTAGTAATTAGAATTTGGAATTTGGAATTTGGAATTTGGAATTTGGAATTTGGAATTTGGAATTTAAAATTTCGGGATTTAAAATCGGGGTTTACTTTAAGAGTTCTCCCAAAGTGTTCATCAACTGTTCTCCACGCAAATTAGACGCTACAATATTCCCTTGCGGGTCAATTAAAAAATTAGTTGGGATACTTTCCACTCCATAATTTCTTGCGGCAACACTAGACCATCCTTTGAGTTCGCTTACTTGCATCCACACCAAACCATCTTTTTGAATTGCCTTTTGCCAATTCTCCTTTTCTTCATCCAAAGACATCCCTATGATCATAAAATTTTTATCTTTAAATTGATTGTATGCAGCCACCACATTTGGGTTTTCTTTTCTACATGGTCCGCACCAAGAAGCCCAGAAATCCAGCAATATGTATTTGCCTTTATAGTTGCTTAAGGCAATAGATTGTCCATCCGGCGTAGTAGCTGTAAAGTCGGGTGCAATCTTTTTGGTGCTGTTATTTGGTGCAGCAGTTGGCGTTTTCGATAATGCTCTTTCGGCAAATTGTTTAGCAATGTTTGAAGATGGAAAACGCTTCACTATATTTTGATAAAACGAAATAACATAAGGTCCTTCCATTTTCGGATTGATGATATTTGCTGCGAATAATGCACAAGCAACACTTTGGGTGGTGTCGGCATATTTTTTTACATAGTCTATAAAGTGCACATTTATTTTGCGCAAATCAATTTCTGCTTCCTTCACCAATGAATCTTCTTTAGGATGCGTTTTCATTGTATCAATTATCATTTGCAGCGTACGAATATCCTTGATGTTTTCGCGCAAATTGACTAAGAAACTCTTCAAGGCAGTACTACTTTTCGAACCTGTTATTTGGTAGTTCTCTAATAAATTCCAATCCCCTGCAATATCTACTTTATCATTCGGTGAAAGGGCGAGCAAAATGTATTTCCCTTTTTCAAATTTAATACGATACAATGCTTCTTCTTTGATAGAATGGGAAAGCGAAAAACTGCCATCAGCTGCAGTAGTGCCACTATCTACAGGATTGTTTGCCGAAATGCCAAGTTCTTCCACTCTAAATTTTTGCGTGGGCATATTGTCTATTTTCCCTTTGATGGTAAAATTGCTATTGCAACCAAACAAGAAAAGAGTGGCGATAAGTAGGGCATATATTTTTTGCATGGCGTATAAATTGTGGGCGAAAATACATTAAAAATTGAATGTAGAGTTAAGGAAGGCTTCGCTCAAAGCGAAGCCTTCCTTAAATGCTATAGTAAATTACTCATAATCCTTCTTCAACTCATTAATATCTTGAATTAATTTTTTAACAGAAGCTGCATCTGTACCGTCATAGAAGCCGCGTACTTTTTTTTCTTTATCAATTAAAACAAATTTTTGGGTATGGATAAAAGTCGGATTAATTTTTTCTACGGTGCTATCCGCAATCGGAATGAGGTAATCATCGACTGCCATTTTGTATAAAGAATCTTTGTTGCCAGTCAGGAACATCCAACGGGTAGGATCTGCATCATACTTTTGTGCATAGCGTTTCAATTGCGCAACAGTATCCACTTCTGGGTCGACGGTATGTGACAAAATCATGAAGTCATTGTCATTTCTAAATGTCTGATATACAGCAACCATATTGTCATTCATCTTCGGACAAATGCCTTCGCAAGTGGTAAAAAAATACTCGACCACATAGATTTTATCCTTTAGATTTTGTTCAGTGATGGTTTGGCCCTCTTGATTGATAAAGGAAAATTGTCTGACCACATGACCAGGATTTCCATATACGGTGAGGTGCTTCGGGTGTTGTTTGAATGTGTAATAGTAATAACTTAGAAATGCAATGCCAAGCAGCATAAAAAAAGTAATGAGAAAGAGAGCTGTTTTATTCATGTAAAAATTTGCGGCAAAGGTAGATGCTAAAATGCAAATGCGGAGAATTGAATGCGGATTATTCTGAGATTTCGAAGGGAGAATTAACCAAAGGCGAACCAGTAATTATATTGGTTACAGCCCCTAACGCTTTTGGTGGTGGATTACAAATCCACGGATAGCAGTTCGAGATTGCAAATCTCAAACAGTTTATTTTTTAAGTTAGAAAATTCCGAATAGATGATTAGAAGATGAAAGACAATGATTACCGCCCTAACGCTTTTGGTGGCTGATTGTAAATCCACGGATAGCAGTTCGAGATGGCAAAACTTGAACAATCCAGTATTTAAAAATAAATTGTCAACACATTGCTTTTTTTATTCTTTTTCAATTTACTAACATAGGTCATTTATAAAGCATCGTTATTGAAACACCTTTGTCTTGTTGAATGGCAAGAATAAATTTTTACTCCACTTAAACTAATACGAGGAGAGGGGAAACGAAAAATTTAAACTTATCAAATCACAAACGGCGATGCTGAAAACCGAACAGAGTAAGCGAAAAAAAATAATAAAATAAACTATGAAAAATTTAAACAACATTTTAATGCTTTGCATCATTGCATCATTCACCTTATTTGCATCTTGTAAAAAAGACAAAAAAGATACGACCGCGTCAACAACCTCAGTGAAAACGGATTACCTTACTAAAGGCCCATGGAAAGTTACTGCAGAAAGAACCAAATTAAATGGAGGGGCATGGATTGATGAATTCGTAAATTGGCAACCGTGCGAATTAGACAATACCACAACTTTCTATAAGAATTTTACGACCATTGATGATGAAGGTGCCAGTAAATGCGGTACAACAGATCCACAATCTACAACTGGAAATTGGGCTTTTAACACAGGCGAAACTTCATTGATTTTAATAGATGGCGTTGACCAATATAGTTATACCATTCAAATTTTGGATAACACAATATTGAGAATACAAGGAGTCAATATTGTTGCCACAGATACTATAACCTATGAATTAACTTTTGGGCACTAATCGATTTTAAAATCATAGACTTTACAAAACAAAGTGCCATTTTAGAAAATCGTTTTCCTTATTCTACTCAAACTCTCTGCTTCGATACCAAGATATTTTGCAATTTGATGGACTGGTATTTGCTGCACTAATTCGGGCCTATAATTCACTAAAGCTTGATATCGTTCTGTAGCAGATTTTGTCAAAAAATCTTTTTCTCTATTGGTCTTATGGATATAATATTTTTCTGCTACGATGCGCCCAAGTTCATTCGCTAACATCGATGTCTTATAAGCTTCTTGCATATCGCTCTGCTTTATTACTTCTACCTCACAGTCTGAAAGTGCTTGTATTTCAACATTAGAAGGTTCTTGTGTAAGAAATGAAGTATAACTTGAAAAGAAACTATTGGGAAAGAAAAACTCCAATATCCTTTCATCCTCTTCGTTACGAATCATACTGATTTTGACAATGCCATTCAACAGAAAATAAGCATTCTGTTCGATTTGATGATATTTTGTGATGATATCATTCTTCGCAAGATGCTTGATTCTCGTAGGAAAAGGCAATTCATCTTCTAGCTTAAAATTTGAATTGATTTGACTTTGAATAAAATGTTTGATAGACATCCGTTGGAAGATTTAGAATATGATGCAGGGTTCTTTGAAATAGATTTTTCTTTTCATTGTAAATTTAATTCAATGTTTAGTATTTCAAAGGTCTCATGAACATTGTTTATTGAAACCTCCTTCGCTTTGAAGTTATGTTCTTTTACCATCTGCAAACTAAACAAATTTTCATTTGGTAATTTCTAAAAATTGCATTTCAAGCTTAGGACTTTCAGTTTTATTTAACCCATTTTGAATTGCTAGAAAATAAATTATGTTATTTATATTTGAGAAAAAATAAAAATGACCAGTATAGAATTGAAAGAAAAAGTAATCAGTCAAATTCATATTACGGAAGACAACGATGCTTTAGAATTTATTTTAGAATTTCTTACACAAAATGAAGACAGAAATTCTACTTATACATTTTCAGATGATTTACGGAAAAGATTAGATATTTCCGTTGAACAAAGTAATAATGGCGAATTGATTTCAGAGGAGGAAGAAAGAAAATTGACGGAAGAATGGTTAGAAAAATAGAATGGACAAAGGAAGGACGAGTAAGTAAATTAGAAATTTTAGAGTATTGGAATAAACGAAACAAATCTAATGTTTACTCTATCAAACTAAATAACTTGATTTCTACTTCATAATAAACCATTATTGAATTCCCACAATTAGGAAGACCAACTCAAGATCCGAATATCTTGTATATTCCTGTTAAAGAGTATGACGTTTTTTACAAAGAATTCCCAGACAGAATTCACGTTTTATTGATTTGGGATTCCAGAAGAGATCCTATTTCTCTGAAGTTTCGAAAATAGCTCAAACAGGCGCACAAGCTTTATGCAAACATCCGTTCTTAGGTACTTTCATCGCTTTGAAAAAATATGTATTCTAGTGCTGAAAAAATTTTATCTATTTTTCACTACATGAATAAAAGTGTTTTCAATATTATTCTTTAGAAACAAGGTTACCTAAATTTCAGCTGCAACTTAATACCCATATTTTTCTCGCCATCTAATTTTTAAAAACTGTCTTATTTCTGCTTCACGTGCATTATTGCCTGGCTCATAAAATTTCATTTGTTGAATGGCATCTGGCAATAATTCTTGTCCTGCAAAATTCAAATCATGTGTATGGTCATAATCATAATTTTTACCATAATCCAATTTCTTCATCAATGAAGTTGGAGAGTTTCGTAAATGCAAAGGCACAGGTAAATCACCTTGATGCTGGACAATTGCAAGTGCATGATCTATCGCCATATAACTCGCATTACTCTTGGTACTTGTGGCTAAATAAATAGCACATTGCGATAAGATAATTCTGGATTCAGGATTACCAATTTTAGACACACTATCGAAAGTCGCATTGGCTATAAGTAAAGCATTAGGGTTAGCATTGCCAATATCTTCACTCGCAAAAATTAGCATACGCCTCGCTATGAATTTAACATCTTCGCCACCTGCAATCATGCGTGCAAGCCAATACACTGCGGCGTTTGGATCACTGCCTCTCATGCTTTTTATAAATGCCGAAATAATATCATAATGTTGCTCGCCTTGTTTGTCGTACAAGGCAATTTTATTTTGTGCCACTTTCATCACAAATTCATTGCTTATTTTTTGATCCGTTTTTGATGGCAATTGTTGTACAACTAGTTCCAATAAATTCAATAATTTTCGCGCATCGCCACCAGAGATTTGCAGCAAGGCTTCCGTTTCCAATTCAGTAATGGAATAAGTTTGTAAAACCGTATCTTTTCGTAAGGCTTCATGAATCAATTGTATTAAATCATTACGTTCCAATGGCTTTAAAACATATACTTGACATCGACTTAATAAGGCACTATTTACTTCGAAAGAAGGGTTCTCTGTGGTTGCTCCAATTAAGGTAATGATTCCCTTTTCGACTGCGCCCAACAAAGCATCTTGTTGCCCTTTATTGAAGCGATGAATTTCATCAATAAATAAAATAACACCCGTTTCTGATTTCGCTTTTTCTATCACTTCGCGAATATCTTTTACACCACTTGAAATAGCACTCAAGGTATAAAATGGAACTTGTAATGTGCTTGCTATGATGGATGCAATAGTAGTTTTACCAACACCTGGCGAACCCCATAAAATCATGGATGGAATTTGCCCTTTGTCTATAGCTGTTCTCAGTATACTTCCTTCACCAGTAAGATGTTGCTGACCTAACAATGCATCTAATGAAGATGGACGAAGGCGTTCTGCTAAAGGCGTTTGCATAGAATATTAAATATCGAAATTACGCTTGTGGCAATAAAATGGTGAGTGCCCGCTTTTTGGAATTACTCAAAAATTTATCTCGCATCCAAGGATTCAACATTTTCAATGTTTTATAATTTGTTCCTTTACTTTTAGCATACTCAACTAAATTACCAATACCACCATAAATCGTTTCTTTTCTAACGCGTAGTGGTTGATATACATCGTCATTTGTCAAATTAAATCCGAGCGTTTTTTGATTGGATAAAATATATTTCAGTGCAGCAATTCTAAAAATATAACGCATCGTTTCTTCGGGCAATAACACATTATAAAAACTATTTTCACCTTGTGTGTTTAATGCGCCACTCATACCGCCCATACCACAATTGTACGAGGCCGCAGCGGCTGTCCAATTGCCAAATTTATTGTATGCATCTTTTAAATATTTGCAAGCGGCATCTGTTGCTTTTTCTGGATTATAACGCTCATCAATTTCATTGTCAATGGTTAATCCATAAAGAGGTGCAGTGCCTGGCATAAATTGCCAAAACCCTACTGCGCCTACCTTAGAGGTTTGGTTTTGCAAAGCACTTTCCGCAATACATAAATATTTAAAATCATCTGGAACTTCATTTTGTTTCAATCTTTCTTCAATCATAGGCAACCAACGATTCATCAATTTAATGATATAACAAGTGGAGCCTTGCATGAAAGTATTGACCAACAATTCTCTATCAAATCTTTCTCTTACATCCCACATTTCTAGTGGTATTTTTTCACCAAATAATGTATACGACTTTGGTGTTGCAGGTGCAGTCACTTGTAATGGCCTTGGCGCAATAGGAAGCATGTATTCACTATCTCTTTTATTGATTCTCGTTTCTGTAGGTATTTCCTTTGCAACTTCTTTGTTACTTTCTTTAGGTTCTTCTTTGTTGCTTTCTTTCGATGCTTCTTTGCTAGGCTGCGGATAAAGATATCGAGGATTATATTTTTGTGCAAGGATATTGCAACCAGTCAATAGTATAAGGAATGGGAAAATGATTTTTTTCATGGTGTGTAAATATGCGGTATAAAAGTGGAAGTCGTAAAATAGGATAGGAAAATTAAAGAATAGTTTTCTTTTTATAAATAGGCACTGTGCTACAAGGTTCACCGTACATAATACTTTTAACCACTGGACGAAGTTTGAGCGTAATGGCTGCATAAGCGCTATCTGGAATTGGAATATCGCCACAACCCTTGATGACTACTCGTTTGTCGGTGAATGTTGTATTGTCTAATGCTTCGATATGTTGTAATAAAAGTTGTGTTTTGGCTTCTGCAATGCTATTCATGATAACTTGTTTTGCAACTGGTTCAAGATAGGAAGCAGCCAGCATATAAGCCCATACTGGAATGATGGCATCTGCAGTACAAGTGAGTATAACTTCTTGTCCAACATATTGATTCCAATCATGTGTTAACAATGCTGCACGATAATCTTTTTCTTTCAACATCAGTTCCATGAATAGAAAGGCTTTCAAGTCAAATACCACGGTAGATTTTGGTATAAAATCTTCTAAGTTAAGGGTGATGATGCCACTTTCTGCAACTTTATTCACGAGATTTTCCATGCTCGCAAAAGTAAGGTTTTAAAGTCGTATGTAGAAAGTCGAAAGTAAAAAGTAAAAAGTCGAAAGGCAATCAGGGATTGTGAAGACACAAATCCACGGGGGAATGAAACAACAAAAGGAGCAAAGAAAATTTGTAGAAACTTTAGGTGCAGGTGCATTGCGGCAACGATTGAGTGGAAATCCTTTTTGCGGCGGAGCAAGCAAAAAGATTGGAAGGAAAAGTCCAGATTCCGCTGCTTTGAGCGGAAACGGATCCTGACATTTATCGTCAGGACGTGTCTGCCGCCCATGGTGTAGCATTAATTTTTTTTCAAAAAATACGCTACACCATTACACTGTAGCATTAATTATTTTTCAAAAAATACGCTACACCATTACACTGTAGCATTAATTTTTTTCAAAAAATACGCTACAGTATACCTCTCAAATAAATTTTATTCCCACCCAATTTATTAATCATTTAATATTCTCAATCTCTTGAAATTATGGAAATGATTTGTATAGCTTTTTTGCAATTCGTCTGGAAACTATTACATTTAAAAACTCAACGCATACTATGAAAAAATATTTATTACTAACCATCCTTACTATTTCTTCTTTCTTCGGTTTTTCGCAATGCGGTTTTAATCCTGTAAATCATTGGGAGGCGGTTGTAAAAGATAACGCAACTTGGAAATATATTGTGCCAAATGTCACAATTTCAAATTGGGAAATCGCTACCTATAACGACGCCTCATGGGCTAGCGGCACTGGTGGCATGGGCTTTGGCGACAATGATGATAATACAGTTTTACCAAGCACTTCGCGTACTGTATACATGCGTAAGACTTTTAATATTGTGGACACAGCACTCATTCATGAAGTGATTTTATGCATGGATTATGATGATGGATTTGTAGCCTATATCAATGGAGTTGAAGTAGCTCGAAACAATATAGATCCTAACCAAGAATGGGATGATTTCGCTACGCAAGATCATGAAGCACAATTATACCAAAATCAACAACCTGATTATTATTCACTATCTATAGGCAATGTAGATACTTTATTATACAATGGAATCAACACTTTGAGCATAGAAGTACATAATAATAGTTCAACTTCACTAGACTTAACGGCTCGTCCTTTTTTAATGTTGGGTATTAAAAATACAAGTACGAATTATTTAAGCGCACCGTCATGGTTTATTGCACCGAATTATATGCCTTTGCAATCCAATTTACCTTTACTCGTGATTAATACCTTGGGACAAACCATAGTAGATAATCCAAGAATCAATTGTGACATGGGTATTATTTATAATGGTGTTGGTCAACAAAATTGTATCCTTGATCCATTCAATGATTATAATGGTAAAATATCTATTGAGCATAGAGGTTCTACTTCACAATCTTTTCCTAAAATGCCCTTTGGATTTAGTACTATAACTGCTGCTGGGGCTAATCAAAATGTGTCTTTATTGGGCATGCCTGCCGAACATGATTGGGTATTGCTGAATACCTATAATGATAAAACTTTTATGCGTGATGCATTGACCTACGATTTAGGAAGAGCTTTGGGTTGGTATGCTTCGCGTGAACAACATGTAGAAGTAGTGATCAACGGCGTAAATCAAGGTGTATATGTTTTGTTAGAAAAAATTAAACGAGACAAAAATAGAGTGGATATTGCCAAACTAGATACTTCTATGAATAGCGGTGATGCATTGACTGGTGGTTATATTTTTAAAATTGATAAATTCACGGGTAACAGTGGTCCTGGTTGGAATACAGCGAATCAAGGTGTAACGATTCAAAATGAATATCCGAAATGGGATGAGATCACAACCACACAAAATACCTATCTAAAAAATTATATCGACAATTTTGAATCTGTATTATTCAGTCCAACATTCAATGACCCAAATACTGGTTATCGTAAAGTGGCAAACGTGTATTCCTTTGTAGATTGGTTTATCATCAATGAAGTATCGAACAATGTAGATGGTTATCGTTTGAGCACCTATATGCACAAAGATAGAAATAGCAATTGCGGACGATTTACTATGGGGCCATTATGGGATTTTAATATCAGTTTTGGCAATGGAAATTATTGCAATGGATATCAAACTGCAGGTTGGCAAATGTATGTTGGCTGTGGTGATGGTAGTAGCAAATGGATCGATAAAATGTTGCAAGATCCTTATTTTAAAAACTTATTGAATTGTAGATGGAATGAACTTCGTACAACCACATTGAGTACGCCAGCCATACTTGCACGTGTTGATACTTTCGCTGTAAACCTTCGTCCAGCTTCCATTAGAGACTCTGCTATTTGGCAAACTATTGGTACTTATGTTTGGCCAAATGGATGGATAGCCAATAGCTGGCAAGGTGAAGTAGATTCATTAAAACTTTGGATTACCAATAGAATGACATGGCTAGATGCAAATATGTATGCAACAACGCAACCTTGTAATGCCACTTCCAATGCTAGCTTAGTGATTGATGAAATTAATTTCAATAGTGACAATACATTGAATGCTGGCGATTGGTTAGAATTATATAATTATGGAACTACTCCTTTGAATATTTCGAATGCCGTGATTTTAGACGGTGATCAATATGAGAAGTATTGTGTCATTCCAAATGGCACTACACTGGCAGCTGGTGCGCGATTGGTCATCTATGCAGATAGTGCTTTATTTTCTGCACAGTTTCCAACAGTCACGAATAAAATTGGACCACTTTGTTTTAAGTTAAATAATGCTGGACAAAAATTAGTGATACGAGATAAGGACAGTAAATTTATTACCTCCGTCGATTTTTATGATACATGGCAATGTAGCACCGATGGCAATGGTCGTACTTTAGAATTAGTGTCTGCCAGCTCGAATCCGAACAATGCATCTTCTTGGTTTGCAGGTTGCATGGGCGGTTCACCAGGTGTAGCCTATACGCCTTGTGTTGAAACGCCAATTTATTCAGAGATAAATTATAATTCATCCGCTACTGCTGATGCTGGTGATTGGATAGAATTATATAATAAAAACGCAACGCCTTTTAGTCTTGCTGGATGGACCATCAAGAATGGTGATGATTTGAATGCCTATACTTTTCCTGCAAATGCAAGCATCAATGCCAATCAATATTTGGTGTTGTATGAAGATGCTGCAAAATTCAATACCCAATTCCCTTCCGTTACTAATAGTATTGGCCCCATTGGATTTTCATTCTCCAATTCAGGTGATGTCATTCGATTGTTTGACAATTTGGGTACTTTGAAATACAGTGTTTGCTATGGTGTAAATGCGCCTTGGCCTACTGATGCAAATGGGCTAGGTAAAACATTAGAAAATGGATTGTTTGCAGGTAATCATAATGCTGCTGCAACTTGGTTTGCTGGTTGTCCAAAAGGCTCACCTGGTATGGCATACGACCCAGCATGTAAACCATTGGGTGTCCAAGATATTGAGGACAATTCTTATCTTGCTATTTATCCAAATCCAGCAACAAGTGTATTGCATATTCAAAGCACTAAAAGCTTAAACAATCTAACAGTGCTGGATGCAGCTGGAAAAGTTCAAGCCATCTCTACATCGGCAGATAATAAAGAAATAAATATTGCTGCCTTAGCAAATGGCATGTATATTTTGCAATGCACAGATAAATCAGGTAAAACCTATTACGTAAAATTCAACAAGCAATAATTCGGCAAATGAGATTCAGCTTCAGTCTATTTATTTTAGTCTTTTTTAGTCAGCTTGCTTCTGCGCAAACATTCACCGCTTCACCAAATCAAGTCTGTGCAGAAGGAACAACATTAAATTTCCCTTTGAACATTTCTGGCGCACCCACTACTTCTAATTCGACTAACGGTTTTTATGAAGTCTGTGTTACGCTCAATCATTCTAGTGCTGCAGATGTGCATCTAGGGCTGTATTCACCAAGTGGAAGCTATGCCGTTCTATCTGAATATAATGGTGGCACAAATAATAATTTTACATCCGCTTGTTTTAGATTGTATGCAAGTAATTCGATACGTTATGCCACCGCGCCTTTTAGTGGAGCTTATATGGCGTATGACAATTTAAGTAGTTTTACCAATGGACAAAATCCAAATGGATCATGGACTTTATACTATTTAGACAATAATGTAAATGGCATCACGGGTACTTTGGTGAGTTGGAGTATAAGTTTTGTAGCAAACCCCGAACTAACTGCATTAAATAATTCTACATCCAATATTCCTATTTTTAAAATTGATGTACCCAGTGGAAATATACCTGATGATCCTAAAGTTCCTGGCACTATTAAAATCATAGACAATGTATCAGGCATCAATAATTTCAATGCTACAACTTATACCAATCAATACAATTTATTGATAGAAAGACAAGGTTATACTTCGGCTTGGAATGACAAACCGAATTATGATTTGGAGTTTCAGAATACAGCAGCAAACAACGATACAGCCATTGCTTTTTTAGGTTTACCAAAACAAAGTGATTGGATATTGAAAGCTTGTGTAACGGATGAATACTTAATGAAAGATCCATTGACTTTTGAAATGTCGCGACGCATGGGTTATTACGCACCTCGAACAAAATTCTGTGAACTAGTGGTCAATGGTGTATACGCAGGCATGTATATTTTAACCGAAAAAGTAAAACGAGATTCGAATCGTGTAGACATTTCCAAGTTGAAACCTGTAGATACTTCTGGAGTAAGTCTGACTGGCGGTTATATCATAGAAATCAATCCCAATGGAGATCCTCCAGCTTGGTGGTCTAATTATCCGGGCTATCAATTTCAAAACTTGACCAGTCAATATGAATATAAAGTTGTTTATCCAAAGCAAAATACTTTGCCTACGCAACAGCTCAATTATATTCATTCTTTTGTAGATAGTTTTGAAGACGCATTGCAATCGCCAAACTATCAAGATCCAACTATTGGATGGCGAAAATTTGCCAATGAAAAACACCTCATCGATTTTTTAATTGTAAGCGAATACAGCACCAACTATGACACTTACGGTAGAAGCACGTATTTGTATAAAGAAAAATCTACCGATGGTGGAAAGTTACATTGCGGTCCACCTTGGGATGCAGATAGAGGCTATTGCTGCGATACAGGCTGGGTACATATTATAACGCACGGTTATTGGATATTTCCTTTTTGGTGGCAACGATTAAGAACAGATTCCGTGTTCAATACCAGACTATCTTGCCGCTATAGTAATCTTAGAAAAACTATTTTTACAGATGCGGCTTTTGATAATTACATTGACAGTAATGAAGTCTATACTCGTAACGCAAAGCAACGCAATGTGAACCGTTGGCAAAATGTTTTGTATGATATCAATTCTTTGAAAACCAATGTACATAATAGATTGGCTTGGATGCAAAACAATTTGACAGATACTGTTTATGCACCATTACCATTGACCAATACGACGTATTGTGCTGGTGATCCAGTCAATATTTTTATTGGAAATCAATACACGTACAATTTTGTACCAGGACCAGATACTTCCTTTTATATTCCAACTGTTGCAGGTATTTACCAAGGTGTAGTAGAAACAAACTATGGATGTAAAACAAGCCAAGCCATCAACATTACACCTAATCCCGATCCACAAATTATGGGGAATAAATACCCTTGTCAGAATACGGTTGAAGCGTATACTATAATGAATATTCCGGGTACAAATTACATTTGGACTATTTATGGTGGTACGCCTGTAAGTGGCTGTGGCTCTAGCGATTCGAGTTGTACAGTACAATGGGGCCTTCCAAATTTTTGTATGGTAAAAGTCAAACAATCCTTAACGGCATCTTGCGCAGATACTGCCATTTATCCAATTACTTTACAAACTTGTTTGGGCATCAACGAAGTACAAAATGAAACGGTTATCCAAGTATTTCCAAACCCAGTTCATGACCAAGTATTGATTCAATCCAATAGAACCATTCTCCAATCAGAGATTTATGATATCAGTGGCAAGCGATTATTTATTTTTGGTAGTCAACTTAAATTGCCTTTGACGAGCTTAGCCTCTGGTACTTATTGGATAAAAATTTTAGCCGAAGATAAGAAATGGTATATGCGTAAATTGATTAAGGAATAGTGATTAGGCAACATTATGCTTCATTGCAATTTTATAGCAAGAGATATTTTGAATATGCCACTTTTCCTCAATAGTATTATGCTAAGATTGGTTATGTATTTTACAATCTCGGTATGAGGTATTATGAAATTTTACATTATCATTCGACATTATTTAAACGTTTATATCCTCTCCATTTATTAGAATAGTTCGGTGGACTTTTTCCGCGTTGAGCCTAGAATTATTAGATTGGATTATGCCGAAGGCCTGCTGTGTGGGCTTGAAATAGAATAATAAATAGGTGTATTCGGTATTAGATAGTGTTAGGCTGATACAATCATCACTCTACTATCTTGCAGATTTTATTGATGGCACTTGATGAATGATCTACCAAAAAAATAAGTTTTAAATTTATATGTTAATTTTTTGTTTTTATAAAAAAATGTTTTATATCTTTATTACCTAAAATTATTATACTATGGAAACACAATCCACACATCAGTTCGCAGTTCGCAGTTCGCAGTTCGCAGTTCGCAGTTCGCAGTTCTAGTTTTTATTATTATGCAAGTTATTGCAAATAATGTTTTTGCAGAAAATAAGAAGGGTCAAAATTTTGATAAAGACCAAAATTCTTTTATCGAAAATAAAGGTCAATGGGATAAGGAAGTTTTATTCCTATGTAAAATGAATAATCAAGATGCTTGGATTACAAAGTCGGGTTTAGTTTTAGATTATTATAAGTTAGAACAAAAACGGGATTCCCAAGAAAATGCACAAATGATGAGAAAAAGCCATATAGTAAAAACCACTATTCTCCATCAAGAGAAATATAGTGAATCAAAAGGGAATAATTCTAAGGAAGGGTATTTGAATTTTTTGATTGGAGAAAATCGCAATAACTGGGCAACGGAAGTAAAAATGTACAGTGATGTGCTCATCAGTAATATTTATAAAAATATTGATTTGAAGTATTACTTTGAAAATAAATCTTTAAGATATGACTACATAATAAATCCAAGGGGGAATGTTAAAGACATTACTTGGAAATTTGAAGGTACTGATAAAAATTATATCAATAGAGAGGGAGAATTAATTTTTGAAACAATATTTGGTGATGTGAAACATACAAAATTATTTACCTATCAATTAATTAATGGGGTAAAAAAAGAAATTAAGAGTCGGTTTATTTATAACGAATCTAAAAATGAATTTCAGTTTTCGGTGGATAAATATGATAGCACGAAGCCACTAGTAATAGATCCTATTATTTATTCTACAATTATTGCAGGTACTCTTCAAGATGCAGGATTCGGTATTGTGGCAGATAACTCAGGGAACACCTACTTAACAGGTACTACGAATTCAAGTAATTTTCCTGTAACTGTTGGAGCTCCTCAACCAACTCTAATAACTACAGGTGGCATGGGATTTATTGCTAAACTAAATTCTTTAGGAACTGGACTAGTTTACTGCACCTACGTGGGAGGTAATTATACAACTTACTTAAATAAAATTGATGTAGATCCTCTCACTGGAGTAGCTTATGCAGTGGGTCAAACTGCTGGTCCTGGAATGCCTATTATTGGTAACAATTCAGTTTATAGTAATGCGCCAAATGATGTGTTGCTGGTAGTATTAAATTCTACTGGCACAAATTATGTATATTCTAGGTACATCACTGGATACAATGTAAATGGAAACGGAGATGACCAAGCATTGGATGTACGTGTTGATATGAATAACTCTAATTTTGTTTATATTACTGGATTCACTAAATCTCCAACCTTTCCCACAACTATTGCTAATGCTACGTTTACTGGATATAGACCTTTTGTTTGTAAAGCAGATATTACTCAATCCAATGTATTAACAGGAAATTTCGGATTTCAGTATTCAAGAATATTGGTTTCACAAACAGAAAGTAAAGCTTTTGGAATTGATATAGATACATATGGAAATGCATATATTACAGGTGCAACCTATGATAATCTAGCCACAGCTCCCAACTTGTTTCCTGGAACAGTTTTTTCACCAGCCTTGACCAATAATTCTTTTCGAAGAGCCTTTATTACCAAATTAGATAATACAGGTGCTATTTCATATTCAACTTTTGGTGGTAGTAATAGTGATGACGCATTCATAGAAGATATTGCTATAAACCCTAGTGGAGAAGCATTTGTTATAGGCACAGCTCTAAGTTTTCCTACAACACTTTCTTTCCCTTCTAATGGACTAAATGATATAATACTTTTAAAGGTTAATGCCTTAGGGGCAAACGTACAATCTAGATTTCTTGGAGGAAGTGGCGATGATAAAGGAAAGGCAATTCATTGTTTTAATAATTTTGTATATATCACTGGAAGTACAAATTCATTGAATTATCCTTGGTATCCGTGTCAACCAATTTCTAATGCTGCTACAGACCTTATTTACACAAGAATGAGCGATGATTTAAATACAATCCTTTATTCCACTTTAATATCTGGGCCTAATGGGACATTAGGATTTGATATGGACGTAGATGCTTCTGGTACTTATTTGGTAGGATATACTAATAATGGAAGTACTTTTCCAACAGTGCCACCTGGAAATATTTTTGGTAGTCCTGGATCTCTTGATATACTTGTGGTGAAGTATCAAGAACAATTTCCAGTTCAAGTAATATTAAACTCAAATAGTCCTTGTGTAGGTCAAAATATCAATCTTATTGCATCAACTGGATATGCAAATTATCATTGGAGCGGTCCAAATGGATACTCTTCGACTACGACTGCCAATACAACAAGCGTAGTTGGTTCTTTGGCTGCAAGTGGTATTTATTCCGTTACGGCGACTGATGCAAATGGATGTATAGGCACATCCACTATCAATGTTGTAGTAAACCCTTTACCCCCTATTCCTACGCTCAGCATCAACCAACCTTGCATCCCCTTGAGTGGTTCTGTATCTCTCACAGTAAATTCACCTACAGTTGCTGGGTATAGCTATCAACTGAATGGAGGTGCTGCCCAAACCAGCATTATATTTAATACAGTAAGTACAGCAGGCACCTATACCGTTACTGTTTCAAGTGCTGGTAATTGTTCTGCCACATCTATTATAAACATTCCAGGATGTAGTACTTTCTGCCCTGCTTTGCAAGGTGCTACACAAAATGTAATTGCAGTACCAAATGGTTCCCTTTCATCAAACATATTTCCATCAGGTAATGTACCACAAGTACCTATTATCATTGATGGCACTTTCACCATAAATCTAAACCTAAATATCTTCAATAATCAGAACGTTTATTTTACAGCAAGCTCTCAAGCAGTGCTGCAGAATCAAGGTGTAGTGCTCGATATACGAGACTCCAGACTACAAAGTTGTGGACTTGCTATGTGGTACGGAATCAGAGCTGATGGTGTTACAAGCCCAAATTCTAATATAACCCTTCTTAGAAATTATATACAGGATATGAGTGATGGTATTCAAATAGCCAATCTAAGTTCTATAAATTGTCAAAACAACTCCTTTGTAGATAACAGATACAGCATCAAACTCAAAACCACACAATATCAACCCAACGCAATGACTATCATTAATAATACATTCAAGCGAGTAATAGGATTACTTCCGCCCTATGCTTCACTGGGCAAACCTTATACAGGTATTGATATGGATAACATATTCATAAACGGAACACCTGCTACTGGAGTAGCCATTAGCAATAATTATTTTGAAAATATGTGGAATGGCATAAACATACAACAATCCACACCAAAAATTAGAGTACTCAGTTTCAACAATAATAGGTTTAAGGATATTACCAGCAATAGCACCGCTTGGGGAGCCAATACCATAAGCTCCATAGCTGGTTGGGCGCTCTATGCACGATGCTTCGGAGGTACTACGCTGGGTAGTAAATTGTACATTTATGTAGACCACATGGGCGCACCTCTTACTAATTTTGACAATTGCGATAAAGGCATTTGTTTCCGAAATATTAGAGGCATGGTACATAATAATAAATTTGATAAAACAAAACTGGGTATGCACCTAGGTGAAACAAATGGTAACGCTGTAGACATTGCTAACAACACTATTCTCAATACCGAAATAGGTATAAGCCACAGTTTAGATGGAGTAGACCAGATACAGCAGAATACCATTTCATTGCTTAGTCCTAGTGTATTAAGTCCTTCTGTTTTTCCTACGCCTACTGCTATATATGGTATGTTCTCCAACCCCAATACTGCCACTGGAGGTATTTATGCGGGTGATAATATCATCAATATACCCAACTCTGATATTGGCATAGGTATCTCCATGAACAATGCACCTCCTTCGCTTATGGAGCGAAATAAAATTCACTTTACTGCCACCACAGGTACTGTTGCATTAGGTATTCCTAATCTGGTAGGTATGTATGCTAATAATACTCTCCAATTTCAAGCTTTGATTAATATCATAGACAATAATTTCTCTGTAAATAGCAATACCACCTACATACCTGGTAATAATGCAGCTGTATACTTTAACCTAAGTCGTGACTGCCTTCTACGCTGCAATACGCTCAACTATATGAAATATGGCGTATTTGCTACGGGTACCAATGGTAGTGTTAGTGATTACCGCCGTATAGCCGGCAATACTTTTAGAGGGCAAGATGCCGACCTCTTTTGCTGGCAACTCGGTACTGCCGGGACACTGGGACTGATTGGATTATTTACCCCTACAAGTAAAATGGATGCCAACAATACCTATCTCGGTTCACCAGCCAATGCTGCCAATAAGGTATACCGCTTTAACCCTAACCCTTCTACCTGCCTGGGCAGCATTACCGAAATCATAGCCACTACACCAGCGAAGCTGATACAAAATAATTCTACTGCGTTGATAAACAATTTTACCTGTCGTTACCCCGTAGTAAACCCTGCCACCTTTACCTCGACCTTCGACTGTGGTAATATTGATATACAGTATTGGAAAACAGGAACTGCTGCCGATAATGAAATGGATATAGACCTAGCACAACACATTGCAGATGAAAATATTGACTATGAAAGCGATTTTGAAGATGGGGCAACCGAGCGATTCGAGAATGATTTATATAGATGGTTAGTAACACACCCTGCAGAGCGAAATAGCGATATTAATTTTTTGGATTTTTACAATAATAAACAATCCGACTATGGTCCTATGGCGGCTATTGAAGCGCGCTTTCGTTTATTGAGTGATAGCCTTACGATAGAAGATACCCTTACATGGCAAAATAATTACGACAGTCTTTTATATTTGAATACTATACTCGTACCACATAATTTATTTGAAACCAATGCCAAATGGGTAAATGCCCTTTACCTGCGCTATATACTACAAGGCTTGGAAAACCTCACAGCTACCGAACTTACTAACCTCGAAACCATTGCCATTACCTGTCCCTACCTTAGTGGCACCGCCGTATACCGTGCCAGAGCTATAGTAAGCAGCTATATGCCGGGTATACACTACGACGACCTCGTAATATGTAATAGCCAAGGCGTATACAAAAATGGTAATACCAAATTACAAGAGCAAATCAACGCATTAGCAAATGCTCACCATGAAAAAGTACTCGATGCATCACATGTAATGGTTTATCCCAACCCTACAAGCAATTTAGTTACGATAGAGTATTCAGATGATACAGATGAACTAATTACATTTTCGCTTTATGAAATAACAGGAAAAGTGATTTTAGAACAGACATTACCATCTCATAGCAAACGCTATACAATAGACTTACATGAATATGCGCAAGGTGTATATAGTTATAAAATAACAACACGTGCAAATGCAGTATTTAATGGAAAGCTTATAAAAGAATAAGTATGCGTTTAATCTCTTGTAGTATAACATTACTAATAGTATGTGCTGGCATTGTATGTACTGCTCAGCAACAAAGACGAAACAACAACTGGATAATGAGTGGAGACCCATCAATAAAATTCTCGTTTAATTCAAATTTTCAGATTGACACTCTTGAAAATAATGGATTAGCTTCACCACCCTATTGTGCTGCATTGACTAGCGCTTCTATCTCTGATACCATGGGGCAATTCCAGTTTTTTTCTAGCGGATTTATTGTTTACAACAGAGACGGCTACGCTATGGAAAACGGCATTAACGTGAACTGCCCATTAGGAAATTTGCTTTCAAACACAATTGGCTTTGCAAGTTCCGACCAGTCCTCTATCATCCTCCCCAAAAAGAACAACCAGTACTATGTATTCAGCACAGGCATGAGCGATAGCCTTACGCAATACTGGATAGACAGTATGGCATTTCCGGGCTACGATGTATTTAACTACAGCATAGTAGATATGGACAGCAATGCCGGCATGGGCAAGGTCACGGTAAAAAACCAAATACTGCTCCAGAATCAGCACTACGCCACCGCAGCACTCACCGCAGTGCGACATGCCAACAACAAAGACTGGTGGCTGGTAAAAGCCGACTGCTATGGCCACCAGTACCAGCAGTGGTTGGTAAAGGAAGATACCATACTGGGTCCCTACTATCATGCAATAGCGGATACCGCAAATTTTTGCGCACCCTATGTGCAAATTGTTTTTAGTGAGGATGGAACTAAGTTTGCAAGCAGTATATACAGCACCGTCAATGGAAATGACTATACCCAAATTAATATAGTGGATATGTATGATTTCAATCGAGGTACAGGTGATTTTACGTTCCGTAATAACTATCAGGTCCCTTGCGATACAACAAGCTATCAATGGGACGACGCTAAAGCAGGTATCAGTTTTTCACCCGACAGTAAACTTTTGTATTTAAGCACATGGTATAATATTTTTCAGTTTGAAGTGGCAGATACCGCTAGGTATAGTTATATATGGATACATGGACCCGATACTACCCTAGATGTTTTTCCATCGTATCATATTCTAGCCAATGGTGAGGATGGAAATCTATATATAGGTAACTTTGATGGTTCACAACACTATATGAGTTATATAGACAAACCCAATATACGAGGCACTGGCTGCGACTTTGTAGCGCATGGTATATGGCAACCCTATACCAATCTCATGAACCCACCCAATATGCCTAACTATGGGCTTGGGCAGTATGGTACTTATCCGCTACCAGTAGTGTCAGTGGTAAAAGTGGGTGGGAGTGTAATGGTTTATCCCAACCCTACAAGCAATCAAATTACTATAGAGTACGCACATGATACAGATGAACTAGCCACATTCGTGCTTTATGATATAACAGGAAAAGTGATTTTAGAACAGACATTACCAACTCATAGCAAACGCTATACAATAGACTTACATGAATATGCGCAAGGTGTTTATAGTTATAAGATAACAACACGTGCAAATGCAATTTTTAATGGAAAACTTATAAAAGAATAGATATGCGTATTGTATTTTTTATTCTGTTCATGATATGCTCATTGTTGAGTATTGCACAACAGCAAAAGCGAAATAATAATTGGGTGGTAGGGTATCAACCTGCTGTCAAGTTCGATTTCAATAATGGGGTTGTTACTGATTCTTTTGAAAACAATAGCGGTACAATTCTTCCTCTTTGTGGAGCACAAACAGCATCATGTATTTCGGATACCTTAGGCGATTTATTATTTTTCTCCAATGGTTTTATTGTATATGATAGAGAAGGCTTCGCTATGGATAATGGAGTATTTGTTAATTGCCCTCAAGGGAATTTATTGTGCAATACTATTGGAGCTGGTGCCATATCCGACCAGTCCTCCATCATCCTTCCCAAAAAGAACAACCAGTACTATGTATTCAGCACCGGTATGAGTGATAGCCTTACCCAATACTGGATAGACAGTATGGCATTTCCGGGCTATGATGTGTTTAACTACAGCATAGTAGATATGGACAGCAATGGAGGCAATGGCAAGGTAACGGTAAAAAACCAAATACTTTTGCAAAACCAGCACTATGCTACGGCAGCACTCACCGCAGTACGCCATGCCAACAACAAAGACTGGTGGCTGGTAAAAGCCGACTGTTACAACCATCAGTATCAACAATGGTTGGTAAAAGAAGATACCATACTCGGGCCTTACTATCATACAATAGTGGATACTGGTAATTTTTGCTATCGTTACGCACAAATCTACTTTAGTGAAGATGGCACAAAATTCGTAAGTAGCGTGAGCCAAGTTACCTATCCGAACAGTTACTATCTAGAGTACTGTAGAGCTGACATCTATGACTTTGATAGAAGTACTGGTAGTTTTACCTACCGAAATTACTACAGAGTACCGTCTGATACTGTAACCTATCCCTGGGAAGATGGTATTACAGGTGTAAACTTTTCGCCTGATAGTAAATTACTTTATATGAGCACGGCATACTCCATCTACCAAATAGACATTATGGACACCAACAGGATCAATGCTATCTACATTCATGGACCAGATACCACGATAGATCAATTTCAGTGGTATCATATCCTTGCTAATGGTGTGGATGGAAACATGTATATTGGCAACTTCAACGGATCACAAAAGTACATGAGTTATATAGACAAACCCAATATACGAGGCACTGGCTGCGACTTTGTAGCGCATGGTATATGGCAACCTTATACCAATCTCATGAACCCACCCAATATGCCTAACTATGGGCTTGGGCAGTATGGTACCTATCCGCTACCAGTAGTGTCTGTAGTAAAAGTGGGTGGGAGTGTAATGGTTTATCCCAACCCTACAAGCAATCAATTGAATATAGAATACACGCTCAAAGAAAACGAAACAGCCCAATTCATCTTATACGATATGCTTGGCAATGCTTTAGAGAGAATAAAACTCTATGGCAATATGCAAAAAGCAACTATGGATGTGAGCCATTTAGCACAAGGGATGTATACCTATAAAGTAATTTCCTCTAGCTATAAAAGCTATGCCGGTAAATTAATTATTGATTAATATCCATCAAAAATTAATTTTTGTATTTGCACTCATTATTTTTATCTTTCGGTTGGGTCCCACCAACCTAAATGTTTCAGATGGTTGGAAGGCACCAACCAATAGGAAACACTTGACGACAAGGCAAGAGAAAAAATTTATTATAATATGAAGAAATCTCAATTTGCCATTGACAACGAATTATTTAAAAAACTGAATAATTCTATTTGGGAATTTAGAACATTATACAATAGTAAATCTTATAGACTTTTTGCATTTTGGGACAACCCTGATGACCAAAAAACATTGGTAATTGCAACACACGGTATATTGAAAAAAACGCAAAAAACACCTACAAAAGAAATTAAGAAAGCAGAAGAAATCCGAAAAGGATATTTAGATAATAAATTAAAAAAGAAATAAAAATGGCAGACAAATTTAAAACAGTTTCACTAGACACAATGATAGACAAACACATTGGAAAACATGGAACACCAAGACGTGATGCGTTTGAAAATGAGTTAAGAATTGACTTGCTTGGACAGACAATAAAACAAGTAAGACAAGAACGCAATCTAACACAACAACAACTTGGTGAATTAGTTGGTGTTCAGAAAGCACAAATTTCAAAAATAGAGAATAGCATTAAAAATGCAAGATTTGAAACAATCTTAAAAGTGTTTGATGCATTAGGAGCTAAAGTAAATTTCAACGTTGAACTCACAAAAAAGAAATTAGTATACTGATAAACTAAAAGGCGACATTTAAACATGCGGTAATTTTCAAATTAAATTGTGTAGTAAAAGTCCTTCCCTTCGGTTAACTGCAAACCTTTATCAACCTAAGAATAAATAAATCCTTAGTTATTTTTTCCAATAAAAATACGCCTACATTTACATCCTAAAATTTTAATAGCATGTTCTCTATCATTACACTTCCTATCATCCTACTCATTCTAGCACTGCTAGTTGTGTTTTCGGGTATTTATACTGTGCAACAAGGCTCCATTGCAGTCATTACCATGTTTGGTAAGTACAGAAGAATTAATAGACCAGGTTTAAATTTCAAACTCCCTTTTATTGAAACTATTTTTAGAAGAATTTCTATTCAAAATCGTTCGGTCGAATTACAATTTCAAGCCATCACAAAAGACCAAGCCAATGTCAATTTTAAAGCGATGTTGTTGTATGCGGTATTCAACCAAGATGAAGAGTCTATCAAAAATGTAGCGTTTAAATTCGTGGATGATAAAAGTTTGATGCAAGCATTGATACGCACCATTGAAGGTTCTATCCGTGCCTTTGTAGCTACCAAAAATCAATCCGAAATATTGAGTTTACGTGGTGAAATTATTTTACATGTGAAAGAACAAATAGATGTACAATTAGAATCTTGGGGTTATCATTTAATCGATTTACAAATCAATGATATTTCTTTTGACGAAGAAATTATTAAATCCATGAGTCGTGTGGTTGCTAGTAATAATTTAAAAGCAGCTGCCGAAAATGAAGGACAAGCCTTATTGATTACCAAAACAAAAGCTGCCGAAGCCGAAGGGAATTTCATTAAGATATCTGCACAAGCGGAAAAGCAAGCGGCACAATTACGTGGACAAGGTGTCGCCTTGTTTAGAGAAGAAGTAGCAAAAGGTATGGCATCTGCAGCCAAGGAAATGGAATTTGCAAAACTCGATGCTTCCTTTATTTTGTTTTCCATGTGGACAGAATCCATCAAGCATTTTGCAGAAAATGGAAAAGGGAATACGATATTTTTAGATGGCTCTATTGATAAAATGCATCGCACCATGCAAGAGTTAATGAGTATATCAGATCATTCAAAAAAAGAATAGTCCTTCCTGATTATGTTATTCTCTGAAGTAGTCGGACAAGCCGATTTAAAGCAAAAAATGATCACGCTTATTCAAGCTGGAAAATTACCACATGCTATTTTATTATTGGGGCAAGAAGGTAGCGGTGGCTTACCTCTCGCAAGGGCTATGTCACAATATATTATGTGTAAAAATAGAGATGGTAATGATTCTTGCAATACTTGTAGCTCTTGTGTAAAAATGAATAAAATGCAACACCCGGATGTGCATTTTTCTTTTCCAACCTATAAAAAAGAGAAAACCAAAGCGCCAGTAAGTAATGATTTCATCAAAGAATTTCGGGAACATATTTTACAATTTCCATACAGCAATGACATAGAATGGTTGGATGTTGCAGGTGCAGAAAAGCAAGGCAATATAACGTCCTTGGAGTGCAAGGAAATTATTCAGAAATTGCTAATGCGAAGTTTTGAAAGCGAGTATAAAATTCTCATTATGTGGTATCCTGAATATTTAGGCAATGAAGGAAATATTTTATTGAAATTAATTGAAGAACCAACAGCAAAGACAATTTTGATTTTTGTTAGTTCAAATGCAGATGAGGTCATTCAAACCATACAATCTCGTACGCAACTGTTTCCATTGAAACGAATAACGGACATGGAGATTAAACAAGCTTTAATGGATCAGCATATTCCAGAAGAAAAAGCAACACAAGTGGCTCGACTCGCGGAAGGAAATTATCACGTTGCTTTACAATTATTAACGCAAGTAGAAGATGATATGCTGACTCGATTGCGCACTTGGTTAAATTGTATTTATGCCAATCAAGGTATTGAATTGGTAAGTTGGACTTTGGCCATGGCAGAATTAAACAAAGAATTACAAAAGAAATTTCTAGAGTACACTTTACAAATATTAGAACATTTGATTCGAGTAAAACGCTTGGGTAGCAACAATTTGAGCTTATTGGAAAGTGAACAAAAAATTATAGATGTGTTAATCAGTAAAGGGCTAAGTGAATACGCTATTCAAGACATTTCAAAACTACTGAACGATGCGATTTATCAAATTGAACGCAATGCAAATACGAAAATTCTATTTCATGCTTTATCTTTACGTGTTCAGCAGTTGATACACCGTAAAAATGTATCTTTGGCGATGTCAAGCTAAACAGCAAACTTCCTGAAAGGTGGAACAGATTACTCTTGAACCCCTTGTCAAAAAGTATGCAAGCAGTCAATAATTAAAAAACGAAATATAAATATATGGGATGTGGAAATTGTGGAACTGGTAAACCCGGTGGTTTGCCTTCAGGATGTAAAGACCATGGCGCTTGTAAAAGTGGTGGTTGTAATCGATTAAATGTACATGATTGGTTGAGTTTAATTCCGGTAGCGGATTTTTCTCGACCATTTCCTTTTATAGAAGTGAGTTTCAATCATGGTAGCCGTAAAGATTATTACAAGGCAAATAATCCTTTGCAATACGAAAAAGGCGAGTTCATTACCTTGGAAGGCTCAGGCGGTTACGATGTAGGCGTGGTAAGTGTTACGGGCGAATTGGTTAAATTGCAAATGAAGAAGAAAGGCGTAAGTGAGAAAAGCGATGAAATCAAAAAAGTCTTACATCGAAGCACAGAAACCGAAATTGCCAAGATGCATGAGAGTAAAAAATTAGAAAAAGAAATGATGATTCGTGCGAGAGTAATTGCACGTAGTTTGAATTTGGATATGAAAATTGCAGAAGTGGAAGTGCAAGCCGATGGCAAAAAAGCAACCTTCTTTTATACTGCAGACGACCGAGTAGATTTTAGAGAATTAATAAAACAATTTGCTGGAGACTTTAAAGTCAAAGTAGAAATGCGCCAAATTGGAATTCGCCAAGAAGCCGCCAAAGTGGGTGGAATAGGCAGTTGCGGTAGAGAGCTTTGTTGTAGTACTTGGTTGAATGATTTTAAATCGGTGAGTACAACTGCAGCACGGTATCAAAATCTTTCTATCAACCAAACAAAATTATCTGGTCAATGCGGACGTCTTAAATGTTGTTTGAATTACGAACTAGACACCTATATGGATGCACTACGTGTATTCCCAGATCAAATAGATCGTATCAAAACTGCGCAAGGCATGGCTTATCTGCAAAAGAAAGACATTTTCAAAAACTTGATGTGGTTTAGTTTTGAAAAGAGTAATACACTCTATCCATTGACGATAGAACGTGTGAAAGAAATCGTAGAATTAAATAAGAAAAATATTTTTCCAGAAGAGTTACAAGCAGTAGAAATTGTGAAGAAAAATGCAATTGTCGACAAATCCGATTTTGTAGAACTAGGTGGACAGTTTAGTGTTAAATCCTTGGATAGAGCAGCTTCTAAGAAAAAGAAAAAAGACAATGGCTCTGATCGCAAACCGGAACAAGCCAAACAAGGAGAGGATCGACGCAATACAAATCGCAATGCAGGCAATGCAGGTAATGCAGGCAATCCAAAAGGAAACACAGGTGGTAAAAAAATAGAAGAAAAACGCAAAGAAGGAAATCCCAATCCTGCGGCTAAAAAACCAGAAGGAAATCCGAATGCAAAACCACCTAGTAATAATCCACAGCCAAAAAAAGCAGAAGGTAATCCACAAGCTAAAAAAGTAGAAGGTAATAAGCCAGCGAATCCGAATGCTAAACCACCCGGCAATAACCCGAATCCTAAACCGAACAATAATAAAGGACCGCAGCCAAAAAATAAACCTGCTAACCTACAAGGAAATAAACCACCAAATAGCAATCAAGATTTAAAAGAAGCGTAGGCAGACTTGGCAATCCATTCCGAATGATAGTTACCTCTACGATAGCTATTGAACTCCCATTTCTAGGCAAGTCCTATGTCTTTAGATTTGCAGCCAACTGTAGAAATAAATCATCTTATTTCCAATTCTCCTTGGTCCTTTTTTTGAATGCAATATCCATCTTGGTGCTCAGGTTTTTTACATTGGTTTTATTGCTTTCATTTACTTTCTTTTCTATCTCCTCATATTTAGCCAAAACGTCTTTATAGTAGTTTTTTCTATCGTCTTCGGTATTGACTAAAAACACAAAATACTTATTTTCATTGGTGTATTTCTTCTTCATCAATTCGGTTAAGGTCATATTCGCTTTGATAAAATCGATGCACTCCGTGCTATTGTTTACATACGCCTCATTAGCTTCTTGGTATTCATGTACATTTTGGGTATACGCATCTTCCACACTTAGATTTGACGCATTCATTTTTCTATATTTCTCCAAGTCTTGAATATTCTTTTTCAATGCATCCAAGACAGAGGAATATTGTTTTTTTAATACTTCATATTTAACAAGTGTCGAATCATAAGTATCGAAATAGGCTTGTTGCAGCTTATCTACTTTCACCGTTTTATACATATTCAACTCACTTCGCAAAGTTTTAATACTATCGTCATAACTATCTTGTTTTTTCAATCGAGCTATGCCTTCTTTCATAAAAGCAGAATCTGTTTTTATCAAATAATATTCTAAAGTATCCACGCCATCCTTCAGCGATTTTCGATTAGCCGCTATAATTTCTTTTTGGGTGTTTATATTGCTTCTAAGTTCCGTTACAAGGCTGTTTCGGCTATTAACAGAATCTAGAATAAGCTTAAGCGCAGGATCTTTTTCATCCTTCTCTGTCTTATTCGTTTTTATCTTTTTCAAGTTGGCGATATCTATCTCCTTGCTCTTCTTTGCCTTTACTGCTACATCCGATTTCCAAGCGTTTATTTTTGTTTTTGCTGTCGACAAATGAGTTGCAGACATGGCTATAAACTTGCTATTGATGGTGGTAAAATTTTGTTTGTACTTTACTACATCTACTTTCTTTTCATTGTTCAATTTTCGGAGTTCAGTATATTCGGCAGTGATATCCAATTTTTGATCGGCTAGTATTTCTTTGGCAGCTTTAAGTTCTACTTTTCCAGCTTCCTTTTTCGCCAATGCTTCTATGGTACTTTCTTGTTGCAGGCCTTTATCAAAATTGTCATTAGCCAGCGCTAAATGTTTGGCTGCTTTCATGACGGTATAGCGTGGATTAAATTGATAGGTACGGTCTGCACTTTCCAGCAATGCTGCTTGTTCGCTCAATAAGTTTATCTCGCTCAAGTGCGGGTTTAATTGCCTTGATGAAATCACATTTTCATTAAATTCTTTAATGTCTGCTTCACCCAACTCAAATACACTTAATGGCATGGGCGGATCAAGAAGTTGCCATAATGGATCGGTCGGTAGTCGTTTTACACGAAAGCTTTTAGGATCTGGAAAAAAATATTCGGGATGATATTCGAATACAAATTTTTGTTTGGTCGAATAATAGAGTTTCTTCTTGTTCACTTTTTGCAACTGCTGTTTAAGCCAACCTAATTTCATTTCAAACACACCGGCTCCATTGGTAGCATCAATGATATTCCATTTATAATTTACCAATACTGCATTCCACACATGATTGGGTTTATAAAATCGAGTACCATCATCATACGTTTCATTTTTTTCATAGCCTTCTATTACTTGTGTTCGTATGCCTATTGCTTCGCACATGGCTTTTAGTAAATCCGAATAGCCTCTGCTATCTGCTATTTGTCGCTTCAAAATTTCAACAGCAGTATATCTTTTTATTTTCGACGATTTGGTAAGCGCATTTATATCGTATTGGATATGATGGGTAATCCAATAAAAAATTATTAGCGCCCTATTTTCATCACTAACTGCATCTTTCGTAATAGTCTCTGCTAAAGCTTTTGGATTTTGTAGTATAGCTTTTGGCAAGATGGGAAATATAATTGTATCCTTTTCTGAAGCTTGAACTGCATAACCAATGCATATTATAATAGCAAGGAGTATCAATTTCTTCATACTTTCAAAATTTTATAGAGTAAATGTAAAAATCTATTTCGTGAATTAATAAAAATATATTCACGTTGGTTTCTTTCTATTACCTTTTTTATGCCTCAGCTTCTTGAAGTAGTTAAATAAAAAAAATGTTTTGTGAAGCATTATTGCATTGAACATGGTTTATTTCCCAAACTTTAATTTATCGGGGTTCTGTCTGGTATCAAATACATTTACAATTTCAATATAATCTTTTTTCTCTCGATAATAAATTGAATTATGTTTGGAGACAACACACTTTCTAATTTTCTTTTTTGTGTGAATTACTGGAAATAACTTCGGAAATTCTGCAAATTGGCCAACCAATTCATTGATTAAAGTGATGTAGTCGTCCGCTATTTTTTTGCCCCAATTTATATTTAGGTAAATCACTAATGTAGATATGTCCTCCTTTGCATTATCTGACCAGACAACAGTTTTAGGCATTTTCTATAATTTTTCTGAGTTCTTTCATAACTTGTTCATGAGGTGTAAACTTACCAGCATCCAATTGCGTAATGCTTTCATTCATTCTGTTTCTTTGATCAGTAGACAAGTTTAGCCAATCTATCAACTCCACATCATCTTGTTCAAGATTTTCGAGATAAGCTTTTACTTCATTCAATTTATTCCGACCTAAAGAATTGATTCGTTTTTGCAAGTCGGATTTCATTTCTAATGTGGTCATCGTTTTTCTTTCAAATGTAAATACTATTTTCAAATTACACAAGCAACGCTGCCAATGGCTGAAATTTCATTTGTCTAGTTTGCAGAAAGTAAAAAAATATGGCTATCAAAGCTAAGACAATTCCTATAACAGATTAAATAAATTAAAGATTAAAACCCTGCAAAGCCCTGCTTGCAACTGCATGCCGTTAGTGCTCGTATTTATTTACTTTCCATATCTATAATGTCCAATTATTTTGAAGTGAAACAAACAGCCTTCGATGATCTGTCCACTGCCAATATTATGAACGATTAAATGCCTTTGTCCATCTGCAGATTTCTTTTTCACTACTATTCCAATATGAGTCACTGAACCATGAAGATTCCAACATATAATATCGCCTGGCGAATAGTCCTTGGCGTTGGTTGTAATTGGTTTTGTAGTCCCATGTCTGGTAAAAAAAGTCATTAAGTTGGGCACTCGTCTATGGTCAATATTTTTGTCCAGTCCAGATAGTCCCCAATATTTTGGATATTTTGAAAAGTTGGATGTCATGTCCTCGTGCACCTCTTTTTGCAAATCAATTCCAATTTTTCTGTAAGCTCTAATCACAACATCAGTGCATACACCTTTGCCCTTTGGAACATCTCCATTTGGATAATCGAGCTGAAAGTAGCTTGGGTCGTAACGAACGATTTGTTTTGTCAAGGTCAAAGTGGAGTCAGCAAGTATGTCGTAAAAATTAGATTGACCAACTGAATTTGCAATGGTCGAAACGAAAACGAATAGGTAAAGCAGTGTTTTTTTCATAATAGAAGTGCTTACTTGGCTTTGAATAATGCAATTGACAGTATTAAAGTTTGTTGAAAATTGAGGCTTCATAAGCATCTTTCAAAAATAGTTGATTTGGTTTTAGAAAGTATACAATGAAGAAATTATTTTATGGCACTTATGGTTAGTGTCATCCATCAAGTTCTGAACATTTCGGTTGGCGAGACACGCAACCGATAGGACCTATATGCCATCAAAATTTCACTTTTATTTACATCCATTCTAGCCAATAAAAAAACAGCCTCGCGGCTGTTTTTTTAAAATTCAAACAATCTATAAACCCCTATTTATCTGATTAATCTGGTTTTTTGCCATGCAAAAATGAATTCAAACTACTGATCGATGATTCACCATCTTTGGCATCTGTAACATTGATAGTAGAGTATACATCTTCGCTCGAACTTGGATGTGTATCCAAAGGAATATTTCTACGCATATAAGCTGGTTGGTTTATTTCATCATTCGAAATATCTGCCTTGCTTACATTAAAACTCATAGAGCGTAATTTAGATGCACGATCTTCAAACGCTCTTTTTTGTAATTCAAAATTTACCTCTGCTTCAAGCTCTCCGTCTGTTAAGTAGCGGCTACCTTTTTTACGATTTATGGTTACACCTTTCAATGTTACATATTCGTCTTTCATTTGCATGTCCGTTTTTTCTACCACATTAAAATGACTATTTAATTCGGCTTGCACATCGACAACTGGTGCTGATGTTGCTGCTGGTGGCGGCGTATTTGTATCTAATTGAAATACAATTTTATTCTCCATTTTTTGTTCCTCAATTGGTGCTTTATTTTCTACAATTGGCGAAGCAGGAAATGGTTTCAATATTTCTGTAAGGCGTTGTGAAAAATCAAGATCCACTTTCGTTTTTTGTACTGGTATATCTACTGGCTTCGTCGCTTCAGCTATTGGTGCTTCTGTTTCAACAATAATGGGTTTAACCATTGTATGACTAGTAGGTACTTGTGTATTTGTAATTGGTATTCTTGCATTATTCATAGACATACCAAAACCCATAGCCAACATAGATGGTATAGCAGGTTGTTCTACCTCTATCATAGTAGGTGCATAAGGATCATTTTTTGGCATTGCTTCTTGAATTGGCATACGCAAATAATTTTCAACTTTCGGCGCAGGAGAAGGTGCGGCCTTTACTTCTTGCGCCATTTGCTTTTCGGCAATTTTACGAGTTACCTCATCTGCTTTTGCATTTACGGGTGTACCATCTAATGCATACACCTCTTTCATACTTTCTGAATAAGGTTTTTTATGTTCAGCAGTATATGCAGTATCTGTTTTATTGTATTCAAATCCAGTTGCAATAACAGTTACACTTATTTTTTCTCCTAAATTATCATCAAACCCAGTTCCAAATATAACATCACAATCATCGCCAGCTTGATCTTGTACATAAGCTTGTATCATTTCTACTTCATCCAATGTATGCTCATGGAATCCATGTCCTGAATTGATATTCAACAATACCCATTTAGCACCTTTGATGCTAGAGTCGTTCAGCAACGGTGAATTGATAGCTTGCTCTACAGCTTCGTATGCACGATTTTCGCCCACGGCAGTTGCGCTACCTAAGATAGCTACTTTACCATCACGCATTACCGTACTTACGTCTGCGAAATCAACCACAATATGACCTTGCGAATTGATAACATCGGTAATACATTTTGTTGCAGTTGCTAATATATCATCGGCTCTACTAAATGCTTGAGAAGCTGGAATATTTCCAAATTGATGTCTCAATTTGTCGTTAGAAATTACAAGGATAGTATCTACATAATCTCGTAATGCGACGATACCTTCTTCTGCTTGACGCTTTCTTCTTTTTCCTTCGTAAGAAAATGGCGTAGTAACAATACCAACAGTAAGTATACCTAAATCTCTTGCAACTTTTGCTACTATAGGTGCGCCACCAGTACCAGTGCCACCGCCCATACCAGCAGTTACAAATACCATTTTGGTATTATTGCTTAAAAGTCTTTCTATTTCTTCGATGCTTTCTTTACATGCACGCATACCTATCTCTGGATTTGCACCTGCGCCCAAACCTTGTGTGAGTGAAGGTCCTAGCTGAATTTTGGTAGGTACGGCACTGTTTAACAATGCTTTTTGATCTGTATTACACACAATGAAGTCGACGCCATCGAGTCCAAGATCATACATGTAATTGACAGCATTACTTCCGCCGCCGCCGACACCTATTACCTTAATGATGTTGGCATTTTTTTGTGGGAGCTCAAATTGAATCATGGTTTTTGAATTTTTAGGGTTTGAAATTTTTATTTATGTTTATGGATAGTTTGTTTATTTTTTTATGCTTTATCTAATGGTTCATCTTCAATATTCTCGAACCAAAAAATGACAGTGTCTTTCATACCTTTCACGGTACCAAAAACTTTTTTAATCAGTTCAGTTCTCTTTTTAGATTTTCCTTCATTCATTAATCTTTCTTCTGTCGTATTTACTTGTGGTTGATGAAATAAATCAGAACCATTGTTAGAATAAGTATCGTTGATAATAGGATTTATAACAATGCTTTCATTCTCAAAAGGCATAGTAGGTTTGAAGGTAGATTCGCCAAATTCTTTTTGTAGAATTTCTTCTGTGCTCATACCTTCTGCTCTTGCTGTCGTGTCAAATGAGCCTTGTATGTTTTCACTATTCGAGAAAGATTCTTCTCTATTATTAGAAATAAAACGAAGTCTATTGCTTTCGTAATCATCATAGCCACGTAATATAAGTCCTATGCAAGTTGCATACATTGGTTGTGTTAATTCGGTATGGTGACCAGATGCTAAATGTTCATTTGGCAATCCGATACGAGCAGATAATCCAGTACGCAATTCAGTTAGTTGTGGCAAATATTTTAATTGACTACCACCACCTGTAAGAATAATACCACCTTTCAATTCATATTGCAAATTGATTTGTTTGAGATGATACATCACATACTCAATAATTTCATCCATTCTTGCTTGAATAATATTCGCCAAATTTTTAGCAGAAATTTCTTTTGGCATTTGCCCTCTCAATCCAGGTATGGTGATGAAAGCATTTGATTTTGCTTCTTCGGCAAGTGCTGTACCAAACTGAATTTTCATTTGTTCGGCTTGCGTACGCAATACACCTAATCCTTGTCGAATATCATTCGTGATATTGACACCTGCAATTGGTATTACGGCAGTATGTTTAAGCATACCATCATGGAATACGGCTAAGTCTGTAGTGCCACCGCCAATATCTACAATGGCAACACCAGCTTCAAAATCTTCAGGACACATGACAGCAGCAGCAGATGCAAGTGGTTGCAACACTAAATCTTTTGTATTCAAACCAGAACGGGTAACACAACGATGTATGTTTTTTATCGCAGATTTGTCGCCAGTTACAATATGAAAATTTGCACCAATTTTAATACCCGACATGCCGATGACTTCTTGGATAGTTAATCCACTCAAAGTATCTACCGTAAAATCTTGCGGTATAATATCAATGATTTGATCGCCAGTTGGGATATAGGTTTTGTATTGGTCTTTGAGTAAAGCATCAATATCTTCTTGACGAATTTCTTCTTCAATATTTGCCAGCACACGATCACCTCGCGATTGAATACTTTTGATATGATGACCAGCAATACCCACATATACTTCGCGTATATTCAAATTAGGATTACTTGCCATACAGCCTTCTAAGGCAATATTAATGGAACGAATACACTCTTCGATATTCAGTACCATACCATGATTGACACCGCTACTATCCGCTTTGCCAAAGCCTAGTATTTCCAATTTGCCATATTCATTTTTCCTTCCAGCAATGGCTGCTATTTTGGTCGTTCCGATGTCAAGACCGACGATAACTGGGTTTTCTTTTTGCATATATTTTAAGTTTGAATGTTTAAATAGTTGGTTGAATTAAATTTATTTTTTATTAGCGTCGTGTTTAATTTCCTTTTTAATAATTGGCTTCGCTACTGGCTTTATTAATTTTTTGTCTGTCGTTTTTACAGCTTGCTTAGTATTCTCTTTTTCCACTTTTTTTGTGGAAGGTTTAGCAAGAAGTTTTGCATGCACTTTAGCAGAAACAGATTGAAGCGGATCCTTTGTATGCGCCGTATTTTGAACTTTTGCTTTCTTACTTTGTTCTTTCACTTGCAGCTGACTTTTTGTATCGTACGGATTTTCTGCAAGTATTTCACCCCTTGTATTTCGAGCTACAATTTGACCAGCAAATCGAACATCAATTTCATCATACTTCTCCCAATGCAAGGTTTTCATGCCTTGTTCGTAAAAGGCAAATAAGCGCGCAAACTTGTTGGCAATATCTTCCGCATGACCGAATAATATAGTTTGATCACCGAAAGCAGGAATGAGTACCATTTGGTGATTCGCCAATAAATCAATTTGTGTAATGGCTTTACTCCAAAAATCATTGTTCGCAATCCATGTAGCCATTTCCACTAAAGAGGATTTCAATTTTAAATCACTTTCATCATAGCCTAATCTCGAAGCAGTAACAGTAAGCAAACGCGGTGTATACTTTTGCGACAATGTAATTGGGTTTGCTTCTGCATCGAGATAATATGCATAATCCGAACTGTCTTTTTGTTGGATACGAACAACAGGTTTACGTTGGTCAATTTGTATATGCAACTTGCCATTCGGCGACACAAAAACATTCGTATTTTGTATCCATGAATTTTCTAAAATTTTATTTTTCAACCCATTCAAATCAATGTCTTTAACGTGCGTTACTTGCACATAAATTTGCTGTGAATCTATGATGTCGACAATATCTTGTTCCGTAACAAAACTTTCATCTGGATTAGAAATATTAATTTGCCATCCTTCGCATAACACATCGCGTGTAGAATTATTGGCAAAATAAAATGCGCAAACTATTGCCGGTATCGACAGTAGAAAAAGGATATTACGTAATATTTTTTTTGCGCGTGGACTCATCTTATTTATTATCTAAAATGTTTTTAATCGGGTGAATTAATGTATCAATGTCTCCAGCGCCTGCAGTGATAAGCACTTCTAAACTAGAAGCTTTTACCCATTGCAATACACCTTCTTTACTTAAAATATGTTTATTTGGAATAGCCATTTTATCCAAAATAATTTCACTGGTAACGCCTTCCATTGGCAATTCTCTCGCTGGATAAATATCCAATAAAATAACCTCATCGGCTATATCTAAACTACTGGCAAAGCCATCGGCAAAATCCTTTGTTCGAGAAAATAAATGCGGTTGAAATACGACACTTATTTTTTTATTTCTAAACAATGCCTTCGCGCTAGAAATCAGCATACGAAGCTCTTCAGGATGATGCGCGTAATCATCAATATAAACTACTTGATTGTTTTTTACAATATATTCGAAACGCCTCTTTACGCCTTTAAAATCTTGTATCGCCAATTGCACTTTCTCAAAATCAATGTGTAACAAATCGCAAACCGCTAAGGCTGCAATGGTATTTTCGACATTATGCATACCACCAATATTCAATTGAATTGGACCGACGATTTCATTCTTCTTACAAAAATTAAATTGATAAGTACCATTATGCATTTGTATATCAGCTGCATAATAAGTTGCGGCTTCATTTTGTGCACTATAGGAAACTTTATGTGGTGCTTCGAATGAGGTACTTCTATGTAATCCGTGTTTATAAACTAGGGTATCTTTTATTTGCGAAACAAATTCGATATAACAACGTTCCATTTCTTCTGCTGTTCCATAGATGTCTAAATGATCTGGATCCATGGCAGTTACCACAGCTATTTCTGGAAATAATTTTAAGAAGCTTCTATCGTACTCATCTGCTTCTATTACAGCGCATGAATTATCGCTATGCCAATAGTTTGTGTTGTAATTGCTTGAAATGCCACCTAGGAAAGCATTACAGCCATAACCTGTATGACGTAAGATGTGTGCAATCAAAGTAGAAATGGTTGTTTTACCATGTGTACCAGCTACACAAACGGATTGCATTTGTTGCGAAATATATTGCAATACATCACTTCTTTTTACGACCTTATAATTATTTTCTTTATACCAAATGAGCTCTTGGTGTGTAGCAGGAATTGCAGGTGTGTATACAATTAAATCTACTTCCTTCGGAATGCTTGCTATATCTTCTGTGAAATGAATAGCAATTCCTTCCGACATTAATTGTGTGGTCAAGGCGGTATTGGTTTTATCATATCCACTCACTTGAACATGACGTTCTTTAAAAAACCGAGCAAGCGCACTCATGCCAATGCCGCCAATGCCGATGAAATAAACGCTATGTATTTTTTGTATATCCATGTTAGTTCGCTATTTCAAATATTTTATTTGCAATGTTTTGATCTGCATCTTTTATTGCAAGTGGTTTAATATGTTGTATCATTAATTCTCTGGCTTTCTCGTCATGCAACAAGGAAATTATTTTGCTGACTAATTCTGCTTTTGCATCACTGTCCTTCACTACTATTGCCGCATGATGTTTTGCTAAGGACATGGCATTGTGCATTTGATGATCTTCACTTGCAAATGGGAATGGCACAAAAATTACAGGCTTTGCAACTATGCATAGTTCGGCAATAGAAGAGGCGCCTGCTCTTGCAACAATGATGTCTGCAGCAACATAGGCATAATCCATTTCACGTATAAAAGGAAAAACCTTTGCCACATGTTCGTAGCCTTTTATGGCATTCTTCGCTCGTTCTACAAATGCTTCACCCGTTTGCCAAATCAATTGTGCACCTGATTCTAGAATTGTCTTCACTTGTGCTTCAATCGCTTCGTTGATACTTTTAGCACCAAGGCTTCCACCAAAAACAAATACAATTTTTTGATTACTTTTTAATTGGAAAAAATCAAGTGCTTGTTCTTTACTAATATGATTTTCGGTGATGTTTTTTCGAACAGGGTTACCTGTATTTACTATTTTTTCTTTCGCAAAAAATCGTTCCATCCCATCATAAGCCACGCAAATCGCATTCGCTTTTTTACCCAATATTTTATTGCTCTTCCCTGCAAATGAATTTTGTTCTTGCAACAGAGTTGGAATACCATTTCGTTGTGCCATATAGACCATTGGAAAACTGGCATATCCACCAACACCAACTACTACATTGGGTTTAAAATCTTGTAAAACTTTTTTTGCTTGTAAAAAGCTCTTCATCACTTTGAACGGGAGAAAGATATTTTTTAATAAATGACTTCTATTGAATCCCGCAATATCTAAACCAATGATTTTATAACCTGCAGCGGGTACTTTTTCCATTTCCATTTTCCCCTTTGCGCCAACAAATAAAATATCACTTAGTGCCTGCCTATTTTTCACGGCGTTAGCAATCGCAATGGCAGGAAATATATGTCCGCCAGTGCCACCGCCTGCAATAATTAATTTTATGTTGTTATTGTTCATCATTCTTTTTACTCATTTTCATTTTGGGATTCTGTAATTACTTCTTGTATAACTTTATCTCCTTCAGCTTCTTCTACAAATCGACTTACACTTAATATGATGCCTATTGCCAAACAAGTAAACCAAATACTTGAACCACCCATACTCACGAGTGGCATCGTCAAACCTGTTACTGGCAATAGATTCACGCCAACACCCATATTTAAAAATGCCTGAAAAACCAATGTAAAACTTAGACCTACTGCTAAAAATGCACCGAAGGCAAAAGGGCATCTGCGGAAAATAATGATGCTACGCCATAAAAAAAGCAAGTATAAAAATATCATTCCCACGCCGCCAATAATCAATCCGTACTCTTCAATAATCACGGGGAATATCATGTCTGAATATGGATGTGGTAAAAAATTCCTTTGGGTACTATTGCCTACACCTTTACCAAACAAACCACCTTGTGCAATGGCAATTTTTGCTTGCGTCACTTGAAATGGAACGTCCTCTTTGTTTTTGGATGTAAAATTTTTAATTCTTTCTTCCCAAGTCGCTGCACGTCCATAACCAGTCATTTTTGAAACGGCAAATAAAATACCAAACATCAATAAGCCTGAAATGGCTAAAATCATGAGGTGATACATTCTTACTCTACCAATGAAAAACAATACGCCACAAGAAAGAGCAATCATTAATGCAGTTGACAAATTTGCCATGGCAATTAATCCGCAAATCACAATGACGGGCAAAAATATTTGGAGTGATACACGCTTCAAATTATCTAAATCATTTTGTATAGTCGATAATTGTCGAGCAAGAAACATGAATAACCCTAGCTTCGCTAAATCAGAAGTTTGAAAAGTTAAATTGACCAAAGGCAATTTTATCCATCGTGAGCCTTCATTTAAGGTAGTACCAAAACATAGTGTATACAACAGTAAAGGAATACTGATGGCAAATAACAAAACAGCAATTCGAGAGTAGATGGTATAATTAACCTTGTGTGCTAAATAGACAATAAAAATTCCAGCCATCAATGTGCCTAATTGTTTGATTAAATAAATTTCTGTATGTCCTTTATTTAATCGATATGCCAATGAACCCGTAGAACTATACACAACCATCAAACTAATGAGCGACAATACAATGACAACTCCCCAGATGATTCTGTCGCCTTTAGTTCTATTTAGAAGTTGTTGCATTTTTGGATAAGTATTTTTAGATGTATAATTCTTTTTCTTTAGTTGTTGAATAATTTATAGTGCCAATACTGCTGCTTTAAATTGATTGCCACGGTCTTCATAATTTTTAAATAGATCGAAACTTGCGCAAGCTGGAGAAAGCAATACACAATCTCCTTTGAATGCAAATTCATAAGCTGCTTTCACCGCGTCGGCTGTGGATGTAGTGTCTACAACCGTTACAATAGAATCAAATGCAGCATGTATTGCCGTATTGTCTTTTCCTAAACAAACAATTGCCTTCACCTTATCCGCTACTAATTCTTTGATTACATTATAATCATTTCCTTTATCTACCCCACCCAAAATTAAGATAGTTGGTTTGGTCATGGTTTCTAGTGCATACCAAACACTATTCAAATTTGTGGCTTTACTGTCGTTAATAAATTCTACACCACGAATGCTGGCAATGAATTCCATTCTATGTTCTATAGAGGTAAATGTTTTTAAACTAGCTCTAATAGACCTATCTCTTATTTCTGCTACTCTTGCTGAAATACCCGCTGCCATCGAATTATATTGATTGTGTTTTCCCTTCAATGACAAATCATTGATGGAAATAGAAAATGGTTCACCGTTTACTTTTAGCACCAGTTCATGTTGATTGATATAGGCGCCGTCTTCGTTTAATTGTTCATGCATGGTGAAATAGAGAATTTTGGGGTTAATTAAATGTTCTTCAATAAATTTATCGCTTGCCTTATCGTCTTTACATAATATCAAATAGTCGTTCGGAGTTTGGTATTTTGCTATATTAAATTTGGATTGTACATAGAGATTGAAATCGTACTGATATCTATCTAAATGGTCTGGTGTGATATTCATGATAACAGCAATATCTGGGCGGAATGTATGTAAATCGTCTAATTGAAAACTGCTGATTTCCATCACATACCAAGCTGTTGGTTTAATGGCAATTTGTCGTGCAAAACTGAAACCGATATTACCTACTACAGAAACATCTTGTTCATCTTGCTTAAACATATCATAGAGTAAACTAGTAGTAGTGGTCTTGCCATTACTTCCGGTAATACATACAATTTTACTCTTGCCTTTGTAACGAAATGCAAATTCAATTTCACTACAAACGAATGCATTTTGCTTCCTCAGTTTTTGTATTATTTCTGCTTTTTCTGGAATACCAGGACTCTTGATAATTTCAGTAGCCTGTAAAATAATTTCTTCTGTATGCTGTCCTTCTTCAAATGGAATATTCTTTTCTATCAATTCTTTTTTGTAAGAATCGCCTATCATTCCTTTATCACTTACAAATACAGAAATGCCATGTTGATGCGCAAGCAAAGCGGCACCTGTACCACTTTCTCCACTTCCTAATATGACCAATTCGTAATTCATTCTTGTGTTTATTATTTATTACTTTTTACTCTCTACTTTTTACTATTGCAATTTCAATGTCACCACACTCAGCACGGCCAATACGATTCCAATGATCCAAAATCGAATGGCAATTTTACTTTCGTGGTAACCCAATTTTTGATAATGATGATGTAATGGCGACATCAAAAAAATTCGTTGTCCTTCGCCATACTTTCTCTTCGTCCATTTAAAATATCCAACTTGCAACATCACACTTAGATTTTCTACTAAGAACACACCACATATAATTGGAATCAATAATTCTTTACGTATGATAATCGCTAAGGAGGCAATGATACCACCAAGCGCCAAACTGCCTGTATCGCCCATGAACACTTGTGCTGGAAAACTATTGTACCACAGAAATCCGATACATGCACCTACAAAAGCACCAATGAAAATGGACAGTTCATCCAAGTTGGGAATAGGCATGATATTTAAATATTCTGCCAAAGAAAAATGCCCAGATACATAAGCAAATGCAGCCAAGCACATGCCTATAATAGCACTCGTTCCCGTGGCAAGACCATCCAAACCATCGGTAATATTTGCACCATTTGATACGGCGGCTATGATAAAAATGACAAACAAAATATATAAGATTGGAGTTAGTATTTCAACAGAACTTTGTCCAAACCAAGAAGCAATTTTTGCAAAACTAAATTCATGATTTTTGGTAAATGGAATGGTTGTTACTGCACTCTTCACACGAGCGTAAGTATGCGTAATTCCTTTCTCATCTACTTTAATGATACCTTCTTTCAAAACCTTATCTACACTGCTATACGTTGCAGGCATTCCACCGGTTGTTTCTCTTACGATATACACATTCTGGTTATAATATAATGTGGCGCCAACAATAATACCCAACCCTACTTGTCCTAATATTTTAAATCTACCTGCAAGACCTTCTTTGTTCTTTTTGAATACTTTAATATAATCATCCAAAAATCCAACTAACCCAAGCCAAATAGTGGAAGTGATCATGAGTAAAATGTAGACATTTCCAATGCGAGCGAATAATAAAGTTGGAATTAAAATCGCTGCGATGATAATGATACCGCCCATTGTAGGCGTACCTCTTTTTTGTTTTTCTCCTTCTAGTCCTAAATCACGAACGGTTTCTCCGATTTGTTTGCGATGTAAATATTGAATTAATCTTTTGCCAAAAATCATCGAAATAATCAGAGACAAAATAATTGCCATGGCCGTTCTAAAGGAAATAAAATAAAACACCCCTGCACCCGATAGGTTGAAGTGTTCTCTTAAATAGATGAATAGATAGTATAGCATGTCTTAATTATTTATCGAATAGTTCTAGCATGTCATGTAATATTTTTTTATCATCAAATGGATTTCTAACCCCATTTATTTCTTGGTATTTTTCATGTCCTTTTCCTGCGATTAAAATAATGTCTCCTAATTCTGCGATGCTACAGGCTGTTTTAATTGCCTCTTTTCTATCTGCTATACAGACATATTTTTTGCGTTGATTTACTGGCACACCTTGTTCCATCTCCTGAATTATTTCTTGTGCATTTTCAGTCCGTGGATTGTCTGCAGTAAAGATGACTCTATCACTGTGTTCGCATGCCACTAATCCCATGGTTGGACGTTTTGCTTTGTCTCTATCACCACCACAACCAACAACAGTAAATAAAGTTTCATTCCCTTTTCGGAGTTTATTGATAGTTGCAAGCACGTTCAACAATGCATCTGGTGTATGCGCATAATCTACTATGCCTAAAATATTTTCTTGTTTGGAAAATAAATAATCAAAGCGACCTTCTGCGCCTGTTAGAACGCTGAGCTCTTGCAAAACTTCCGTACTATTTTCACCTAGAGCGCAAGCAGCACCATACACACAAAGAATATTGTATGCATTAAATTCACCTATCATTTTAAAATGAACTTCTAATTGATTAACCAGCATGAAGAGACCAGCTAAATTATTTTCAAGGATTTTACCTTTATAATTTGCCAAAGTTTTCAAAGAATACGTTTGCTTTTTCGCCTGCGTATTTTGCAACATTACCATGCCTCTTTTATCATCTACATTGGTTAATGCAAAAGCAGATGCAGGAAGGGTATCGAACAATAATTTTTTAACACGAATATATTCGTCAAAGGTTTGGTGATAATCTAAATGATCATGCGTGATATTGGTAAAGCAAGCGCCTGTAAAATAAGTTCCTGCTGTTCTATGTTGGTGCAATGCATGCGAACTCACTTCCATGAATACATGAGAGCATTGTTCTGTTCGCATTTGCGCTAATAATTTTTGCAAATGAATGGCATCCGGTGTAGTATGTGTTGCAGGGATAAGCTTATTGCCTATTTGATTTTGAACGGTAGAAAGAAGTCCGCAATGGTAACCCAATCTTGTAAACAATTGGAATAATAAAGTGGCACAAGTGGTTTTACCATTCGTACCTGTAATGCCGATTAATTTAAGTTGTTTGGAAGGATAATCATAAAATGCTGCCGCAATTTCACCAGCAAGTGTTTGTGCATTTTTAACTTGAACATAGGTTACCGTTGCATGTAATTGTGCTGGCAACTTTTCACAAACAATTGTGCTGATTCCCTTCTCAATGACTTGCTCTATGTATTGGTGTCCATCTGTATGCAAACCTTGAATAGCAATAAATAATCCCTCCAACGTGGCCTCACGCGAATCGGCACAGATATCCGTAACCTTACGATTCGAATCACCATGCACTTGCAAGGTTGGTATAGCGGATAATATGTGTTGAAGCGTCTTCAATTAACTTAGTTGAATGGTTATTTTTTGTCCTTTGCTGAAAGCACTTCCAGGTGGTATAGATTGGGTCATTACTTTACCTCTTCCCATTGTAATTACTTTCAATCCTGCATTTTCTAATACATAAATTGCATCACGAAGTCCCATGCCATTTACATTAGGTACTAAATTTTTGTATTGTTCTACTGTATTAAAAATCAACTTCCCACTGGTATCTGACATTTGTCTAATCCAAGCAGGCGAAGCAATTGCTTGCGCAGTTAAATTCAATTTATTTGCCAAGTAATTATATTCATCCGATTTCATGCTTTTGATTGGTAATGCCACATTTACTTTTTCATTTTCTGCAATAGATTTTGTTTTGTGCATATTAATGGCATACAATCGATTTGCTACTTCTTTAAAAATTGGCAATGCAATTTGTCCTCCATAATAATTATTAGATCCTTTACGAGTTCTCAACACAACGCAAATGGTGTATTGTGGATTTTCTTTCGGGAAAAACCCAACGAAAGATCCAGAATAAACACGGTCGGTATATTTTATTCCTTTGTCTGCTACCTGTGCAGTACCTGTCTTTCCACAAATTGTATAATAAGGATTTTTCAACGCTTTACCTGTTCCGCTTTCCACAACTTCTGCCATCACTTCTTTTAATAAAACGATGGAAGAAGAATCTAATATTTTATCGTGCACAATTTTTGGAGAAGTTGTTACAATGTCTTTGCCGTATTCTCTAACACTGTTCACCAAATATGGTTTCATCATTTTCCCATTATTGGCAATGGAATTATACACCATACAAGTATGCAATGGTGTAATCATTACTTGATAACCTATGCCCATAAATGCCAAGCAGAATCTACCTTTAGTTACGGAGTCACGAATAAAATAGGGTTTCCTTTCACCACTTAATCCGAGTCCTGTTTTATCATCCAAACCTAATGTGTGTAGGTTCGTCCAGTAAGATCCGATACTGTCTTTATAATTTTTATAAATCAATTTAGCAAAGGCAACATTAGATGAATGAGCGAATGCATCTTTAATGGTTAATAAGCCCAATCCAGCATGACTATCACTAATGGTGTAAGGTCCAATTCTTGTTCTACCGCCTTCACAATTAATTTTATCATCTATGTGTATTAGTTTATCTCGCATCATAGAGATAAGAGAAACCAATTTAAAAGTCGAACCAGGTTCCATTTGTTTCAATGCATAATTATAATCTTCATAATAACTGCTGTCCTTCATGCGACCTAGATTGGCCATTGCTTTAATTTTTCCAGTCTTCACTTCCATCACGATACAAGTTCCAAAGGATGCTTGTTCTTTTACTATTTGATGTAGTAAAGCATTTTCCGCCACATCTTGAATATTGACATCTATAGTTGTAATTACATCACGACCATTTTCTGGCTCAATTTCCGAACCGTCAATTGGCATCCAAGCACCACCTGCAATTCGACGAACAACACGTTGCCCTTGACTGCCTCTAAGCATGGAATCATATACCGCTTCGAGGCCAATATTTTGTGCATTTTTTCGCCACATACCAACCACACGATTTGCCAACAAACCAAACGGGTTAATTCTCTTTGTATGAGATTCAGCAATAAAGCCGCCCTTATTGGCACCTTTACAAAAAGGTTGCATTGCCTTGACCAAAAGATATTGCGAGTAATTGGCTTTTTTCTTCAGTAAAAAATATCTATTCTTATTCGTTTTCTCCCTGCTTAAAATGGCTTTATACTCTGTCCAAGAATTATCTTTCAAAACAGTGGCAAGACCCTTTGACAATGGCTCAATATATTTATATAAAGTATCATCCGGAATAGCATCCATATCTAATCGCAAATCAAATTCGGGAATAGAGGACGACAATAGACTCCCATCTTCTGAATAGATATTGCCGCGTTCAGGTTGTATGGTTTCTATTTTTGTATGTAAACTATCCGCTAGTGAATTCAATTCTTTTCCTTCTTTAAATTGAATGGTCACTCCCTTGTAAATAATACCCACGCCGAAAAGGCACATTCCTAAGAATGTGATATATACCCTGAATCGTATTTCTTTATGGATTTTCATTAGGTACAGAATTAGCGGATATGAAAATTTTAAATGGCGGCACTTTTGTTTTTTCTAAACCTAATGCGGAGGCTCCTTTTTCCAATTCACTCTCCTTCGTCAAAAACATAATTTGTGATTTTTCATCAATATATCTCCATCTATCTTCTTTCAATTGCACGGCAGTATCATTGATTCTGCGAATCGTATTTTCTGCTAGATGATTAATCGTTATATAAATAATCCCAATAAATGAACAATATAAAATGAAAGGAATATTTTTCACAATGCCCCTATTGCCAACGGTTTGCATCATTTGTTTCCAATCTGGAATATTGTTTAATATGGAGTTTGTTTGTTTGATAGTAGGGAGTAGTTAGTAGAAAGTAAAAAGTAGAAAGTAAAAAGTAGAAAGTAAAAAGTAGTTAGTATTGAGTAGTTGGTATTGAGTAATTAGTAGTTAGTAGTCGCCTTTGGAATTTGGGATTTGAATTTTGGAATTTTGCATTTTGAATTTATATTTTAACCGCTACTCTTAATTTTGCACTTCTTGATCTTGGGTTTTTTTGTTGTTCTTCGGTACTTGGTAGTATTGGTTTTTTTGTTATGTTTTTTATTGTTTTCTTTTTAGATGGGAGCATCCAATCTATTTCCTCTGTTGCGAATGTTTCTTCCTTCATCCATTGTTTCACTATCCGATCTTCTAACGAATGGAAGGTAATAACACAAAGTCTTCCATTGGGTTGCAACACTTCTGTAATGGTTTGTAGAAATTCTTTTAAGGCATTCAGTTCATCATTGACTTCGATTCGGATTGCTTGAAATACCTGCGCCAAATACTTATTCGGATTACCGTAGATGCAAGCACTAATTGCTTGTTTGAATTCGTTAATCGTCTTTATTTTCATGGAAGCTCTGCAATCCACAATGCGCTTGGCTAGTATAGTCGAATTGGTTACTTCCCCGTATTGCTCAAAGATCTTCTGTAGTTTTTGTTCAGAATAATTGTTCAATATATCCACTGCACTAATCGGATTTCTTTGATCCATACGCATGTCTAATGGCGCATCGTATCGAATAGAGAATCCTCTTTCTGCTGTATCAAATTGAAAAGAACTCACACCCAAATCTGCCAATACACCGTCCAGTTTTGAAAATTTATAAAAACGTACGAAACGACTTGCATATCGAAAATTCTCATTGATAAAAACGAGTCTTTCATCCTTAGGTGCATTCTTGATAGCATCCGCATCTTGATCAAATACGATGAGCTTTCCTTTCGGACCAAGCAAATCTAAAATTGCTTTGCTATGCCCACCGCCACCAAACGTAGCATCGAGATATACACCATCAGGTATAATCTGCAATTGTTCTATACATTCATGTAAAAGAACTGGTAAATGGTAAAATGTAGTTTCGTTCATTTGTTATCACCCAAGTAGAGGATTTAAATGATCGGTTCCCAAAATTTTACTTTTTAACTGTTTGACCCTATCTTGATCAATACCTTCTCTAAATTCGTCATATTCTGTCGCATCCCATATGGCAATTTTATCCTTCATACCATGTATCATAATGTCTTTGGATATACTTGCTTTGGTGAGCATTCTTTTTGGAATCACTATTCTACCAGCACTATCCAATTCGATTGGAGTTGCACTCACTAGATAAGATTTCAATTCCTCACCTTCTTCATTAAAATCATTGATGCGATCAATAAAGGCTTCCACTCTTTTCCATTGAGATTGTGTATACAACGTAATGAATTTTTCTGGACCTTTACAAATCATGAATACCTCTTCACATTCTGAATCCGGCACTTGTTTTTTCAAACCCGCAGGAAGCATAATACGCCCCTTCGAGTCTAAAGTAACTTCGTATTCACCATATGTTTTCGTATTCGAGTTCAAATTCTACATTTAATGACACAAAGAAACACTTTTTCCCACAATCCATATGCATTTGCTAACCGCTTATTTATCCACAGTCTGGAAACGCTGAAAACAGTAGCCATAAATGGTTTGAGAAGAAAATAAAAAAAATAATATTGCGGATAGTGTGGATAAACTGTGTTTTAGTGAATTTCTGTCGTTAGCAGATGTGTAAATCCCAATTTTTATGTTGCTTAAACGAGGATAAAATAGGTTTATCTCTTTCCTTCTATTTTTTAGCAAAAAAAAACCTTACAACTTATTACTTTCCAGCATTTGCTACTACTCTTCCAACTACTTCTATACATTCGGATGAAATGAACAAAATGGACGGCAAACTTAACCTTTATTGCATCCTAAAAACAAGATAAGATGTGGATTGTATATAAAATATAGCGTGTTCGAAAAGGCTGTAAATTCATTTCTTTTCTTCTTGTTCTTTGCCTAAAAAGAAAGTTTATATTTGTCTTTTTAGACATGTCATTACCTTATTTTTTCGAACCTTTTTCCAATGCCCAAGAAATCATGTTGAGCGAAGCAACACAACATCATTTAGTGCATGTTTTGCGTATGAAAATAAAAGAGCAATTTTGGCTTACGAACGGCAAAGGCACACGTTGTTTGATGGAAATAAATAGCGTCGAAAAAAAATCCTGTGGCATCACTTTATTAGATGAGCAATTTTTCAACAAAGCGAAATGCGAATTATCCATCGCCATTTCCTTTACCAAAAATCCTTCTCGCATGGAATGGTTTTTGGAAAAAGCAACAGAAATTGGGATTGCCCATATCATTCCATTGATTACAAAACGAAGTGAAAAATTACATTGGAAACAAGATCGGTTTGATAAAATTATCATTTCCGCAATGCTTCAATCCCAACAAGTATATCTCCCTACATTACACTCTCCTACGGGATTAGAAGAATTCATGACCCAAAAATTTCCAACTCAATATATTGCCCATTGCGAAGAAAATACGGAGAAATTATTTCTACAAGATGTGCTACAAATGGAACAAGATTGCAGTATTCTTATCGGGCCAGAAGGCGATTTTACACCGTCTGAAATAGAGCAATGTTTGGCGAAATCTTATATCCCTGTTTCGCTTGGTAAAACTAGACTGAGAACAGAGACAGCGGGAATAGTCGCCTGTACTTTGTTTAATCTGCAATCGAATCCTAGTTAAATTATCACTTTGTCCTCTCATTCGAATAATGCTTTATATTCGTAGTTTAATTTCAAATATGAAAAATAAAAATTTTCTTTTTTTATTGGTGCTCTGTTTTAGTTCTTTTGTCGGCTTTTCTCAAAAAATGAAACTAGGACTTTTGGTTTATGGCGGCGGTGGAGATTGGTACGCAAATCCAACCTCTTTAAAAAATCTAGCTCGTTTTTCGAATCAAAATTTAGGCACTCATTTTGAAGCATTGGAAGGGCAAGTAGAAGTTGGCAGTAGAGAATTATTCAATTATCCAATTGTGTTTGTGACTGGACACGGTAGAATAATGTTTAATGATGCAGAGGCGCAAAACCTACGTACTTACTTGATTGGCGGTGGATTTCTACATGTCGATGACAACTATGGTTTAGACAAATTTATTCGACCAGCCATGAAAAAAGCATTTCCCGAATTGGATTTCGTAGAGCTCCCTTTTTCCCATCCAGTCTATCATCAAAAATATGATTTCGCGAACGGACTACCTAAAATTCATGAACATGATGGAAAACCATCAAAAGGATATGGATTAATTTACCAAGGCAGACTCATTTGTTTTTATAGTTTTGAAACGGATTTAAATGATGGTTGGGAAGATCCCGAAGTACATAAAGATTCGGATGAGAAAAGACAACTAGCTTTGAAGATGGGCGCAAACCTCATTCAATATGCTTTTTTAGGAATGTAATAGTTTCAAAATACAAGAATGGTTTGTATGCAAATCCTACTTATATTTGAAAACTAAAACCTATCTACAATGAAAGTATTTTTATTCGTATTAATGGTCCCAATACTATTTTTTTCTTGTCAGAAAAAAAATGATAAAATGGGAACAGCAAGTTCAGCCCCAGTAAGTATTTATTTTCAAAACAATATTGGCGGAGCTCCCATAGTAAAAAATCAATATAATTATACCAATGCGGCTGGCAATTTATATACAGTTTCTTTATTAAAATATTATGTAACGAATGCGGTTTTGACCAAAGATGACAACACAGAAATTGTACTTAAAAATTATGATTTAATTGATGCTTTTGACCCAACATTTTCATCGATAGAAATAGCATCCTTGCCAAATGGCAATTATAAAAGTATGCGATTCTTTTTAGGCGTGGATGTGGATAGCAATCATACCTTGTCGCATACTGGTGACTTGGATGCAATTAATGGCATGATCTGGAGTTGGAGTACTGGTTATATATTCTTCAAGCACGAAGGATCTTATATAAAAACGATGCAGGATACTGGTTCCTTGCAATATCATTTAGGAACAGATGCTGCATTGGCTACAATAAATATCCCAATTACATTACATGTGGAAGGCAATGCGAAGAAATTAAATATCTCCTTCGATTTGAATAAAATGTATTTGAATCCTGTCATCGATTTTAATGATAATGATGTTCACCAAAGTACGTTGCCATCTGATTCAAAATGGATAAGTGACATGAATACCAATTCCATATCTGCATTCTCTTTTGTCAGTGAAGAATAATTAATGGATAGTTCATTATGAGAATCTTCCTTTTCCGTATTTTCTGTTTCCTTTTATTACACGGATTTGCCCCCTCTCTGCATGCACAAGTTCTATTTAATATTGTAAATAGTCCTTTAGATACCATTGCCTGCGACAGCACATGTATCACTATTCAGGCGAATTTAGCAAAGCCATTACATACCAATCAGTATTCTTCTTTGAGCATTCCATTTGCACCTTTATCCATTCCAACTGGAACGAATTTATCATTGGGTGATGATATGTTTTCTGGAGCTGTTCCCATTGGTTTCCCATTTTGTTTTTACGAACAACAATACACACAACTTTATGCGAGTGCAAATGGTCATGTTACATTCAATCCTAATTATAGCAATACGAGTTGCTCTTTCGACACAAAAAAACCAATGCCATTTTATAATGCTGCCTATCCAGACAATGCGATATTCTGCCCTTTCATGGATGGCAATACTGCTATTGGCGGAACTATCCAATATGCAACACAAGGCACTGCCCCTTTTCGAAAATTTGTAATTGAATATAATTCCATTCCATTCTTTGGACCCACTTGTAGTAATGCTACATCCACGTTTCAGCTCATTCTATTTGAAACACTCAATAGCATGGAAGTGCATATCAGCAATAAATCTATTTGTGATGCCGATACGTCAAAATGGTTGAATTTTGCCACGCTTGGTATCCAAAGTACTGGTGGTAGTAATTTTCATATTGTGAATGGAAGAAATGCTACGATATGGACAGCTAGTAATGAAGGTTGGCGCATCAATCCTTCTGGAGCAAACGCATATAATATAAAGTGGTATAGTACTTTAACTGGTTTACTTCCACAATTTAATGACCAAGAATCGATTAATGTTTGCAACACTTTATATCCAAAAAAATATTATGCCAAATATACCACAGAATGTCCAGCACAAGTGGTTTGGGATACCATCACCATTGTCAAGCTAACTCCAATTATTGATAGCGTTCATATCACGCCTACCTCTTGTAAAAATACTTTTGATGGCTCCTTAACAGTCTATGCCACTGGGTTTGCACCACCTGTTACTTATTCCATCGCTTATGGCCCTTACACAAGTAATAATGTTTTCACTAATTTAAGTTATGGTATCAAAGTGATTTCTATCAAGGACGCCAATGGATGCGTAAAAGATACTTTATTTAATATACCGTCTTTGTCCAATTTAACCGTTACAATCGATTCCATTAATTTACCAGATTGCCCACTTAATAATGGCGTATTACATGCAACTGCTTCAGGTGGTGTATTACCTTATACATACACTTGGGGCACTGGCACAGTTGGTCAAACCGACACTGGTATTGCACCTGGCGTCAATTATGTTATTGTTCAAGATGCAAATGGTTGCAGAGATAGTGTAGGCATCAATGTTGTTTTTGAACATTTGCCATTTGTTACCGCCATAATTACAAAACCTATTTGTGGCGATTCGAGTGGAGGCATTGATATAACGGTAACAGATGGCACACCTGGCTATACATATAGTTGGAGCAATAGTGCAACATCTCAAGATTTATCTGGCATACCTGCAGGAAATTATAGTGTTACCGTAACCGACACAAATGGCTGTTATAAAGTAAAATATTTTTCCGTCTTAGATACCTTAACCGTCCATACTTTACGCGATTCTATCAAAACAATTTGTGGTAAAAACAATGGCAAATTATCTGTGATTCCAAGCAATAGTATTGCACCGTATACTTATAGTTGGAGCAATGGTTGTACAGCATATATCGACAGTAATTTAGCACCTGGTAGTTATATTTGTTTTACCACTGCGGCGAATGGTTGTGTAAAAAAAGATAGCTTTTATGTTGCACCTTCTGTGGCTATAAACCTCCAATTATTTCCAGCTAATGCACATTGCGATAGTATAAACGGTGCCATCAATTCGGTCGTATCCAATACCACAGGTGCTTTTACGTATGCTTGGAGTACGGGATCCAATGCAAATTCAATTAGTGGCTTGGCACCAAATATATATTGGCTTATTATCACAGACAGCCTTGGTTGTAAAGCAAGCGATACCGTCTTATTGGGCGATGATGGTGTTCCTTATTTGCAAATAGTCAATTATACAGCACCGCTTTGTCACGGCGATTCGAATGGTTCTATTACACTAACAGGATATAGTGGTGTAGCGCCTTACAAGTACTCTTTGGATGGAATTACTTTCACAACGACAGCACAAATCAATACCATTTCTGGTGGCACGTATACCATTTATATTCGGGATGCCAACTCCTGTGTAACCGATACAACCATTACATTTACTGAACTATCTGCATTGGTCACAATTAGTATTCCACCAGATACCCTTGCATGTTTTGATGATAAAACCTCCTCCATTATTATACAAACAAGTGGTGGGTTTTCGCCGTATTTGTATAACATAAATAATCAAGGATGGCAAAGCGCTAACACTTTTAATGGGCTTGGCGCCGGCACTTATACCGTAGAAATTAAAGATTCAAATAATTGTTTGACAAATGAAATTGTAGATATTATAGGCCCTACAGAACCACTCAATATTGATTTACAGAAAAGAGATGTGCCTTGTTTTGAAACAAATACGGGTTGGGTTCAAGGAAGTATTTCTGGTGGTTGGATACCATATTTTTTTCATTGGAATAATAGCAATACATCATTGATTTTAGACAGCATCATTGCTGGAAATTATCAACTCATCGTGCATGATGAAAGAGGATGCGCCATTACGAAATCTATTACGGTAGATCAACAAAATTGTTGCACCGCTTATTTACCTAATGCATTTACACCAGACGGTGATACTAAAAATGAAACGTATGGTGTAATCACTTTAAGTAATGTAGATCAGATGCATTTACAAATATTCAATCGTTGGGGAACCGTTGTTTTTAATGCCCATAGTTTATCCGAAAGATGGGATGGTCGATATGGCAATGAAGAAGCACCTGTTGGGACTTATTTTTATTTGCTTGAATATAAATGTCCTTGGTTAGATAAAAAAATTGTGCTGAAAGGAGATTTGACTTTGATAAGATAAATTGGGTATCCATTTTTGCTACAAAATAATCACATCATAAATGGATAATTTTTTCAACATAGATTATTAGGATGCAAATATTATTTAGCAAGCACACTCACCCTCCACCTAACCTTCAATCTGCATTTGCAATTCTTCCAATTCCATTTTTAATTTCTCCTTGGTCTTTTGAAAATACTCGTCCCAATTTGAAATTTCCATCATACTGTTGAATGCTTCACTTTGTTTACTGGTACTAATTTCTGAAGCGAGCGATTTGATTTGTTGCTGGAGTTTCGCAATAGAGGATTTTAATAATTCTTTCTCTGTAATGGATTCTGATGCCGATTTGAAATAATTATATTTTTCAAGATCATCCAGAATGGTGCTTACTTTATGTAAATCATTCCGATCATAGGCTTGCTTTAAACTTACAAATATTTTCTGTGCAGCTTCCTTGAATTCATCACTCACTTTATCTGGATGACATAAGTTCGTTGCCTTTCTAAATTTCTTTTTGATTTCCGTTTTTTCTTGCTCGCTTAAGTCAAAAATTGACTTCCTCTTTTCGGCTTCAAATTGCGCACGATAATCACTTTCATCTTTGCTGGCATCCTCAAATTTTTCTTTATCCGACTTATATTTTATTCGACGTAGAGTCAACAAGTTCAATATAATTTCACCAAGCTCCAGTGTATGTCTGTGTTGGAATTCAAACATTTTCTTTTCTATTTCTATCCTTTCATGATCATAACTATTCAACTGATTTTCGAGCTCTTTAATTTCCAGTTTCAAGGCGGCAATTTCCGGATCTATCCAAAGGGTAAGCGCCTGATTTTCGCTAATAAAATCTTGCATTTTGAGGATAGCATTTGCGTAAAATTTGTTGCGCAGATCCATGATGATTTCACTTAAAATTCTATTGGACGTATACACGCTCAATTTTTCTACTTCTTTCTGTAATTCATCTGTATCTTCTAATAAAATATAGTTCTTGATGATTTCTAAACGTTTGATGATTTTATGCCATGGAAAATCCATTTCCACCTTTATTTCATCTGGATAATACAACGCTCTGAATGTATAAAATTCAGCAATATACTGTTCGGCTAAAGTAGCGTCATTATAGGTGATGTTGATGTATTCCGTACTTTCTTTTGTTTGATAACCCCATTGATAGGAGCCAGTAATAACGGTACTCTGATCGATGACACAAAATTTAATTTTATCAAATGACGTATCGCCTTTTTCCATTTTATACACTTGTGCCTTTGCGGCGATAAGCTGTGCAAAATCAAGAGTCGATTGTGTCGAATTTTCATTTGTCACCATAAGGATGGACACTGAACATTCACTTCTCGCTTTGTTTAATAATGCATTAATTAGAATTTTATTTGTAAAACTGGATACGGCAATGAAGACTGATTTTTGTACCTTATTCAGTTCATGCAAAATCCTTTCCCCTATGTTTTCAAATACTGCTTCTGCTTGCATTTAGTTTGCCTTCAGTTTTTGAAAAAAATCTTCATCCTTATTTGCGCCTGCATCATCGCCAATATGCTTCCTGGCAATACTTCGCAGATAATAAGGGTTCGGAAAATCAGGGTTGAGTTCGATTGCTATTGTATAATCTTGAATGGCTGCACCAACTTCATTGATGACATAATGAATATAGCCTCGTAAACAATAATCATTCGCTTGGCTAGGATCAAATTCCATTGCTTTGCTGATGTCTTGAATGGCTTCTGCATACGCCTTTTGCTTGAATAATGCTTTTGCTTTTGCAATATACACTTCATGACTTTCTGCATATTGAATCGCCAAAGTATAATCGGCAATAGCACCTTCATAATCTTCCATTGCAAATTTGGATTTACCACTACCAAAATAATTTGCATATTCTGTAGGCTTATTGGCATTGATCAATTCAAGCGATTTCGTAAAGTCGGCAATGGCACCCATATAATCTTTTTGCATCTGCCTTGCCTTGGCTCTATCCCAATAGTAATTGTAGTTTGGATTAATATCAATTGCCCGATTATAATCTAGTATGGCTTCAGCATAATTTCCCAATTGTGCATGCACGCAACCCCTTCTGTAAAAGGCAAAATATTTTTGATTATCAATGTCTAAAGCCTTGGTATATTCTTCAATTGCTGCGGTATAACCTTTCAATTTCTCGTTTACAATGCCGAGCGAAACATAGGCTTCTACATGCAATGGGTCATAGGACAATGACTTTGAAAAATCATCTATCGCCCCTTTCGTATCTATCAAATGCATTCTTCGAGCTTCTCCTCTAAAAAAGTAGGCGTCCTTGTTGCTAGAACCCATATTGATAGCAATGGACAGATCATCAATAGCACCCTGATCATCTAGTATTCTTGTTTTGGCAATTCCTCTAAACTCGTAAGACAAGGCATGCTTTGGTTTAATTTTTATCACATCGCTAAACAAGGCAATCGATTCTTGGTAATGCGATTCTTGCTTCGCCTCAAACTTGAAAATATTTTTATTTCTATAGTCTTGTGTGCATTCAAAAAATACAAGGTAATTTTCTTTTGTCTCAGGCAAATTCTTACTGTTTAGGAGATAGAACGCCTTGTTGAATTGCTCTTCAATATCGCTGAATAAAATTTTATTGATGATAGAAATAGAATTACTGACCCTGACCAAGTCTGCAGAGCCAATATGCAACATAGAGCCTTTATTCTGTTCCTGATTCATCCTCCTGATTAAAATAAAATGGGTATTGTTTTTTTATGCTTGGTGCTAAAGATAAACATAAATAAAGTCTGGCAAAAATAATTATAAAAGTAATTAATAGTTAGTATTAAGTAGTTAGAAGGCGTAAGTAGTAAGGCATAAGTTTTAAGGCGTAAGTAGTAAGGTATAAGTTTTAAGGCGTAAGTAGTAAGGCTGTAAGTTGTAAGTATTGGGATTTCGTATTTGGAATTTGGAATTTCGTATTTCGTATTTCGTATTTCGTATTTGGAATTTAAAAATTTGGAATTTCATATTTGTAATTTACCCTTCATTTAACAAATCCAATGGAATAAAAATATTTTTTATATTTACTTTGCATTTCAAAGCACTTTTTAAAACTAAAAAACTAAAACCATGTACACACAAAACGATGAACAAATGCCAAGCAACCCAAATCTCTTTCAACGAAACAGAAACTTTATCAAAGGCGTCCTGATTAGCTTCTTGATACTCGCCTTACTCATTCCTACTTACTTTATTACCCAAATTATCGAAGAAAGACAACATCGAAATGAAGAAGTAAAACAAGAAATTGCAAGTCAATGGAGTACCGACCAAACCCTTACTGGGCCTATACTTGTAATTCCATATTGGCAAATGGAAAGGGCTAGTGATGGCAAGCTGAGGACCGTAAAACGAAATGCTTATTTTTTACCAGAGGATTTAAAAATAACTGGCGACATGGTACCAGAATTTAGATCAAGAAGTAATATTTTTAAACTGGTGGTGTATACGGCTCATCTTTCGCTCACAGGTAAATACAGTCCATTGGCATTTGCCAAACTGAATATTCCCAAAGAAAGCTTAATCCTAAATGAGGCATTCATCACGTATAGCTTTTCTGATTATACAGGCATACAAGAGCAATTGCATATCAAATGGGACAATCGAGATATTGAATTTAATGCTGGTAATAATCAATCGGAATATCTTGAAAAAGGTTTGCACTCCTTTATTCCATTGTCCTTAGAGGATATACTGAATGGACATACTTTTGCCATCAATTTAGTCTTGCGTGGTTCCGAAAAACTATTGTTCACGCCAATCGGAAAATCAACAACTGTAAGCATTCATGCCAAATGGCCTCATCCAGATTTTCAAGGAAAAACATTACCAGAACGCACCATCAAAGACAGCAGTTTTGAAGCCACTTGGAAAGCCTTTGATTTGAATCGAGAATTTCCACAGCAATGGAAAGAAACTGCAGAAATTGATTTTAAGAATAGCCAATTCGGTGTCAACCTTTTGCAACCATTAGACAATTATGCCAAAACAATGCGCACCGTTAAATACGCCATTCTAGTTATCATGCTCACTTTCGTCATTTATTTTTTTATTGAAATATTACAAAAGAAAAGTGTTCATGCGGTTCAATATGTATTGATTGGTTTTGCACTTTGTATTTTCTATACTTTACTATTATCCATTTCTGAATATACTTCCTACACAACAGCCTATCTACTTTCGGCATTGGCAACCATATCGCTCATCACATTATATACGAAGAGTGTAGTCAACAGTCTACATACTGCCAGCATTTTCGGTGGGTTTCTAAGCATGCTCTATGTATTTATTTTTGTGTTGATACAATTGCAAGATGGGGCATTATTGGTTGGCAGTGTCGGCCTATTTATCATACTAGCAGCCATCATGTATTTCAGTCGAAAAATAGAATGGAATAATTAATTCATCTAACAGGAAAATAGAATAGCCTTCTCAATGGGGAGGCTATTTTTTTATTGTCCTTTGTAAAATTTGCGCTATTAATTGAAAGCACTATTTAGACAATGGTTCTCTTTTATTCGTAGTGACTAATCCTATAAGGTTTTAAAAACCTTATAGGATTGGCTGAAAACTAACTCACCCATTTCGCAATCAAGAAAGCAGCGCTTGCAGCGATTAAACCAATGGCAGTTACTTTCAAAGCTCCTCGTATTGGTTCTTGACCAGTTACTTTACTTTTAAAATAACCGAAGACAAATAAACAGAATGAAGTGATAGCTGCAGAAAGTATTACGCCATCTTGCGGATTATTGGTAAATACATAAGCAGACAAGGGCAATAAGCCACCGACACCATACGCAATACCAATTGTCAAGGCGCTATTTCTTGCTCGATTTGCATTTGGTTTTTCTAATCCCAATTCAAACTTCATCATAAAGTCCACCCATTTTGTTTTATCTTTTGCCAATTGGGTAGCCAACATATTTTGTCCATTTTCATCAATACCGTAAGCAGCAAATATCTCTTTTACTTCCTCTATTTCTTTCTCGCGAAATTTTTCCACTTCCATATATTCTCTTTTCAACTCACTCTCATAATGATCTTGTTCTGTTTTCCCCGCTAAATATCCACCCAAACCCATGGCTACACAACCTGCTACAATTTCGGCAATACCCGCAGTTAATAAAATAGAATTACTGTTGACTGCACCACTCAAACCCGCTGCTAGTGCGAATGGTACAGTTAAACCATCGCTCATACCGATTACAATATCTGCAATAATTTCCGAGCTTTCTACGTGCGTTTCTGTATGATATTGATGCATGGTTGATGTATAATTGATTAGGCATTAAATATAGGAACTCTTCGCTCTCTATTCTATTTTTACGGATCGATTAAGTGAAAAAATTTAATTCAAAAATCAATCCTACCTTGATATTCTTTTTTCGACTTGATTACAAATATGTATTTTTACCACGATGCAAAAATTAATATTCGTATTTCTCGGTGGTGGACTTGGCAGTGTGCTTCGATATGTATATAGTTTATATTTTTCTAAATCTACTTTCGTTTTTCCAGTTGCTACCTTTATCGTCAACATGATTGGCAGTTTATTGATTGGCTTGATTTTAGGCTATTTGCTTGCCGTTGAAACCAAACAAGACTTATGGAAAGTTTTTTTAGTTACCGGATTATGTGGAGGCTTTACTACCTTCTCAGCATTCAGTAATGAGAGCATTCAACTGTTCAAAACCAACCATACCGACATTGCATTTCTGTACATAATAAGCTCCATTATTTTGGGCTTAGCCTTTACGTATCTTGGTTACTTTGTTATGAATACAAAACTGTAAATTCTAAATTGTGAATGCGGTAATTTGAATTCTCATATCTCACTACTCAATACTCACTACTCACTAATATAACAAACCTCGTCCTGAATACAAATGCTTTTCTGAATGATAAGAAGAGCGAACCAAAGGACCGCTTTCTACATGATCTAAACCGATATCATAGCCAATCTGTTTGTATTCAGCAAATTCATCTGGATGCACAAAACGCACTACAGCCAAGTGTTTCAAGCTCGGTTGTAAATATTGACCTATCGTTATTACATCACAACCATTGTCATATAAGTCTTGCATGGTTTGTATCACCTCTGCTTTTGTTTCACCAAGTCCAAGCATGATACCACTTTTCGTGCGCATGCCACCTTGCTTTAAAGTTCGAATCACTTCCATGCTTCGATGATATTTTGCTTGTATACGAACTTGTCTGGTTAGTCGCTCCGTGGTTTCAATATTGTGCGAAACTACATCTGGAGCCACATCAATGATGCGTTGTATATTTTGTTTATCTCCTTTAAAATCAGGGATTAATGTTTCTAATGTTGTTTGCGGATTCAATACCCTCACTGCCTTAATGGTATTTGCCCAAATAATGGAACCCCCATCTGGTATTTCATCTCTATCTACGCTAGTGAGTACGGCATGTTTCACTTTCATCAAAAATATTGCTTCGGCAACTCGTTGTGGTTCATCCCAATCTATTGGATCTGGACGCCCTGTAGACACAGCACAAAAACCACATGAACGTGTACAAGTATTTCCCAAAATCATAAATGTAGCAGTGCCTTCGCCCCAACATTCACCCATATTCGGACAATTGCCACTCTCACATATCGTATGCAATTTATGGGTATCTACCAATCCTCTTACATGTTTGTAATTTTCACCAATAGGCAATTTCACCCGAAGCCAATCTGGTTTTTTGATTCTCGGTTTTTCTTCGGAAAGGGTAGATGAACAAGACATATTAGTAGTTAGTAATTAGTAGTTAGTAGAAAGTCGTAAGTAGAAAGTATGTTAGAATTTGCCTTTGGAATTTGGAATTTGATTTTTGGGATTTAAACGTTGGAATTTAAAAAGCATAGTTCCCAACCATTGCCTCTGCCGGATGTGTTACATGCCATTCAAATTCATCTCTGAAATGACGAATGGCTGCTGCTACTGGCCATGCTGCTGCATCACCTAGTGGACAAATGGTATTGCCTTCTATCTTCCGTTGTATGTCCCAAAGCAATTCGATATCACTCATTTTTCCAGTTCCGTTTTCAATGCTCTTCAAAATCTTATGCATCCATCCCGTACCTTCTCTGCAAGGTGAACATTGACCGCAACTTTCATGGTGATAAAAACGTGCTAAGGTCATGGTATGACGTACCACACATTGATCTTCATCTAACACAATAAAACCGCCACTTCCCATCATAGAGCCGGTTTCAAAACCTCCATCAGAAAGGGATTCATAATTCATGTAACGTGTTTCGCCTTTAGCTGTTTTAAGTAATAAATTAGCTGGCAATATTGGAACAGAAGATCCACCAGGAATACATGCCTTCAATCTTTTCCCATTTGGAATGCCACCACAATAGTCTTCACTAAAAATAAATTCTTCTACACTACAAGTCATGTCGATTTCATACACACCCGGTTTATTGATATTGCCACAAGCTGAAATTAATTTTGTACCTGTACTTCTTCCCACGCCAATTTTAGCATATTCATCGCCCGTCATATTGATAATGGGAACCACAGCAGCAATCGTTTCTACATTATTGACTACGGTTGGACAACCCCACAATCCTTTCACCGCTGGGAATGGCGGTTTGATTCTTGGATTGCCACGTCTGCCTTCCAAGGATTCTAGTAATGCGGTTTCTTCACCACAGATATAAGCCCCAGCACCACGTTGCACGTATATTTCTAAATCATAACCCTTACCTAAAATATTTTTACCAAGAAATCCATTTTGTTTGGCTTCTACAATCGCCTCTTCCAGAATATCCACTATCCAAGCATATTCGCCACGGATATAAATATAGGAAACATTGGCGCCTAAGGCATAAGAAGCAACTACCATTCCTTCGATCAACAAGTGCGGAATGAATTCCATCAAGTAGCGATCTTTAAATGTACCCGGTTCACTTTCATCGGCATTGACAACCAAGTAGCGAGCAACGCCTTCTGGTTTTGCTAGAAAACTCCATTTCATACCCGTTGGGAAACCTGCCCCACCACGGCCTCTTAGTCCACTTTTCTTCACCTCTTCTGTTACTTCGTCGGGGCTCATATTGCCCAATGCTTTTTCGACAGATTGGTAGCCACCGTTTGCACGATAGGCTGTATAATTTTTAATACCCGGTTTTTTATCGTTTGCTAAAAGAAGTTGAATGCTTGACATAGGTCGCAAAAATCGTGTATAAATTTAGTAATTTCAAATAGTTATTTAGGCAATTCTAAATATTGAATGATTTTTTTTGGGCGAGCCACACGCTTTTCGCTACAAGTCCTCCCATGCGAGGCGCATGGTGTGGGCTTTTCGCTACAATCGTTGCCGCAATACATTGCCAATAGAAGATTCTTTTTGCCATTACATTTTAATTTTGCCGGTATTCATTTCTGAAAGGGGGCTATACAAATTGTCTGTACTATGATTTTTTGGGATTATGAGATTAGTGTGATACCGTCCCATTAAAGCAGAAATTATTTCTAAAAAAAATGAATTACGTGAAAATAAGAGTGTAACAAATTTTTGCAAGCAAAAAAAATATTTGGCAGTGAATTCTTGAGGTAGATTTGTTATGTTTACAGCAAGCAAAAGAATATTGCTTTCGAAGAGAGGAGGCTTTGATGGACGGGGACATAATAAACATTAAACTAACTTGAAAAAAAGCTTTTTAAAAACTTTTTACTTCTAATAACGGCAACACTTTTTGCACTTTGTAGCAATGCACAAGATCAACATTTTGCCGACTCTTTATCAACCCTTTTAAAAACTGCAAAGGAAGATACCACAAAAGCAGATATTTTATATGCACTATCCAAAGACTATTCAACAAAGGATCCTGATAAGTCCATTGAATTGGCAGATCAATGTTTGTCTTTGTCAGAGAAAATGAATTATAAAAGGGGAATAGGGAATGCTTTCAGCGTGAAAGGCTTTGCAACTATGCTAATCGGAGAGAATTATGAATCAGCATTGGATTACTTTAAAAAAGCACTTAACATCAAATCAGAAATTGGTGATAAGAAAGGTATGGCCGATGTGTATTCTAAAATTGGGAAAACTTATCACAGGCAAAAGAACTATGCTGAGTGTTTAAAAAGTTATACGGAAGCTATAAAACTTTCGAAAGAAATTGGGGACAAGAAAAAATCAGCCTCTGTTACCTTGATATCGGATATTGCTATGCTGGCCAGAAAAATTATCCTGAAGAAATAAAAAGTTACATGACTGCACTAAAAATTAGAGAAGAAATTGGCGATAAAGCTGGAATAGCCGATTGTTATAATTTATTTGGTAGTGTTTACAGAACGCAATGTAATTACCCAGAAGCAATAAAGAATTATTTCATTGCGTTAAAAATCTACGAAGAAATTGGCGATAAAGAAGCAATGTCCGATACATACGCCGGTTCAATAGCGTCTATTTACGACAGTCAAGACAATTACCCCGATGCATTGAAGTATTATCTGGAATCCTCCAAAATAGATGAGGTTCTTGGAAGAAAAAAAGATCTTGGCTGGACCTTTACTAGTGTAGGGAAAATCTACACAAAACAAAACAAATTTACAGAAGCAATGACGCAATATACAACCGCGTTAAAACTGTTTGAAGAAGTCGAAAACGAATATGGAATTGCTTCCTGCTATAATGGTATCGGAGAGGTTTATGCAAAACAGCTTAATTATAAGGATGCATTAAAAAATTATTTAACCGCATTAAAAATAGGCGATAATTGGACCATTGCAACAGCCAATATCAACATTGGGAACATATATACAAAAGAGAAACATTACGATAGTGCATCCTATTATCTGAATAAAGGACTATTGATTTTTTTAAATTATGATTATGTTGAAATGATAAGGGAAAGTTATAGATCGTTGGCAGATTTGGATAGTGCGCAAAACAAATTTGAGGAGGCATTGGTTCATTATAAATTGTATATCAAAACCGGGATAGCATGTTGAATGAAAACAACACCAAACAAATTGTGCAGCAACAAATGCAATATGATTTTGACAAAAAAGAAACGATGACCAAAGTAGAGCAAGAAAAGAAAGATTTGTTGGTAAAGGAAACATTTGCTCGGCAACAAGATTTACTGAAATATGAAAATACGAAACGCGAATTATTTTTACAAAAAGAGATGCAGCTGAAATCGATTACCTATGAATATGAGAAAAAACAAGCGGCCGCAAAATCGGATAAAGAGCGACAGCAATTACGCTATGAAGAAGACCTAAAACGAAAACAAGTACAATATGATACGAACAAAAGCAAGCAGCGGCTGAAACCGCATTCAATACGAAACAAGCCGCTCTAAAGGCAAATCAAGAAAAGAAAGATGCAAAAGCAAGACAAGAAATTGAAAAACAGAAATTAGTACGCAATGGCTTATTGGGTGGACTCTCTGTGGTTTTATTTTTTGCCGGTATCTTTTTTACACAAAGGAATAAAATTAAAAAAGGAAAAAAGCGAAGCGACGAATTACTACTAAATATACTTCCCGCAGAAGTTGCAGAAGAATTAAAAAGCAAAGGAAGTTCTGCTGCAAGAGATTATGAATTAGCCACGGTTATGTTTACTGACTTTAAGGACTTTACTAAAATTGGGGAGCAACTAAGTGCGACAAAATTGGTTGAAGAAATTAATGAATGTTTTTCTGCGTTCGATGATATTATACAGCAACATGGCATTGAGAAAATAAAAACAATTGGCGATGCCTATATGTGTGCAGGAGGTTTGCCTATTAAAAACTCAACACATGCCGAAGACACCGTCAAAGCGGCAATTGAAATAAGAGATTTTATGAAACGTTATAACCTAAAGAAAATCGAAAAGGGGGAAATGCCTTTTCAGATACGCATCGGTATTAATACAGGCCCTGTTGTAGCAGGTATTATTGGAGTTAAAAAGTTTGCCTATGATATTTGGGGCGATACTGTCAATATTGCCTCCCGCATGGAAAGCAGTGGAGAAGCAGGTAAAATAAATATAAGCGGTGCGACGTACGAACTAGTGAAAGAAAATTTTAATTGTAAATACAGGGGGAAAATAGACGCAAAAAATAAAGGGGAAATGGATATGTATTTTGTAGAGGGAATTGTATAGGATCAGTAGAACGAAAACACAACAGCGCCCTGCTAGTCCAATTGTATCCTAATTTGATTAAACTTGCTTTATGTTTGAAATCAATAAAGAGGAATTACAAAATTGGAGGAGCCAAATTGGCACCTCCAATGAAGATAAAATTGGTTTACGTTATGCTCCTTTTTGCTTTACAGAACAAGGTGTAGAATTTCTTAATCAAAGAAAGTCCCGTATAAAAAGCGCACTAAGCATAGCCGAAGTGGTATAATTGACTTCAAGTTTTAAATGGCAATTGGACAAGTTTATTGAAAGCAAAAGAATATTGCTTTCGAAGCGAAGACGCTTGGTAGAACGGGTCAACCCGTTTATTCTTTCTTCTTTTTAATACCTTTAAGAAGTTTCTTTTCATCTCCATTTAATTTTCGCTGTAATTTTTTTACATCCTCCGCTATTGGCAAATTTTCAGGTACTATTCCTCTTTGGGTCAACATGTTTCTTACAGCCAAATTATTGTCTATATGTTCTTCCTCTATTTTACTCTGTCCTTTCAAGTCTTTACTTTGAACATTTAAGCCCGTCATTTCAGCGGCTAAGTCTTTTGCTTTTATACTTATGGTTGGTAAAAAGTCCGCTATAGGTCTGTTTTCTGGAATATTCATTTTACGTTTAAGCATTTGCGTATTCAATCTAAATAAAGATTGGTCGCCCTTGCTTCTAATTATTGCAAACCCTTGACTGTCAATACCTCTTTCATATAAAATTCCTGAAAGCTGTTTTTCTGTTTGGCTAAGTTTTTCTCGGGCTTTAATGCGTTCAAACTCTAATAACCTTTGTTCTACAAGTTCTGCTCTGCGAGTTTGAACAGCAAAATAATTTTGCGCAAAAGAAATTTCCTCCTTTCTACTATCACCATTCTGAGCAATTAAATAGCAAGCATATCTTGTTAATAGAATATCATCAATTTCCTTTTCTGCACCTTTCGGCATTGGTATCGTTTTCCTGATGTCAGGAAAATGATACTCTATATTTTCTGATACATTTTTACAAGCATCCTTTGCCTTAAAAATAACTTTTTCAAAATTTTCCCACTTACTATATCCTAATAAACCTTGTAATTCTCTTGCGCTCCAACATTCTATGCCTTCCAAATCGGATGCAGCCATTTCAAACTTCAAGAATAAGTTTTTAATTTCTTCTGGTTTCATAATAATTTCAATTTACCAAATTTAATAAATAATTCTAAGTTGTGCCTAATAAATTACATTGGTTAGTTTGCTGAAAAGCTAAAAAAAAATCAGTCGAAGCGAAGACGATTAATAAAACGAATTCTTTATGATTCTCTTGATTCGAATCGCTCATCGGTTGTAACAAAATTTACAAATCCTTTTTTAGCAAGCCCTTTCCTAAGTGCTTTATCGCCACTCCATATTTTGCATTTGAATTGTTTGGAATACGCGATGTAATGAATATCATTAGGATCAACATCGGCAACCAGCTTTTCTGCTATTAGCCAATTTGATAAAATAATTTGTTCTTCAGAAATAAAAATAATGTTCTTGCATATTTGAAATTCTGATTCCTGTATTTGTTGTAAAGTCAACCCAGATAATTTCATCAACTTTGGGTAATTTTTTTGTATTTCAGCACGCAAAAAATTAGGTGCAATTAATTCAAATTTACTTTTTGAATTAATAAGCAAATCTCCAATTTTTCCTTTTGTATTTAATATGCCACCAAAAACTATATTAGCATCAATAATGATTTTCATTTTATAAAACGTTCGCGGTTCTTCGCCCACCATGAAGCATGCACCTCATCTGCCAATTTATCAACTTCTGATTGTTTGGCTTTGCTTTTTGACGTTGCTTCTAGATATTTCACATAATCAATTACTCGTTGAAGCCCAAAGCTATCAACGGAAGATGATATCTTTATCACAATATTATTTTCCCTTGTTCTTTCGATTATCATGGCTATATAAATTTATCAAATCAAAAATAATAAAATGGACAAGAATTTATCTCATTTATTTTAACATCTCCATGTATCTTACAAAATTATATTTGTGAAAATTTTATTTCATGAAGTATATTCTTGCTTTGTTTTTTTTACTTACGATTATCCAAACAAATGCGCAAAACAAAGCAGATAAACTGAAGGTGTTTTTAGATTGTAGCAATTACAATGGCAATTACTCTTTCGATTATGTTCGTCAAGAAATGAACTTGATTACCTTCGTTCGTGATCGCATGGATGCAGATGCACATATCTTAGCCAAGAGCAATAGAAACAGCGCTGGTACATTAATAAGTACCTTTTTTATTATGGGCAAAAACCAATATGCAAACATACAAGATACGCTTACATACGATGTTTCGGCGAATTGCACAGAAGACGATGCGCGAAAATTATTTGTCCGAAATTTACAAATTGCCTTATTGCCTTTCATAGCGCATACCACACTGGTCAATAAAATAAACATTTCTTTTAAAAATGAAAACAATGAAATAGTAGACACCGTAACAAAAGATCCATATCGAAATTGGGTATTTCAAATTGGTGCCAATGGAAATATTTCTGGAACGCAAATATTTCGTAATGCATCCGTCAATGGAAATATTTCGGCAGATAAAGAAACCAATACTTCCCGAACGAATACCTATGTCAACTTCAATGAACAATACAGCAAATACAATGACAATGGCGATATTTACAAATACGATTTTCAAGATTACTCCTTCGGTATAGATTATAATAACAAACGTACAGAGCATATAGCGATTGGTTTTGGTGCCGATTATACCAATTCTATTTTCAGTAATATCAAATCCCAAATTACCGCTGCACCTAAAATTGAATACTCTATTTTTCCATATAAACATTTTAATACCAAACGATGGGTTGTGCAATATGGTGTTGGTGTTCGGAATAATATCTATTATGATACTACTATCTATTTGAAAAAACGAGAAGCCTTTTTAGCACAAGACATTAGTACTATTTTTAGCATTACACAAAACTGGGGAAGTGTGAATCTGGGTGCGTTTTGGCGAAATTTATTGAACGATTTTCATAAAAATAATTTGAGTTTTAGTGGTGCTATTTCTACCAAAATTGCAAGAGGTCTCAACTTCGCCGTTTGGGGACATTATAGTTTTAATCGCAACCAAATCAATATTCGAAAAGGTGATGCATCCATTGATCAAATACTTGCACGCAACCGAGAAATATTAAGTTCATTCGATTACGATCTAGGCATCGGTATTAGTTATAGGTTCGGTAGCAAAAACAATAATCTAATTGACCCTGCATGCAAAGGATTAAATTATAGTATTAATTTGTAGGTGACTAAATCCAAATATTTTTTAGCAGACACTCCCTACAAAACAAACCCCCTCAAATCTTCCGCAATCACCCTATTATTACTCAATCGGGCTGTTTTATTTTGACCACCAAGTTTGCCAATACTTTTCATGTACTGAATAAATGCATTTTTTTGGAGCGGTCTTATTTGAAGTATAGATAAAATTCCACCACTTATCAAATCATCATAATATGTATTTTTCATTCGTAATTGATAATCTAATTCTTGTGCAAAAGCATGTAAATCTGTTGGTGTTTGTTCAAATTCTATAAACCATTCATGATAACTTTTACCGTGATCTGCTGCAACAAATGGTGCCACCGTAAACTCAATGATTTTCACATTCATTTTCTCACAAGTCGCACGCATGGCATGTTCTACCTCCTCTGCAATCACATGTTCGCCAAAGGCAGAAATAAAATGTTTGATACGACCCGTAACTACAATTCGAAAAGGATGTAGCGAAACAAACTTAATCGTATCGCCAATATTGTAAGCCCATAAACCTGCATTGGTACTCACAATCAGCGCATAATTAATTCCAATTTTTACATCAGCCAAGGTTAATCGTGTGGGTGAAACTTTCTCCATTTCATCCAAAGGAATAAACTCAAAATACATCCCAGCATTGGTGTTTAATAAAAGCCCTTCTTCCGTTTGCGTATCTTGAAATGCAAAAAATCCTTCACTCGCTGGAAAGGTTTCAATCGTATCTATCTTCTTGCCTATCGTATCCATCAACTTGGCGTGATAAGGTTCAAAATTGACGCCACCATGTACTATCAACGATAGATTTTTAAATAAATCTGCCGTTTTCTTTCCGCTTTTTTCTTGCAGCTTGTCTAAATACATTTGCATCCAAGGTGGAATACCACTAATCAAAGTCATGTCTTGCGCAATGGTTTCTTCCACTATCGCATCCAATTTAGTTTCCCAATCTTCGATACAATTTGTAGCATAAGATGGCATTTGATTTCGGCGCAAATATGGAGGCACATGATGGTTGACAATACCACTTAATCGTCCAGTCAATATGCCATTGTTGCGCTCCAATTCTGGTGAGCCAGACAAAAAAATCATTTGACCATTTACAAAATCTGCATTGCCTGTTTCAGCAATATAACACAACAACGCATTTCGCGCAGCTTGTATATGAAAGGGTATACTAACATTGGAAATTGGAATATATTTTGCACCGCTGGTAGTGCCGCTCGTCTTGGCAAAATAAACAGGTTTTCCTTTCCAAAGAATATTCTCTTTACCGCTTTTTACTTCTTCGATATAGGATTTGATTTGCTCGTAATCGCGCACTGGCACTGCTTCTCTAAACTCTTGTGGTGTACGAATTTGTTCAAAATGATGGTCCTTTCCAAAAACAGTTTTTTGCGCTTTACTCACCAACATCTGCAGCGTTTGCTCCTGATGTGTAACCGCTTGCATCATTTCCTTTTTTATTTTTTTAGAAATGAATTGGGCGAATGGTAAAGCTAATTTTGATTTTATATTCATTCTATAATGCTAAATTTCATGAGAATAATTTGGGCGGCACACACGCTTTCCGTTTCAATATTTTTGCTGCAGAGCCAGCAAAAAGGATTTCCACTACAATCGTTGCCGCAATACACCTACTTAGAAAAATTGAATTTCTCCTATTACTTTTAGTATAGCCATTCATTCTCACAAATGTAAAAATTTTAAATTGTTATTGTATTTCATTTCAAGCACAACTATTGAAAAAAACATTTAGCCCACTACCAATTCAGCACCTTGCAATTTCACCAATACATTGTGCTTATTCACTTGGCAACAATATTCCATATCATATTGCAATCCAAATTTAGACAATCGCAGAAAGTGTGAACTATCTTGAATAAACCCATACAAATCATTTTTTGCTTGTCGATACAAATGCGTAGACGAACGAGTGGCATCACAATTCATGTCGAAATGCTCGCCAATACTATCATACACCGCCCCTGCAAAAAGGGAATCTTCTAAATTGTATCTATCCTTCCAAGATGCACAAGCCAATAATACAGGCTTTTTTTGTGCCACCAAATAGTTACATACCGCTTCTAGATTTAGAAAAGAACCAGTGATAATTTCATGTGCATTGCTACACATGTGCAATAATCTGGTGCCATTGGTAGTAGTCAATACGATAGTTTTATTTTCGACAAAGGATCGCGGATATTCTAAAGGTGAATTGCCATGTTGCAAACCTGGCGCCACTTTGCCGTCTCGCTCACCTGCCGTAATAGCATTAGGAATTTCAATTCCCAAACGAATACATTCATCCACTTGTGCTACAGGAATTATTTTATTCGCACCTTGATGGAGTGCTGCGGCAATGGTGCTTGTTGCACGAAATACGTCGATGATAACTACTATACTCTCTTCAATAGAATACAGCGGTAATAGCAATGGAGAAAGGCAAGTTTCTATTTTTGGTAATGCCATACAAATTATTTTAGTAAAAGAGATAATACAAAGTAAGCTAAACCCTGCGCCAGAAAACCAACAATATAACCACTGTATAATTGCTTCGGTGTATGTGCTTGTAAAAACAATCGAGCACTACCAACTAATCCAGCAATACCAATGACTACGACCAGCGCAAATACGGCATAATCAATATGTTGAAAAGCGCTTAACATGGCTATACAAATTACACCGCCCCATGCTGCGGAATGCATACTAATTTTAAAAAAGATAGTTGCCATAAAGACGCAAACAGAGGTAAGGAATACACCAAATAGAAAACTTTGTATCAAGAGTGGTGCATTGAATTGTTTATGAAACAACCAAAATACCCAAAAATAAAATAACATCGACGAGATCAATGGTCCGTATCTTTCTTTGGTCCCATGCATTTGCATAGACTCAATAAACTTAAGTCGCCATAATAAAAATACCGTAAGTAATGGAAAGGTAATGGTTGAATAAGCAAGTACAATTAACCACCAAGAATATGTTTTTTCTGTTATACCAAAAAATAAACTCGGGCTTAGATACACAAAAAAAGCAAAGACCATGGTTGGTACAAATAATGGATGAAAGACTAAAGAAACAAATTTAAAAAAGGTTGTTTTGAATTGCACTGTTGATGGAGTTTTTAATGAATAGGATGAGGATTGCATATTCTGTTATGGTGAATGTAAAGAGCTTATTTTCTGTTTAAATGATATATCGGATTACTTCTCCATGACGGCTTTACCGAATAATTTTTCACCAGCTTTAATGGCAATTCGTAATTTATTTTCTGCTGGAGGTATAGGACAAGAATAGCCTTCTTTGTAAGCACAGTAAGGGTTATAGCAATTATTAAAATCCAGAACAAGTTTATTATCCTGAATATCATTTATTTTAAAATCTATATAACGACCACCACCAAAAGTGGTTCGATAATTTGTTTTATCGGTAAATGGAAGAAATAAATAATCTTCAAATCCGGATTTTGATTGTAAAGATTTGCTCTGGTAAATAAACAGCTTATGCATTTTTTTTTCTAATGAAAATGTCACATAGCCGTACACAAAATAGGTTTTGATTTTACCACTATGTGTTTGCATGGCAAAACCAATTGTATCTATAACTCGTGTAAAATTCCCATGAACTACATAGCCAGGATTAGGTGCATAAAATTGCAAATAACTGGTATCTTCTTTACGCAATGGACTATTCTCATCCGACAGAAATTCGTTCTTATACGTTTGTCGATGAGTCAATATTTTTTGGGTATAGGTTTGTGAGAAACTACTCGTAACACTAGCACAAATAAAGAAAAGAAAAAGGCAAATGGATTTTATCATTGGGCAAATATATCTAAGCATTTTTCATTCTAGAATGTTTCAATTACAAAACTGAATTTAGGGTCTTTCAATAAATCAATTAGTTATTATTTAATAAAGATTTCTTCTAACTTTTTATCTAACTCTTTGCCGCGTAAATCGGTTGCGATTATTTTGCCTGTCTTGTCAAGTAATAAGGTCTTGGGTATAGATGGCACTAGGTACAAATCGTTTACCAAACTATTGAAACCTTTCAAATCTGATACATGAATCCAAGGCATTTTATACATATTTAGAGCATCTATCCATGCATCGCGTTTGCTATCTAAAGACACACTCATAATTTCAAATCCTTTGTCGTGATAAGTGGAGTAGGCAGTTTTCATGTACGGAATTTCTCCTTTGCAAGGCCCGCACCAACTAGCCCAAAAATCTACCAACACATATTTTCCGCGCAATGCAGATAAGGTATATTTTTTCTTACCAGTTGAATCTGCTAAAGTAAAATCAGGCGCCATAGTACCCACTTCTACTGATTTTAATTTCTTAATAATTTTCTCTGTTTCTAATCCGTAGTGACAAGTTTTGGCAAAGCCTGTAAGTTGTGCATACATAGAATCTGCTGCAGTACTACGCATATTCCTGTCATTGCTAATAGAACTATGCACCACAAAAGCAGCGACAGCACTACTGCTATTTGTTTTCAAAAAATTAAAGAAATTAGCTTTCAGACTTTCATTTATTTTAGACATTACTGCAGTCATGCTATCTGCAAAACCGTGCGTATCTCTTGGCGCAACTTGTTGTAACTGTTGCGCTTGTTGTTGCAATGGCGTTTGTGCAATCACCAGACTTCTAAATAATTCATGCGATTTTGAACCATCTAAAAAAGTGACCTGCATTTTTTCTCTTTCTAATTTTATATTTATTTTGTCATTCGGATCTCCGAAAAATAATTGATAATTATTACGCTCATCTGCTATAATGAATGGTGTTGTTTCGGCAATTTTAGTCGTATAGGTATAGTCTCCTTTGCTGAAATTAATGGTGTCGATATTCATGGTGTTCAAATCACGAATGTAGACAGTACCATCTGTTGTATCTGTAATAATCAAGTGAATGCTGCAAGTCTTTTTTTCGGCGAAAACCATACTGATTAGCAATAGGTTGAATACAAATAGTAAGGATATTTTTTTCATTTGTTAAGTTGGCTTATTTTTTATTGAAGTCAAAAAGATCGGAATAATTTGGTATTGGTCTGCCTACGTTTGTCGTGCCGCATGCCATGTAATCAAAAGTAGTTTATTATTTAATGAGTTCGTTTAATTTGGCATCTAATTCTGCACCACGTAAGCCTTTGGCAAGGATTACACCATTTTTATCCAATAATAAATTAGAAGGTATAGACTGTATGCCATAGAGTTGTGCCACATCCGAATTCCATCCTTTCAAATCACTCACATGCGTCCAAGGAAGTGCATCTTTTTTGATTGCGCTTTGCCATTGTGTTTTTTGGTCATCGAGCGAAACACCTAAAATATCAAATCCCTTCGGGTGAAATTTAGTATAGGCTGCTACTACATTTGGGTTCTCTGCGCGACAAGGACCGCACCAACTTGCCCAAAAATCTAGCAATGTGATTTTACCTTTGAAAGAAGATAAGGAAACCATTTTCCCAGCTGCATCTGGTAGCGAAAAATCGGGAGCAACTTGTCCAATAGACGTTGCTTTCAATTGCTTGGCCAAAGCTGCAATCTTAGTGCCCATATAAGTTTTCTGTATGGTAGGATCTAGTTTGTTGTATATTTTTTCTACGTCTTCTAAAGTCTTATCCATTTTTTCATTGAGATAATTGATACCCATAAAAGCAGTGGCGACACAAGGTTTTGTGTCCATGATAAAATGATATTGTTTGTCTTTTAAAGTACTATCCAATTGAAAATACGTAAACTTCAAATTCTGCATTATGCCTGCATCTTCGGATTGCGCATGTGCCAATTGATCAATAGAATCCATTTTATCATACAAAGGTTTGCAAGAAAGCAAGAAAGCGAAATACACATTTTCATCATCCCCACCTTTGACTTGTATACTATTCGGCTCATTATTTTTATAAGTCAAAGTGGTCGTTCCATTTTCTAATATCACAAAAGAGGAAGGTTGATTTTCGCCGAGATTAACCATGTAAACTGTTGGTTCACTTAGTTTTCCTTTGTAAGTAAAATGTCCTTTCACAACCGCTACCGTATCCACTTGTGGCACATCACCTGATTTGGCAAAGTAAACTTGTCCATGGTCTAGATTTTCAATAGTTCCATTCACCACAAATCCATCTTGTACGGCAGTCTTACAGCCAGCCCAACAAAAGAGGGCTATAAGTATTACATAAGCTTTTTTCATGTGCTACAATTAATTGGGCAAATGTAAATAAAGATTATTTGATAATGAGAAGTTAGTAGTTAGTATTAAGAAAGGCATAAGTTGTAAGGCGTAAGGCGTAAGTATTTGAATTTCGACTTTGGAATTTGGAATTTGGGATTTTTACTTTGGAATTTGATTTTTTCAAAATTCGAATTTAGAATTTAGAATTTAGAATTTAGAATTTAGAATTTGGGATTTTCCCCTTTGGGATTTGAGATATATCTTCGCCGCGAAAAATAAACATCCATGAACCTAAGCGCAGATATACAGAAAATAGCCCGTCATTTTATACCCAAAGATTTTATCATTACAGATTGGGCAAACTTGCAACCTTTCTTTGAAACACTTGCTACAAGAGAGATTCAAAGCAAAGCCGAGCTCGAAAAATGGTTAGAAGATGTGAGTGAAATACAAGCTGTCGTTAGTGAAGATGCTTGTTGGCGTCAAATAAAAATGACTTGCAATACAGAAGACAAAGCCTTGGAAGAATCTTTTACTTTTTTCTGTATGGAAATAGAACCACACATCAAACCGTATGCCGATGCACTCAATAAAAAATTGATGGCTTCGCCTTTTGTAACTGAATTGGATGCAGAAACTTATTTCACCTATTTGCGTAGCGTAAAAAAAGACATAGAATTATTTCATGAAAACAATATTGCCTTGAGTGCTGAATTGAGTGTCTTAGCACAACAATATGGTGCTATCACTGGCAAGATGAGTGTGACCATTGACGAACAAGAATATACTTTGCAACAAGCTGCCAAGTTTTTAATGTTGAGCGATAGAACTAAACGGGAAGCTGTTTATCATCAAGTGGCTGCACGACGAAAAGAAGATAAAGAAACACTAAATAATTTATTTGACGAGCTTCTTGCAAAACGCCACCAAATAGCCTTGAATGCTGGCTTTGCGAATTATCGAGATTACAAATTTGAAGAGCTGGGTCGCTTTGATTATACGGTTGCTGATTGCGAAAACTTCCATGCATCTATCAAAGAATTTATCCTACCATTGGTGGAAGATCTATATAGTCACAAACAAAAACAATTGAATGTAGAGGTATTAAGACCTTATGATATAGACGCAGAACCGATAGGGCAATTGCCATTAGCACCTTTCGCAGACGGACAAGAATTATTGGAGAAATCCATACAAGCATTCAGCAACCTTCGCCCTTACTTTGGCGATTGCTTGCGTAAAATGCAAAGCCTTCATCAATTTGATTTGGAAAGTAGAAAAGGAAAAGCACCCGGAGGTTATAATTGTCCTTTAGCAGAAACTGGCGCTCCTTTTATTTTTATGAATGCAGCTGGCACTGCAGATGACGTTGTAACCATGATGCACGAAGGCGGACATGCCCTGCATTCTTTTTTAAGCCATCCTTTAAAACTTAGTGCTTTCAAAGAATACCCAATGGAAATGGCAGAGTTGGCGAGCATGAGCATGGAGTTATTTAGCATGGATGAATGGCATTTATTTTATAAAAATGACAATGAATTGACTCGTGCAAAAACAGAAGAATTAGAACGAGCATTATCTATTTTTCCATGGATTGCCATTATAGATAAATTTCAACATTGGTTATATACACATCCTGGGCATACGCAAACAGAGCGTAAAGACGCATGGCTAAGTATACACCAAGAATTTTCTCCACGCAATTTAGATTGGAATGGATTAGAAGCAAATCGAAGTATTCTTTGGCAAAAACAATTGCATTTATTTGAAGTGCCATTTTATTATATCGAATATGGCATAGCCCAACTGGGTGCATTGGCAATGTGGAAACAATACAAAACGGATAAGGAACTTACCTTAGACAACTACATGTTGGCATTGAGTAAAGGCTATACACAATCCTTAAAAGAATTATATACAACGGCTGGCATTAGCTTTGATTTTTCGGCGAACAATGTGAAAGCATTGAGTGAGTTTGTCAAAAATGAAATGCAAGCTTTGTTTGAAAAAGCTTCTTAAGGAGCTCAGGGTTTCGTTTGGTGGGGACCAGCCGACGGAATGTCCGATTGAAAAGCAATCCTATAAGGTTTTGAAAACCTTATAGGATAATTAGCTCGGTATTTAAAATCATTACTCACCAAACGTTTCAACTCCGTTGCCCTATCGGTTGTGTGTCTCACCAACCGAAATATTTCTGAGGCTTATTCAATTACCTAGACATAAAATAAAAACCACATATACTCGTTATCCAAAATATTTTTTCCAGTATTTGTGAAAAGAAAAGTAAAACTGCATCTGCAGTTTTCGAAATAGAAATTTAGGTGTTGGAAAGGCATAAAATCCAATCTTTTCGAGCACTTGAAGCTATTTTATTTAATCAAACCTTATCTTTAATTTATTATTCATCCTTATTTAAAAAGGGAATTCTTTTTAAAAAGAAAAAAACAACTATGACGAAGACGAAACAAATTATTTGCGCCTTGCTATTTATTTTTCAATATGCAAACGCACAAAAAATTACAGAGCTAATACAACAGGATACCATGATACATGTGTACAAGCTCAACGACGAACAAGTGAAATTTGCATTACGAGCATATACCATACGCGACTCCGATTTCCTCTTCACCAAACCCTTTCGAGAATATCCTATCAAAAAATACAAAGCGGATACATTGCCCGTTGGTAATTTTTTAATCGCCAACATAACCAACAATATTATTAACTATTCTTATGTGTATAAAACGCCTTTTGTAATCACGCCTAAAGTGATTGAAGATGATGTAATTTTATATTTTTCATTGACCAAATCTAAAAAGCTAATCCAAGACGCCAAACTAGATTTAGATGGCACAGAAATTTTATATGATCCAGGATATGGTGGTTACAGCTTTCCTAAAAAAATAATCGCCGATAAAAATAAAACGCATAAAGATTGTTTCATCCGAATTGCTTATGCGGACGAAGTATATGTTTTTCGATGCGAAATAAACATTGCAGAAAAAGAAACACCCCCAGAAAATTATTATGACAACCGTAATGCAGTCTTGAATTCACCTGGTTATATTCTCTTCGACAAACCAATATACAAACCCATAGACACCTTGAATTTAAAGGCTTTCCTTGTTAACTTTAAAAATGGTAACCCATTACGAAAAAATGCCAAATTGTATATTTCAGAACCGAATCAACAATTTTATTTGACCAAACAATTGAAACGAAAATCACCTGGTGCATTCCTTTATACATGGAAAATTCCAGATACTTTAAAATTGGATAGAGATTTTCAAGTACAACTTCGCTATACAAAATTGGGTAGATCTTTTATCAAAAATGGTTCCTTCAAATTACAAGAGTATGAACTCAATAAAAATAAATATGCTTTGGATATGCCTACCGATTTATTTTATGCTGGCGATGATATCAACTTTTTTGCAACAGCAAAAGACATGAATGGGTTTCCTGTGCAAGGTACTAGGGTGCATTATAATTTACGTATAAACGAGATTATAGAATTGTTGACAGACAGTCTTACTTTAACCAATAAACAAAAAGAAAACTGGTATGAAAAAGATACTACCATTGAGTATGAAAATTTTATTGAAACCGTAATTCCTTCGAATATTTTACCCAAAGCAAATGCGCGATATACATTGGATGCCATCTTTATAGATCCATTGACATTTGAGAAAAAAGTAATTTCAAAACAATTTGTAAAGTATACACAAAAAGAAAAATTATTATTTTTTCAGCAAGAAGATTCCTTACATGTTCGTAATTTATACAACTTAAAAGATACCGCAAGAACCTACTATTTCATGACATTTGGCAATGGCGACACCATCACAAAAAAGAAAATCACAACGCCTTTTCATTATCAATTAAATCCACTAGAAACTAGTGCGATGATCATGGATAAGGATTCGTTTAAAACAGTTATCAATATTACTTATAACAAATTAGAGATGACTAAATTGAAGGGAAAACGAAGTGGTGATAGCATTCAAATTTCTTTTCAATATCCATTTGCGGAACCCGTTCATTATAAAATTTACAAAAAAGACAAGGTCGTAAAATCAGGGGAAAGCAATACACTTAGCTTTTCTATGTTGGATAAATCGGCAGATGAGTACAAAATTATTTTGACCACCAATTTACAAAATGGCATAGTAGATAATTTTTATGAAATGCGTTTTGTACCAGAAAAAAATATTTTACATTTTCAAAAAACAATTCCTGCAACTGCCTTACCTGGCGATTCAATTGGTGTTGCACTTACTGTATTGGATTATAAAAACAATCCGAAACGAAAAGTTAATATTGCTGCATACGCTGCCAATGCGGCATTTGCCGAAAATATAGAACCACCGTATATCGACATTCCTGAAGTGTATAAAAATAAAATAATTACTAAACCGGTGTTGAGTAGAGACTATGTACAAATTTCTGCTTTAGTAGCATCTGCAAATTATGTTTTGAAGAATGCCCATTTCGCTCGTTTTAATCTACGTAAAAATGAATACTACCAATTAAAATATCCAGAGCATGAACGCACAGAATTGAAAATAAAAAAGCAACAAGCACAGCCAGAGTTTACGTTATGCATTACGCTAAAGGATATTTTATACTCTCCAAAATATATTCTATTGGATGATCAACCAATTTATATAAGCGATATAAATGCGAACGCTACTTATTCTTTTGTTGGCACAGAAGGCAAACATAAAATGTCATTTCGCTATTTTGATAAATTGTATACTTGGAATAATATCGAGCTGCTAAAAAATACCAAACACATTTTTGGAATCAATATCGATAGCATAAAAACTAAAGGAAGTTTTTTAAATATTTCAGATTCATTACCAATTTTGGAACCGAATGCTGCAGAGAAAAAATTATTGTATAGCACACTTTTATTTACCAATAATTTTAATGCTGATTCGGTAGAAATGTTGAGTGAACATTGGAATGAACATAAAAAATATTATCAAGTTTCAGGCATTCCATTATTGAATATCGATGGGGACTATTATTTTGTCCAAGGCCCTTTGAAACCCAATAGCATAGCGCATTTAAAAGTAAATAATAAAACATTTAATATTCAAACCGGCATTGAAACTGTTAATCATTTTGATAATATATTGAAAGAATTTATTCCTAAAAAAATGCCTGAACCCAAAGGCGCATTTTTGCATTTTGGAGAAACACAATTGCAGCCTTATGCCTTACTTACTTTATTGAAACCAGATACTTTATTGCCACAACCAATTGCTGCACCGATGCAGTATAAACCGCAAACAGAAAAGGCAATGCAAATTGTAGAAGATGAAAATTTTTACCAGAATTATACTGCTTCTTACCAAGATGGTATATGTCGTTTTATGATTGAAAATAAAAATGATACAACCTATATAAAATCCATGTGGATTATTAGCAAGAATCATTTTGAGGCATGTGATTATATACAAAATGTATCTAGAGGATGGGCCACTATTTATAGACGAGCTATTCAAGAGCCTTTCGATGTGTATTTATTTTTCAATAAAAATAGAATGGCGATTTTAAAAAATCAGCACCATACCAACAATGATGATTTTTATATCAATCCCACTTATCTAAAAACAGAGAAATTTAATAAAGAGAAAATTGAAGTACCATTGAAAATTTATGCCGAATTGAACGCAGTTCCTTTACTTCCTTTTTATGATAGTCCGTTTGAAAGTAAAGAGAAAATAAAACAGACAAGCAGTAGCACTAGAGGCAATATTTATTTTCATGGTATGATTACGGATGGAAGCCAACAGCCATTACCTGGCACATTGGTTTATGCCGAAATAAATGGAAAATTTAAGTATGGTGCGGTTACCAACAACAATGGTTTGTTTGAAATTTTAGACATGATACCAGCCACATATCAAATCAAAATTTATCATCCAGAATTTAAAATTTCTCACTTCGAACCATTGTTGATGGAGAATAAAAATGAGTATGATTTGAATACTACTTTACAAGCTAAAGCAGTCACTGCACCTTTGTTTGAGTCGATACAAAATGATTTTAGATTGATGGCGTATTTACGAAAAACGCAAAGAAATATATTGAAAGTGAGTGTGCATGAAAAAGAAACGAGAGACAAACTAGATAACGTAGAAGTGAAAATCATGTACAATAATGATGCGGTAAAAACGGTTATGATGACCGACATGAATTTTGAAATTCCATTTCCAGAAGACAAAGAAAAAATTTATTCTATTGAATTGAGTAAACCTGGTTATACTACTTTATACATTCGTCAAGTTGAGTTTACAAAGAATTATTTATTTGTGTTGGAAGCCTTTATGGGATTAGAGAAAAAGGAGATTCTAAAAAGAAAAGAATTTTATATTAATATGCAAGGGCAGTTGTATGAAATAAGTAAGGAGGAAATGCAAGAAAATGATAATAATTCAGAAGGTGCATCTAATATGGCACCTCCATTTCCTACCAATAAGCAAGTAATAAGCAAGAAGGAATATAAAGCAAGCGACATGTCATCCGATGATGATTTTCGACCAATGAGGGGAAATAATTATACAGTAGATGCAGGTGCAGCACCATCAGTTGTTAATGTTAATGTGAATATGACTGCCCCTATGTATAATTGGAGTGAAAGCAATGCTTCTGCAGTCGGTTCATTGACAATAGCTGGATCTGCGACAACTTTATATTCAGTAGAAGGATCGATGGATGGAGAAGCAGAATACCTTGCAAAAAGAAAAGAAGAAAATATTTATGCTGATGCTTCCTTGATAGATCAAGTTGTTCAAAATAAAAATGCGTCAAGCATCCGCAAAAAATTTAGTGATGTTGGCTATTGGAAACCGAATTTGATCACCAATAAAAAAGGTATGACTGGCTTTACGATTAAATTGCCAGATAATATTACAGCCTGGAAATCTTATTTCGTAGGCATGGGAAAACATTGGTTGCATGGTGTTGATTCTGCCGAAACACGCGTATACAAACCATTACAGACGACGAGCATAGTGCCAAGTTATTTTTACCAAGAAGATTTATTACAAGCAAAAATAAAATTTGCGAATCTCACTCGTGATGCATTACATATTCAAACAAAAATTCTCATCAATAAACAAGAGAAACTAAGCAAACAAGTTAGTGTCAAAAATACCTATATAGATAGTTTGTGGATAGAAGCCGCAACGAATGATACCATTGCTTTTGAAGGCGGATTAATTTTCAAAGAACATTACAAAGACTTCGAACATTTTGATATTCCTGTTTTTTCAACAGCTATGAAATATGATGCCAATCAATGTTTGATGATGGACAAAGATTCTACCTATACTTTACAAATTGAACCAAATACAAAAGGTACCATGATATTCAATAATACCTTGTATGAAAAAGTAGTTGCTTCTATTAATGAGTTGAACAAATATGAATATGGTTGTGTAGAGCAGACTACGTCTAAGTTGTACGGCTTATTATTGAAACAAAGAATTCAGAAAAAGCTGAACATGAAAGTGAATAGCAATAAAGAAATCAATAGTATGCTTTCACGATTAGCCGATATGCAAAACGACAATGGTAGTTTTGGTTGGTGGCGTAAAAACGGTTCAAATGAACGTATGACTATTTATGCGATGGAGATTACGTATATTGCTATGCAAGATGGATTTGTCAATAATATTTTTAATGGGGCTAAAGATTATTTAATGCAGCATTATAAAGACTTGTCTACTTCAGATAAAATCTATGCCTATTATGTATTGAATAAATCTGGTTCAGTAGATGGCAATATCAATAGTATGTATGAAAAAGTGTCCAATGAATTTTTGAGCACGACAGATAAAATTTATTATTACCAAAACAAAACAGTAAGACAAGAAACAGTGAAGAATGATGATTTGTATGCTGTGTTTTTAGAAATCAATCAACATGTCATGCGACCTTATTATGACAATTTCTTCTATGATTATAAATCCGATTTATTCAAGGCTTATTCCTTGTTTAAAAATACGAGTTATGGTAAAGAATTTATAAGCTTGTTTCGCAAGAAATTAATCAGTGGAGAATACGAAAAAGATTTGAACACATTTGCAAAAGCCAATATGATAGAAGCCTTAACCAGTGATGCTTTGACAGATACGACAAAACCTATTCAATCAACTTTGACGATTAATGATACGTTGAAAATAAAGACCTTCCCCTATCGTATGCAATTGCAAGGCACACAATATCAAATCAAGCATATAGGTGGCGATGTGTTTCTAAATACGTCTGAAGAGAAATCCATTCAAACACCAGTTATACATGATTCTGTATTTGCAGTTCGCACTTATTTTATGCAAAATAATAATCAAGTAGAAAATGTAACTGCTGGTACTGCTTGTGATTTTACCATTGACATACAAGCATTCAAATCGGGTGAAAATGTAATGGTCGAAATTCCAATTCCATCGGGTATGAAAGTGACCAATAAAAATACAAATATGGGAGATGGTTATGTAGAATATTATAAACACAAAGTCGTCTACTTTTTCAATAAATTAAATATGGGCACACAACAATTGCATATACAAATGATGCCATTATTCAAAGGGAAATTTGTATTGCCTGCCACTAAAGTTTCCTTGATGTATTATCAATTTGTGTATGGTAATAATTTGAAGCGAGTGGTTAGTATTGAGTAGTTAGAAAGGCATAAGTCGTAAGGCATAAGTAGAAAGGCGAGGTCGAAAGTAAAAAGTAGTTAGTATTGAGTAGTTAGTAGTTAGAAAGGCGTAAGGCATAAGTCGTAAGGCGTAAGTCGTAAGTAGAAAGTAAAAAGTATTGAGTAGTCAGTAGTTAGATTTTGTATTTCAGCTTTGGAATTTGGAATTTGACTTTTGGGATTTGGATCTGGAATTTGGGATTTGACTTTTGGAATTTGACTTCCGCCTTTGGAATTTGGAATTTGACTTTTGGAATTTTCTGCAAGGAATTTTAAATTTTGGAATTTTATAGAAGGAATATTGTTCTTATATCAAAACATTTCTATATTGTACTTCTAAAAAAATACACATGAAAATTCTTGAAATAAAAGTGATGAAAGGTCCAAACTATTGGAGTGTCCGTAGACATAAATTAATAGTAATGTTATTAGATTTGGAAGACCTAGAACAAAAACCAACCAATAAAATAGATGGATTTCTGGATAGAATTAAAAACTTATTTCCTTCCATGCTTGCACATCGTTGCAGTGAAGGTGTTGAAGGTGGATTTTTTCAACGAGTTGCAGAAGGCACTTGGATGGGTCATGTGATAGAACATATTGCATTGGAACTACAATCGCTAGCAGGCATGAATACTGGGTTTGGACGTACTCGAGGTGCAAGTAAAGAAGGCGTATACCATGTGGTATTTAGTTATGTAGAAGAAGAATCTGGAAAATATACCGCAGAAGCAGCAGTAAGAATTGCGGAAGCATTAATTGCAGGTACTGAATATGATTTACCAAGTGACATACAACAATTACGTGAAATTCGTGAACGAGTTCGTTTAGGACCAAGTACAGGAAGTATAGTAGATGAGGCTATTGCACGCAATATTCCTTGGATACGTTTGAATAGAAATTCATTGGTGCAATTGGGTTATGGTATTAACCAAAAACGGATACAAGCAACTATTGCAAGTACTACAAGCAGTATTGCAGTAGACATAGCTTGTGATAAAGAAAATACAAAAAATTTATTAGAAGCTGCGGAAGTACCTGTACCTCGAGGTCGTATCATTTATGATGAAGAGGATTTGAAAGCAGCCATTTCTAAAATCGGTTATCCAATGGTATTGAAACCTGTGAATGGAAATCATGGACGTGGCGCAACGACAAATATATTAGATTGGGAAAGTGCTTTACTTGCATTTGACATTGCAAAAAAAATATCACGTGCCATTATTTGTGAGAAATTTATAACTGGTTTTGATTTCAGATTATTGGTTATCAATTATAAATTTATTTGTGCAGCCCGTCGCACACCAGCCTGCGTAACAGGCGATGGCAAACATACGATTCAACAATTAATAGATATTGTCAACCAAGATCCGCGTCGTGGATTCGGTCATGAAAAAGTATTGACTTCTATTAAAGTAGATGCTGTTACTGAAAAAATTCTAATCGATAAAGAGTTTACTTTAGAAACAATTTTACCGAAAGGCGAATTGCTATTACTTAAGCCTACAGCCAATTTGAGTACAGGCGGTACATCTACGGATGTGACAGAATTTGTACATCCAAATAATATATTTCTTGCAGAACGTATTGCGAAAATCATTGGATTGGATATTTGCGGTATCGATATTATGGCACCAGATTTAAGTGCGCCAGTTGAAGAAAATGGTGGTGCTATTTTAGAAGTGAATGCAGCGCCAGGTTTCAGAATGCATATTGAACCAAGTGAAGGTTTGGCACGTAATGTGGCTGAACCAGTCATTGATATGTTGTATCCACCGGGAAGTTCTGCACGTATTCCAATTATTGCTGTGAGCGGTACGAATGGTAAAACTACAACGACACGACTAGTTGCGCATATTGTAAAAAGTATGGGCTTCAAAGTTGGTTATACAACCACCGATGGTGTATATATCCAAAATCAATTGATGATGAAAGGAGATTGCACAGGACCAATGAGTGCAGAATTTGTATTGAAAGATCCTACCGTAGATTTTGCGGTTTTAGAATGTGCTAGAGGCGGTATACTTCGCGCTGGACTTGGCTTTCACAATTGTGATATTGCTATTTGTACCAATGTAAGTGCCGATCATTTAGGACTTGGTGGTATAGATAATTTAGAACAACTGGCACGTGTAAAAGCAGTTCCAATAAATAGTGTATTGCCTAATGGTCATGCCATATTGAATGCTGATGATGACTTGGTATACAAAATGAAAGATGAACTCAAATGCACAGTGGCTTTATTTAGCATGGATGTAAAAAGCAAACGCCTAAAAGAACATTGTGATAAAGGTGGTATTGGTGCAGCGTATGATGCAGAAAGTGATATGATCTATATCTGCAAAGGCACATGGAAAATTAGAATTGATAGAGCACATCAAATTCCATTAACACAAGGCGGAAAGGCACTATTCAATGTGATGAATATTTTACCTGCTGTATTAGCAGCTTACCTCAGAGGCTTTACAGTAGAAGATATTCAACAAGCATTACAAACTTTTATTCCGAGTGCTGCGCAAACACCAGGTCGTATGAATTTATTTGAATTCAAACACTTTAAAGTCCTTGCAGATTATGCGCACAATCCAGCTGGATTTTCTGTATTGAAAGCATACTTAGATAAAGTAGAAGCATCACGTAAGATAGGTATCATTGCTGGTACTGGCGACAGACGCGATGATGACATTCGTGAACTAGGACGTATTGCAGCTGATACCTTTGATGAAATAATTATCCGTCAAGACAAACATCTTCGTGGACGTACTGCAGAAAATATTGTACAACTGTTGCAAGATGGCATACAAGAAACAAACAAGGACATGAAAGTAACAGTCATTCTTAAAGAATCGGAAGCCATTGATTATGCTATCAAACATGCGGAGAAGGATGCATTCATCGCTATTTGCAGTGATGTAGTTACAGACGCATTGGCGCAAATACAGCGATTGAAAAATGAAGAGGATACGCATTCATAAGTAAGCAATACAATAATTGCAAACTGAAGAGTATACAAATCAATAAAAGTGTAAGTCTTTCCTTCCTCGCAGAGTATACTCTATTCTAATTCACTTTCTGAGTAGAATAGAGGATACTCTGCATTTTAAAAAGTACGAAGCCTATTTCATTCAAAGAGGAAACTAAAACTATATTCATTTCAAAATACGAATAGAAAAATACGAATGAAACAGACGAGTATTTGTGCACCAAATGAAAAATAGATTCCCGAAGTAGCAACTCAACAAGGAGCTATAAAAAAATGACAATTCTAAGATTTCCTTCCCCGCAGGGTTTCCTCTATTCTAGTTCAGTAATTGAGTAGAATACTTCTGAGGAACTATGCATGTTAAAAAAGTATAGAGCATATTTAATTCCATGAGTAAACTAAAATAACAATGGTATCAAAATCCAATTTATAAAATATAAATTATAGGAACAATAATTGTGCAACAATCGGAAATGTTCACAATAAATAATAATTATATTAACTTCGATTAAAATTACTGAAATGAATTCTGCAGAAATGAAATTAGAAATATTTAGAAAGCTTGATTCCTTAGATAACGCCAAAATAAAAGACTTTTATGGTTTAGTATTAAATTTTGTAAATGGACAAAAGGCTATTGAGGAATGGGATATTTTAACAGAAGAACAGAGACAAGGAATTATAGATGCAGAGGAACAAATCAAACAAGGTAAAGGAATCGCTCATTCCGAAATAGTTGATAAGTACAAAAAGAAATTAATGAATGCATAAAGATATAATTTGGTCTCCGTTGGCAGATGACGACCTCTATCATGTTATTGAATATTTGTTATCAAATTGGAATCCTAGAGTTGCAAATAATTTTTTAGATATTCTGTACGAACATCTTGAAATCATTGCTAATAATCCCAAACAATTTCCGCTCGTTTATAAAACTAGAAAGTATAGAAAATGTGTAGTAACCAAACACAATACAGTTTATTATAAGGAGCAAGAAGAAAATATTCTTCTATTACGGATTTTTGATACTCGACAAAATCCAAAGAAATTGAAACTTAAATTTTAGAATATCAAAATTCAAAAATGAAATATTTTTTCTACTTCCCAATTGAGTTTCCTTTACTCTAATTCAGTAATTGAGTAGAATACTTGTGAGGAACTGCGTGTTATATTTCAAAAAGCATATTTCAAAGAGGAAACTAAAATAATATTCATTTCAAAATCCGAATAGAAAATTCGAATGAAACAGACGAGTATTTGTGCAACAAATGGAACCTAGAATCCTGAAGCGGCGACTCAACAAGGATCCAAAAAAATGACAATTCTATGATTTGATTTTCATGTGCAAATTTATTGTTCTTCATGACTGCAATATATCTTTGAATGCTACAAAGCCACGATAGTGCTATTCTTATCCAATTTGTAGAAAGCTATATAACCACATACATGCAACAACAATACAACATCCTATGAAAAAATTGTTGACCCTATTTCTACTTCTAATTTGCGAAATTGGCAAAGGCCAAAATCTGGTTCCCAATGGTGATTTTGAAACTTATATTTCTTGTCCTGGAGGCTATAACCAATTGTATAACGCATCGCCTTGGCAGAATCCGACTGGTGCAAGCCCTGATTATTTTAATCAATGTGCATTGAGCCCAATAGTGGATATACCGACCAATAATGCTGGATATCAAACTGCGTTGTCTGGTGATGGCTATGCAGGAATCTATTGTTATGTAGATATACCCTCCACTACCTCCTACAGAGAGTATTTACAAGTGGAATTAAATGACACATTAATTGCCCAAAAAAATTACTGTGTTTCCTTTTATGTGAATTTGGCGAATCTCGATGGTTTCCCTTACAACAATGTAGCCATAACAGAAATTGGATGTTTGCTTTCTGATTCCGCGATATCCATGATCGGTTATGAAAACTTTACCTATACGCCACAAATAACTTCAGCAGCTGGACAATATTTAAATGACACTTTAAATTGGATGCTTGTGTCGGCAAATTATGTGGCAATAGGGGGAGAGAAATTTATTACCATCGGCAATTTTAAAAGGAATATAAATACCGATACGATGATTTTAAATAACAAATTGAGTAGTAGTAATATGTGTTATTATTATATCGACAATGTTAGTGTTTTGGATTGCGCCATAGATGGAGTGAAAGAAAATCACCTAGAAGAAGCAAGCGTTTTTCCAAACCCTGTTTGTACTACTCTTCATGTAAAATTAGAAAGTCAAGAACAAGCAGAAATTATTCTGTACGACCATACTTCCAGAAAAATTGTACAGAAAACTTTTACTCATGCAACAACAATAAATACCGAAGGACTTACGCACGGATTGTATTTTTATGAAGTAAGAAATAAGAAAGTCATACTGCAGAAAGGGAAAATAATGAAGGACCAATAGAGTATAAGTAATTGACTTCGCACAACATTCATCATCGTGAAATTTACAAAACATTTTACTGATCTATTTTGCCCTTAATCAGAAATCTATTTTATGTTCGTATAGGTTACAAATTAAAAGTTATAAATTTACATGTTGCGAATTTGTGCAACAAATGAAAAGAATAGACACACAATCCAGACCTTGCGAGCAGCATCAATTGTATCCCAAATTTTAAAAACAAAACACAATGAGATTAATCCTATTTTCTTACTTTTTATATTGTCAAGTGTAGCATCGTTTAGTCAAGTAAGTGATAATAATGAGCTAGAAAAACTCAATGCCTATTTAACGGAAGTCTATGCCAATTCCAATGTTTATTATGATACCATGCAATTGAATTTTAGAAAGGAGAGTATTGAATTAGTACATTCTGACAAACCAAATCAAAAACTAAATGGGTTAATAACCCTAGGTATTTTAGATCTATATGCAAAGAATACCCAATCATCTATTCGCTATTTTAATCAAGCCTTAATGACCGATTCCAATTGCTATCCATGCTATATAAAATTACATTGGATCTATTTCTATTTGAAGAATAATTATTATGAAGCGAACAAACAATCGAGATTAGGCATCATGAAGTTTGAAAAGATAGTAAAGAGCGATAGCACATTGAGTGAGAATTGGTCTAAGCTCTATAACATGTATGGATTGAACGAAACTCGTCAAACAGATAAGTCTAAACAAAGAATGAAATATATCTCCATGAAAAGAGTTGCATTAGATTCGAATAACGCCTATTACAATTGGGAAAGTTCATTTCATTGTGATCAAAATAAAAAGGAATATTATTTACGAAAGGCTTATCAACTCAATCCAAGAGAAGATATTTATTGGAATGCACTTGCCAATTATTATTGCGAAAAGAAAAATGTAATTCAAGTTTTGGAAATCATGAATGAAGTAAAACCACAAGAAATAAATGACTCCTATTGGTTTCAACAAATGGCAGTTTATTATTTTCGTTTAGGCAAAAAAAAGGAAGCCAAATCTATTTATGATGAAGCCAAGAAACTTGGATTTGAAATTGTGTACAAGTATTAGATAGTGGGCAAGTAGAATAGATGGAACGCAGTCTCGAGGCGGAGAAGCTGCGAAGAAAACATGGCACATCTACGGAGAACGAAATATAAAATTCCGAATTCCATATATGGTCTACTTTTTACTAACTACTTTTATCCATAATGCACATTTTGCTAATTAAATTTACTATTTGCTAATTATATATTTGAAATATTTCTTTCTCAATGAGGAGATTTTAGGGGAATCCACCTTTGTACTATAAAATGAAAACTTAACACCTTTACCTCCGAATCTTAATTCTACTTTTGGACTGGAAGGCATTTTATTAAGTATCGAATCGGGCACATTGCAATCTGTTTCTACAACATACCCGATACTCATAGTAATATAGTCATTTGGAGAAGCAGTTGCAGATAAACTGCTACATTTAAAAACCGTTTCCTTATCGTCATGATGATATTGTCTACTATCAATTCTAAACATATACGATTTTGTAGTTGTGTCTTTAACTTCAAGTACAATTATACTATCGTTGTAATATATTAAGCCCCCTTTCCTATTCATCTCGTACGCATTAATATCAGGGGACAATGAGAAAACTCCTATTTCCCTTGCTACTATACATTGCTCTTTCGGAGCTTCTATTCCTAAGCGTTGATAGCAAACTTGCTTCCCTGATATCAACGCAATTGTAGAAACGTAAACAAGTATTAAGAAGGATGTTTGTTTCATAATATAATTATTTTAAAAATGCTACATCTCCGCATGACCAATTAGCTGGATCAAATAATTCGCCTGACCCGTTATAGGTCAATTCGCACATGTAGGAATTAGTAATTTTTACTCCAAATCCATTTTTAGAAGTAACGCTACCATAAATTTGGAATTTATCTTTCGATAATTCCTTTAGCGTTCCTGGCCCAAAAGGGAAGTCGACTTCCGTGGGGAAATTTAATTTTGCTTTTACGCAATCATGCGACATTGTATAGGCACAATCAATTGGGGATTTAGAAGAAGAAGAAGATGCATCATTTGAGGAAAACATACACCTAACCAAAAAAAACATCATTAATACAATGACAATTAGACCAGGGAGTAATTTTCGGCTACTCATAATTTGAAAAAAAAGTAAAACCTGCTTCATTATAATATCATTTTAATTTTATGATGTTTACATTTCTCGTTTACCAATTTATCTTGCTTGCAAAATAAACTCACTACTAACTACTAACTACTAACTGAGTCCACTTATCTTCCCACTATTGTCAATATCCATATGCTCGGATGCAGGCACAGCAGGCAATCCAGGCATGCGCATCATGTCGCCGAGTATTGGGATAATGAAGCCAGCACCAGCAGCAAATTCAAATTCTCGCACATTGATAATAAAGCCTTTCGGTCTACCAATTACGGTTTCTTTATCAGAGAGTGATTTTTGTGTTTTTGCCATACAAACAGGCAGTTTATCATAACCTAATTCCTTAATCATTTTTAATTGCGTTCGTGCGAGGGAAGAATATTCAACACCATCTGCACCATAAATCTCTGTTGCAATTTTATTGATTTTATCTTCTACAGATAATGACCAATCATATAATGGTTTGAAATGATTAGCACCACTTTCTATTACATCCACTACTGCTTGTGCCAATTCTTTAGTACCTTCTCCGCCTTGTGCGAAGCCATAACTCACAACGGCCTTAACGCCAAGTTTCACGCATTGGGTTTGAACATATTCTATTTCTTCTGCGCTATCGGTTGGAAAATGATTAATGGCTACAACGGGTGTAATGCCAAACTTTTTGCAATTCTCCATATGCTTTTCTAAGTTCTGGAAACCCTTGATAACCCTATCCATACTTGGTGTATTATACTCCTCTTTTTTTGCACCGCCATGATGGCGAAGCGCACGAATAGTTGCTACTAATACAATGGCGTGTGGCGCTAGACCAGCATAGCCACATTTTATATTCATGAATTTTTCAGCTCCAAGGTCGGCACCAAAACCAGCCTCCGTAACTACATAATCACCCAATGACAATCCCATCTTAGTAGCAAGTATAGTATTGGTTCCTTGGGCAATATTCGCAAAAGGACCACCATGCAATATAGCAGGATTGCCTTCTAGCGTTTGTACTAAATTTGGTTTAATCGCATCCTTTAATAATAATGCCATTGCACCTTCTGCTTTTAAATCGCGCGCAAAAATTGGTTTTTTATCATAAGTAAAACCTATGAATATATTTCCTAATCTTGTTTTTAAATCGTCTATGTCTTTACACATACAAAGTATCGCCATTACTTCAGAAGCTGGTGTAATATTGAATCCGTCTTCACGAGGAATACCATTTGCCGTACCACCAATCCCAATAATAATATGACGCAATGCTCTATCATTCATGTCCATCACCCGTTTCCATTTAATGGTACGTGGATCTATATTTAAATTATGTTGTTTGTTTTGTAGATTATTATCAATCAATGCAGCCAATAAATTGTTTGATTTTTCAATCGCAGAAAAGTCGCCAGTAAAATGAAGATTGATATCCTCCATTGGAATCACTTGCGAGTATCCGCCACCGGCTGCACCACCTTTGATACCGAATACTGGACCAAGAGATGGCTCACGCAAAACAACAATTGCTTTCTTCCCTATTTTATTCAAACCTTCATTGAGACCAATAGACACCGTAGTTTTACCTTCTCCTGCTGGTGTTGGATTGATAGCAGATACTAAAATTAATTTGGCTTTTTTAATTTTTTCCTCGTCAATTAAATCAAGTGGAAGTTTAGATTTATACTTGCCATAATATTGCAAATCATCTTCTGTGATACCAATTTTTTTTGCAATTATTTTGATGTGTTGTATGCTTGCATTTTGCGCAATTTCTAAATCAGATGGGAACATGAAAATATTTTTTAAATTAATTTGAATCTCAAATATACTTATTCTAACAAGAAAAAAAGGAGAACTTATGGAAGATGAATTTTAAAAAAATAAAAGGAATCATTACCTCAAATAATGAGCAGACCTTTAGTTTAAAATAAATTCAAGAATAAAATTCAGGATTCGTATTATTGGTTTTGCAATAATATAAGGATAGGATGTGAAATCATAAGCGCTTCATTTATACCAAGAAATACATGCGGTAAATAGTTTACCAATGCCTCTCTGACTAGCCTAAATTATGTGCTGTTATTCTCGCTTCTATCCTCTATTTACAATTAGTTTTTGTGTTGTTGTTCCTTGCTTTGTTTTAATATTAACAAAGTAAATTCCGTTGTTGTCAAGGTGTACGTTCGTTGTTCTTTGTGTTGCTTGAATTTTTTGTATCTGTTGTCCAAGTACATTAAAAATAGTTATTTCAGCATTTTCTACAGGTAACAGAATTGTAAAATGCGCACTTGTAGGGTTTGGATATATCGCTATTGATGTTGCATTATCTGTTAACGAAATAGGAATAATACCCGCTGGAATGGTATTGCAAAAAACAGATTTCAAGGTATCAACTAAAGGAGTACCTCCTATGATACCAGAGCCTATAGTGGTTTCCACATAATCACCTGTAATTTCCCAAATAATAGCTCCTCGCAAATTTTTACTCTTCATATAATTTGCTTTTAGTCCAATGCTTTCTTGGTCGTCAAATGACACAAAGGTTTGTAAACTCCCATTACCAACCAAGTATGGCACTTTAGCATCCGCATCCCAAAGTCGGGTAAATAGGTTTTGCATTTTCAGTACATTATAATACGGTGGCGTGCCATCATCATCACTAAATGTAACATTGTCCACAACACCGGTAATTGGCGCAAACAAAGCTGGCGTGCCACTTGTTTTTGCAGAACGACCATAAAATGCGACCCCTGCTGCAATTTTATTGGAAGGCACTTGGTAGTTATTCATCAAATACGTTACCGATGAATCTATATTAAAAGTAACATCCCCTTGCAAGGGTCTGTGTAAAGGTGCGTTATGATTTGCCACCGCATCCCAAGAGCCAAAATAATCGTAGGTCATTAGATTAATGATATCTACAATATTTTTTACACTATTCCATTCTACATTTTGCATATTACTTTGGGCTGCACCAAAACATGCGGTGAGCATATATGTTTTACTTTGCTGTAAACCCAAAGCTGTCAATGAATCTCTAATTACTTGAAGAAATGTAGTAAAATTTTGTTTGTCTGCTGCAGTACCTCCATTAGGAATGTAACTAGGATATTCCCAGTCAATATCTATTCCATCGAAATGATAAGTACGAATTAGATCACAACAACTATGTGCAAAAGTGATCCGTTTTGTGTTATCTGCCGCGATGGATGGAAAATTGTTAGATAAGGTCCATCCGCCAATAGATGGTAATACTTTCGTGTTGGCATTGTGTGCTCGTTCAATGATGGAAGTATTTGGGTAATAGGACACAGGGGTTGTACTCCAATTGATTTGACCTAATAGTAAATTTTCATCCGCCCAAGTATCAGTACTTGAAATCAAGCCTGTAGCTTCAGGTTTAAAAAATGCGTAATTGATGATAGTATACTTGGCATATTGTATCGTCATTGGGTTTACTAACTTGGCTCTATCATACCATTGCCAATTAGGGTAATAGCCTATGATATCTGGGCAAGATTGCGCAATTGTTTTCAAACCAGTCATCGATAACAACAGCATAATAAGTACTTGTTTTTTCATTGTGATTTTGCTTTTTTAGTTTTACCTATTTCCCTTTTATTCTATTTCCTTGCCCTTGATTATTTTATACAAAAAGACATTCCACATTACTTGCAAATTATAGCAATGCAAAATAAAACGGCCCTACTCAAATCCCCTCTTTATTTCTCAATCACTACTTTCTTCGTTTGTGTTTTTCCATTGGTATTAGTAATCACTACATAATACATACCTGTTGCCAAGGTAGCCGCATCGAATTCGATTTTATCTTCGAATTTTTTTGCAGGTATTTTTATTTCGCGACCCAAGTTGTCCATTACTTTTAGCATGTTCGTTTGGATATTTTTCCCAGTTACGAAAAATTGTTTGGTAGCAGGATTTGGATATAAATTGATATCATTATAGTTGGTCACATCATCATAGGATAATGGAAAATCAACTGTAAAATTATAGATGAGTGATTTACCAAAATCAGGTTGGAAAGTAATAATATTGGTATTGTCCAATTTGCGCAAACGTGCATAACCTACGCCATCATTATTTGCCCAAAAATTAATTCCATCTTCATCGCTATCTGAAATGATTAAGGAATAACAACCATTTTGTAAATGAAAAGTATCCTTGTATAAAGTATTATTGGTCATGTTATTACGAAGAAATACTTGTGTTCCGTTTTGATCAATGATTTCATATTTTGTTTCTAATGCGAACAAATTGGATTTGAACCACATCACAAAATCAGCAGGAACCACATTGGTGATATTGAAAGGGCTATTCATTTTATTATTATAACTGTATGCATCTGTTCCGCCATTCGGATTTTTTATCTCTGCTCTGAAAGTATTGTTGGTTGGGCCATTCAAGCTCGACCACATATCGTTCGTGCTTGGCAATGTCACATCTATTTTTTCTAAGAAGCCCAAATTACCAGTCCAGTTATAGGTTTCTTTTTGCGTATTATTATTCACCCAATATTCTATCGTGGCACTGGTCAATGTAGTTGAACCTGTATTTTGTATCTCGATGACAGGATTTTTACATATCGAATTTGTGCGTGCATATTCCACTTTCAAGCTTGGATTTTTGATGTCTGTAATGGCGGCATCCAATACAAAATTTGCTTCTCCATAATTCACCAATTGATTGCTCACCCAATATCTTGAATCGCCAGAAGCAGTGTCTACACTATAATCTAAAATGGCATTTGCGCCAGGCGTTACGTAAGGTGTGATATCACTTTCATGCATATCGGTTGCCATACCAGGGCACCATCCAGCTCTATCATAAATCCATGTACCACCTTGCGGGTAGACAGGATTTTCGGCACAACCTTTTGCAACCAACCATGAAAATTCTGGGGCACCACCATTCACATTGATATGGTGATTACGAGGAATAAATTCTCCTTCTTGTCCATGTCCAGAAATGGTAGTACGTATTTTATAATAATTGGATGAAGCATCCATTTTGACGGTTCGTGGTTCGTATTTGCTATCATTCAATATGGCGCCATATCCATTGCTTTCCACTTTCCAAAGATTATTGATATCTCGAACATTGCGTGGAGGTGTTCCTACAATAAACACAAATTTGATATCCATATCTTCTTGCCATTGACCACCAGCATCCATCGTCATTCGCTTCCAGCCTTTGAGTATTGGTCCAAAATCTGTTACATCAAATGTCCATGTTTTACCGGTAGGTTTTAAATCCAAATTAATACCATAAGGTGTTACGAACGACATGATTTGAAACATGGAAGGACTTTTAGCATAATAATTGAGTGTAGTAATATTGATATTGCCTGTTGCAGTGTTCAACACAGAGTCAATTAATACACCAGTATTGCCGTCGTATACATAGGTATAACCAGCAAGGTAATAGGTGTTGGTATCCACAGGACTTATACTAATTCCATTGGTCGAAAAACTATACACGGTTTGTGCAATATTAAGGGTAGAATCACGCAATGTTGTAGTAGTAATATTTTGGGTATATACACCTTGCACAAAAGTGACCATCGGTCTGTTATTGGTTTCTTCAAAGTTTTTAAAAACATCCATTCCTCTAAACATATGCCAAACTGGGCTACCTACAACATTTCCTACAGCAGGCGAGGCAGTGGCATCGGCGCACATAGTTCCTGTACCTTCATTGAAATGATAATAAGCAACCAAATGGGTATAATTAGGATGTGCTGGTGTAATTGTTTTGTACATCCAGGCTTGAATAGTTGCTGCTGAAAGCTCGGTATCGAATAAACAAAATTCATCCATTTTTCCGAAGTAAGGATTGGATAATGAAGGATCTGCACCAAGCATAAATGTGGAAATTTGAACTGGTATAGTTTTGCCAGTTCCTGTTAACCACAATACCCCGTTCAAATAAATATTCATGATACCTGTTGTAGAATTTTTGGTGAATGCCCAATGATTCCATTGTCCTGCAAAATTGGGTACAGTTGCCAATTGATTAATTCTATCATATGCACCACCCGAGCCACAATCCCAATATATATTTGAATTGGACCAAGGGAAATGAATATTGGCTTGACGATGGTTTTGTGCATTGGTAGCGTACAATACCGAAGTGTTGGCTGGCAATGCAGATGGATTGCCATTACTCCAAAAACTAATAGTGATTTGATTACTGAAATTTCCAAAATTGGCATTCCCTAAATCAATATGGTTATTGCCACTAAATTCAAAATGATAATCGTTTGCGGCTGTTGTCAATCCCATGATGGAAGCGGTATTGTCACTCGTTACCACATTATCCGTTCCGCTGTTTGAATTTGTAAAACTAAATTCAACTAGGATATTATCTGTTCCATTCCATGGGAAATTGTTGTAGAAATTAAATTGATTCATGCCATTCACGAATGACGTGTTTAAAAAATAAACATCTGTAAAACCTGTGGTTTCAGGAAGACTTGCATTTAAAACAGATTGTGTAGTATGCTTCATTCTTATTTTCAAAAACTGTGCATCACTTCCAGAATTACTTATATTTAATTTGATACTAGAAATATTTCCTGCTACAACCCCAGCTGCTAAAAGCTCGGCAGCAGTCCATAAATACTGGGTTTTAGAAGATTTTAATGTTGTGTTGAAAGGTGCATTTGTTGTAGAAGAACCAGTACCAACAATTCCTTGCGTTTCGGAAATGGTAGATGTATTAATTACATTTTGTTGCTGGTATTGATTGTATGTATAGGTTGGTTGCGTAGTATAATTATAAGAAGAGCCAGAATATCCGGTAATAATATGCGAAGGATGTGTGGCTTTTACGGAATCCGTTTTGGTTGAATCGGTGATATACGTATTGCAACTATAATCCCATTCGCCGCAACCAATATTCGTTTGTCCAGATGTACCCGGCGAAATCAAACCATTCTTGCAGCGCATATTATACAACATGTAAATCTTCTCATAAGTAACGCCAGCTTGGTCAGGAAAATGTACCATGGAATCCCGAATACCATTGCCATAAGTCTGCGAATAATTAAATGTCGGTACAACAATGGTATCGCCTGCAACTTGGGCCTGTGCAATGAAGCCAGCCAATAAACAAATAAAGGAGAATAATATTTTTTTCATGTGTTAAATTTTCAAAGCAAATGTATACAATAAACTTAAAGTTAATTGGGGGCAGTTTTATTTTAGAAATCTTATTATCTAGAATACGATTACCCTACAAAGCCTATTTATATTGAATAGTTAGCGATTTGCTTTTATTTATTCCTTATTTTCTGGAATGTTTTTTGGAATTATCTTTTGAAAAAGGGATATTATATTAACTTTACCAGCCGATGAAATATCTCTTTATTTTCACCCTTTTTGTGTTGGTTTCTTGTTCTGATAATAAGAACAAACAGAACAAACCTATTGTGTTTGATGATTCTTCATTAATCGTTCATGAAAGCGATCCTGCATTTTTAAAAAATGTAACACAAGATATTTCACCAACCAATAAAAAATCTTCTGAAAGTCAGATTAGAAAAATGATGGTACAAGTAGACAGTTTAAAGTCTACTCAAAAATTAAATCAGGAAGGAAGTTCAGAAGTAAATTTCAATGGGTTCACGATTAATTTTAAAGAATGTGATGTGATATTTAGAAATCTACAAGCACATGCGATTCAAAATACACAAGATGAACGTAAGCTCAACAGCGTATCCTATGTGAAAGATGAAGGTGATTTTTTAGAAATGCAATTGGCAATTGACGGCTTGACTGACCTCAAAGTGGAGCAACGATTTTATACCAAATTATCCGTAGAATTTCGAGGTGAATCTCTCCTATTACCTGATCTTGGCAAATTTTCTACGCCATGGTATAATCTAATTGGAAAAGGAAATAAATTTATTTCTATGAGTGCAAATGGCTTGCAATTCTCCCAAATTGACAATGCAAAATTGAAATCGGCTTTGAATAAAGAATTGCACAAAAAGAAAAAGAATAAATTAGAAACTATTGATTGGCTGAATAGTATACAGCGTACAAAAAATTATACAGATGCACCATGTAAGGTAAATATAACCTCTGCACAATGGCGTATTTGGGGTAAAAAGGATAACAAAGTCATTCAAAAATTGATACAGTTTGACGTCCCTTAAATTTTATATTTAATCCTTTTCCGTTGTTTGATGCAAAATAAATATCTTGCACAAAAATTATAAAGTATACATGATACAACGTAAACAAACTCTTTGGTTATTATTAGCAGCCATTAGCGTCCTTCTAATTTTTTATTTCCCATTTGGCATTACCGCGAAAACAGTTGTCGACTCTACTACTTCTGCGGAAACCCCTTTGAGTGCATCGGCAAACCAACCACTTGGCATGTTAGGCATTTTAGCTTCTATTTTATCAATAGTCACTATTTTTTTATTTAAAAATAGACCCCTACAAATCAAACTAATTTGGACAACTATTCTTGAAACAACAGGAATACTTGTGCTTCAATTTTACATTGCCAACAATAGTATTGAAGGCAATAAATTAGTGGTTGGTATTTTAGGTTCGAATATTTATTTGGGCATTTTTGTTCCTTTGCTAACACTCTTCTTTTTGATTCTCGCTGTCATGGGTATTCGACAAGATGAAAAGTTAGTTAGAGATACAGATCGCCTAAGATAAAATTATGGCAGCTTGCTGCAAATACAAAGTCAATTTACTAATACCCATCCTCTCTTTATTGGATGTCACAATTTGTGATTTCCAATTTTGCAATTCTATTTCAGTCATTTGAAACATAAAATCAATTGAAAACCGTTCAGAATTTTGTTTTACGGCGTGATTTAATATTCTAGATTCTATTATTATTTCTTTGGTGATGAAGTTTTAAATCCTATCGGATTTCTAGGTTCTATGGGTTTTTGTTGATTCTCAATGAGTTCCTTTAATACCATAAAAATATTTTCAATGTCTTTGCTATTTCCCTTTGTCTCTTTTTCAAGTTTAGCAAGATGTAATAATATGTCTTTATGCGTAAGTGCGTACTCTCGCATTTTGGTAAACACCCTAATAATTCTAATATTTACTTCAATAGCTATTTTGCTATTCAAGATACTAGATAGCATCGCTACACCTTGTTCAGTAAAGGCTAATGGATTATACCTTGCGCCTCCCCAACTTGAGGTCACAATTTGTGACCTCAAGTTCAGCCACTCTTTATCTGTGAGGCGGAACATAAAATCTTTTGGAAACCTTTCTATATTTCTCTTAATACTCTGATTGAATACTTTAGTTTCTACACCATACATTTCTGCTAAATCCTTATCTAGCATAACTTTTTCGCCCCTAATAAAGTAGATTTTATTCAATATTTTTTCCTCAACTACAATTACTTGCACATTATTCTTTGCCATAACATTTATTAATTTTTGTAAATATAATATGCCAAAACTTGAGGACGCAATTTGCGACCTCCAATTTTTACTTTTACCAAATTGAATGTTACGGAGCAGAATGACTTGACATCTTAAGCCTAGACAATTTTATTTGTCCAATAAAATTACATTGAATTGCTTTTCTTTTTCTTCTAAAAATTCGATGACCCAATCTTCTGTATTCCCCTTCAGTTGTTTCATTCCTAGTTGTATGAATTCTAATCCTCTTGGATAATTCCCAGATCTTTCCTGTAATAAGACTAGGCTCCATATCCATTTTTCCAAACTTAAATTAACTTGATAAAAGTCATTCCATGTTTTTAGATCTTTAAAATTTGAAGGTTCCATTTTCAAAAAGCGATTCGGAAAATCAGAAACTTTATTAAAAAAATCTAATCCTATAGTTTCAATGAGTTGAAGCATTTCAGCGATTATTTTAGTGTTGCTTTGTTCTGTTTTTCGATACCGCCAATACTGTCTTATTTTATTTTTTGGTGCTAGCCATTTTTTAAAACTTACGTCCATTTCATTTCCTTTATATACTAAGGAAAGATCAGATACTACACTCAATTCAATCTGAATCCAAGCACCATTTCGATTCGGAACAAATTGGATACAATAAGTCAAACCATTTTCAGTTTTTGAAAAATCCCAAGCATTCCCCAAAAATCCTAAAGAATTTAATCTTGGTTTTGCTACTTTCTGTACGAGCTTTTTAAACTCTGCCGAAGTTAAACCTTTGGGTCTGAATGCCACTTGATATATAATTCGAGAAATCCCAATAATAAATAGAACACTGAACAAGAGAGCGATTCCTTCTATGATTTTTGTTACATCCATAAATAGTAATGTTGTAATTTTTTTTAATTTCTATTCAAGTGGCTTTTAAAATGGGTGTTCATTTAATAACACTCAACAAAATTCAATTATTCCATACTTAATTTAGTTCGTTCAAATATAATTTGCTTGCATGAAGAAGCAAAAGATGATGTAAGAAAATGGTTTGAAATCTTTTACGTATCGCCTACTGTTTTCGTTGCTTTTCGAGTAAAAGTGCGAATCAATTACCATTTAAAATTTTCGAAATAATATTTTGGGGAAACTATTTTCGTATTTTCAAATGTCTCGAAATTGAAGTCTTTAAAGTTGCCTGTTATCAAGTAATCTGCAGAACTTTCTTTAGCAACTTCAAGAAACTTATTATCAGGCAAATCTGATATTATTGTAATTTTTTCAATTGGTGTATAAGGAATTGAAATTTCAATCAGCTTATTCATAACCACTTCTGCGTTATTCTTAAAGTTATAAAATTTTTCGAATTTAGCTCTATTCAATACTTCTATATACTCTTCCATTATTTCATTTGAAATGCAGTTTATTACTTTCCTTTCAAATACAATATCATATAAAATTTGAGTAGGATAAGAATTTGAAATTAATGCGGAAACAATAACGTTAGTGTCGAGTATTATTTTTTGCATCTCTTACTGCTTTAATTTCAGCATTAATTTCTTCCATCGTCATTTCTGAAAGTCCTGATTGTTCTGCTATTTGGTTGCATTTCAATAATGACTTCTTAGCGTATTCAATTGAAATTAATTCCTCAAGTATTGCAAATGTTATCTCACCTTTCTCTTGGAAATTGTACTTAGAATAATCTTTTTCAGTTATTTGAACTTGCAGAGTTTTCATTTCATTTTATTTTGATTTCAAAGATAATAATTTTCATGGGATTCGATCTCGAAGTATTTTCGCAAACTCTATGCTCACTTGTGTTTTGCGTATCATGCTTAAGTGGATTCAAATATAATCTGCTGGCATGAAAAAATTCTAAAGACAAGGGGCAAAAGGCAATTTCAAATTCCAAATTTTTAAATCCTAAATTCCAAAAGCAATTCTATAGGCAAATTCCAAATTCTCACTTCTAACTACTCCTTACTAACTACTAGCCATTTTTTACTTTTGACTTTTTACTAACTACTTTCTACTTTCTACTAACTATATTTGCTTCCTTTCTAGAAATCTATGCTAAGTATTTTCAAAAAAGAACTAAACAGTTTTTTTAGTTCGCTGGTTGGTTATATCGCCATATCCGTTTTTTTATTGGTCTGTGGATTTTTTATGTGGGCAGTTCCAGATAGTAATATATTGGATTATGGTTATGCCACGATGGATAAATTTTTCGCCTTCGCACCTTGGGTACTTTTATTTTTATTACCTGCATTGACCATGCGTTCATTCGCCGATGAATATAAATCGGGGACCATTGAAATATTATCTACATTGCCTCTGAAAGAAAAGGACATCATTTTAGGTAAATTTTTCGCGTCTTTTGTATTGGTTCTGTTTTCCCTTTTGCCCACTTTATTGTATGTGCTTACCATATCCCGATTGTCGGTAGTGCCAGGCAATATTGATACTGGTGGCATCTTTGGTTCTTATATTGGCTTATTGTTTTTGAGCTTGGCATTTACGGGTATCGGCATATTATGTTCGTCCTGCACTTCTAATCAGGTGATTGCTTTTTTGGTCTCCATATTTGTCAATTTTATACTCTATGCAGGATTTGAAACGATTAGCCGTATGTCTTTTTTTAATGGCGGTGCCGATTATATATTTAGCCAAATTGGTATGCAGTTTCATTATAATTCTATGAGTCGTGGTTTGATAGATACAAGAGATGTCGTTTATTTTGTAAGCGTGATTGCATTGTCTATTTTGGCTACCCGATTTTCAGTGGAAAGAAGAAAATGGAATTAAATTTTCTGGCAAAAAGAGAACATAATAAGAAAAGATAAACTAGGAATATAATGAGAAAAATAATCTTTACGTGCAGATGCATTGCGGCAACGATTGCAGCGGAAAGCCCACACCATGCGCCTCGCATGGGAGGATCCCGACGTTCACAGTCGGGACGTGTATGCCGCCCCAATATCTCTTATTCAAAATTTAGTATAAACCGATGAACGAAAAAAATCATCCGAAAAGGAAAGCATTGATCAGATTGGTGATGGTAGGCATTATGCTACTCCTCCTTAACATCACGAGTAGCAGATTGCACAAGGCATTTGATTCAACTTCTGAAAAAAGATTTTCATTGTGTCAACCGACGAAAACCTTATTGAAAAATCTGAAAGATGTAGCCGTAATTGAAGTCTATTTAAAAGGTACTTTCCCAGCTGGATTTCAACGATTGAGCGAGGCCACGCGAGATGTGTTGCAAGAGTTTAAAGAAGTGGGTGGCAATAAAATTCGTTTTGAATTTATCAATCCCATGGAAGGAAAAGATGAGAAAGGGAAAAATGCAGTCTATACTCAATTAGCGGAAAAAGGAATTAACCCAGTGAATTTAAAAGTACAAGGCGATGAGGAGGAAGGGTATTCTGAAAAAATTATTTTTCCTGCTGCAAGTATTTCGTACAACAACAAAGAAACTTCGATTAGTTTATTGGAAGGACATCTTAGTATGTCGCCACAAGAAAGACTAAATTATTCTGAAGCGATGTTGGAATACAAATTAGCTTCAGCCATCAAATATTTGATACAGCCCGACAAGAAAAAGATTGCTTATATCATTGGCAATGGCGAACATATTGGCATGAATACCATTGATATGTTGTCGACTTTAGAAAAATATTATGATGTAGATACCCTTTTTCTGAATCAAACCATTGCGATTCAAAAAATATATTCTGCGGCTATTATCTGCGGACCCGATTCTGCATTTGATGAAAAAAATAAATTTAAGATAGATCAATATATCATGAATGGCGGTAAAATGTTATGGATGCTAGATCAATTACGTTTTGATATGGATTCGCTGAAAGGCGGTGGTGGTGCGAGTATGGCAGTTGACTATGGATTAAATTTGGATGATATGTTATTTAAATATGGTGTGCGTATCAATTCCGATTTAATTGAAGACTACCAACAATGCAATCCTATTCCGGTTACTGTTGGCGTAGTAGGCAATCAACCGGATATTAAATTATTACCTTGGGTTTATCATCCATTTAGTATTTCCACTTCCAAACATCCTATCGTAAATAACTTAGATGCGGTGATGTTTTTAAATGCAAACAGTATAGATACGATTGCCAATCTGGAGATTAAAAAAACCATTTTATTAAGCTCTTCCAATCGCAGTCGACGTATGCCTTCACCTGTTCGAATCAGTTTGTCCAATTTAAAATTCAAACCACAAGCGGACATGTTTCGTGAAAAAAATATTCCGATGGCTGTTTTGTTGGAAGGCAAATTTGGTTCTGCTTATGTCAATCGTTTGGACCCACATTTTTTGGATATCTATATGGATTCATTAAGACAAAATTATTTGACTGCTTGCGAAAAACCGAATAGCATGATTGTGGTTTCTGATGCGGATGTCTTTACCAATGATTTTGTGCAAGCACGAGGCCCTTTGGAATGTGGTTATTATAAATTTACGGAACAATTGTTTGCGAATAAATCCTTCCTCTTAAATTGTATGGAATACTTGACGGATGATTTTGGATTATTAGAAGCAAGAAATAAAAACCTGCAATTGCGCTTGTTAGATACGACAAGAACCAAACAAGAAAGATTGCAATGGCAATTAATCAATATAGCATTACCCATCTTATTGCTCTTGTGTTTTGCGAGTGCCTCTTTCTTTTTTAGAAGAAAGAAGTATGAGGGAAGAGTGGATTAGGAAGTAGTTAGTATTGAGTAGTTAGTAGTAAGAATTTGGAATTTTAGATTAGCCTTTGATAGTAGAAAGTAGATAGTCAAAAGTAGATAGTAGAAAGTAGCTAATTTGAAAATTTGTTGATTTCAAAATTTGAAAATGTTCTCTTTGGAATTTGGAATTTTCCCTTTTGGAATTTGGAATTTGACCTTTGGAATTTATTCTTCAGTATTCATTTCAGCTTTAGATGGATCATCGCCCATCACGATATTATAAATTTGTTGTGGTTGATGATAAATGTTTTTGTTGTATTTATTACCCAAAACGATGATGGTGAAATTGTCCTGAATAAATCGATAGAAGCAAGTATTGTTGCCATGCCACCAGCCATTGTGGTAGACAATTTTCATACCATTCGGATAGTTCAACATTCTCCAACCTAAGCCATAATTTTTAACCCCTGGTCGTTCAAAACTATATGGTGCAAAAGCTTCTTTCAATGTAGAAGGCATAATAAACTTCCCACTATACAAAGCTTGATCCCACTTATACAAATCACGTACTGAACTGTATACCCCTTTGTCACCTGCGACGCCATCTAAATGCATATCTTTTTCAATCACCCATTTATAATTATAGCAGCATGCCGAATTACATTTTTGTTCTTCATTCGGGTTAATTACATAGGTATGATCCATGCCAATTGGCCCGAACACAAAGCGTTTCATGAAGTAGTCGAAACGCATACCACTAATATGTTCTACCACAGAAGCAAGTATAGCAAAATTAGAATTACAATACGTAAATCTGGTATTGGGTACGAATTGCAATTTAGGTTTATTGTTCGCAAATAAATTGACAATATCTTCATTGGTTAAATACAATTTGCCTTTAGGCGCAGCCGCAAAATGCACATAATCTGCAAGTCCACTTCGATGAGAAAGCAACATGCGCAAGGTAATCGTTGGGTAAGGGAAATTAGGTATAAATTTAGTCACCAAATCATCAAAGGAAAGCAAGCCTTTATCTTTAAGAATGCAGATGGCACCACTCGTCAATGTTTTAGAAGTAGAGGCTAATTGACTTCTCGTTTCTGTACTCCATCTTTCGCCTGTTTCCTTTTGACTAATACCAAAATATCTTTCATATAATATTTTTCCTTTGTATCCGATAAGAACACTACCATTGAATCCTGTCGCAATTTGACGTTGATAAAAAGTATCTAAACGATAAATCATTCGCTTGTATTCTGGCAAGGTAGTATCCGAATATTGCAAGACTACTTTACCAAATTTTGGTGCATTGTCTGGATTAGGCGACTTCCCATTTAAATTGCAAGCAGTACTAAAAAAAAGTATGACAAATAAATAGAAGGTTCGGATGAGTCGGATATGCATAGGTGACAAAATTAATGATAAGTACTTATTAAATAAAAAAAAATATTTACGACTATTCCATGTCTTCCAAAGCCATTCTTAATTCTTGCAAAGCATGTTTATCATTCAATTGTTGGGCAATTTGAATGCCTTGTTCATAGGTTTCTATCGCCAAATTTATTTGTTCAGTAAGTGCATAGGTTTTAGCTAAATGATAGTAAGTGCCAACGTAATTTTTATCTGCTGCAAGAACTTGTTTGAAACTTGTAATTGCGTCTATTAGCTCACCACGTTTGATGTGTTCTAATCCAAGCGCATGCCACAAAAAGCAGTCATGCGGTGCTTGAACCAGCATATTTTTCAAGGTTGTGATTTTGTCTATCAAAAGAAATTATTTATGGAAGGAAATAAAATTAATCAATAACAGTTTGTCCTATCCCTCTGATACTGATTGGTGATGCAGGAGAGCAATAATACTGAACGTACATATTGATAGGACTCACTTGAAAGTTTCCTTTTTCATCTGTAGAAAATTCAAACTTATGATTCAGATGTCCATCCTCGTCATAGTAAAATTTGGTTTGGTATTTATACTTTTCTGGAGTCGCTGATGTCTTCTCCAATTTTTGCATAATCTTTTCTATTTTCTTCTTCTTAGAATAAGAAATCATGTTTCGCACATTCGCTTGTTTTTCTTTGAAAAATTTAACATCTCGTTCTATCACCAAATCATTTTTGTACAAGTGTAGCGTAAGCGTAGAATCAATAGCCAAGCCACTTGCATCTTGATAAGCAATGCGCTTTTCTTCAATCTTGTCCCTTAAATAAGTATAGGTAGTGGTGAATTTCTTGTACGACGTTTTACCACTTACAAAATAATCTTTAGATATTAAAGTGTCATTTATGTATTTAAAAACTTCTCTACTAGTTACTTGAAAACCCTCTGAAGAATCCGCCTTTTTTTCATTAACGATTTCCGCTAACCTATCGGGGTATGAAAAATATTTATACGTGATGCGTCCTTTTCTTCTCATCAAACCTGTTGTAGGAACGGCACTAAACGCATCCACAATCACATCTTTACCATTATAAGAGTAGGTATTTTTTGTACTAATTTGCCACTTATTCGTTTTAAGATTCCAGATATAAGCCAGTCTTTCTGTGATTTGATATTTCTCATCATAAGTGGAAATAGTTTTGATAAAAGCAATTTTATTGGTGGTATCTTTTGCGAATATTTTATACTGTATCATCGAATCCGCTCGGTAGTATTCTTGTTGTGCCGATGCAGATAAAAGCATACCGCATATACAAATCAAGAGTGTGGCTATTTTTTTCATGGTATTCATTTTGAGGTTGTAAAGTAAATAATCTTCTAGCGGAATTTTCGTTATTATTTTTATAATGAAATGGTGCGAAAACCTTTGTATGAATTACTTTGTGCAATACAATTCTTCTTCTACAATTATATCCGATAACCCAATGCATTACTCAATTCTGTAGGTAGTTGCGGCAATTTATTTCGTTGAATTAAAAACGAAGTAAGGTCTGCAAATTCCTTGAAAATATAATGTGTGTCAGCTGCAGCTTTTAAGTAATGCGCGCCAGTACTTCCACCTGTACCTATTCGTCGACCTATCATACGTTGCACCATATTCATATGTCTATAACGCCATTGCGCTAGCAGTTCATCTATATCCAAAAGGCAATTGATAAATTGATAAGGTGCGTTCAATAATGGATAATCTCTAAATAACATGATGAACAAAGTTGCCTGATTAGCAGCAGTTGTTAGTCGCTTGCCTTCTGGCGTTCCTTCTCGCATAAACATAGTATCGAATGTATCCACATTTTGCTTTTCCCCTTCTTGTAGTGAATCCGAATAGATTTGTCGATAGGTAGAAAAAAAGTCATTGCCTTCTTGCCAATATTTTTTATCGGTAAGAAATGGCATTCGCGTAAGCCATTGATTCACTAATGTAAATAAGGAAACGGCTTGTTCAGCATCCTTTACTTTATCAATATCCGTTTGATTCAATTGAGAAGTATAATAATGCTGTCCAAATCGTTGATCGAAAGGCAAGCCCAATAAGGCTTCCATGATTTTAAATTGTATGCTTTGAAATCCAGACGCTGGACGAAGAAAATCTCTAAAGTCTAGGAAATCCAATGGTGTCATGGTTTCTAGGATACTAATTTTATCAATGAGCATTTGTAAAATGATGCCAACTCTTTTCATGCGATGAACCGCATTATTCATTTCGGCAGAATTGTCTTCAATATTTTGTTTGAAAAATGTTTCTCTTACAATGCCAACTTCATGTAATATTTGTTTGAACCACAGCTCATACGATTGATGTATAATGATGAATAGCATTTCATCATCTGCACGAACACCATTTTTTTTACTCTCTTCTTCTTGTGCGTTTAAAATTTTATCTAACTGTAGATATTCACTATAATAAACAGGTTTCATTTGTTTGAATTTTGCACGAAAATAAGGTTAGTAAATTTGTTTTTACTTAAAAATTTTCTACCAATATTTTATAGCGGTACAAACAATACCTCATTGCCCTGTAGCAGCTCAGGCGACCTACTTCTTCCCTGCCTTCAACTTGGCTTGGTTCTGTGCTTGTAATTCTGCCATGCGTTTCATGAGTTTATTTTCCTTGGCAGGCTCATTCTTTTTCGCTTGAATTTGCGCATGTATTTTATCTGGATCAATTATCCATTTTTGAATGACAAATTGTAAACCTAAGGTAATTGCATTCGATACAAAATAATAAAAGGTAAGAGATGCAGCCAATTTGTTGAAGATACCCAAGAACATGACTGGCATGATAAACGGCATATACTTCATCATCGGATTATTTTGATCGGTGGATGCCATATTCATACTGTACAAGGCCAATAATAAACTGGTAACTACAAAGCCTATCGTAAACAAACTGACATGATCGCCATAGAAAGGAATTGTAAATGGCAAATTATAAATAGAATCATACGTTGATAAATCTTTTGCCCATAGAAATTTTTCTTGTCGCAATTCGATGGATTGTGGGAAGAAAGACAATAAGGCAAAGAACACAGGCAATTGCAATAATGCTGGCAAACAACCACCTAAAGGATTTACGCCGGCTTGTCGATACAGCTTCATTTGCTCAACGCCATAAGCTTGTTTGTCGTCACCCAATTTCTCTTTCAATTCATCTAATTCAGGTTTAAGTGCTTTCATTTTCGCACTAGATACATAACTCTTATACGTGAATGGCGACATCAACAAACGAATGATGAATGTCAAAAATAAAATCACCAAACCGAAGCTGCTCATGAATTTAGACAAGCCATAAAATATCGGTAATATCAACCAGATATTGATATATTTTACAAACCCGAATATGCCATAAGATAAAGGAATCAATTCTTCTAAATCGGTCTTATAGGTTTTGAGTAAACGGTAATCGTTGGGACCTAAGAAAAATCTGAAACTTAATTTGTCTTGCGATTGCATCACCAAAGAAGCATTAAAATCAGATAAGGTATGTTTTGCTGTGTCTTCAGCAGAAGGCGCTGCGCTTATTTTCCCAGAAAGAACAAATGCTTGGTCAGGAATTAATGTGGTATTGAAATAATGTTGTTTAAAACTCAACCATTTGATGGATTGCTTCAGATCTTTATCCTGTTTTTTATCTATAGTGAATTTATCAAACCCTTCGCCTGCCAAATTATAGCAGACTTGTGTGTACTGCTTTTGGCTGGTACTATCTTGCTCTGTCAATAAGGATTCTGATTTCCAATCTAAGGAAATAGTTTGCGACTTATCGGCTGTTGTTGGCAATACCGACATCGCCAACATATAACCTTTATCTGGTAAGGTATAGGTCATGGTCATATCAGGGCAAGCGAATGATATGGATTTTTTATCGGCTGAAATGGTCGGGGTGAAGACTAAATCTTTGCTATGCACGATACTTCCAGCAACAGATTTAAATCCATAATCCATGGTGTTTTTACTGCCATCAAATAACATTAATGGCTTGCCATCAAAGGTTTTAAATTTTTGAAGTTGTGCTTTTTTTGCAAATGCGCCATGATTGGTAAACGAAATAGAAATATCTCCATTTTCGATGACAGAAATTTGTTCAGGCACCCCACTAGAAATAAGCGATGTGTCTGCAACACTGGCTACTACAGGTTTTGAGGTATCTACTTGTTTAATAGCAACAGGATGTAAGCGTGCATTTTCTATTGAATCTTTTGTTCTAGTAGCTTGAAATTTAGCCTCTGCTTGTTGGTTATAAACAATATAACCTACTAATAATAATAACAATAAACCAAATCCAGCTAGTGTATTTTTATCCATCTTTTTTTGAATTGGGTGCAAATATATACTTTTCAACAATGCAAGCACAGAGCAATTTCGGGAAGAGAGATTAGAGGCAATACGCTTGCTATTTTGCTATTTCTGCCAATCACATCAAGTTTTTCAACTGCTATGCGTCTCATCGTTCCGCGCATTGGCCTAGTGCGGGAATTCGAAGAACACTAGCTTGTAAAAGTACTAAAGATGACTAGAATTACAAATGTTCAATTACTTCCTAAAGTCCGCATTAGGCTTATGCGCTGTTACTGGTAGGCACTTTAGGAATCTAGACATGTATTGGATTCCGTGTTGTTTGATGAATGATTGATAAAGATGAAATTATGAACTAATGTACAAGCATATTGGGCAGGTGTTGTTGGCGCCACGCCCCTGCCCAATATGCTTGTAAATCGAAGGTAGAATGAGGGTATTTTTGTGGGCGCAATCAGACTTCTTGCTGGTGATAACACCAACAAGGGCGGAAAAGGAACATTTGATTAGCTTGCTGAAAGCAAAAGAATATTACTTCGGAGCGAAGGACGCTCCGAAGAGCGAGGTTTGTTTTATTTATATAATATAAATGCTGAAAGCTTATTTGATATATCCATTTTTTGTTGAGTATCTTTAAAATTAATTAGAAACGATGTATAAAATTATTCAACAAAAATTTGTTGGTGATAACACCAACAAAGGCGAATCATCTTGTTCCAAATAATATTTATTATCATAATGCCTTACCTAATGCTCCATGTACCCAAGGCTCATTAATATTACCTAAAGGAACAAATGGAGAATATTATGTATTTATACCGACGGTCACTGATAGTTTGTATAATATTTATTTTACTAACCCTAATAGCACAAGAGCACCTTATGATTTATTAAGATGTGATGTAGTAGATATGAAATTGAATGGAGGAAATGGAAAAGTGATAGAAAAGGATAAAATATTATTACAAAATATAGAGATAAGCAAAGTAATGATGCAAGCTTGTAAGCATAGTAATGGTAGGGATTGGTGGCTATTGAAACATGGTTCTTCACAAAATACTATATATCGTTTTTTAGTGACTAAGGATAGTATTTATGGACCCTATTTGCAAACTTTTGCCCAACCCATTTGGGATTACGTAGATTTATTTGGACAAAGTGCATTTAGTAAAGATGGTAAAAAATATGCTGCGGTAATGGGTAATAATTGCAAATTATTTATGGCTGATTTTGATAGATGTAGTGGTGAACTAAGCAATCCTAAAATATATAACACACCTATAGATTCAACCACAGTACCCTATTGGGATAATCAAGGCATATTGGATAGTACTAGTACAGGTGTTTGTTTTTCTGCCAATGGCAATTACCTATACATTGCTAGATCTTTTAATATTTATCAATTTGAATATGGGCAATCGGATAGCAGTTTAGCTTGGTATAGAGTAAAACACAGCTTTGATACAACACAAGCTGCATTTGAAGATTATGGACAATTATATAGAGCACCAAATAATAGAATATACATTGGTAAATATGGCGGTTCATTAACGCAATTCAGTACAATTAATAATCCGGATAATAAGGGTGTGGCTTGTGGGTTTTGTAGAAAGTGTTTTCGTATAGATACAGCACAAGGGGGGTTAACTTCACCACCCAATATGCCAGATTATGATTTAGGTGCTGATATGGGTTCGATATGCTGGCCTTTAGCTAATGTCGATGTACAAAAGGAAAAGGTAGTAGCTATATACCCTAATCCAGCAAGTTCTTTTTTAATTGTAGAAAGTGAATCTTTGAATCAACAAGCAAATGAACTCAGTGTCTTTAATTTATTGGGGGAAGAAATTTTAAATAAGAAATTTAAAACCACAAACTCTCGATATCAAATAGACGTATCTCATTTTAAGAAAGGTATTTATCTGCTAAAAGTGAATGAGTATGTTCGTAAATTAGTGATAGAATAATGTAGTATGAATTTGTTTTATATAAGCAGAATTCGATAAAATATTTTTGAAAAAAATTGATGTATTTAGTTTCAGTTGGTGAGAATCAAACCGATAAATCAAGCAATTAAAAATGCATGCAGAAAACTAGTCTTTAGCAGAAGTTGTATTGCGGCAACGATTGCAGTGGAAATCCTTTTTGCTTGCTCTGAAGCAAAAAGATTGGAACGTAAAGCGTGCATGCCGCCCAAATGAATTCATTGCAATTTCAGGACGTAACTATTTTTAGTATACACTACTTCCTACTCAAATAATTATAATCGCGCAATAAGGTTTCCAAAAATATTTCATCTGGCATATCGGTTTCGATTTTAAGTACCGATTTTATTTTGAAAGCCACTGTTTGTACATAGCCTTCTATACTTGCCTTCTGGTGATTTTTTACCACATTGTCAATGATATTGATATCCTTGTCGGAAAGCCGCATCACAGCTGGGAAGAAAACACGATAACCTTTCGTATCCAAATCTTGAAATATAGTATCACTTAATTTATACGGCAACTTTTTGCGCACTACTGTCGTCTCCGCCAATAAATCGCCAATGCGTTGGTTATATTTTGTAGAAACAAATAAGATGAAAGAAGTAATACAACCCAAAACCAATATGGTGCCAAGTACAGATTGCCCAGATACTAAAAAAACGAATCCCCATAAAATACCAAAATCCAAAAAGCGCATCAACCAACGCAATAGTGATTGACTCGCCGAAGCGCTTCGTCCAGTAAGGCTTACGACCTTAATGCCTAAAATTAATTTGCCGATACTTTGACCGTGTATAAATAATTCGCAAAGCAAATGATAGAGCAAGAATGGAATGAATACGAATATTTCTGTTAGTCCATATTGACTTGCATTTGAAATATCAAAAGAATAATCTAAGAAGTAAAACATGATGCGCAAAAAGAGAATCAAAATAACCAAATCAATCAACCAGGCAAAGAGCCTATAATGAAATGGCGCGGTTTCAAATTGAAGATTAATATTGAATGCGGTATTGACTTGCAAAAGCGACATGCAGTAAAAGTAATAGAAATTCTATTATAAGAAATATTTCTACATTAAATTGTGCCTCATGCGAGAAGGGAAGTTTATTAGTAACAATATTGATCGTTGGAAGGAGTACCAAGAAGAGACGGATAATCCGGATGAACAAGCGGATCGATTCATTCATTTGATAGACGATTTGAGTTATGCCAAAACCTTTTATCCGCAGAGTAAAACCACACGATATATCAATGGATTAGCCGCAAAACAATTTGGCTATTTGTACCAAAATGAAAAACATCAATACGGTAGACTCATTACTTTTTGGCGTTACGAATTACCTTTACTTTTTGCGAAGTATCATCGCATTTATTTGTTTACCATGTGCTTTTTTATTCTGTCTGTTTTGATAGGCGTGTTCAGTAGCATGCATGATGGCAGCGTGGTACGAAGCATAATGGGTGATGCTTATGTGGATATGACGGAAGACAATATTCAAAAGGGAGATCCATTTGGGGTGTATAAACAAGGCAATGAATTCGGTATGTTTGTGAATATCGCTGCCAACAATATTCGTGTTGCTTTAATGACATTCGTTATGGGTATATTGGCTTGCATAGGCACTTTATATATGTTGTTCAGCAATGGTATCATGTTGGGTTGTTTTCAATATTATTTCTTTTCCAAAGGATTAGGTTGGCAGTCCGTACTCGTCATTTGGATACATGGCACATTAGAAATATCTGCCATTGTAATAGCAGGTACAGCAGGAATTATTTTGGGCAATGCCTATTTATTTCCGGGCACTTATTCCAGAATAGAATCGTTACGAATTGGTGCCAAAGATTCTGTCAAAGTTATTTTTGGTCTTATCCCATTCTTTTTATTGGCGGCCTTTTTTGAAGGCTTTGTCACTCGTCACACCGAAATGCCGGTGTGGTTAAGTATCCTTATTTTAGTTGCTTCTGCAGCCACCATCATTTGGTATTTTATTGTTTATCCTATATTGCTAAAAAAATCTGGCATTCAAATCCAAAAAGGCAAAGTAATTTTCCCGGATGCGTAAATGAGAAAAATTATTTTTTATATCGTTTTGATGATAGGCCTTTACTATCCCATGCAAAGCTCGGCACAGGCTGCGGATAGCATTGCGCAAATGGAAAAAAAAATCTATGAACAGGATGATCATGCTTCTGTAGATACTATTACAAATATTCCTGTTGATTCATCCAATACAGAAGAAGAAAATATTCCTGACAATGACAATTCTAACAAAAGCACAGAAACAAATACCAATGACACCAGTGAATTGCGTCAAATAGCAAAGGCCCATTGGGAAAATATACTTAGAGATTCTTCCTTTGTTTATACCCTTGAAAAGGAAGTGAAAAAGAACAAGAAAGATAAACCTTTCACACCACCACGTTTTGATTTTTTAGAAACTGTCTTTAATGCCACGGTTTTTAAAGTCCTCTTGTTTGGCATAGTTGGTTTCATTCTTCTATTTATTCTCTATTATATTTTTACCAACAGCGAATTCAATTATTTCCGTTCGCGCAGAAAAAAGAAAACCGAAGTAGAAAATATTAGATGGGAAAATGTAACCCAATTTTCAGCTTGGGAAAAAGCAGTACAAGAAGCGGAAGCTATACCAGATTACAGAACGGCCATTCAAATTTTATATTTACAAACCTTGCGAAGCTTGAATGATAAAAATATTATTTCTTACGAAATAGAAAAAACAAATTGGGAATATGTTGCAGAACTTCGCGAAACAAAATACGAAAAATCATTCATGCAATTGACGACCTATTTCGATTATATATGGTATGGGCATTTTACGGTGAACGAAGAAATGTACAAGAAGCTCAAGCAATTCTATCATCAATTCATACAAGATTTAACCTAACGTGAAAAGATATATACTTCCATTCCTTGTCTTATTTGCTTTTGGCTTGCTGATGTCGTGTGCGCAAAAAAAGAAAACGAATTGGCATGTTAATTTAAATAGAAATAGCAAAGATCCTTACGGTTGTTATATTGCGTATCATCATTTGCAAGATGTATTTCCAGAAGCGAAAATTGCTGCAGGACACAGTTTGATGAAACAAATTAAAAAAGTAAACACATCAAAAAATCTTGTGACGCAAAAAGGAAATATCATTTTTGTCGTCTGTCGAAATTTTGAAGTGGACAGTTCGGAGCTAGAACAAATTACCCAATTCATAAAATTGGGCAATGGCTTATGTATTTTTTCGGAGAATTATAGCGAACCCATTTTATCTTATTTTAATGCAAAAAATAATAGAGTCAGTATTGGCACACCAGCATTGTTTGGAGGCCAAACGGATACTATTACAGAGCAAAAACAATCCATTATTTTTAATGGCAAACGGTATGCGTATTTTTTTCATGGCTTATCGATACAACATAATTTTCAACCAAGTGGGAAAGTAAATTCTGATGCGATTGCGATAGGCTATAGCGATGAAACACAAGATGCAAGTATGTTGGCAATACAGCCAGAAGGAGGCTTGTGGATTATAAACAGAAATCCAATTTGCATGACGAATTATTTTCTACTGCAAGAAAGTAATCGAATGTATTATGAACAACTCATGTCCTGCTTTACCAAATATCCAAGCTCTATCACCTGGTATAGTATGATTGAAAGAAAATCAGATGAAAAAGAAGAAAGTGATTTTGGATTTTTATGGCATTCGCCACCTTTGTTGTATGCGTTTTTGTTGCTTATTGCGCTCTTACTTTTTTATACTGTTTTTGAAAGTAAACGCCGACAAAAATTCATTCCTATTATACCGCCATTACATAATTCATCATTAGATTTTACAGAAACAGTCGGCTTACTTTATTTCAACAAAAGTGATCATTCTAATTTGGCTGAAAAAATGATTACCTATTATTTAGAAAATATAAGAAGTAAATATGGTATCAAGACCAAACAATTGGATGAAGAATTTGAAAAAGCTTTGGCGCAAAAGACAAATCATACGGCTACAGACATTCACGCTTTTATTTCTTATTTGAATTATATTCGTGCCGCTACAAAGCTGAGTACAACGGATATTTCATTGCTTTATAAACAACTAAAAAAATACATGTAATATGGAACAAGATGCAAGCATCCCTTTTGAAAATAGAATAGATATTCAATCAATACATGCTAAAGTATATGAATTAAAAATGCAAATTGGCAATGTACTCGTTGGTCAAAAAGATACGATAGAAATGATGCTGGTCGCCATTTTATCGAACGGACATATTTTACTAGAAGGTGTGCCAGGCATTGCTAAAACACTCATCGCAAAACTCATTGCGAAGACGATAGATGTAGATTTTTCGCGTATCCAATTTACACCCGATTTGATGCCTAGTGATGTAATGGGAACCAATGTATTTAATCCAAAGACCATTGAATTTGAATTTAAGAAAGGACCTATTTTTAGTAATATCGTTTTGATTGACGAGATTAATAGAGCACCAGCTAAAACCCAAGCTGCATTGTTTGAGGTAATGGAAGAAAGGACTATAACGGTTGATGGTCAAAGTTATGTAATGTCGCCACCATTCATGGTCATTGCAACACAAAATCCAGTAGAGCATGAAGGTACGTATCAATTGCCCGAAGCGCAATTAGATCGGTTTACTTTTAAATTGATTGTTGATTATCCATCTTTGGAACAAGAAGTGGATATTCTGCGTCGACATTTACATCATTATAGCATGCATACGATGATAGATCAAGTGAAGAAAGTGATGGATGTGCAAGAACTAAATCATTTACGTTCGCTGGTTTCACAAATAAATATTGAAGATAAACTGTTGGAATATATCGCAGAAATTGTACATCAAACTAGATCGCATAATGGTTTACTACTTGGTGCTTCCCCTCGTGCATCTATTGCCATACTTAATACATCCAAAGCTTTGGCAGCATTGCGCAATAGAGATTTTGTAACGCCAGAGGACATTATCCATGTAGCCATTCCAGCATTAAGACATCGTATTTCTTTATCGGCAGAAAAAGAAATGGACGGTACGACTACCGAAGATTTGATTCACGAAATTATTAAGGGTATTGAGATTCCGAGGTAGGGGGATTTTTGATTTTATTAAAATGGATTTGGCAATAAGTCAGGCAAAGAATTTAGTAGTACTCAATTTGGTTTGAGAACCAAAAGATTAAGAAAGAAAAGAGGATTGAAAAAACTAATTGACCGCTATTGCACAATTGCGTCTTGTTACCTCACGCTTATTTGTTAGGTCTATATTTCCACCTATCTGGATTTCGCCTTCCATCCAGTATATGCACAACAGTAATACATGTATCTGTTTCAGTAAAATATATTAGATAATCTCGAGCTAAGATATTTTTTACTTCGGGGTCTTCTGTTGGCCTGCCTAACGCTGCATGCTTTTGAATTGTTCTTACTGCATTTTTGAAGAGACCATTAAGCTTCTTACTATAATCTTCTGATTTATTTCTTTTTTTCCAATACTTTAATATCTCTACTTTTTCTCTTAGCGCATTATCAGTCCACTCTATTCGTTTAGCCATTGGTCAGTTAATTTATCGGCTTCTTCCTCGGAGTACACAAGTCCCTCTTTTATTTGCTTCTTGGATAAAGCAATAGATTGCTTTTGTGAATCAGTAAGCGTATAAGTGTCCATGTTGTTCAACTCAAATTCTAATAGCTCCAATACGCCTGATAATATTTCCTTATCATCAGTCACTTGAATTTTACTTATTAATTGCTCTTTAATATCAATTGTTGTCATAGCTATTATTTGAATTCAAATGTAAGTAGTAATTTATTCAAATTCAATAATTTCCTAAAATTGGATTTGTCTGGAAAGCTTTCAGGTAATGGACTGCATGCAACTTTCTTGAGGAGTCTAGAAGAATTCAGTTTGGATGGAGATCTAAAAGATGATGAAAGAAAAGGAGATTGAAAAAGTACTAAGCGCCTGATAGTAGAATTGCTAAATATTATGTGCCAATTTATTTCCATCTATCACGCAAATCTCTCCATTCCTTCCAAAATGCTAAATAGCCTCTTCTGTCAAAATCATCTGAAGGAATAATTTTTGTTTGGCTATCATTAAAAAACTGTTCTATTTTGTCTGCAAAGCCTATGACTTTTTTCTTATATTTTTCTTTATCTATAATTACTTCATAACCATTATCAAAAATATGTTTTATCGTGTTGTTGTCTTGATGAATGATTTTCCAATCAATTCCAATATTACACCCTTGAATAATAACCGTTTTTTGATCTTCACTTGCAATGAAGAAATAACCACAGCATGGTAAAAGTTGATTTGAATATTCATCTTTCACATAATTATTTTCAATTGTCCTTAGAAAGGATAATGCGGTAGAACTTAATGTCCAGTCACCTGTTTCGTACTCAGAAATAATGTGAGTACCTATTTTCAAATATAGATGTCCATGCGCGCATAGGTCTGTTGGGTCATCTTCATTTTTTAGCCAATGAAGGTCTATTATTTCTATATTAAAGTCAGAATTTACCAATTTCTATAGTTTACTTTTTCAAAAATAGAACTTAGCTTTATTCTTTACTATGTCACCCTCGGCTATTTCCCCCAGCCAAACCAATCATTACCATTAGCATATAACATCAACAACAATAGAAATATCATGCCTGCCATTTGTGCGTACTCCATGAATTTCTCATTCGGTTTGCGACGAGTAACCATTTCATATAAAGTGAACATAACATGTCCACCGTCAAGTGCTGGAATAGGCAATAAATTCATGAAGGCTAAAATAAGAGAAAGCAATGCGGTCATGCTCCAAAAGTCGTGCGCATCCCAAGTACTAGGAAATGCATTGGCAATTCCTTTAAATCCACTCAGACCTTTGTAGGCACCAGTTTTGGGTTGTACTATTTTTTTAAATTGTCCGATATAGTCTATCAATTTTCTTTGCGACAAGGCTATACCTGCTGGGAAACATTCCATAAAGGAATAGTCTTTGTGTATGTTTTTACAAATACCTAAAGCTTCCATTTTTTTAAAATCCGTAATGAAAGGAAGTCCAAGTTTTTTCTCTGCAGTTAATGCAGAAGATATTAAAACCTGACTGCCTTGTCTATTAATCAAAAGCGTTGCGGAGTCGCGAGGACTGTTTACTAATATTGGTCTTATTTCATCATAAAAGGTTACAGGAATTCCATTCACTGTCAATATTTCATCGCCATCTTTCACGCCTGCTTCTTGTGAAGGTGATTTTTCGTTGATACCATCATAAGAGCCAACAATAGCAGGCATTCGAGGCAATAATAGATTTGTTCCTTTTCGTTTATTTTCTACCAATGTACCTAGTAAACTTTCCGGAAATTTAAGCGTGATTTGAGAACCGTTTCTATCTACCACAGCCGATTTACCCATGAAAATTTTTAGCGGTGCTTCATCTAAAGACTCAATCGCATTACCATCGACAGAAAGTATTTTATCGCCATTCACGAAACCGATTCTGCTATATAAACTATCTTGAAAATAAACGCCATTTTTTACAGAAGACATAGGAATAGAATCAGACCCCCATTTTAAAAGAACGAAGGAATAAATAACGATTGCTACAATCACATTCATGATAATACCACCCAACATAATAATTAATCTTTGCCAAGCTGGCTTACTGCGAAACTCCCATTCTTTAGGAGGCAATGCCATGGCTTCTTTGTCCATGCTTTCATCAATCATGCCAGATATTTTTACATATCCACCCAGTGGCAACCAACCAACGCCATATTCAGTATCACCTACTTTCTTTTTGAAAAGGGAAAACCAAGGATCAAAAAATAAATAAAATTTTTCGACACGACAACCAAACCAACGTGCTGTAATAAAGTGACCGAATTCATGAAGGATAACGAGTATGCTTAATGATAAAATAAGTTGCCCGACTTTTGTGCCAACTAAAGCCCAATCAATTGCTAATAAATGCATGTATTCTTTTCTATTTTTTAATTAATGAGGTAGCCAAATTTCTGGATTCCGTATTACACTCCATGTAATCGTGCAAGCTTGGTTTTGCGATGAAACTAATTTTTTCTAAACAAGCTTCAATTACATCACTCATTTCTAAGAAGCCCATTTTATTTTTAAGGAAAGCTTCAACAACTATTTCATTTGCTGCATTCAATACACAAGGCATATTTCCACCTTTGATCATGGCTTCTTTTGCGAGTGCAAGATTACGGAATGTTTTGAAATCTGCCACTTCAAATGTGAGGGACGGGTAATTTTTAAATTCTACACGTTTGTGCGTATTGGGTACACGACCTGGATAGGCAAGTGCATATTGAATAGGAAGCTTCATATCTGGTAGTCCCATTTGCGCTTTCAAACTACCATCTACAAACTGTACCATAGAATGAACTATCGATTGAGGATGTACTATTACTTCTATTTGTTCATTGCGCAAACCAAACAACCACTTTGCTTCTATCATTTCCAAGCCTTTATTCATCAGGCTTGCAGAGTCAATGGTTATTTTTTCACCCATGCTCCAATTCGGGTGTTGTAAGGCATGGTCTTTTTTTACATTGATTAAGAAATTGGTTTTTTTACCTAAAAATGGACCGCCAGAGGCAGTAAGAATTACTTTTTCAATTTGGTTATTTTGTTCTCCCAATAGACATTGAAATATGGCTGAATGTTCACTGTCTACTGGTAATAATTTCGCGCCTTTTTGTGCCACCATGGAAGTCACTAAATCGCCAGCAACCACTAAAGTTTCTTTATTGGCTAAGGCAACTGTTTTGCCATTTTCGATAGCAGCCATAGTAGAGGAAAGTCCAGCAAAGCCTACAATAGCCGCTAGTAGCACATCGTAGGTATCGCTACCTGCAATTTCTACCAAGGATTTTTCACCCGCATACACTTTGATATGTAATGGCGATAATGCCTCATTCACTTTTTGGTATTTAGTCTCATCGCTGATGACTACAATATTGGGTTTAAATTCTTTTGCCTGTGCAATCAACAAATCTGCGTTGCTGTGGGCTGTCAATACTTCTAATTGAAATATGTCTGATTGTTCTTTGATAACTTCTAATGCTTGTGTGCCAATAGAACCTGTACTGCCATAAATGGCTACTCTCTTTTTCATGTATGTTTACTCGCTGGAATCCTATAAAATTTAAAACTACAAATTTAAATAGTATCAAATTCTTTTTTTTATAATTTAACTGCAAATTAAACTTTAAAATAAACATACCGTCATAGGCGCCTAAAAAATTAAAAATATGAAATACAACACATTAAAATGTACAGGAGTGCTGATAGCATTGACTTGTATAGTATTTTTCACTTCTTGCTCAAAAGTGAGAAACACAAGCGCTAATGACGCCGACACAGAAATGGCAAGCGATAATGCACTCGGTGAGTTTGTGTACAACGACGCCGGAAATATTGCCGATGATGCCTCAACTAAAAATAGTGGCGACAATTTAGGCAGTTACAAAACATCCAGTGCATGCGCAACAGTAACCAAAGATACCCTTTCGAACCCACGGACTATTACTGTTGATTTTGGAACGACAAACTGCTTGTGCAATGATGGTAGAAACCGTAGAGGTCAAATTTTAATTAGTTATACAGGGCATTATCGCGACTCGGGTTCAGTTCACACTATCACTTTTAATAATTTTTATGTAAACGATAACCATGTGATGGGTACAAAATCAATTACCAATATGGGACATAATACCGCCAACCATAGTTATTTTAATATCGCTGTAAATGGTATGATAGTAAGAGCAAATACTGGTGACAGTGTTATTTGGAATTCAAATCGAGTACGTACTTGGACACAAGGCGAATCTACACCAACATGGACAGATGATGTTTACGAAATTACCGGAAGTGGCAGTGGACAAAGAGCGAATGGCATTGCATACACCATGAATATTACACAAGCCTTGGTCAAAGAATTAAGTTGCAATTGGATCAGTGCAGGTAAAGTAGAATTACAACCCTCTGGCAAACCATTACGCACCATCGATTTCGGGAATGGAAATTGCGACAATATGGCCACCGTGCTTATCAATGGTAACACGCATACGATTACATTACATTAAGATTCCCTCCATTATACATGACTGCTTACACATTTTCTGTAAGCAGTCATTTTTTTATACCATACTTTCAAATCTGCATATATAGTAACTCATTTCTTTAAAACACTTACTGCATAAGCATTGTAAGCATATTATGCCGTAAGTGGTTAAACCTTGTGTAGTTCGTTATAAAGTGAAGTCCCTTTCTACCCTTAAATTTTTTTTGTATAAAAATGTGTCATGTTAAGCATTTATATTACTTTTATTCGCTTTTGTAAAAAAGAACCACGTAACATGAAACAAATAAAAAACGGCTCTCCATTCTTCACCTTAGTTTTGGTCATTCTTATCGGCTTTAGTTCTTGTGTCCGCGAAAGGGATACAGATACTAGTATGGCAGAAGATGAAGCGCTGAGTGAATTTGTATATCATGATGCATTAAGCATAGCCGATGATGCGGCTACAAAATTAACTGGAGAGACACTTTCCAATTATAAAACAAGTGGATATTGCGCTACCATTACCCACAATACAGGTACCATAGTTATTGATTTTGATACCGTAAATTGTATGTGTAACGACGGTAGAAACAGAAGAGGTAAAATTTTAGTTTCTTATACTGGAGTTTATAATTCTACTGGTTCTATCACCAATATTTCTTTCGAGAAATACTATGTGAATGACAACTTGATAATGGGAACTTGCGATGTATTAAAAAAAGGCTTGAATGTTTTTAATCAATCAGAATACAGTTTGACTACAAATGGTAAAATATTAAAAGGTGCAATTCTGGATACATTGTATTGGAATGCAAACGAGCTAAGAACTTGGACTGTAGGTGAAGACACGCCAATGTGGTTAGACGATGTGTATGAAATAACTGGAAAAAGTACAGGACGTAATACCAATAAAATATATTTCGCAGCCAATATCACAGAACCAATAATTAAAGAAGTTTCTTGCAGATATATTAATCGTGGCAAGGTAGAAATACAACCACAAGGCAAAGCCTTACGTATGCTTAATTTTGGCGAAGGCACTTGTGAAAATGATGCTACCGTAGAAATAAATAATAAGCGTTATAATATTAAGTTGTAGGGAAAAGATTGGTGGCTAATGGTAAATTGTTATTGGTAAATGATTTTTGGATAGTTATGGCGTAAATTTTTAACTTTATCCTGCTATAAGTCTACCATGAAAAAAATGGTTTCATTGAGTGAACATCAAGTGAAAAGAAAATCTAAACCCGATTTATTGAAATGGTTTTCGAATTAGAACTTCAATTAATTTTTGAGAATTAAGATTTGAGAAACTTGAGCAGAAGAAACTTGCTTAGTCGCTTATTTAGGTTTAGTTTTGGAAATGTACAGGTTTTGGGGCATATTAAAAGACAGTACAATTGACAAAGACAACAATATTTACAGCAATGGCTTTTTTGTTCTCCTCTTGCGCGACAGGTTTGCATATTAGAAAATCGCAGATGAAATATTTTGACAAAAAAAAATCAATAATTGTTGACAACAATTCATTTAATGTTCATGGACGCAGATATGGCAATCCGACCCTGCTAACCTTATTGGAAATTTATCCAACAAACGCAGACTGGGTATCCATTCATACTAATGATTCTTTAAAATTTCAAGTGACTTACAAGGACAGCGATACAGTAAAGAAAAAAATCTTTGATGGACAGTTTGATAAAAAAGGATACTATGAAATCTTTCTACGAAACGAAAGCAAAACAATCCCAATCATTTACGGTAGACATAACATGAATAGAATTAGAATCGCATGGACAAATCAAGGAGATTTAATTGTCGACAATGACTGGAATGAGAGCGGACATATTTTAATTTTTGGTGCAGGGGACAGGGGCGGACGACAAAGTTATTTCAAGACATCGACGTCAAAATGATGGAGAGCTGAGACATAAAAAAAAACTACAACATATGCTAAATGGACAATTCAAGAGTTTATAAAATGATATTTGCTAGTGTTTATCCGCTTTACATTAAAAAAGCGGAGAAGAAAGGAAGAACCAAAAAAGAAGTAGATGAAATTATTTATTGTCTCACGGACTATGATGAAACATCATTGCAATTGCAGTTAGACAATAAAGTTGACTTCGAAACATTTTTTGCCAATGCGCCACTGCTTAATCCGAACGCAACAAATATAAATGGCGTTATTTGTGGCTATCGCATCGAAGATATTGAAGATGAATTAATGAAAAAGGTTCGATATTTAGATAAGCTAATTGATGAATTAGCAAAAGGAAAAACGATGGATAAAATTTTAAGGAAATATTTTTTAAAAATAAGCACTGTCAAAGAATAGGATTAAGCTACTAAAAAGTAGAAAGTAGTTAGTATTGAGTAGTTAGAAAGTAGGATGTTGATAGAAGATGAATTTCCGGAGAAAATAAAGCTTAGTTAATTTTATATTTTTTTTTATTTGTATGGTTTTGAACCGGACAACAAAGACTAATTTTGCAACTTAATTAATACAGACAATGGATAATATAAAAACAGGAAAATGCCCCGTGATGCATGGCGCGAACACCGTGACAAATAAATCAGTAACAGACTGGTGGCCGAAATCACTCAACTTTGATATTTTGCACCAACAAGATGTAAAAACAAATCCACTTGGCGCAAATTTCAATTATAAAGAAGAGTTCATGAAACTCGATTTGGAAGCATTGAAAAATGACTTGAAAAAATTGATGACTGAAAGCCAAGACTGGTGGCCTGCAGATTGGGGACACTATGGTGGATTAATGATACGAATGGCTTGGCATGCAGCTGGCACTTATCGTGTAGCCGACGGACGAGGTGGAAGCAATACAGGCAATCAACGATTTGCACCACTCAATAGTTGGCCAGACAATACCAATTTGGATAAAGCACGTAGATTGTTATGGCCAATAAAGAAAAAATATGGTAACAAAATTTCATGGGCAGACTTATTCATTTTAGGTGGCAATATGGCTTACGAATCGATGGGTTTTAAAACCTTTGGATTTGCTGGTGGACGTGAAGATATTTGGCATCCAGAAAAAGACATCAACTGGGGCTCCGAAAAAGAATGGCTTGGAAAATCTCGATATGCAGATGCAAGCAGCGAGTCTCTTGAAAATCCATTGGCAGCCGTTCAAATGGGATTGATCTATGTAAACCCAGAAGGTGTAGATGGAAATCCAGATCCTTTGAAAACGGCCAATGATGTGCGTACTACATTCAAACGCATGGCAATGAATGATGAAGAAACTGTTGCATTAACTGCTGGTGGACATACAGTAGGTAAGGCTCACGGAAATGGCGATGCTTCAAAATTGGGACCTAACCCAGAAGCAGGCGACGTACATGAACAAGGTTTTGGTTGGATGAATCCAACAGGAAAAGGAAACGCAGAAGATACCGTAACCAGTGGTCTAGAAGGCGCATGGACAACGACACCAAACAAATGGAATCACACCTATTTCCATCTTCTCTTAAATCATGAATGGGAATTGAAAAAAAGTCCAGCAGGCGCTTGGCAATACGAGCCAATCGACTTGAAAGAAGAAGACAAACCTTTTGATGCACATATTCCGAATGTTCGCAGAAACCCAATTATGACAGATGCTGACATGGCACTAAAAATGGATCCAGCATACAGAAAAATTGCAGAAAATTTTCATAACAATCCAACCTATTTTGAAGAGATATTTGCAAGAGCGTGGTTCAAACTTACACATCGCGACCTTGGGCCTAAAAGTCGCTATCTCGGTGCAGATGCGCCGCAAGAAGATTTAATTTGGCAAGACCCAATTCCGACAGTGGATTATACTTGGTCAGATGCTGAGATTGAAGAACTGAAAGAAAAAATAATGAATAGCGGTTTGACTAGTGCAGAGCTCATTAATACAGCTTGGGACAGTGCAAGAACATTCCGTTGCTCCGATTTTAGAGGTGGTGCAAACGGCTCAAGAATTAGACTTGCCCCACAAAAAGATTGGATAGGCAATGAACCAGAAAGATTACAAAAAGTATTGGATAAGCTTACCGAAATCCAAACAAGCTTATCCAAAAAAATTAGTATGGCGGACCTAATTGTACTAGGTGGTAGTGCAGCGGTGGAAAAAGCAGCACATCAAGCAGGTGTTTCTGTACAAGTCCCTTTCTTACAAGGTCGTGGCGATGCAAGTGCTGAAATGACAGACATCGAATCGTTCGAAGTATTAGGACCTATTCATGACGGATATAGAAACTGGCTGAAAAAAGACTATGATGCAAAACCAGAAGAACTTCTTTTGGATAAAACGCAATTGATGGGACTAACTGCTCCAGAAATGACTGTCTTGATGGGCGGTATGCGTGTATTGGGAACAAATCACGGCGGAAGTAAGCATGGTGTATTTACAGATAGAGAAGGTGTTTTAAGTAACGACTTCTTTATTAACCTTACCGACATGAATTATACTTGGGAGCCTATTGCTAATAATCTGTACAATATAGTTGATAGAAAAACTAAAGCGGTAAAATGGACTGCAACACGAGTGGATTTAGTATTTGGCTCAAACTCCATACTGCGTGCATACGCAGAGGTTTACGCACAAGACGACAACAAAGAAAAATTTGTACACGATTTTGTAAAGGCATGGGTAAAAGTGATGCAAGCAGATTGTTACAATTTGAAATAATAAAAAAACGGAAGCATTAAAAATGTAATCCATAAATGAAACCTAATAAACTAAAGCGTCCCAATTTTGGGACGTTTTTTTTACAGGCTAACTGTGTAAAAGTGCTTAGACATAACTCAATGCAGGTTTCCATTTCAAAGACAAAAGCCTTAACTTGTTTCAAAATAAAGCGACCAAAGAAAGAATGAGTACTAGTTTGTTTTAGTTACCGGAAGAAAAAGTCAAAATTTACCGAAGGAACGTTGCATTATGTAGGTGAAAATTAATCTGTCCAATGCAGAAATATTCCCCTACAAAATAGAATTCGTCCATTTTTCTGAAGCACATCCTTAAACAAATTTATCAACTCTATTCTCCTCTTTTATCCTTAAATGTTGCATCTTTGTTTGATGCAAGGCAAAAAAATTCTACTAGGTATTTCTGGAAGTATAGCCGCTTATAAAATACCATTCTTAGTTCGATTATTTATCAAGGCTGGTGCCGAAGTAAAAGTTGTAATGACACCTGCAGCAAAGGATTTTGTAAGTCAATTGGTATTGAGTACTTTGTCTAAACATAGCGTACTCATTGAATTATCTAGCAATGACGAATGGGCTAATCATGTGGCACTTGGCAGATGGGCAGATATTATGATTATTGCTCCAGCCTCTTGCAATACCATCGCAAAAATGGCAAATGGGATTTGTGATAATTTATTATTGTCTGTTTATTTATCCGCTACTTGCCCAGTATGGATAGCCCCAGCCATGGACGAAGATATGTGGAAGCATCCCTCTCTAAAAAATAATTTGGCCACACTTACTGCTTATGGAAATACTATTTTAGAAGCTGAATATGGCGAACTTGCCAGTGGCTTGATCGGCACTGGACGCATGGTAGAACCAGAACAAATTTTTTCATCTGTTTCTAATTTTCTTAAAAAAAAACTTCGATTAGAAAATAAAAAAGCAATAGTTACTGCTGGTCCTACATACGAAAATATAGACCCTGTACGTTTCATCGGAAATCACAGCAGCGGAAAAATGGGATTAGCAATTGCAGAGGCTTTAGCCAACGAAGGTTGTTCGGTACAACTTATACTTGGACCAAGTAATGTCCACACTTCGAATAAAAATATACAAGTAACTCGCGTCATTTCTGCACAAGCCATGTTTGAAGCAACTACTACTCATTTTGAACATGCCGATATTGCCGTCATGAGCGCAGCAGTTGCAGATTATACGCCTACGGAAATTGCCAATGAAAAAATTAAAAAGAAAGAAGATGTGTTTACTATTGCTTTGACGAAGACAAAAGATATTTTACGACATCTAGGAAGTATAAAAAAAGAACATCAATTTTTGGTTGGGTTTGCATTAGAAAATAAAGAAGAAAGAAAATATGCTTTGCAAAAATTGAAAGATAAAAATGCGGATTTCATCGTTTTAAATTCATTAAATGATATAGGCGCTGGATTTGGATTGGATACCAATAAAATTACTATTTTTGAAAAAAATGGGCAAGAGCATGCATTTCCTGTCAAGACAAAAAACGAAGTTGCCTTAGATATAGTTGAAAAAATAATTGAACGTACTACATGAAAAAAATAATCTTTTGTTGTTGTCTTTTATTCTCTTGTCATTTTTTAATGGCGCAAGAATTAAATTGTAAAGTGATAGTACTTGGAGATCAGATACAAGGCACGGATCCAAAAGTGTTTAAAACGATGGAGCAATCTATCACAGAATTCATAAATACCAGACATTGGGGGCAATCCGAATTTTTACAAAAAGAAAGAATAGAATGTGTTTTTACCATTATTCTGACCAAAACTATTGAAGGCATTGAAGGCGGTTATACTGGAAAAATATCCATGCAAGCGAGTAGACCAGTTTATGGCACTACGTATACTTCTTCCTTAGTGAATTATGTAGACAATGATTTTGCTATTAAATATACCCAGTATCAAGCCATCGAATTTAATGACAACCGAATTGTAGGAAGTGATGCATTGAGCTCTAATCTATCTGCAATTATTGCATTTTATTGTTATGTGATCATTGGTCTCGACTTCGATAGTTTTTCTTTAAAAGGCGGTACCGAATATTTTGACCGCGCCATGAATATTTCCAATAATGCTCCAGAAAATAGTGCTATATCTGGCTGGAAAGGAACAGAGAAACAAAAAAATAGATTTTGGCTGATTGACCAAATTGAAAATAATCGTTTTGTAAATATGCGAGATGTATTTTATAAATATCATCGTCTTGGTTTGGACATGATGACCACAGATGCTGATTTAGCAAGAAGCACAATGAACAAATTATTTCCAATTTTGCAACAAGTAAATATTGAAAACCCATCGAGCATGTGGATGCAGTTTTTCTTTAATGCTAAAAGTGAAGAAATTCAAAATTACCTTGCAAAATGCTCACCAACTGAAAAGCAAACCTTGATTCCGATTATATCACAATTGGATGTAACCAATGCTGGTAAATATGCCGAGTTGATGAAGTAATCCAAATGGAAATGACAAGAACCTATTTATTATTTTTTATTCTGCTTTGCTCTTTGGTGTGCTGTCAAACAGATAAGCCACCTATTTCTGTTGACGAAATGAGTAAAGTATTATTGGAAATGCATTTAGCAGAATCTTATGCCCAACAAATGCCAAAGCCAATAGACCATTATACATTAAAGAATGAAGATTCATTGCGTAAATACCATGCTGGTATATTGAAGAAATACCAACTGAATGAAAAAGAATTTTTACAAGACTTACATTGGTATACAAATCATCCAACTTTATTAGATTCTGTTTATCAAATCATGCTGACAGATATTGCCATATTGCAAACCAGGAATAATAGAGATCAGGATAAATAATGCTGTATTTAGGGTTACCCAAATAGCCTCCTATACCTTTATTACCTATCTATTTATAATCATGTCACCCATACTGGGTTCAAAAATCCAAAAGGGTTGTTGTTTTATCTATAATCATCTCACCCTTTCAGGGTTTGAATTTCGAAGCGTCTATCTAATTAACTAGCACCCATTTCAAGTATTAAAATCCTGTAGGGATGATATGATTATAGAAAATCGCAATGACAAAATGTATTATATCCCTGAAAGGGTTAAATGTGAATAGAAAAACCGCCTTGATAAAATGTATCGTATCCCTGAAAGGGTTAATTTATTGCACAATCCTTCAAAATGTCGAATGCCTTTTAAGGTAGTCCAGCAAAGGAGGTAATAATGGGCTGTTCTAAACTTTTTTGCATTCTTAACCTTTATTTTTTGACATAAGCCGTCGTGTCTTCAAAATGAAAATAAGGCGAATGAAAATCCGAATAAGGATAAGCTCCCCATTGTATAATGAAGGAGTCATGCATGTTTAATCCATCATCAAATTCATTCGGACGTCCTTCAATAATGATGGAACGAGTTATACCAGTTTCTAAAGTAGACAATAACCAAAATTCGAACGAACTTCCCCAACCCATTTTTATTTTATCCATTGGCACTTGAGATGTAGCAAGAATGATCTTTTTGTGTTCGTCCTTTGCAGTAGTGTCCAACACATTTTGATACCAGTTCAATCTATCTGTATAAGCATAATGGGTATAAAATATGCGAGCTAAACTTATTATGATGAGTGATAGGACCATTCCAAGGCGCAATGAACTTTGTTGCATAGCAGGCAAAATATCGAACGCAATAACGAAACCAAGAAAGACGGAAAGTATGGTGTACTGTGGTTCTAAATAGAATTGTTCAGCACCTTGTGCAAAACATACATTTACGATAAATAAGAATCCAAAGAAAAAGAATAACAGCAAAAATAATTTTGCAACCATTTTTCGAAGGACATAAAAGATGATAGATGCAATAAGTAAAATGGGTAAAGCATAATAATCGTGAAGACAATATTGCAGAAAATGAATATTGGACTGAAGATCAAAATAGTGTGGAAAAAGCAATCGAATATTTTTCATGCCATCCATCGCACTAGTATCATAATCAGTTTTAAAAAACGTAATTTTTAAAACATATAAAAGCAAATAAAATCCTAAAAGAAAGGACAAGAATTTAAGTTTGGATTTGTAATGAATGCCAAAATAAATCAGCGCAAAAAATAATACAAATGGCAATAAGGGGTAAAAAAATACAATGGTGATGAAGAAGAAAGGAAGTAAAATATAGAACGCTAAATTTACTTTTTCTCTTTGTATTTGCTGTTCAACAAAAGCAACAAATACCAGTGTGAAAGAAACGCCTTGTATCAATTCACATTGTATCCAATAAAAAGAATGTGTAACAATGAGTGTATGAAAAAACACAAGAATTAATGCGATTTTTTCACTTTTAAAACCAAAAAGTATAATCAAAAAACAGGTAAAATAATACAGTATAAAACCCACAGAATAAGCGCCTGCAACTTGATATAATGGCAATAACATTTTAGATGCAAGTAAAGGAAATATCTGTGTAAAAGCTGCGCCAAATCGATTGACTTGAATGGCTAAAGAGCCTGTTTTAAGTATATTGAACAATTGAAAGGAAGCGTCTAAAATGACAGTTCTTTCCTTGTAAAAAACGACAGAAAAAATGAAAAGGCATAAATAGGTAAGTGCACCAATCTTAAATACTAAACTTTTATTCATTGCACCAAATGTAAGTGTATTCTTTTTTAATTTTATTGTATCGACTAAAAAGGAAAGACTAAAACTATTAATCTCAAGAATTTGCGTGATGAGTGGCAACTATTAATTAGCGATAGAACAACATTTGATTAAGAAAAAAAGGGACTTCAGAAAGTGCTGATTTTAAAAAATCCTTTAACATTGCAAAAAAATTATATATCATGAAAAAATGTTTATTTGCCTTCGCAGCAATCCTTTTGACTTCCTTCGTTTCTAATGCCCAAATCAGATTTGGCGCTAACGCTGGAGCTAATTTTACAAATCTAATGGGTAAAGATGTAGAATCTGATCCTCAACCTGGCTTTTACATTGGTGCACACTGCGCTATCCCTCTTACTGAAAAGTTGAACCTAATACCAGCTTTGCGTTTCTCTGCTGAAGGCGCAAAAGAAGATTTTTTAGGTACTACTTTTCATTTAAACACTTCTTTTATTAATATTCCAGTTCTTTTAAATTATCAAACTGGTAAATTGTTTTTTGAAGTAGGACCACAAGTTGGATTACTTATTTCTGCAAAAATGAAAGTAGATGGTGATAGTGAAGATGTAAAAGAAGAGTTTAATAGTATGAATTTTAGTGCTGCTGCTGGCGCTGGTTATATGATTACAAATAATATTGGTGTTAATTTACGATTGAATATTGGTTTGGTTAATATCGAAAAAGAATCAGATGAAACTATCTCTATGAGTGGATTGCAATTAGGTGTTTTATATACATTTGGCTCTGCTAAAGAAAAAAAATAATATAAAATACAATTAAAAAAACCTCTGTAGCTGCTGTTAGATAGTAGTTACAGAGGTTTTTTAATTTGCATACCTTATGTTGTATATTAAATATAAAATATCACAGAAATATCCATCTCCATTTTTGTCACAACAATGTCAAATATCAACGCCAAATAAAATTAGATAATTTGCGATTTTAAAAAGTGGCGTACCTTTATCACTCATCTTACTCCGATTGAAAAATATTCTACTATCTATTTGTGTTTTATTCATCACTACCAATTGTTTTGGACAAGCTGCTGTGCAAAACTGTATGGCTGCAATTCCAGTTTGCCAAAATGTTTATATTCAAAATAATTCCTATACTGGATTTGGAACTGTGAATGAATTGAATCCGTCGAACCAAGGTTGTTTAACCACGGAGAAAACAATTCCGTTTGGTATATTATTAATGCATCTACATCAGGTAATTTAATATTTTCTATAACACCTACCGTTTCTAGTGATTATGATTTTGCCGTTTGGGATTTGACCGATAAAGCATGTAGTGCAATAGGTAATGGACTAACTCCTATCCGATGTAATTATGCTTCATTACCCAACTCAACTGCTGGTGGATTAACTGGTTTATCCACTTCGTCAACTTTACCTTCCATCGGTGCTGGTGGCGGATCTTACAGTAGTGCTATTCCTGTTGTTGCAGGACAAACATTTGTAATCCTAATTAATAATTCATCTGGAAGTACAAGTGGTTATACTTTAGATTTTACTGGATCTACTTGCCAAATAATTGACAACACCTTACCCTTTATCAAAAGTGATACTATCGCAGTCTCTTGTAATGGCCCATCATCGATGAAAATATTATTGAACGAAAATATCCAATGCAGTTCTTTTGCTACAAATGGAACCGACTTTAATTTAACCCCTGCCGCCGCAAGCATTACTTCTGCCAGTAGTGCAGCATGTTTAGCCGGAAGCAATTTTTCTAATTTATTTAATCTCAATTTTTCCAATCCACTACCCCCAGGAAATTATACATTGTCTGTAGTCAATGGTAGTGATGGAAATACAATGATTGATAATTGCAATAATGTGATGGCAGTAGGAACGTCCATAAATTTCACTGTCAATCAAGCAATTACTGCAAGTGTAACAACGCAATTTGGTTGTGCAGGAACGCCAAGTGGTTTAATCACTGCTACAGCTAATGGTGGAACAAGCCCATTCACGTATAAAATTAATAGTGGAACTTATACATCCAATAATGTATTCAGTGGATTAACTGCAGGTACTTATACCATTAGCATAAAAGATCAGAATGGTTGTGTTGATGATACTATAGTTAATTTAGTAGCACCACAACCAATGGTAATTACCAGTGTGGTATTGACTAATTTAAGTTGCTATGGCGCTAACACTGGCTCTGTAACTGTGAACGCTAGTGGAGGTAATTCGCCTTATACTTACTCAGTGAATGCCGCTGCGTATTCGACGAGTAATACTATTTCTAATTTAGGTACAGGCAATTATATTGTGCATGTCAAGGATGTCAATGGTTGTGTGAAAGATACTGTAATTTTCATTTCTTCACCTGGTCCACTTTTTTTTAATGGCATTACAATTACCAATACAACTTGTGGTATGAATAATGGCTCCATTGTTGCATTCGCTTTTGGTGGAACACCTACTCTCAATTATGCACTCAATGCTGGCGCATTTCAAAATAACGGTACTTTCCCTAATTTGAGTGTTGGTTCTTATACGATTCATGTAAAAGATGCAAATAACTGTACGAAAGATACCGTCATTCAGATTTCATCCATCAGTTCAGTCATTGTATCTTCTTTAGGTATTGTGCAAGCTAGTTGTGCAGGCAATACTGGAAGCATTACAGTCAATGGTGCCGGCGGTGTAAATCCATTTACTTATTCTATCAATGGAAATACTTTTGTTTCCTCCAATTTATTTTCATCACTTTCTTCAGGCACCTATACTGTGGTTGTGAAAGATGCAAATGGATGCACTGCTTCTTCTATTGCTTTCTTGAGTTCGCCAGGTAATTTAATTTTTACAAGCGCTACTATTGTGCAGCCAACCTGCATTATATTCGGAAATATTTCTGTAGTCGGCAGTGGAGGTACAACACCTTATAGCTTTGCGATAAATGCAGGTGCTTATGCAGGCTCCTCCAATTTTTCAGGTCTAAGTGCAGGTACTTATACCATCCATTTGAAGGACAATAATAATTGCATTCACGATACCATTTTAAACTTAATAGCACCTTCAATACCAAGTATTACTGGATTTACAATAAATAATCCAACATGTAGTTTTCCGATTACAGGTTCAATTATTGTGAACGTTAATGGTGGTACACCCTTATATACGTACTCAAAAAATGGTGCTGCATTTGTCAGTTCCAATACATTCAGTTCATTGACATTTGGTACTTATACTATTGTTGTGAAGGATGCAAATGGATGCACAGCTTCTAGTGTTACTACGCTTACTACAACAAGTACAATTTCATTTTCCACTTTTACAAAAACAAATATTGGGTGTAGTGGTAGCCCTTTGGGAACTATCCATGCGATTGCAGCCAATGGTAATCCGAGTTATCAATATAGTTTAAATGGAGCTGCTTATGTAGCTTCTGGAAATTTTGTTGGACTTACAAGTGGTACATATACAGTCACTGCAAAGGATGCGAGTAATTGTACGGTGTCCAGTGTAGTCACTATTTTTTCATCGAATATACTCACTATTACTAGTATTATTCATACAAATTCAAATTGCTTTTCCCCTGGAAGCGGCTCTGTTACTATCACAGGCACTGCCAATGTCACACCGGTTTATTATTATCTAAATGGCAGTTCTAATACAACGGGTATTTTTACCGGACTCGCAGCAGGCACATATAATATTAGCTTCTACGATGCGAATGGATGTCACAAGGATTCATTCGTTACAATCACCTCACCTCCACCAATGTTTTTTACCAATGCTGTAGTAATACCCGTACCTTGTTTTGGAGGCACAGGAAGTATAAGTCTAAACGGAGCAGGAGGTGTAGCATTATACGTATTCTATTAATGCAAGTGCTTATGGTGGTATACATAGTTGGTCCAATTTATTAGCAGGTACCTATACCATTTATGAAAAAGATGCGAATGGATGTTTGCATGATACAATCATTACTTTATTAGACCCACCTAAAATTTTATTCAATGGTTTAAGTATTGTAAATGCTGCGTGCAATGGCGCTGCTACTGGAAGTATTTCTTTCACAGCAAGCGGTGGTATTAGTCCTTATCAATATGCTTTAAATGCAGGTGCTTGGGGTACATTATCAACCTTCAATAATTTATCGGTTGGTATATATGTTATTCATATTAAGGATAGCTCAAATTGTATACAGGATACAACCATTAGTATAAATAATGATGGCAACTTTTTCATTAACTCAGTCCAAGTAGTAAGTCCTTTATGCCATGGCGGTAGTTCTGGAAGTATTACTCTAACAGACCAAGGTGGAACTACACCTTATCAATTCGCATTGAATTCTGGATCCTTTTCTGCCCTTAATAGTTTTACAGGATTGAGTGCAGGTACCTACACTTTACATACGAAAGACAATGCAGGTTGTTCTAGAGATTCTATTATTGTATTGTCAGAACCATTGGCAATTTCTTTTTCAAATTTTAGTATAACACCTATCAATTGTTTCGGTTCATCTTCTGGAGCTATTACTACATCAGCACTTGGAGGTGTTGCTCCTTATCAATATCAAATAAATCTAGGTGGATATTCGTCCAATAATATATTCTCAAATGTCGCTCCAGGAAACCATACTGTTTCTATACATGATGCAAATGGATGTTTAAAAGATACAAGCATTTTCATCAATCAACCATTACCAATACTATTTTCGGCAATGAATATTGTACCACCAGGTTGTCTTGGCGCAAGCACAGGATTAATTAGTTTCACTGGTACAGGGGGCATTGCACCTTACACGTATGCAGTGGATGTAGGAGCTTATACAAGCAATGGATCCTTTAGTAATTTATCAACTGGAATCCACACCTTGCATATCAAAGATAATAATGGTTGCATTAAAGATTCCATTTTGAGTTTAGTATTAGACCCCATTATATCATTGAGTACTTTAAGTTATACCTCTGTTATATGTCTTGGTGCAGCAAATGGAAGTATTAACATCGTTGGGAACTCTATCAATAATCCACTAACCTATACGTTCAATGGTGCTAATCCATTGAGTTCTGGAATACAAACAGGTTTAACAGCCGGTAACTATTCCATTCATGTGGAAGATATGATTGGTTGCTATATAGATACTGTCGTGAGTATAACTACAGCATCCCCGATTATCTTAAATACAATTATTAACACAAGTCCTAGTTGTAATAATTCGACCAATGGCAATATTGTGGTCAATGCAAATGGTGGCTTGGGGCCATTAAAATATGCCTTTAATTCAAGCTCGTATAACGCATCTAATGTGCTTACACCAATTGGCATTGGCACATACACAGTGCATGTAAAGGATAGTTTATTTTGTCAGAAAGATACTGTCATCACGGTTACAGGACCTCAAGCATTAATTGTGAATTCATTAATAACTACAGCACCATTTTGTAGCAATTCCACAGATGGTTCAATTACCATTAATGTTTCGGGCGGACAAGCACCATATTCTTATGCCATCAATACTTCTTTATTTACTTCGAATAATGTTTTTACGAACTTATACCAAGGAATCTATACTATTCACATTATAGATTTCAATGGTTGCACAAAAGATACATTGGTGATTTTTAATGCGGCTAGCTACATGAATTTCAATAATATTTTTGTACAAAATGTAACTTGCAAGTATGGGAACGATGGGCTGATTGCAGTATCCGTTACTGGTGGAATAGCACCATATACTTACACTATCAATAGCATTCCAAACGGAATGTCTAGCAGTTTTGCTGCATTAGGTATCGGTTCTTACACCATTGCAGTAACAGACAATATTGGCTGTATGGAAGACACTGTAATTACAGTCATTGAACCTCTACTACCCGTAACAGCATTACTTCTTGGCACTACACCCAATAAATGTAAAGGAGATAGTATTGGTACTATCACTGTAGGCGCATCTGGCGGAACAAGCCCTTACACCTTTTCCATCAATGGAATAAATTATCAGTCCAGTGGATTTTTTGCAGGCTTGCCAGCCAACACTTATTTGCTTCGAGCTAAAGATGCAAATGGATGTATTGATGATACCTTAGTTTTTGTAACAGAACCAGATACTACTTTACAACTTTTACTCGTTGGCATTAAAGACCAAAGTTGTAAAAATGTAAATGATGGTGCTATTACCGTTACATCGGCTTATGGTATTAATCCATTACAATTTTCTTTAAATGGCGCAAGTGTTGGCGTGTCAAAATATTATCCCAATTTAAGTCCTGGTGATTATACGGTAGAAGTGATTGATTCAATCGGCTGTAAATCTACTGGAAAGTATTATGTCAAACCATCAGACAGAAGACCATATATTTATCTAGACAGCTTGATGAATGTAGTTTGTTCCGGTGATTACACTGGATATTTGGATTGGCATGCAGAAGAATGTTTCCCACCATATCATTATTTTTTAAACTCCATTGCTTATGGTGGAACAAGTGATGCAAACAACTTAACCAATACTTCCTATCATATTGAAGTGTATGATACGCTTGGTTGTTATGGCGATACTACAGTTGATTTGCAATCCTTTAATGTGGTGGATGTTCAAGTCAATTCAACCCCGGCAAGCTGTGATGGAATTGGTGATGATGGCAAAGCGATGGCAATTCCTATTGGCGGAATTGGACCTTACTCTTATGCATGGAGTGGCTCTCCTTTAACTGGGTCTGTAGTTTCTAACTTGAATTATGGACTGCAATATGTGTATATCAAAGACTCATTAGGGTGTACAGATTCAACACAATTTGTGGTTGAATATAATCCTTGTTGTGAAGTCAATTTGCCAAATGCTTTTTCACCAAACAACGATTCTCGAAATGATATTTTCAGAGTAATTCGTTATGGTCGAATTTCATTTATTTCATTAGAAGTGTATAATCGTTGGGGACAAATGGTTTTCAGAACTACAGATATCACGGACGGCTGGGACGGTAAATTTCATGGTACCGATTGCGAATTAGATACTTACTTTTATATAGCTCGTTACAAATGCCCGTTGCATAATGATGTAGAGTTATTAAAAGGGGATGTCATTTTAGTACGGTAAAAAACGTTGGCAGTGATTGCCAAATAGATCAAACAAAATTGCAAATGACTTGCACTTGATTATTTCAATTTCTCTTTGGTATCAACAATCTTCTTATCATTTCGAATAATTTCCTTTTCAATATATTTTTTGTAGGCTTCCCAATTATCATGTTTGCCTGATAGCTTGAGTTGTTGATTTAAATATTTTGCGTATTGCTCTAATCCGGCTAGCTGTAGTTCTAAATATTTGACTACAAATTGATTTTTAAATTCTGGGTTGACTGTTGCCATTGTTTATGTATTTACTTCTATAAAAGTAATTCCAATCTTCAATAAAACTATTAAAGATTAGAATTACTTTTCGAAATTCCAAAGGTGAAAATTCCAAGGGTCAAATTCCAAATCCCAAAGACTTACTTACGACTTTCTACTTTTGACTTTCTAATATTGATTCTTAACAAAATTTCGATATACATGAGGGGCGATGCCACCTCGCTGGGATATGCCGCCCTTTATGATCTACACTACTTACGCCTTACTACTTACGCCTTATGACTTATAACTACTAAAAATACTTACGCTTTATGCCTAACATCATAATTCTAATTACTCACTACTTTCTACTTGCCAGAGACTTCATTATCTTCTCCTTTCTACTCAAAGCCATTAACATCATCACAGGAACGATAATCAATGTAATCAAAGTGGCGAAGCCTAAACCAAAAATCATAGTCCATGAAAGTGGTCCCCAAAAAGCAACACTATCGCCACCGAAGAAGATATGTGGATTGCCCGTTTGAAATAACAATGCGAAATCTATATTGAGTCCTACAGCTAATGGCAATAAGCCCAACATGGTTGCAAATGCAGTGAGCAATACCGGCGTCATCCTTGTTCGACCTGCTTCCATCAATGCATCTTTAGGCGACATACCTTCTGCCAATTTGATATCTGTAAATTCTATTAATAAAATACCATTTCGAACTACAATGCCCGCCAACGCGACGATACCAATACCAGTCATGATAATAACAAACTGCATATTAAATATCCAAGTGCCCAACAAGACGCCAATGATACTTAAAAATATTTCACTGAAAATTATCACCGTTCTGGAAATAGAATTGAATTGAATAATCAATACTAAAATGATTAATAGAAACGCAATCCCAAATGCACTGATCAAAAATATACCCGTTTCCTTTTGTTCTTCTTGCTCACCACCCATTCGAATATTCACGCCACTCGGTGCATTAAATTGATCTATCTCTGATTGAATTTGTGCTACTACTTCATTGGCATTAAATTCACTCAATACATTAGAAGAAAGAGAAATAATTCGCTTCTCGTCTTTACGTTTAATTCCACCATAAGTATTACCATACTTCAAATCAACAAAACTTCCTATTGGCACTTGTCGAATTGCACCACCCATCCCCATATCTCGGTAAGTCATATTGATATTTTTAACCACATCAATATTATTTCTTTGTTCACTATTTAATCGTAGCGTAATTGGATAATCGTCATTTGCATCTTTGAAACGTGAAATTTCAGAACCAAACATAGCAGTACGCAAATCACTAGCTATCATACCTGTACTTATGCCTTCGGTATTCATACGAGCTCGTGAAAGATCAAAAACAATTTCTGGTTTGTTTGCTTGGAAGTCACTTTTTAATTCTTCCACACCAGCAATTTGTTTATTGTCTAAAAAGTTTTTTAATCGTTTAGAAGTTGTAATCAATGAATCCAAATTCTCTCCAGTAAGCTCAATCAATATAGGCTTTGCAGTTGGAGGTCCACTACTTTCCTGATCCACTGTAATTTTAGTGCCTGGAATATTTTTTACATTGGCTCTCACTTTTTCTAATAATGACTTTGTACTTACACCATTTCTTTTTTCAAAAGGAACAAAGGAAATTGTAATTTTTCCACGATTAGGATAGTCGCCAATTTCACCACTATTTTGATCTGTAGCACCCACCTTCACATTGGAAATAACAGAGGTAACCACTGGATTAAATTTATTCTTAGCCACATCAATATCCAAAGCCTCATATACTTTTGTTTCTAATTGCTTTAATATATCATTCGTTTTGTTTTGATCTGTACCTTCTGGCATAGTCAAATACACATACGTAAAATTAGGTTCTGCACCTGGAAAGAAAACCGTTTTTGGTGGCTTCGCAATAATTAATGCAAAAGACAAAATAAACAATCCAATCACTGAAGCCATTGGAATAGACCTGTGGTCTAAACTCCATGAAAGCAATCGCAGATAAGATTTCACAACTGTAGGCCAAACTTTATGTTGAAAGGCATAAATCACTTTTACCAATACAAATTTATTCAACAAGAATAACAGAAATAAGACAACAACAAAATTGCCGAAACCATGAAATCCAGCCACATGCGCTATTATACCAATGCACATGAATAAAATGGAAACTATAGTTGTACCCTTAGCCCATTTAATTTTTTTCTTGCCATCATATTCATTATCCTTCATAAAATCAACTGCAAAAACTGGATTAATAAAGTAAGCAACTAGCAATGATGCAACTAAAGTTATAATTAGAGTAATCGGTAAATAAATCATGAAACTTCCAATAACTCCTTTCCAAAATGCCAAAGGAATAAAAGGTAAAAGTGTTGTGATGGTACCAGAAAGTACAGGCCAGAATACTTCACCAGTGGCTTTCTTCACCGCATCTTTAATTGGTATTTTTTCATCATGAAAAATACGATGCGAATTTTCAATAACCACAATAGCATCATCCACAACAATTCCTAATGCCAACAAAAATGCAAACAATACAATCATGTTTAAAGTGAAGCCAATCGTTGGCAATAAAATAAATGCAATAGCACAAGATAATGGAACCGACATAGCAACAAATAATGCATTGGTTGTTCCCATGAAGAATAATAAAATAAATGTTACTAAAACGAAACCAATAATGATGGTATTGATTAAATCATGTAAAGTCGTTTTGGTTTTATCTGATTGATCGCCAGTAACCACTACACTGAGTTCTTTTGGCAATTCCGATTTTTGTAAATGTTGAATAATGGTATCAATTTTTTCTGAAGCATCAATCAAATTTTTACCACTCGCTTTAATAATATTCAGGGTTATTACATTCTTCGTGTTTAATCTAGCAAAACTTTCTTGCTCCTTATATGTGTCTTTTATTTCGGCAATATCATGCAAATAAATACTTGCCCCTTGTGGATTTTTTACTACTACATTGCCAATTTCATCTGCTGTTTTAAATACTTTTTTCAGACTAATAATTCTTTGCTCACCTTCTACTTTTACGATGCCCGGAGTGGCTTCAATATTTTCATAAGCGATGGCATTTTGAATATCTCTAAAAGAAAGTTGAGCAGCTTGCATTTTAAATAAATCTACATTGATTTGTATTTCTCTATCTAAGCCGCCAACTTTGTCTACACGCTTTATTTCTTTAAGTCCTTCAATTTCATCTTTAATTCTATCTGCATATTTCTCCAAACGATTCACATCAAAATTTCCAGATATATTGACAAAACGAATTGGAAATTCGGATACATCAATATCCATCACTTGTGGCTCATTAGGTAAATTTTTTGGTAGTCCATTCACGTCTGCCTTGGCTTTATCGACTGCATCTTTTACGTCTTGTTTTGCCTTAGGCACTTTTACATCCGTATTGAATTCAGCAGTCACCACCGAAAAATCTTGAAAGGAATTACTAGTTAATTTTTTTAAACCAGAAATATTCTTGAGTTGTTTTTCGATTGGCTTAGAAACCAAATTCTCCATATTTTCTGGTGAAGTACCCGGATAAATGGTTTGGACAATGATTTGCGGAAATTTCACCTCAGGGAATTGCTCTTTAGGCAAATTGAGATAACTCAATAATCCAAATGCAGTAATAATAATGGTGAGAATATATACACTGGTTCTGTTATTGATAGACCATGTAGACGGATTAAATTTCATAGGATGGTTGGGATTGTTGTGAATGATTTATCGGTGTTTGTTTTTTACAGCTGCTCAATTCAATAATTTTGGCAATTCAACTTTTTTAAAAAATGACTTCTATTATCAAATAATCAAATTGCCGAATCGTCAAATTTGAAATTACGCAGATGCTAATGTCATTTATTGATTAACTAAAAAATCGCCTTCGTTCAATTCTTCATAGCCTGTCGTAACTACTTTTTCGCCAAGTGCCAAACCACTGATGATTTCTACTTTTCCTTCATAGGTATTACCAATTTGTACTTGCAATAATTTTGCCTTGTTGTTTTCATCCATGATATATACAAAATTTCCTTGTTCTGTTTTTTGAATCACAGACGCTGGTAATACAAATGCTTTTGGATTTTGATACGTTGCGATTTTTACTTGCGCTATCATATTGGGCTGATACTTAGCATTAGTAGGCAATGGGATATAGGTGGCATAAGTTCTCGATACATTATTAATCATATGCTCTGCATAGCTAATTTTGGTAATCAATGTATCCTGTATATCAGGGAAAATTACTTTCACCATATTACCAGTCTTTACAATGGATGCATAATTCTCTGCAATGTCTGCTTTGATCTTTAATTTCCCTGTATTGATAATTCTAATCAATGGCGGATTTATAGGTGATGCATAAGACTGACCAACTCTTGCATCGATGGCATCTACCACACCACTTATTGGAGAATACACATTAAAAGTACCCCTTGTAGTTAGTATGGATTGTTTCTTTTTTAATAATGCCTCGTATTGATTTTTCGCAGAAAGCAATTGAATTTCTGTACCTATTCCTTGGTTCCAAAGGCTTTGTTGTTTATCATATAATATCTTAGAGAACGAAATTTGTTGATCCAATTCATCAATGCCTTTGTCTACACTCTCAGCGCGAAGTCGTGCCACAATTTGACCTTTGCTTACATGTTGCCCTTGTGTTACCGTAATTTCACTGATTATACCTGGGGTTTCAGGAATAGCATTTACGACCTCATCAATATCTACTTTGCCTTGCACATCCACATAATTATTGAATGTGCTTGTTTGCATAGAAGTCACGAATACAGCCACTTTTCGCACACTGTCTTTACCGCCATTCTTTTCTTCTAAGGCAGCAATTTTAGTTTGTAATTCCTTTTGCTGTTTCTTTAAATCTGCCAATGCTTTTTTGGGATCTTTATTTTCTTTATTATCTCCGCATGCTGCAAAAAATAGAATGGAGCCAAAAGCAAGTGAAGTTATTTTAATCAATGATTGTTTCATATTGTATGGTTGATGTGTTTTATTGAATGTTTCGTTTGGGGTTTATGGGCATAGTAATTTTGGTCTGAACTATAATTTAATATTATTTGCGAGAAGTCCAGATGAATAGAATATTATTTCAAAATGCCAAGCGCTTTTTGATAATCAATTTTTGCAATGATTGCTTCAAACATGGAATTATAATAATTGGTTTGTGCATCTTTCAAAGCCGTTTCGGACTGAATAATTTCAATATTTGTGCCGACACCTTCTTTATATTTTGTTTGTGCAATGGTATAGATTTTTTGTGCCAATTCTATATTGTTTTTTTGATTTTCTAGTGAAGTAATACTATTTCGCAATTGAACGAATGCATTGCTTACTTCCAATTCTATACCTTGTTGTGCTGCCATTAAATCATTGTCATTTTTCAACATATTCAATTTCGCTTGATTCATTTTAGCCTTTCGTGTATTACCATCATAGATGGGAACACTAGCGCTCAAAACAAATGCACCAGTTGGAAAATAAGGTAAAGTGAATAGCTCTTTCACCGCTTTAGTTTGTGTAGCATAACTACCGGATAATGCTGCTGCAACCGTTGGTAGATAACCTTTTTGGTAACGCTCATAATCATAACCATTCAATTTCTTGAGCATCTTCAATGTTTGAATTTCTGTTCGATTAGATATATCAAGTACTTTATCTAATTCTAAATTTTTCTTCACCTCATCTAAACTTAAACTATCTAATAAAGAAATATGTTGCATGAGTGGCATACCCATTTGAAATTTCAACATGGAATAGCTGAGCTCCACTAAGTTCAAAATTTTATCTTTTTCTATCATCAAATTATTCTTCTGCACGGTAAGTCTATCCACATCAATTTTTTCTACAAATCCTTCTGCGTACAGCTTTTTAGTCATACTTTCAACCGAATTGAGAAGCGAAATATTTTCATCTAATAATTGGATTCTTTTTTCTGCAACAAGGCAACTATAATATGCTTTTGAAACAGAGACTTTTACTTCTTCCTCTGTTCGTTTTGTATTTAAAGTAGATAATTCCTCTAAACTTTTTCTTGCTTTTAATGCGACGAAAATCCCAGCATCGAATAAAATCTGAGATGCTTGAATACCTGCTGATACATTAAGCGGAAGACCAAACTGAAGGTCGCTATATTTCTTCTTCGGTAGTTTCTGGTATTCATTATATGCTGCTGTATCTATTTTAAAAAAGCTCAGGCTCGACGAAAAATCAAATGCACCAGCGTCTGCTCTTTGTTTTGGCAAGACAAATAAATATTGAAACTGCCCAGTAGCTTTCACTTGCGGTCTAGCAATACCAATGATTTCATTGTTTTTTTCAATTTGCATTTGCTCATCCAATATTGCGCCCTTCATTTTAGGTTGATTGGTGACAGCATAGGTAATACAATCGGCCAATGAAAATCCCGTTCGGTTTTGTGCGCCCAATCCAATGGATGCCAAAGCGGATAGTAGTATTAGCCCTAACTTCTTATTCATATTTTATTTTTTAAAGATTTTTGTAAGTATTTTGAAATCAGTTTATACCCTTTTATTGAAACAATGCCATAAATAAAATTGGTAAATATTTCGTTGTTCACTTTTACGATATCATATTTATCCTGCGGAAATAAATTATTCTGAAAAACGAGTAAAGCAGATTCCATTCTAAAGCGCGTAATTATTTCCAAATCAATTTCTTCACGATAGTAGCCTTCGGAAATCCCTTGTTGCAAATTGGAAATAATGCATTTATACAAATAATTTTTTTTGTGTTCTTCCAAATATTTATAGGATGCTGGGTAATAACGTTGCATGTCCATATAACAAATCAAATTTAGTCCTCTCACCATTTTTTCCATTAGTCCAAGTATGCCAAAAATTTGTTCAATGGCGTTATTCGAATTTTTAAATATCTCTTCCGTATCGCATTGATTAGTATTGAGCATGTATTTAACCGCTTCCAATACTAGCTCATCTTTATCCTTAAATAATTCATATAACGTTTTCTTGGAGATACCTATGGTACGAGCTAAATCGTCCATCGTCACACTTTTAAACCCATAGAGTCTAAACTGATTATATGCGTCGGCAATAATATCTTGCTTTTTCATTTCCACGGCGCAAAACTAAATAAACTTTTCATATATCAAAAGTTTATTTAGTTTTTATTATAATCAACAAAAAAAAACTGCTCACAAGGAGCAGTTTTAATTTCTATATGGAGGGGAATACTATTCGCTCTCGTCCATTTTCTTTTTTAAGTCAGCAAGTGCGCCAATATCACCAAGAGTAGCTTTTTCTACTTTTGATTGTAGGTTTTTCACTGCTTTATTAGTTGAATCTTGTTCATCTTTTGCATCTTTACGAGCACCTTCTTTTTCTTCTTCAACTACTTGCTCCCAAACCTTAGCGTGCGATACCATGATACGTTTGTCATTGCGATCAAATTCAATAATCATGAATTTATTCGTTTCATCTACAGCTATCATTTTTTCATCTTGCTTTTTCAAATGGCGTGTTGGAGCAAATGCTTCCAAACCATATTGCAACTGAATAATGCCACCTTTTTCTTCCTTACGAACCATTACACCATCATGCAATGAACCAATTGGGAACACAGATTCTAAAGTAGTCCAAGGATCTTCTTCGATTTGTTTATGACCTAAGGATAATTTACGTGTTTCTTTATCTACACCAAGTACAATCACAGGAAGTGTTTCACCAACTTTTGTAAAATCACTTGGGTGATTGAAACGCTTAACCCAACTCAAATCAGAGATATGTATCATACCACCGATACCTGAACCAAGTTCCACAAATACGCCATATGGAGTTAAGTTTTTCACGATACCATCATGTTGACTACCCACAGCGAATTTACTTTCTATTTCATCCCAAGGATCTTGTGTCATTTTCTTAATGGAAAGACTCATTTTACGTTCATCTTTATCAATAGATACGATCATCGCTTCATGCTCTTCACCCATTTTGAAAAACTCCTTCGCATTAATAGGTTGATTACTCCAAGTAATTTCTGATACATGCACCAAGCCTTCAATACCTGGTTCCATTTCTAAGAATGCACCATAGTCTTCAATATTTACTACTTTACCTTTAATTTTATTACCTTCTACAATTGTATCAGGTAATGTATCCCAAGGATGAGGAGTCAATTGTTTAAGACCTAAAGAAATACGTTTCTTCTCATCATCAAAATCTAATACAGCAACATTTAATTTTTGACCATTAGTCAATACCTCTGATGGGTGATTAATACGCCCCCAAGAAATATCTGTGATATATAACAATCCGTCTAATCCACCCAAATCTATGAATGCACCGAAGTCAGTTACATTTTTAATCGTTCCTTCAAGTACTTGTCCCTTTTCTAATTTAGAAATAATTTCTGTACGTTGTGCTTCGATATCGCTCTCAATTAATGCTTTGTGCGACACAACAGCATTACGAATAATTTCATTTATTTTAACTACTTTAAATTCCATGGTTTTGTTTACAAATTGATCATAATCCGTAACCGGTTTTACATCTATTTGTGAACCTGGCAAGAAAGTTTCCATGCCATATAAATCTACGATTAATCCACCCTTGGTTTTAGAAGTAACATGACCAGTAACAATTTCACCAGTTTTGTATACTTCTACAATGCGTTCCCAAGCACGTTGTTGACGAGCTAGTTTACGACTTAAATTTAAATGACCATCTCTATCTTCTTTCTCTACAATTAAAACTTCAATTTCATCACCTACTTTTAAATTCGGTAAATCTCTAAATTCATTCAAAGAAATTAAACCATCACTTTTGTAGCCAATATTTACTACAGCGTCTGTTTTAGTAAGGCCCACAATATGGCCAATAACCATTTCATTGTCAGTAACTGTCTTGAATGTTTCTTCGTATGTTTTATCATACGTTTCGCGGTCTTTTTGGTTGTAAGTAGACACATTTCGTTTGTCTACACTCCAATCAAAATCGTCATGTGCACTTGCTGGTCCTGAAGACAAGTTAGGGTTTAAGAATGTTGTTTCTTCCATTTGTTTTTGTTTTTTATGACTTCATTCCTTGCCCTTGTCAAAGAATGTAGGTCGGGTTAAAAATATAATTTCACTAAGGGAGTGCGAAAGTAGGAAAATTATTTCTTTAAATTACAATTGCATTATAAAAAAAGAGAACCGCTCGTTGAAGAGCGGTTCTCAGTAATATACATTTAATGTTAAGTATTAAATACCATCATCGTTTTTAATAAAGGTACGAACTGCTGTACCAAAAGTTGCATTACGAACTGCGTATTTAATTGTTGTATCAGAAGTTGTTGTATAGATATATGAATTCACACAATACAAATCACCAAAAGGGGTTGGTTGCATAGGGAATACTAAAGTACTATCATCAATTTGTCCGAAGTAAACATCAGCAATGAAGGCTGGATTTGGAATACCACTAGCACCTACTCCACCAACATTATCAGTTTTATATAACCCAGTAGCAACTTTAGTAATATTGGTTGGCGTACCAGTAGTTCTAACATAAACACCTGAATAATCCAACGCTGAATCTACTTCAGTTACTAGTATAAAACGAGTAGCAGAAGTCGCATAGCCATCTGTATTTTTAAATTTATATATAACTGTATAAAAACCTGGTGTAGTCAAATCAACATTGAATGGTTCAGGTGTAAGTTCTGTAGAGACATTAGTATTATCATCTAAACCACTAGCACCAGCATCAGTATATGAACCAGTACTTACTGGTGCACTAACAAATTGAGGACCGTTTAAAGTAATGGTTGGATAATGTGGTTCCACTATTTTTTGCGTTACATCATCTGTTGTATATTTCTTTTTACATGCGGTAAAAAGGAAAGGCGTCATAATGACTATTAATATGAATATTCTTTTCATTTTCTTAATTTTATTTTATGAATTAATTAATATCCCACCACATTTTATCTGTGATAGGTAATTGGGCAGGGCAATTAGGATTAGAGGCTATTTCTCCATCAACATAAGGAATTCTTTGTGGGAAAAGTAGACCTAATTGTGTCGCTTTTGAAGGTAAAAGAACTGGATAACCCATTCTTCTTAATTCTATCCAAGATTCCATGTTTTGCGTACCACAAAATGCAACCCATTTTTGAATAGCGATTTGTTGTACATTATTTAATGGATCCGTATCCCAAGCATAAGGAGCAGCCGCAAATAAATCCAATCCTGTAGTGTCAATACCAAAGAAACTCATGTTTGAAACTATCGCGTCTTCGTAATCTTCTTGTGCTGTTGTTCCGCCTGCTAACCAGCCATTTGCTTTCGCTTCTGATTGTAAGAATTTACTCTCCCAACCTGACATTAAAATAACTGGAGTTGTTTTACCCAAAACGGTGGAAGATAAGCTTGAACGAGGAGAAGAAGAAGAGTACCCACCAAAGGCAGCAGCACCTTGTTGCGTGCCATTAATTCCAGCACCACCAAATGTTGCTTCATCAAAAAATGCTGCTGCTCTTGGATCACCCCAGCCATTGATTGAATCAGCAATTGCTTTTGAAGCTACATTATTGTCAACGCCAATTCCTTGTATACTTGCATATAATGGGTTTTGATTTCCCTTTACTTCATAAAATTTGATAGACGCTACGTCAGTTCCTTCCAAAAAGCTTGCTCCACTTAGTTCAGCAAGTATGGAAATCGCTTCAGCGGAATTAGCACCTGACTGACGTACAGCAAGTTTCAATTTCAATGTATTCGCAAATTTCTTCCACATATCTAAATCGCCACCGAAAAGAACATCTTCAGTAGTGATTGCTTTCTTTGCATCGTCACTCCAAAGCATATTTGCATCATCAATCAATTTAACGCACCCTGCATAAATAGCCTTTTGTTTATCATAGTGAGGAGCAAGCGTACCAGACTGCGCTTGTAATGCCTCTGAGAAAGGAACATCGCCATGTACGTCCGATACCAACTGAAATGTATACGCTTGTAAAACCTTTGCGGCAGCAACATAATTAGAATCTCCATCAGCGCTTCCTTTTGATACTATAAAATTCAAATCTTTTAAAGCCCCTGCATAAAGTTGATTCCATTCTCTATTTGCATCAGCTGCATCAAATGAATATCTATCATAATCATAATATTGTGTTGCAGAAGGTAATTGCGTCCAATATTGCGATAAAAAACCACCCAATTCAGCATATCTATTGCCAAGAACATAAGATATCGTATATTCTGCAGTAGGCAAGGTAAGCTGGACAGTAGCTTTAGACTGTTCTAATAAATTTGGATCTTTGTTTGTATCAAGCCACTTCTTACATGAAGTACTCATCATTGTAATTCCAACAAAGAGGAATGCTATTTTATATATATTTATCGATTTCATTTTTATAATTGTGGGTTTAAATTAAAAGGTAATTTTTAAGTTTACGCCATAGTTTTTCAAAGATGGTACAGTACCAAATTCAATGCCTTGTACATTTCCGGTTCCGAAACCACTAATTTCTGGATCACTGAAAGTATTCTTGCGTTGTCCAAATTCGTTTGTTTCTTTTGATACCCAAAGGAATAAATTATTTCCATAAAGACCGAACTCAACAGCACCAAATGGTGATTTTTTCATCCATCTTTTAGGTAAGCTGTACGACAACGAAACCTCTCTCAATTTCGTAAATGTAGCAGGCAAAATATTCATTTCATTATTCGATTGTTCTGTCCAATATGTTTCAGCACTTACAGGTGTCTGATTAGTTGCATAAACACCAGGACTAACTTCCACCACAGAATTTGGAACTACGAAATCTTCTCTATCGTTATACTCAGTAGTAGATGCTGTACCAACAAACTCCATAATATTTTTCAAACGAGAGTAGAATTGACCGCCTTGCTTGTGGAAAAATAACATGTGCAGTTTAAGTCCTTTGTAGGACAAATCAGTACCCAAACTACCCATCCAATCTGGATTGTATGAACCATACAATTGTGGTGATTGGCTTAAGATAGGCATTCCTGTTGCTGGATCACAAATGACTTGGCCAGTAGAAGTACGCTCAGGTCCTTTGGTATAAAACGTACCGTAAGGTTGACCAACTGCAGCAACCACACTCATACCATTAAAACCACCAAGACTTAGTTGTTTATTCTCACCAAATAATTCTTCTACGTTGCTTTTGTTTTTCGTGTAAGTCATAAACAATTCCCATTTCAAACTGTTTGCCATTTTAATTGGCGTTCCAGAAATGGCTATTTCAATTCCTTTGTTGACAATTTTTCCTGCGTTGAAAACACCAGCAGTATAACCAGTTGAAGCAGGTAAATCAACATCAATAATTTGATCTTTACCAGTACTTTTATATAATGATACATCTAATTTTAATCGGTCGTGGAAAAATCCTAATTCTGTACCAATTTCTTGAGCCGTTGTTATTTCAGGTTTAAGATTTGGGTTTTCCAACAAATTAGTAGAAGAAACTCCAGCTGTGCCATTTATTGGGAAGTTAAGTTCTGAATTATTAAAACCATCTGTAACATAACCTTTACTAAATGTTCCATTTAATTTATATTCACTAGCGTCATTTCCTACACGTGCTAAGCTCATTCTCAATTTACCATAAGATAAAATATTATCTTTCATATCTGCTTGTTTTTGCAACAAATCAGAAAACACGAAGGATAATGATGCACTTGGATAGAAATATGAATTCTTATCTGTTGGCAACGTAGACGACCAATCATTTCTTCCAGTTATGTTTAAGAATAAATAATCAGAATAATTAAAACCGATATCAGCATATAATCCAACAGATCTCTTCATAAACAAACTGCTTGTTGCGTTAAAGCCATCCGCATTATTATCAATATTTTCCCAACCATTCGCAATAATTCCCTTAGTTTCTGTGTATGAATTTCTAACTCTTCTTTGTCTTACATTATGTCCTAACAAAGCATTCATGGAGAAATCCTTAGCCAAACCTTGCTTAAAAGTCAACATCAAATCATTATTGGTTTCGTTATAGATTGTATTCCCAATAGAATATTGACCTGGTTCTTTAATATCAATTCCAAAATCAGGACGAGTGATATTATACTTAGGTGAATATTGTGTCGTATTATCAATATAAAAATCATTTGTAGTTCTATTTAAAACTTGTAACCATTTGAAAGGCTTATAAGTAACATCAACATTACCAGCAACACGATCTACATTATTTTGGTTTTTGTAATTTTCCAAAACATAATAAGGATTTACTGTATAAGCACCGTAATAACCTTCTAAAGTATTGAATGGATCACTCAAGTCTCGTAATTCACGCATTGGAATATCACGTGGGGTTTGATAAATTTGATCATAAAAAGAATTATTTGCTTGCCCTTGTGCAAATAAATCACCTTTTACTTTAGTATAATTTACACCGATTTGTGCAGACAATTTATCATTCATCGTAGAACTTCCGTTGAAACGCAAACCAGTTCTTTTATATCCAGAATTAGCTACGATACCATCACTTGTCAAATTATTAAATGACACATAATAATTGCCTTTGTCATTTCCACCGCCAATAGAAAAATTATTTTGCATAGTTTGACCTCTGCGGAAAAAATCTTTGACATTATCTTTTAAAGCAGAATAAGGTTTAATTTTTTGAACCCCATTTACCACATTACCCCATGGAGCTAATTTGTCATCGAATTTGCGACCCCAACTCCAATTCTCTTCAGAATGTGACTCGCCGCCATATCCTTGTCCCCAGCTGTTTTGGAATTCAGGATACATCAAAATACCACTCATGCCGTAATTAGAAGTAAAGGTTGCATTTTTACCTGTACCACCACGACCTGATTTTCCTCTTTTTGTTGTGATGATAATCGCACCATTAGAAGCACGTGCACCATACAATGCAGTTGCAGTAGCACCTTTAAGTACAGTCATGCTTTCTACATCTTCTGGATTAATATCATTACCACGATTACCAGCATCTATTTGATTGTTTAAGTTATCTCCACCATTTTGCAAATTACTATTATCAAATGGAACACCATCCACTACAATTAGGGCTTGGTTATTTCCTTGAACAGAAGAACCACCACGAATAACAACGCGGGTACCACTTCCTGGTGAACCTGAAGTGTTCGTAATGTTTACACCTGCTACTTTACCAGAGATTGCGCTCAATACATTTCTGTCTTGACCTTGTACCAACTCTTCGCCTTTTATTTGCGTTGTTGAGTAGCCCAAACTTCGTTTTTCACGTTGAATAGCAAGCGCAGTAACAACTACTTCGCCAATGCCTCTTGTTTCAGTCGCCATTTTTACATTCATGCCGTCTTGCGCTGGCTGTTCAGTAGTTTTCATACCAATCGCACTAATAATCAAAGTAGCACCATCTTCTGCATTCACTTTAAAATTTCCGTTTAAATCTGTGACGGCTCCTTTAATGGTGCCTTTTACACGTACGGTTGCACCGGGAAGTCCTTCGCTTCGATCATCCGTAATTTTTCCTCGAATCATGCCAGACTGAGCCAGCACCGTTTGTAGTCCAATCAAAAGAATGGACAGCGTCAGGAGTAATTTTTTCTTCATGCTTTCTTTTTTTAAATTTTGTGAATTAGTTAAATTAATGATGTAAACTTAATATACTAATTTTTTAAATGCAAGAAAATTTTAACAAAATTTTTCATTTGAACCATTCATCTATAAATACAACCGTCTGTAACTATTTATTGGTAGGTATTAATACTACTTTTTTACAATATCTATTCATGCCTTTATTGTCTTTATTTTGGAAAATCAAAAATTAGAAGGTCTCTTAAATGATTAAAAATCGTAATTCTTTTTCTTATTGCAATTTAATAATAAGATAGAATAGGAAGATGATTAAGTAAACCAAGGTGAAAGAAAATACAATGCATTTCCAAAGAACCAATACTATAAATTATATACGAAAAATAAATATATATCTTTTTTAGTGCTGATTATCAATGAATTAATGACCATATTTATAAATTACTCGAAAAAATAGTTGGAAAATACAGTTGCAACGCTTTTCTTTGCACTCCTTTAAAATAAGAACTATTTAATTTCTGATAAAATGAGACATTTAAGTTACAAGACAATTTTTGCAAACAAACAAAATCATCAAGCTGAATGGTTTGTGATTGATGCGACAAACCAAACTGTTGGTCGTATGTGTACACGAATCGCCGCAGTGCTTCGTGGTAAACACAAACCGAGTTATACACCACATGCAGATGCTGGCGATTTTGTGATTGTAATCAATGCCGACAAGGTGGTATTCACTGGCGACAAATTAAATCAAAAAGTATACTTAGATTATACTGGTTATCCAGGTGGTAAAAAAGAAGAAACAGCTAAAAATTTATTAGCTCGCCGACCAGAACGCATTGTTGAACGTGCTGTAAAAGGAATGTTGCCTAAAAATAAATTAGGTAGAGCTATGTATACAAAACTAAATGTTTATGCAGGTGATAAACATCCGCACTCTGCTCAAAAACCAACAGAATTAACTTATCAAAACTAAAATTAAAACACATAAATACCTCTAGTATAATGGAAAAACTTAAAAAAGCAATTGGTCGTAGAAAAGAAGCAGTAGCTCGCGTATACCTTTCTGTAGGGAACGGGAAAATTACAGTGAATGATCGTGATTACAAATCGTACTTCCCTTTGATGTACCTTCAAAATCAAGTTGAACTTCCTTTGAAATCAATTCAGTCTCTAGACAAGTATGATGTAAATGTAAATGTAGCTGGTGGCGGACAAAAAGGCCAAGCTGAAGCTATCAAATTAGGTATCTCTCGTGCTTTATGTAATGTAGAAGCTGAAATGCGTTTAACTTTAAAACCACTTGGTTTACTTACTCGTGATTCACGATCTGTTGAACGTAAGAAATTTGGTCATAAGAAAGCACGTAGAAGTTATCAATTCTCTAAACGTTAATCTGTATTTTTCATTAACTATTTCATTCACAACAAACAACGATTTACTTATATCATGTCAGAAAATACAACATTACAACAGCAGTTATTAGAGGCCGGCGTACACTTTGGTCACTTACGTAAAAAATGGAATCCAAAAATGCTTCCATACATTTTTGCAGAAAAAAAAGGTATTCATATTATCGATTTGAATCGCACCGTTGAAGGATTAACTGAAGCTGCTGCTGCTTTGAAACAAATCGCAAAAAGCGGTAAAAAAATTCTATTCGTTGCTACAAAAAAGCAAGCAAAAGAAATAGTAACAGAATGTGCAGAAAAAGTAAACATGCCTTATGTTACCGATCGTTGGTTAGGTGGTATGTTGACCAATTTTGGAACTATCCGTAAGAGCGTAAAAAAAATGCAGAGCATTGAAAAAATGCTTGAAGATAGTAGCATCAGTATCAATAAAAAAGAGCGTTTAACTTTAAAGCGCGATATGGATAAAATGAATAAAGTATTAGGTGGGATTACAAATATGTCTCGTACGCCTTCAGCTCTTTTCATTGTAGACATTTCACATGAACATATCGCATTATCTGAAGCAAAACGTTTAGGTATCACAACAGTTGGTATGGTAGATACAAATAGCGATCCAAATAAAGTAGATTTTGCTATTCCATCCAATGATGATGCTACTAAATCAATTGCTATCATTACTAATTTTATTACTGCTGCTATCATTGAAGGATTACAAGAAAGAGAAACAGAAAAAGATAAAATGGAAGATTCTGATGAAGAAAATGCAGAAGAAAAAACTTCTATTGGCAATGATAAAGATAATGAAACTTCAGAAGGTGATAGAAATGCACCGCGCAAAAAGGCTAGTGGCACAAGAAGAACAACAACTGCTGCTAAGAAATAATCATTATTCTTTCCCCATTTATTTTAATTCAATAATTTATACTGCTGTGTAAACAGCCTTAAAAACAACTATATAATGAGTGTAACTATAACTGCTACAGACGTTAATAAACTACGTCAGCAAACTGGTGCCGGCATGATGGATTGCCGTGCAGCATTAGTAGAAACAAATGGTGACTTTGAAGCTGCTATTGATTTCTTGAGAAAAAAAGGTCAAAAAGTTGCTGCAAAACGCAGTGACCGCGATGCAAAAGAAGGTCTTGTAATTGCCGCTACTACTGCCGATAAGAAGACAGGAATCGTTATGAATCTTACTTCTGAAACAGATTTTGTTTCTAAAAATGAAGACTTTATCAACTTAGCATTAAGCTTTAGCAAAACTGCTATCGATAATAATTGTACTTCGCTTGAAGAATTAAAAGCTTGCGCTTATGACAATATCACAGTGGAAGATAAATTGATGGATACGGTTGCTAAAATTGGCGAAAAAATCGATATCACTTCCTTCGAACGTATAGATGCTGAAAGTGTTGCAGCCTATAACCATAGCGGCTATCGTGTTGCCGTTCTTGTAGCGATGAACAAAGCAGCTAATGATGCAAATCAACAAGCTGGAAAAGATGTGGCTATGCAAATTGCTGCAATGAATCCAGTTGCTGTAGATCCTGCTGCTGTGCCTGCCGAAACAATTGCTCGTGAGAAAGATATCATCATGGAACAAATGAAAGCAGATCCAAAAATGGAAGGAAAACCAGAGGAAATGATTTCAAAAATTGCGGATGGGAAAATCAATGCATACTTTAAAGAAAACACCTTACTTGCTCAACCATTTGTAAAAGATGGTAGCAAAACAGTTACTGAATACTTAAAAAGTGTTGAAAACGAATTGACGGTTACCTCATTTTGTCGTTTGAAAATTGGATAATTAATTATTTAAAAATAGTAAAGAGCCATCTATGATTAGATGGTTTTTTTATGTTTGCTTAATTGTGAATTGTAAAATACTAAACAGAATTGAGTAGTTAGTATTTAGTAGTTAGATAGGATGTGACTAGATCCACTTATGCCTTTCTACTTATGCCTTACGACTTTTTCAATCTAGTATGAATTCAATTTCCTTATGTTTAAATTTCTGGATATTGTTTTTTACTTCGATTTCAATCTGGCCAAATTCATTTACGCCAACTAACTTACCTGTATACATTTCAGCATTCTTACTAAAGCTTATTTGCTTATTCAATTTATACAAACTGGCATTGTACATCTTTAATAATTCCTCAGGATTTGTATCTAATCGATGTATAAATTTATTCATAGACTTTAATAAATTTTCAAGCACCAAATTAATTTTCACTGTTAAGGCGCTTTCTATTGCAATAGATGTAGCTCGATGCAAATCCGTGAAATGAGTTTGATTTACATTCAATCCTAGCCCAATAATGGCGTTCGTCCAAGTTGTACCACGGATATTATTTTCAATCAAGATGCCAGCAATCTTTTTATCTCCTGCATATATGTCATTTGGCCACTTAATAGATATGTCACGTAAATTATATACAGACATAAGAAGGTCTGCAATACAAATACAGGAGAAGGCATTAAAATAAAATAACTTATCTAAGGAAAAGCTGCGTGTATCAAGGATTACAGACAATAATAAATTTTTACATTCTTCTGCATGCCACACATTTCCATGTTGTCCTTTACCGTTAGATTGAAAATCAGCACGTATTGCCATACCGTGCTCTGCCATTCCTTCATTCAATAAACGCATGGCATAATTATTGGTACTATCAATTTCAATTAATTCAATAATCACATCTCCAATAGTTGAATTCCTTCGCATTCAAATGTTTTGTTTAGATTTGTAAATTATTTAATAAACACAATATAACAAAAAATATTTTATCGACTTGAAAACAGATACAGCAGCAAAACCCACAACCATCAGCCGTTTAACGCAGAACAGCAAAATTATTAAAGTCATTATTGCTGCAATTGATGAAAAAAAAGGAGAAGAAATTATTTCTCTAAATCTTAAAAAAATACCTGAAGCCGTTGCGGATTTTTTTATTATTTGTGAAGCCAACAATACAACACTATTGAAAGCCATTGCAGATAATATTGAAAAAAGAGTCCTCGAATTGTGTGGAGAACATCCTTTTAAAATGGAAGGAAAGCAAGGTGAAAAATGGATACTCGTTGATTATATCAATGTAGTGGTACATTGCCTTTCTCCCGACATGCGAGGATTTTATAATTTAGAAGAATTATGGCAAGATGCCGAACAAAAACAACATCATTAAATAGATTTTCAGTACTTGATCTGAATACATAACGAATGGAAGAAAATAACATGACGCCCAAAGGTCCGGTAGGAAGTCCGAACCCAAATATGCCTCCTAAAAAAGGTCCTAAATTTAATATCTATTGGATTTATGGTTTGTTTTTATTAGCACTCATTGCACTAAATTTTTGGGGCAAAGACTTCACCCATAATGTAAAAGAAGAATCTTTTCAATCTATTAATTCTAGATTTATTAGTAAAAATTGGGTAGATAGTATGGTGGTTTACGGCAAAAGCGTAGACGTCTTTTTAGATAAAGATAGCCTAAAGCTTCCTGTTAATGCGACTTTGCTAAAATCTTTAAATAATAATCTGAAAGGCCCACAATATTCTTTTACCATTGGTAATGTAGAAACGTTTAGGGACGACATGACCGAAGCCCAAAAAAATGCGAACCTAGATCAACGTATACAAGTTACCTACACGGAAGATGCAAAAAGTGGTTGGCTTGGATTTATAATTCAATTTATATTACCTATCGTATTGATGATAGGCTTATTTATTTTGATTATGCGCAAAATGAGTGGAGGCTCTGGCGGTGGACCTGGTGGCATTTTTAATATTGGAAAGTCTAAAGCGCAACTTTTTGATAAAGGCACTAAAGTAAATATTACCTTCAATGATGTGGCGGGATTAGATGAAGCCAAGGTGGAAGTAATGGAAGTAGTTGACTTTCTTAAAAACCCTAAAAAATATACAGCCTTAGGTGGTAAAATTCCGAAAGGTTGTTTGTTGGTTGGCCCTCCAGGTACAGGTAAAACTTTATTAGCCAAAGCTATGGCTGGTGAAGCACAAGTTCCTTTCTTTAGTATGAGTGGTTCTGATTTTGTGGAGATGTTTGTTGGTGTTGGTGCGAGTCGTGTTAGAGATTTATTTAAACAAGCCAGGGAGAAATCCCCATGTATTATTTTTATTGATGAAATTGATGCAATTGGTAGAGCAAGAGGTAAAAACCAAATGATGTCTAACGATGAGCGTGAAAATACACTAAATCAATTGTTAGTAGAAATGGATGGCTTTGCTGGAGATAGCGGTATCATTGTATTGGCTGCAACCAATAGACCTGATGTTTTAGATGCTGCATTATTGCGTCCGGGGCGTTTTGATCGACAAATTTCTATTGATATTCCAGACCTTGCTGGTCGTGAAGATATATTCAAAGTACATTTAAAAGGATTAAAAAAATCTTCTGATTTAGATGTCCATAAACTAGCTGCACAAACACCCGGTTTTGCTGGCGCAGATATTGCAAATGTTTGTAATGAAGCTGCATTAATTGCTGCGAGAAAAGGTAAATCAGAAGTCAATTTAGATGATTTCAATGATGCGATAGATCGTATTATTGGTGGATTAGAAAAACGAACAAAAATTATTTCCCCAGAAGAGAAAAAAGTAATCGCTTACCATGAAGCAGGGCATGCCGTTTCGGGTTGGTTTTTAGAATATGCTTACCCATTGGTAAAAGTAACTATAGTACCAAGAGGTGATGCAGCTTTAGGCTATGCACAATACTTACCCAAAGAAAAGTATTTGACATTAAAAGAAGAGCTAGAAGATAGAATGGCAATGGCTTTGGGTGGAAGAGTAGTTGAAGAGTTGGTATTCAAAAAAATATCTACTGGTGCTTTATCTGATTTGCAACAAGTTACAAAAATGGCGTATGCCATGGTTAGCATTTATGGCATGAATGACAAACTCGGCAATATTTCTTTTTACGATCCACAAAGCGAAGGTGGTTTTCAAAAACCATACTCTGAAGAAACTGGACGATTGATAGATGACGAAGTACGCTTATTATCTGCAAAAGCATATGAACGTGTAAAAAAATTATTGACTGAAAAAATGCCAGAGGTCAAAATCATTGCTGAACAGTTATTGGAAAAAGAAGTTTTATTCAAAGACGATTTGGAAAGACTAATCGGCAAAAGACCTTGGGATGAACATCAAGTATTTGAAGATATAATTCAAGCTACCATTCCGGATACCATTGCACCTAGTCCTGAAAGTACAACACCAACTGTTTAAAATAAATGTAGAATGACTAGTCCCTCTCGTGAAAATATTCTAGGTTCTATACGCAAGGCATTAAGCGAAAATCATGTACCCATGCCTTTTCCAGAAGCAGATAAATTAACTTCTTTTTTTGCAACGGATAATAAAAGCATGGAAGAAAAATTTGCTTTTGAATTTAATAAACTCGGTGGCAAGTTTGTGTACTGTGCCGACGAATCTGAAATGATACAACAACTTTCAGCACTTGCCGATACCTTGAAATGGGATCACATTCATGTCAAAGATTCTTTTTTATTACAACTCTTTAAAGAGCATCATTTAGATTTTATTCAAGAAGGTAGCGACATGCGTAATATCGAAGTTGGACTCTCCTTATGCGAATGCTTGATTGCGCGCACAGGTAGCACCATATTAAGTTCAGGACAAGACTATGGGCGTGCCTTACCAGTATATGCGCCTATACATATTACCATTGCCTTTGCGAACCAAATGGTATGGGATATAAGCAATGCCGTTACTCTGTTGCAAGAAAAATACAAGAACAATTTACCATCCATGTTGAGCCTCACTACTGGACCTAGCCGAACTGCAGATATAGAAAAGACATTGGTCGTTGGCGTACATGGACCCAAAGAAGTTTATGTTTTTTTGGTGGATAAAAATTGGAAGAAATAAATCCATTAACATTCACCTTTTTATAGAAAAATCGCCCCAAGTTTGAACATCCGATGTTCTACATATCCGGGTGTGCATATTGAGCTATAGATAATTAAAGTTGTGTGGACTTATTACAATACCGATGAATGAATTAGAGATTTACGAGCAAGCTCTATAAAATGACTGTTAGAGAACCCATTCTATCTAAGCTTATATATGCCGCTGCGCCGAACACTATATACAGCAATTATTATTAAGTAGAAAACTCAACAAACTATTAAATGATATTCTCTGGCCTTAATGAAGTTCACCTCATTAAGGGAAACACTAGTATCTGTCTATTTTTTTCGTTTCTGATGAGCCTCTTAGTAGATTTCGACCAATTATTAAATAAACAAACTTCAAGCATATTTCAAATTTTTAACCCCCGATTTTTGCAGTTTGTCGGACCTATTTCGCAGTTTAACGGAAATGGTATAGTATACTTTTCTTTCAAATTAATCTTGCTATTCAAAAAAAATAACATGAAAATCGTAAACAAAACCACCCTTCTGCTCGCAGCCCTGTCAACAGTGTTCGCGAGTTGCTCTAAGAAAGCACCAAATCCCTTTGATCCATCAACCAATGGCAACAACTCAGCCGTTACCTCTTTTAAAAACCTGAAAGTAAGTCCATCATTTGGATGGACTACAACCAATGAAATTATTCTACACGTTACACCTTTAGCGCAGGCATCCAATGTCAACAATACCTTGATGATCAAAATGGAAAATGGCGAGGTATTATTTAGTAAAAACCAGAATATGGCAGAAGCTTTTACAGAAAAAATATTGGTACCATCTACAGAAACCAAACTACTGGTCAGCTTTGGTAGCATTGCAAAAACGGAAACCATTATTAATAATCAAATCACATTTAATTATATCGTTGAATAATGAAAGAAATAATAAAACCTTCATAAACATTTTAAAAAACAAGCATGAAAAATAGTAAACTTATAGCGGCATTTATTTTTATAGTATGCTTACATTTAGCTGCTAAGGCACAACCATTGGCGACAATAAACGCGGAAAGTGGTAACCGAGCAACAGATCAGGCCAATTGCTGGGGCTTCGGAACCTTCAATACATCCAATTTATCCGTTATAGCCGGAAGCTATTCATACCGTGGCAACGCAACATCTGCCGATAATATTGGAAATTGCTGGATCAAATCACCTTGGTGTAAATTCACAACAGGCGGAAATATTACCTTAAAAGCTAAAATTGATGCATCAAATGGAACTTATCGAAAGCTCATCTTTAGCTATTATACGTATGATGCTACTAAACCTTATGGTCAGGGTACTTTGGTGCGCTTCGATTCGATGACTTGGGGTAACTATACGCCTATTGTTTCTTCAACCTTACCAACCACAGTGCAGAATATATCTGTGCCATTACCAGCAGCTATTATCAGTAATTCAAGTGTATTCAGCGTAATGATCAGTGCTGTAGGTTCTGGCGGAAGTAGCCGATGGATATTGGATGACATAAATATTCCAGCAATCTATTGGTCTAATCCATCCAATTCTTGTATGGCATTGGCATTAATTGTTGATGCAGATGGTGATGGTGTGCAAGATTCAGATGATGCTTATCCAAACGATTCAGCACGGGCGTACAATAATTATTATCCTCCTTCAGGATTCGGAACCCTTCTGTTCGAAGATTTATGGCCTTCTCTTGGTGATTATGATTTTAATGATTTGGTATTGGCATACAGAACAAATAAAGTAACCAATGCCAATAGCAAAGTCGTTGAATTAAAAGCTACTTATGTAATCAGAGCCATTGGTGCAGGTAAGAGTAATGGATTTGGTATTCAGTTGGATAATCTAAATCCGTCAAAAATTACTGGTGTTACTGGTGTTAAAACCAACAGTGCAGCTTGGCTGAGTGTAGGAGCAAATGGCACCGAAAACGGGCAAACAAGTGCGAATGTAATTGTATATGACGATGTGAACAGACTAATGCCTAATCCTGGAGGGAGTTGTATAAATACATATACAGGCAATACGTATGTAACACCTGATACAACAGATATTGTGATTAGTTTCAATACGGCTACTGGACAGGCTATAACGGTATCAGATATTAGTCTGAACCCTTATCTGATTGTGAATCAGGAAAGAGGTAAGGAAGTGCATTTGGCGAATAAAGTCCCGACATTGAAGGCATCTTCATCCTATTTTGGGACATTGCAAGACAACACGAATATTGGCACTGGGGTATATTACAAAAGCAAAGTAAATAACTTGCCTTGGGCTTTAGATATTCCTGCTGCTATTCCTTATATGAGAGAGAAGATCGATTTTATTAATGGTTATTTGTTCTTTGTCGATTGGGCAGAAAGTGAAGGAATCGATCATGCCAATTGGTATCTGAACACAAATAGCTCTAGAAATTTATCCAATTTTTATTAGGCTATATAATAAAAAAATCATTGAAGCTGTATCGAAGGTCAAACTTTGATATAGCTTTTTTTGTGTTGAATTTATCGCTGTCTTGTATAATCGTATTTTCGGTATGAGAAATAAAAGATAAAAATTTAAGTAACTTGTAATTCACCCCCAAGCAATCTACCTATACAAAAGATAATTTCTTATTTGAATACAATATGAACTCGAATTTACTATTTTTGATGAATGCTTACGAAACCCGAATGTGTAGGCTATCTTGAATGTTGTCGGTATTGGAATTGAGAATTTGAATAAGGGATTAGTATTATTGACACAATGCCAAAACAACAACCAACAAATAGCTTGAAAGAAATTATGCGTTAAAAATTTATTGAAAACATTTAATTTAGCATGGTGAAAAAGAGCAAAGAAATAGAACTTGACTTTATAGTTGACAGACTAACTAATTCGATAGAAAATGTTGTTACAGGAGATAGTTTTGCGACAGAAATAACAATTTTGTCAAAAGTTGAATTAAAAATAGTTAGCAAAAAAAATGGTTGGTTATTTAATTGGACAGAAGAATTCAAAAATCCAATTAGAGAGGTATACAAACTGACAATTGTAGGAAATCCGAATATTATTCAAGGACTAATTTGTATAGAAGTTCGCTCTGATCATGTCTACATGCACTTAGTTGACAATGCACCATTCAACAAAGGGAAATTGAAAATGTATGCAGGTGTTGCTGGAAACCTAGTAGCCTTTGCTTGAAAGGTTTCATTTCAGAGAGGATATGAAGGGAATGTATCATTTCTTTCAAAATCACAACTAGTTGAACATTATGAAAAGACATTGGGAGCGTTTCATTTTGGAGGAAGAGTTATGATAATTGAAACAACTTCAGCATTAAAATTAATTGGGAAATATTTTAAAAATTAAGAACATGAAAAACAAATCCATTGAATTAAATGTTGATTTTATTGGCGGACAAGCATCGCTTACACAAACAGAGGAAAATGCTTTGAGCGAATATTTTAAACAAAAGAAAAATAAAACCGAAGCGAAAAAAAACAAAAAACGTATTAATATATCAAAACAAAAATTAGAAAAAGCGTAAGTTGAAAAATGTACTGTGCCTAATTAGAGTGGAATAAAAGAAACGCCCCAAAATATTATACTCCTCTAGCGCGAGATTGAGGCTTAGATAATGAACGTTGGCGTCTCGTGCAATGGCAACAACGAACGCAAAGAATAAATACAATCTAAAATTATTTTGTACTTTGCAAATTGAATAGGCTATAAGAAAATAAAATAAGGAATGAGATTCAGTTTCATTTTTATAGCAAGGCACGAGAAGGCAAACGCACAAAGCAACGCTTCATTCTCGCGCCAGACGAACAAATGTAAAAATCGCTGCTTTAAAGTGTAAAATGTAAATGACATTTCAGTTAGAAGGAAGGCTTCACTTGGAGCAAAGCCTTCCATGAGTAGCTTTCCTTTCCGGATACAACTCCGCTCTCCGTTCTACCCTCTCACTCTGAATTCCTCTGCTCTCCCCTCTGATTCCCCAGAATATTTGGTCATTTACCAATTGGCAATTACCTTCATACCCTAATAATTTTTTACACATGAAAAAACTTTTCTTTTCCCTCTTGTCTGCACTTGCATTTAGCCAGGTGATGTCACAAGAATTTATTCACCAAGACATCAATAAAAACATTACGCCATTTCATGATGCACAAGATGCAATGGATGGAAAAAGTAATGCCCATTTATTGCAACAAGCCGCTTGGAAAACGTTTACACAAAATCATCCAGGATGGGGGGCAAGCTTTAATCGGTATACACAATTGCCGCATCGTGCTTTTGGAACGCCTATTGTATTTGCGGGCGGTGGCAATGATGCTGAAGCAAAAGCAAAATTATTTATACAAAGTGAATTGGCTGGTTTTAATATCCCCATCAATGAATTGGTATTGACTCGTAATTACAATGATGGAAAATATATCCATGTCGATTTTAAACAAGTGCATAATGGCATCGACGTACTTTGGAGCCGAGTGGGCGTGCGCTTTACACATGATTTACGAATCGTGTTGGTAGGTATGGATGCCTACAAAAATATTCCTAACCTTACTACCACCATCACTGCTGCTAGTGCTGAACAATATGCTAGCCAAGCTATTGCAAACAATGTGGAGTCTATCCAAACAAATCCAGCTTTAAAAATTTTCCCTGTACCAGTCGATGGTGCAAATGAATATCATCTAGTGTATGAAACCACGGTGAACACCATGGATCAAGATAGAGTACCGGGTAAATACCTTTGCTATGTGGATGCAACAAATGGCAAAATAATATACAGACAAAATCAAGTGAAACATTTTAATGCGAAAGTAAAAGGAGATGTTCGCCCCGTAAATCAATACACCCCGGCAGAAAATCGCCCAATGAAAAATTTAAAAGTTGTTGTTGGCGGTACTACTTATTATACCGACAATGACGGTGTGGCTGTTGTACCTGGTACTACCAATGTAAATACTACTTTATCTTTAGAAGGTAAATGGGTAAAAGTTTTGAATTCAGCTGCAAGCGCCACTGCCTCTGCAAATTACGCACAAACTTTTGCGAATAGCGACGACTCTACTAACTTCAATGTAACCACAGTTACTAATTCAAGTGATAGAGGTGTAAATGTGTATTATCATGTAAATGAAGTGCACGATTTTATGAAAGCGAAATTCCCAACATTTACAGTCATGGATAATGCACTGCCTGCAAACGTAGATGTAGCAGGTACTTGTAACGCTTTCTACAATGGCACTAGTATTAATTTTTATGCTGCTGGAGGTGGATGTAATGCTTTTTCTTTAATTGGTGATGTAATGAGTCATGAATATGGACATGGTATCAGTGATAAATTTTATACCTGGCAAGGTGCAAGTTTTGACAACGGCGCCATGGGTGAAGGATATTCTGATACTTGGGCAAGTGGAATTTTAAAAACGGGTATTATTGGATTGGGTGTAAATTCTGCAACAAGTTCTATACGCGATTATACAGGAGCACCTAAAGTATATCCTGTTGACATAGTGGGGGAAGTACATGCAGATGGTGAAATCATTGCTGGTGCATGGTGGGATGTGAGCATAAATTTCGGAACTACCATGATTAACCCAATAGATTCTATGTCAGATTTATTTGCTTCAACTTATTTCGGATTAGCAACTGGTCCAGATGGTACGGAAGGCCAAGTATTTCATGATATATTAATTGATGCATTGACTTATGACGATAATAATGCAAACCTCAATGATGGCACGCCACACTTCATGGATATTGTACAAGCTTTTGCCAAACATGGAATTTTCTTATTGAGCAATGCCGAATTAAATCATGCCAATCCTATTAGTGTTAGTGCTGGTGTTCCCCTTGTGATACAAGCAGATGCTATTGTGGATTATCCAGCCTTCTTAGGTGATGTAAAAATGTTTTATCGATTGAAAGGAACTACACCGCAAGATTCAATTCTAATGACTAAAGTAGGTACTACTTTCACGACTACTTTCCCTTCTTCCACATCTGGTGAAGTATATGAGTATTACTTTAATATTTATGATAACGCAAATGCTTTTGCTGCTTCTTCTCCGATTAATTCTAAATTTAATCTCGCGTTGAATCAACGTAACTTGCCATACTATTTATTGATAGGATATAGCTCCTATTACCTTGAAAATTTCGACAATATCACTTCCACTACACCGAATTGGATTGTTGGTACATCTACTAACGACAATGCAACTGCTGGTAAATGGATAGTTGCAGTTCCGATTTCATCTGCAACAAATGGTGACACTGTACAAACTGGTCATGACCACACAACTGGCTCTGGCAAATGTGCAGTAACAGGAAATGCTACAAGTGCAACAGCCCAAGCAGGTAGTGCGGATGTAGATAATGGCAGAACATCTTTAGTAACAGATGAGTTTGATATTTCAAACTTCAATATGCCAGTTTTCAGCTATTGGAGATGGTTTAGTAATAGACAAAGTTCGAATAATCCTGGCAAAGACACATGGAAAGCGTATGGTTCTTACAACAATGGCACCACTTGGTTTCAGTTAGAAAAAACGTATGCAGCTGATGTAAGTTGGAGAAGAAATTTATTTATTCCGAACAAATCGGTTGGCACGAAAGTGCGCTTCATGTTCGTTGCTACAGATTCTGTTTCAACTGGTGTTACTGGTACTTGGGTTGAAGCCGCTATTGATGATATTGAAATATTAGATTTATCTGCACCTGCAAGTACATCTAGTGTACAAACCTTGAATGCTTCCATATTCCCTAATCCGGCAAAAGATATATTGTATATCATGCCATCTGAATTGGGTATGGTACATTATTCAATTCTGAACATGGTAGGTGAAACATTGGTGTCAGCAAATGAAAATTGTACGGCATCCAATCAGCAAATTGCTATACCTACAAACACATTATCTAATGGCATTTATTTTATCAAATTAGAATTAGGTTCTAAACAATCGGTAATGAAATTTACGATTGCGAAGTAAGACTTATTTCTATTTAAAAAACGACCACTTGGTAATTTCCAGGTGGTCGTTTTTTTTGAGAAATAAATTATGCAATACCGTAAAAGGGTATTTTACCTCGCAGAGTGACAATTAATCAAACTAGACTCTATTTTTGTTATTTGTAAGCAATAGGTCCTGTTCTATTTTTTTGCGATGAACATAAAAATAAAATACGCTGTTGTTTGTACTAACAAACTGAATAATAAATTATAGTCCTATAAAATGATTGGATGAGAAAAAAAACTTTAGTCCTATTTTCCATTATCTTGTGCTTATGCTGTAGTATAGCATTCAAGGGACTTTCACAAGATACTGTTGTCATGGATTCTATTTATCATGTGGCAATTTCTTATGCCGATATGGATGAAGACAGTATGTTATATTTTGATGGTATACTGACCAAAAATTATTTTGATGAAGACAATTACCCCATTTACCATTATCGAATTTTGGGCATTTATCAGGATATTCATATGGCTACGGATAGCGCAACTTATTATTTTTTAAAATCTATTCAAATAGCCGAACAACACAATAATCAGGATGCATTGTCGGCAGTATATGTTGACTTGGGCGGACTCTATATCAAAAATAAAGCTTACTCCATAGCAAGAGATTATTTTCAGAAAGCATTAAGCATATCACAACTTATCAAAAACAAAACCCGTATTTCTTCTTGTTATAATAATTTGGGAATCCTATTTAGAAAGCAAAAAATGTATGATTCTGCCATTGCGTATTATGATAAAAGTTTAGCCATCAAACAAGAATTAAAAAGCGTGAACGGCATCATGAATGTGAATACGAATATCGGTTCCTTGTATGTCGAAAAGGGAATGCCCGAAAAAGCTTTGCCCTATTTTACTGCCAATTTGGAAATAAAAATTGCCAATGGCATAAATAGGAAACAATTATTTAGCGACTATGCAAATATTGCCTCAGCCTATATTCGATTGAAAAATTATCGAATGTTTAAAGCTTACATAGATACTGCAACCCAAATCAATCAAGCGTTTCCGACGAGTAGCAATCTACTGGCATTAAAAAATATTTGGACTGGTTATTACGAAGAATTGGAAGATTATAAACATGCCTTTATACACTTGCGCGAGCAAAATATATTTCAAGATTCCTTAATGAATTATGAAGCCATCAATACCACTACTAAAATGATGGAGAAATACAGTGCCAATAAAAGAGAGATGGATAATAAGTTATTGGTATCCGCTTTGAATCAACAGAAATTAATTCAACGCTATTGGATTTTCGCTTTCAGTTGTTTAGTCCTTATCTTGTCTATTTTAATTTATTTTTTATTCCAACGAAATAAGAAAAATAAAATGCTGCAACAATTGAATCAAGAAATTATGACACAGCATGCTATGTTGGAAGAACTCAATGAAGAAAAAAATGCATTGATTAGTATAGTAAGTCATGATTTAAGTAATCCATTTGCCAATATCAAATTATGGAATTCAGTGCTTGCTACAAATACGGAAGGACTAGATGAAGATCAAGTAAAAGCCATACACCGTATTGCACAAGGAATAGAAAGTGGAGAGACAATGATTAAGCAAATATTAGATGTAGAAAAATTGTATGCAAAGGATGGTCAAGCACTTACATTTGAAAGAATAAATATTATTGGCGAATTACAAAAATTGATTGCTGAATACACGAATAAATCGACGGAGAAAAACACACAAATTAGAAGTTTATTTTCTGTTGATCCAATTTTTATCTCTACCAACAAAACCTACTTTATTCGAATCATCGAGAACTTATTATCCAATACCTTTAAATATTCAATGGTGGGTAAGCAAGTTTTTGTAAACGTGAAACAAGAAAAAAATAAAGTAATTCTGATTCTAAAGGATGAAGGATTAGAAATTGCAGAAGAACATTTGCAAATGATTTTTTCTAAGTATGGGAGTATAAATCATCGACCTTCGGCAGGTGAACAAAGTACTGCATTAAGTTTAAGTATCGTAAAACGATTAGCCGATGAGTTAGGCGTAATTATGGAAATAAAAACGTCGAAAGAAAATGGGAATACGATAGTGTTATTTTTCCCTTGCGAATAGGAATAGTTGAAAGTAAAATAACCACAGAGTCACATAGAGACAAACTCCATGCAACTCTGTGAAAAAACTCTGTGCAACTCTGTGCAACTCTGTGGTAAAAAATAAACGAACAGATGAAAGTAAAATAACCACAGAGTTTCACTGAGTCAAGCATAGAGTTACACAGAGACAAGCTCCAAGCAATCTGTAAAAAAACTCCATGAAACTCTGTGAAAAAACTCAGCGCAACTCTGTGAAAAAACTCAGCGCAACTCTGTGAAAAACTCAGCGCAACTCTGTGAAAAACTCAGCGCCACTCTGTGAAAAACTCAGTGCAACTCTGTGAAAAAACTCAGCGCAACTCTGTGAAAAACTCAGCGCAACTCTGTGGTAAAACTCAGCGCAACTCTGTGGTAAAACTCAGCGCAACTCTGTGGTAAAACTCAGCGCAACTCTGTGGTAAAACTCAGCGCAACTCTGTGGTAAAACTCAGCGCGACTCTGTGGTAAAAATGCGCATTCACGAAGAACACGATATGCTAGAAACACTGTGTTTACTTAATCTCACACCAAAATTATTTACCTCCCGTAATTGGGTATTTTGCAGAGTACACCCTTTTACGGGATTGTACAGGGTGATTTGCGGTTCTACATTTGTATCAGAAAAAGAAACAAAATGAAATGCAAAACAAACATCAAGTGCTTCAATAAATATCCTCCCTAAGCTGATTTATTTATCATTCCTATACAACAACAAAAAGCAAAAACAAATTCACAAACATCATTTACAAACAAAACAAAAACTTAAAATCATGAAAACTTTAATCTTCGCAATCGCAGTCATTGCCATCACATTCACCGCTTGTCAAAAAGCACCAATTACTATTCCTACTACAGAAACATCTTCTGATGTTCTTCCAACAAATGCACATTATTATTGCAATGGTATACAAGTATATCATCAACACGACATTACAAATTTTGGTTTGCCACAAACATCCGTGTTGCTCACTGACCAATTGGATGGTGTTATGGATTATTATTATTTCGACAATAATGATATGGCAGAAAGCTTCATCAATTCCGTACCAACATTTACAGAAATGCAAGCAAAAATCAGACAAGCAAAAATAGTAAGAGCTTATGCAGTTTCTATTCATGAAGATGAATACGTTGCGGCAAATGGCGCTCCTAGTGCAGCTTTCACAGCGTATTTGGACGATTTTAAAACTAGAGCATTCCCAATTAATTTATACAGCCTTATTAATTATTTACCAGCACCAGGCTATCCTGTTATGGGGCCAACACCGGTATTAGTTGGTGGTATCAATAATTTATCTAATTCCGTAAGAGGAACAGGTGCTCCAATGAATTTACATTTCTTTGATGCCAATAATTTCAATCCAATAGCAGGTGTGTTTTTCGCAGTTGTAGGCGGTATTCCTAATTTACCCTTAATGGGTTGGGGGAATAGAATATCTTCTGTCAATTTTTAAAATACAGGGTTATTGGTAAATAGATGGTGGGCACTGTAATGGTGTCCATCATTTTTTTGTGCATATAATTATACATTAAAAGAATCCCTCATTTTTATCTTCATTAATAATCATTTTTTCATGCTGACTATTGTTTGAACAATATAAAAGAACGTACATTTGTTTTTTATATATGTAAGTGCATGAAAACATTTGATTTGCAAATTATTGAGAAGTCTATTCGTAAAGATGGTATTGATGCACCTAGTGTTTTACAAGCCATAGATATTGCAAATCATTTATACAAAAATGAAGTGATAGAACTAGAAGAATCAGATCATTTTGAAACCAGTATAGATATCATTCATATCGACGAATACCAAAATCATTCTGTTTTTTTTGAATTCGTTATGTCAAAAGCAAAACAAACTTTACCATTTTTATCGGCTAGCGAATTAGCTATTTTAGCGTTCGGAACTTTAGCAAATGCGAAAGCAGAATTTGAAAAAAAATAAATTGCGGAGTCAATAAAACTTCTCTGAATACATATTTCTATAATTCTTCACTTGTCCACTTTTTCAAACCATTATTGCAAAAGCATTCTAGGCCGCTCCCATTTTTACTTTACTCGCTTTTCGAGCTGGTATCCAAGATGCTAAAGCGGCTATAAACACAACGGTCACCAATACTAAAATATAATCTGTCGGAATCATTTTCACTGGATAAGCATTAATCAAAAAAGCATCCGCATTACCCAATTTTATAAATCCAAATTGTTGTTGTAGACCTAAAAGAATAGTAGCAAGAGCACAACCAATACTTGCACCTATCAAAGATAAAAGGATACCAGTACTTAAAAATATTTGTTGAATGTCTTTATTCTCCATACCCATCGATTTAAGTATTCGAATGTCCTTTTCTTTTTCCATCACCAACATCGAAAGAGAACCAATAATATTGAAGGATGCTATCAATAACATTAAAGTCAAAATAGCATACACTGCCCAACGCTCACTCTTTAAAATAAAGTATAAAGTTTTATTTTGCATCCATCTGGATTCAACACGAAAATCTGCTGCAGGAAAAAGTTTTTGAATCTCCAGCATAACCTCATTCACTTGCTCGTTCGATTTTAATTTTATTTCTATAGAAGAAATTTGATTTTCCTTTTCCGCCAATTCTTGCACAGCTTTTAATGAAGCAAAAGCGTATTGATTATCAATGTCATCTTGCAATACATAAACGCCTTCAATCGTAAATAAATTGGTATTATACATTTGCGTAGGATCTAATGCTTGCATAGACGATTCTCGTTTAAAAGAATAGCAAGTTATTGGTTCATGTGATTCCTCTGAAGCGCCCAATCTATTAGAAATACCAACACCTAAAACTATATTCGGCAACTTGCCAGAATCCGCTAAATTAAAGTGCCCATAACGAACATTTTTTGCAATACCAGTTACTAAATTATAACTTGTATCTATCCCTTTTAATGTGGCAATTGCTTGGTTGTCTTCGAAAGAAAAAAGTATTTTTTCTTCCAGGGTTTTACTGACAAATTTTATTCCTGCAATAGATCTTAAGGACAGACATGTAGAATCAGAAATAGAAAAAGTAGATTTTCGAACCGCCGTTATTTTTATTTCTGGATAAAAATTAGAATATAAATCCTTGATAAAATATTCAAATCCATTAAACACCGAAAGCACAGTAATCAATGCGGCAGTGCCTACAGCCATTGCAAACACACTGACCCAAGATATTATGTTTACCGCATTAGTCGATTTTTTACTGCGAAAATAACGCCATGCAAAAAGTAGTTTCATCCGCTGTGAAATTAATTTAGAATTATGAACTATTCCTTTTTCCTTTGATAAATCATTGGTTTTTTTAACATAATTTTATCGCACAATATAAGAGCCTCCTAATGCCTTGTATTACTTTTGAAAAAAAATAAAACTATATGAAAAACATGAAGGAAGAAATGCACGACGTGGAAACATTGGAAGTGGAAACAATTTCAACACCCGAACGTAAGTATAAAATTCTATTGGTGGAGGATGATACCAATTTTGGTAATGTGCTGAAAAAGTATTTGGAGATGAATGATTTTATCGTGGAACTAGCTCGTGATGGCAAACTTGGTTTAGCAGCATTCATCAAAGAAAAATATGACCTCTGCTTATTAGATGTCATGATGCCAAACATGGATGGGTTCCAACTTGCAGAAGAAATTCGAAATGTAGATATAGATGTTCCTTTATTTTTTCTAACCGCGAAAAATATGAAAGAAGATATATTAATTGGTTACCAATTAGGTGCTGATGATTATATTTTAAAACCATTTGATAGTGAAATTTTATTATCTAAAATTAAAGCCATCATCAAAAGAAATACTGAATTAATAGACAGACAAAACGGCTCTGGAAAATACCGCATTGGAAATTATATTTTTGATACACATCATGGAGAATTATTGAAAGGGGATGAAAAAATAGATTTGCAACCTAAAGCTTGTGCATTACTAAAAGTATTAGCAGAGAATAAAAATGTATTGGTGAATAGAGAAACATTGTTGAAAAAAGTTTGGGGAAGTGACAGTTATTTTAATGGCCGAAGTATGGATGTTTATATTGCCAAACTACGCAAACATTTTAAAGAAGATGATTCTGTAGAAATCAAAACACATCATGGATTTGGATTTCGATTAATTGGTGAAATCAATAAAATATAAAACCCTAATCGGGTCGAAAATAAAGTGGCTAATTGGGAAACTGATTAGCCATTTTTAATTTGGAGAATGTGCATATTCCAAATTTCTCTTCTAACAATCATTTGTTCTTTTGTCTTGATACAAAAGAACCAAAAAATCAAGGCTGTGGATAGTTTAGCTAAAAAATGTTCGTGTTCGACGCAAATCGTCCAAACTCACCAGCTGCCTGCGGCTGGCTGGCTCAAACAGGGACGATTTGTTCGCCGACCACTCCATTTTTTTTAACGCCAAACTATCCAAGGCCATGTACTTGTTCATCATTCGCATCAACAATTTGATACATAAATTGACCATCACCCTTTATTTATATTTGCTTTGCATTACCTTGCAAACATTATACCATCATGTCCTATCATTCCTTAGAAAATTGTCTTTTAGATCTAGAAAAACATGGCGAACTTGTGCGTATTCAAACGGAAGTAGATCCTTACTTGGAGATGGCAGCTATCCATTTACGAGTACACGAAAAGGGCGGTCCCGCTTTATTGTTTGAAAATGTAAAAGGTTCTACATATAGGTGTGCATCTAATATTTTTGGCACCTTAGAACGCAGTAAATTTATTTTTAGAAATAGCATACAACAAGTGCAAGATTTGATTGAAATAAAAAACAATCCGATCAAAGCACTTCAACATCCGATAAAAAATTTCAAAGCTGGACTTGCAGCATTACAAGCCTTGCCTTTGAAAAATCCATTCGCCAAACCTGTGATGTATGAAGAAATTCAGATTGCAGATTTACCATTAATACATCATTGGGAAAAAGATGGCGGTGCATTTGTAACCTTACCACAAGTGTATACAGAAGACATCGACAAGCCCGGCGTTCAACATGCAAACCTTGGCATGTATCGTATTCAATTGACAGGAAATGATTATGTATTAAATCAAGAAATTGGATTGCATTATCAATTGCATAGAGGCATTGGCGTTCATCAAACAAAAGCAAATCAAAAAGGAATTCCATTAAAAGTAAGTTGCTTTGTTGGTGGTCCTCCAGCACACGCCGTTGCAGCAGTAATGCCACTTCCAGAAGGAATGAGTGAGATGTCATTTGCTGGCGTACTGGGCAACCGTCGTTTTAGATACACTTATCAAGATGGATTTTGTATTAGTACGGATGCAGATTTTGTCATCACAGGTGAAGTGCAAATGAACGAAACAAAACCTGAAGGACCATTCGGTGATCACTTAGGCTATTATAGTTTACAACATCCATTTCCTGTACTGAAAGTGCATAAAGTGTATGCTCGTAAAAATGCAATTTGGTCATTTACAGTTGTTGGTAGACCACCACAAGAAGATACTAGTTTTGGACAATTGATTCATGCCTTAACAGGCAAAGCCATTCAATTTGAAATTCCAGGATTGCAAGAAATACATGCGGTAGATGCAGCTGGTGTGCATCCTTTATTATTAGCGATTGGGAGTGAAAGGTATACGCCCTATTTGCAAAATAAGCAGCCGGCAGAATTGCTAACTATTGCAAATCATATATTGGGCACTGGGCAATTGAGTTTGGCAAAATTTTTATTTATTACTGCTGACGATACAAAGCAACTAAGCACGCATCACATCGAAAACTATTTGCAATTCATTTTGCAAAGAATAGATTGGACAAGAGATATTCATTTTTTTACAAAGACTACCATTGATACTTTAGATTATTCGGGTGAAGGTTTGAATAGTGGTAGTAAAGTGGTGTTTGCAGCTTATGGTGATGTAATACGAAAATTAAAAAATGATATACCTTCTTGTTTGCAAACATGGAAAACGAAAATGGTAATGCCTGGCGTTGTGGCAATACAATCCAGTAAGTTTACAAATTACTCGGATGCGCAAATAGAGATGAACCTATTGAATGAAAAATTAATAAATGAATCCAAATCTTTAGAAGAAATACCGCTTATCATTTTATGTGACGATGCAGATTTTGTCGGACAAAATGTAGGTAATTTCCTTTGGGTAACTTTTACAAGATGTAATCCATCTCATGATATATATGGCATTGATTCTTTTACGGAAAATAAACATTGGGGTTGTAGAAGTTCATTGATTATTGATGCACGCATTAAGCCACATCACGCACCAGCACTGGAAAAAAATGCCGCTATAGAAAAAAAGATAGATAGCTTATTTACAAAAGGTGCAGTATTGGAGAAATGGGCTTAGCTTATTTTTTTGCCCAAACTGAATTAGTTGTGTGAGCTAAACTGTAGCGTATTTTTTGAAAAAAAATTAATGCTACAATATGACTTTCCCTCTGCTGTACTACATGTTCTGCCGCGGCATGTCGACCTATAGATAAAAAAAGGTTCTGCGAACCAATCATTCACCTGTAAGAAATCTACCTATTCAAAGATAATTTCTCCTTTGGAACAAATTTTGAGTACCATTAATCTTGTAATGTATAAGAGCACGGAGCCTTGTGGCTTTTTGAATTAACATTTATATATTTGTCTGATGAATAAGGAAATAACATTTATTGTACACGAAGCTGAAGAAGGCGGATACTATGCGGAAAGTGTTGGAGTAGCTATATTCTCTGAGGGCGATACAATTCCAGAACTTAAGGATAATATTAAGAGTGGTATTGAATGCTATTATAATTCACCCGAAGAATTACCATTATTCGTTCATTTACATTTTGTAAAGGATGAAGTATTTGCATTATGAGAATACCATCTATTCAAGATGTTCAAAATTAAAGTAGCAATTCTGTTCGACATTTGCAATGTCGTACTCGTATCGGCGGTTTTGCAAACCGCTTAGAAAATTAATATTTCTATTTTATCATTTATTATATCTTGAATTAACTTTTATGATTAAGGCTTATGATATGTTACTGCGCAAGAATTTCACTTCCCGAACAGCGGTAAAAGCGCGCAACTCACTTCCTATTTTTGATAGAAGCATACAAGCTTAAAAATTGTCTACCTCTACTTTTTCTATTCATGAATAACCATTGGCAATGCATATCTCTCGGTATCTATGTTTACATACACCCAATAAGTTCCATTGTCGTAACCAGTAATAGGTTTTGATTCTTGCAATTTTTACTTTTATATTTCATTCGCGTATTCCTTCAAATAGCTGAATTGCGCAGTCAATTTTCCATTTTCACAAATAGTCGCTCTTTGAATCGCACTGCTTTCATTCGATGCAATTAAATCCGGAACTATATAAGAGAGCAAGTATCCGCCAAAATATTTAGAAGCATCACGAGGTAATTCATTCGGTAAATTATCGACCGCCATCACGTCAATAGTATCCGTGGTATGCAAAAATGGAGTTGTTCTTGCTAGAGATTTTTTGTCGAAGCCATAGGTAGGATCAGCGATGGTTGTAGAGCCCATATTGCATGGAATGGAGCCGTTTTCATCACAAGTAATATCAGCAATTACAGACAAAGTAAAACTCGGATCTTGTAAATCTTTAAGTTCAAATAATGGGGGAATATTTTTATCCCAATAAACACCATTCATCAATATATCCGACACTTTTGTATAGGGTAAAAAATGACAACTATACTCCTTCGGATTTTGATGAAAATGTTCTCTATTATAACTGCCATCCAATTTACGCTGATATAAATCTTTCCCTTTTACATGGGTAAACACAGGATAATTATATTGCTTCTGTAAAAAATCATCTGGGCTTACTTCTGAAATATCTAAATATTGTAAAATATCCAATACGCCTGTAGATACACGTCCAGAGCCAGTAACAACAATCTTGATTGGTGGTATTACAAAGGACTCATAAGATTCTTTTAATTCTAAAAAATTCTTCATCCCATGTACCGGTTCTAGTTGGTATTTCTGAAACTTCTTACCATAAGTGAGTAAGCCATTGTGTGCACCGACCACGCCAGCCCAATATCCAAAACCGATCATTCTGTGTCCATCTTCATGGGTGAGACATTCATAATCTATCATCTTAATTTTTTTATCCAATAATGCCAACATCAATTGTTTGTTATGTGGCTGTGCCTTCTTCGTATGCGAAAAAAATAAGTAGGTCTTCCCTTCCACTAAAGTAGGTATCAATGCTTCTTTGACACCAAATAGTATGCTACATGCTGACAAATCTTCTTGAACAATTAAATCTTGTGCAAGATATTCCTCATTCGTAAAACAACGAATTGAAGAAGGTTGTATCAAGAACTGAACTTGGGGATATTTATCTTGTATTTCTTTGCATTGTTTTGGTGAAAATGGGGTCCTATTATCTTGCGGTGTTTTTCCTTCTCTTACAATTCCTATTCGTATCATTGCATTTGTTTAAGCAACAAATATAATGGAAAAGACTATGTATTATTTTGAACTATTTGACACACCCATTTCTTTGGTGGTAGACAAGTCTGCATTGCTTAAAAAATACTATACATTGAGTAAAGAATATCACCCTGATAATTTTTCTTTAGGCAATGAATTGGCACAAGAGCAAGCATTAAACATGAGTGCAAAAATCAATGAAGCTAAAAAAATATTAGACAATAATTACAAGCGACTGGAATACATTTTGCGTGAAACAAATACCATTATCCCAGATGAAAAATATGTTTTATCTCCCCAGTTTTTAGGCGAAATGATGGATATCAATGAACAGCTTATTGAATTAGAATTTGAAAAAAATGAAGCCGACTTACTAAAAATAAGTGCTGAGCTTGCTAGTATTGAAGCCTCTATTTTTACGACTGTGCAATCTTTTTTTACACTTTCAAATTTTGAAGCATCTACAAGCGATTATCTATTATTGAAAGATTTTTATTACAAGAAAAAGTATATCGATCGAGTGAAAGAGAAATTAGAAAAGTAAAAAGTAGTTAGTATTGAGTATTTAGTAGTTAGAAAAAGACAACATCCTGCGAACACACAACTCCCAGCCTTGAAAGGGCGGAGTAGCCTAGCAACACGTAAAGTGCATCACTAAAAATGAAATTAGGTCACTACTAATTCATAAAAAGAATCTTCTTGATAATATTTGTTTGCTAAGGCTTGTATTTGTTCAGCAGTAATAGATTTATATATTTCAATGTTCTTATAAAAACGTTCTTGCGTAAAATCATTGAGTATTAAATTTTTCCATCGATGTATCACTTGAAAAGCACCATCTAAATCACCTAAGATGGTACCGAGTAAATAGTTTTTGACTAAATCCAATTCGTCTGCCTGTACTTTTTCATTTTTCAACACATCCATTTCGTGATAGATTTCTTTTATGGCCGCTTCGCAAACATCCTTTCCAGCTTCGGTACTGATGAGATAAGCACTGCATTGTTTATGGTTATACATGTAACTATGAATGCCATAAGTATACCCTTTTTCTTCTCGTATGTTCGCCATTAAGCGAGATCCGAAATAACCACCAAATATAGTGTTTACAACTATCATAGGGGTAAAGTCCGTATGGTGTTTGTCTGGAAAATGACTTGCAATTCGTATAGACCCTTGTGCTCCTTCCTCGTTTTGTACCACATGTGCATTATTGTGTACTCTATATTTTTTTTCTGTAGCACTAATAATTTGTGGCGAAACTTGTGTAGGTTTCTCATTGTCATTCCAAGCACTTCCTCCGAAACTTTGATTAATCAATCGAATGTCTTCCTCTGAAAAACTCCCTGCAAGAAAAAGCTTACAATCTGCGGATCGGTAATGTGATTTCAAATGTTGCGTCAAAGCGTCTTGGGAGATAGCATCATAATCGGCAGCCACTAAATATTTCCCATACGGATGTTGTAAACCAAAAAGATATTCATCTATTTTTCGATTGGCTACAAATTCACTTTTTAATAATTGAACAGATAAACGTTGTTTCGCATTCTGAATATACAAATCGATTTCAGATTGCGGGAATACGGTATCGGTTATCAAATCGGCTAGTAATAGCAATAATTGACCAATATGTTTTGTTAAACAACTGATACTAATCGTAGACCAATCTGAACCAGCATTGGATTTGACAGATGCCCCATATTGTTCAAATAAGTCACTAATTTGAAATGAAGTGTATTTGGAAGTACCACTTTTTAGTAACGAAGCAGTAGCCTGAGCAACTCCATTTTGTGATTCATACCATTGACCTGCAGGAAATACTAAGTCTAGTTGTAAAACAGGTTCTACATTTCCATAGAGAGAATAGATAGGGATGCCATTGTCTAATTTACCCTCTTGGCAAAGGGGCAATTTGAAATCAAAATCAATCGGTGAATAAGTAACTGGTGGAGTGTTTCTATCTAGCATGAAGTGTAGTAAGGGCTAATTATTTTTTTAAAGGGGAATTTGGTTCATTTGCAAAATGGGAATATACTTTGCGGTCAACAAAACTAGGGAAAAATTTGTTCATCCATACGGTTAATTTGCCTTGTGTGGTCATGACAACTGTACGTTTACGTTTCGCAATTGCATGTAGTATTCTTTGCGCACATTCTTCTGCTGACATGAGTTTGCTTTCCTCCAACGGCGTTTCACTTTGGGATTGACCTTGGGCATTTAAGGCGGTATTCCGAATATTAGATGCTACAAAGCCAGGGCAAATCCACATTACATTCACTCCTTCATGTAGCATTTCAATTCGAAGTGCTTCCAAAAAACCTTGCATGGCAAATTTAGAAGAAGAATATCCTGTTCTACATGGAAGTCCTTTGTATCCTGCAATAGAAGAGATACCAACAATGGTTCCTTTAGAAGCAATAATAGCTTCCAAGGCGAATTTTGTACAATAAACAGTCCCCCAATAATTGATATCCATAGATTGTTTGAGAATGTTTATATCTAAATCTCTGAACAATGCACGCATACTGATTCCAGCATTATTAATTAATACATCTATAGTACCAAAATGAGCAATGGAATGCTCAATAAAACGTTTGCAATCTGCTTCAACGCTTACATCTGCAATGACCGTAAATAAATTTAGGGAGTTAAATTCATTTTTTAATGCATTCATATTTGTTTCATTCCGTGCACATATGGCTACCTTCCCACCTGCCTGTAATATAGCAGCAGTAAGGGATTTACCGATTCCGGAGGTAGCCCCACTGATGAGTACAACCTTATTTGTGAAGTGTGGATTCATGAGATGCGAAAATAGTTTATAGAATTGGTTTGGTACTTAAAAAAATCTAATTACATTTGCACTCCCAAATAAAATTCTTTGTTTAGAGTAATTTGGCAAAAAGATCTTGTAGCTCAGCTGGTAGAGCACATCACTTTTAATGATGGGGTCTTGGGTTCGAATCCCAACGGGATCACAGGATGGGACTTTTCACGATTTTGTTGAAAAGTCCCATTTTTATTTGGGCTGTAATCCTTGCTAATATTGAGTAATAGAGAAACGGCTTCATTCAATTTTGGTGTTCGACACTCATTTTTGTCATAAACTAACTTTTCAGCAAAAACCGAACACACAATTGCTTGCTTTGTGCCCAAATCCGCTTCATCAAAGAGTTTGTCTATGTTTTGCAATACATCAATGGCATAGTTTACATATTCTTCCATTTTGCTATTCGAGGAATTATATACTGATAATTCTCGTTTGATTTTCAAAATTTCAGGTTCATATCTTGCCTTGATTTCTTTGTAATCCTGAGTATCTAATGTGCCGTCCAACATCATTTGTTGAGCCTTTGCAATTCGAGTTTGATTGCGTTCAATTTCTACGTTTTTCTTTTGAACTTCTTTTTTTCTATCCTCTTCATTTGAGGTGAATACTTCTTTGCTACCTCTTCTAATTGCTTCTGCATCCTCTCTAGATATTTTCAATTTAAGAAGTTCATCTACTATCCAATCATTTGCCAACTTAGCTCTAAATCGTTCATTACATTTTAAACGACAATGATAATAGAAGTATGGTTGCTTCAATCTGTTTTTGGAAGCACTCCCTGTTAAATTTCCTCCACATATCTTACATTGCAATAATCCTCTCAATGGGAGTTCGTTGTTCTTGGTATTCTTTTCAGATACTTTTCGTTTTCTATTGAAAAGCACATCTTGCACAGCTTCAAATAATTCTTTTGTAATAAGGGATTCATGTTTCCCCTTAACGATTTCGTATGCTTCATCTTTATAAGTAGAAACTTCTACACCTCCATAATAAACAGGGTTTGTTAGAACGTGCCACATATTTGACTTACTACATTTCAAACCTTTCTTTTGCAATTCTTCCAATATAGTAAATACAGGTTTCACCCCTTTAGCAACTTCCTCAAAGGCTTCTCGAATAAGTGGAGATGAAATTGGGTCGGGAACAATTATAGGTTTGTTATTTTCATTTCGTTGGTTTAAATATCCTTTGGGAGCCACGCCTAAAAATATTCCTTCCTTTCTTGCCCTTCGCATTCCTGAAATTACATTTAAAGCACGTCTGTCATTTTCCACTTCAGGGGAAGCTAAGTAAAATGCCAACATGATTTTGTTTTCAGGTACGTTTAAATCCAACGGTTGCTCAATAGCTTGTGGCTCTACTCCTAATCTATTGAGTACATTTATCATGTGATATGCATCACCAGTATTTCTACTAAATCTATCCCACTTAATGAAAAGTAATAGGTCTGCTTCCTGTTTGTTCTTTTTTATATAAGCCAATAGTTTGGTGAATTCAGGACGCTCAAAAGTTTTTGCTGAATGGTCGTCCTTATATAATTGTACGACTTCAATATTTTTCAGCTCACAATACTTTCTCAGTTTATCTTCCTGATAGGCTAATGAATGTCCTCGTTCAGCTTGCTCGTCTGTACTCACCCGGATATATAATATTGCTTTCTTCATCTTGTTCTTTATTGTTTATTGTAAATGATAGTTGTGTTTGTTTGTGTTTCCATGTTTTATAACTCAATTCTAAAAAGTGGTTCAACCAGTCCTTGACTAAAATACATTGTTCGTCAGTTAGTGTTCTTCGTTTGCATATTGTTTGCTTAATGTCATTGACGGTAATCGGGTTTGTTTTTTTGAATGGAATGATGTTAGTTCTCTGTTCATTTTCTTTTTTCAACGTTGAAGGTTTCATATTTATTTGCTTTTAAAAGCAAACCTAAAACCTCCGAAAAACCTACTTACCTACATTTGCTACTTTAAGATAAAAGTCGTCACAACTTAGCATCAAATAGCATGAAAGGCAATTCTATTCCATTCTTTGTAAGACCAAATTTCGTAAAATATTTGAATAGTTTACTTATCATAATGTTAGTGTCCAAGTTAGCACTGTGCGATGCTGTGATTTATTTTTTTGGGCGTTGGGGGGAAAATTTAGAAGTTCTTTTTTGTAGGTAGGCTTTACCAGAAGATGTATTTTCCACTTTGTTTTTCATATAAATATTTCTCATTTTTAAAACCCATTGTTTTGTAATACTGTTGTCAACAATATTTCCTAATTCAGGTGTCAAAGCAATTACACTCGAATTATTAATATTTTTTGTTTGAGTTTATCAATAAGAAACCTGCCACAAATTTCTAACTCGCCTGCACAAATCTACTTGCGATGAAGTGTTTCTCTCATCAGTAAAAAAATCACAAAATCCTTTGGCTTTTTCTTCTGTGCAATCAAAGTAAAAAGAAATATATCAAGGTCATCTAACTTAACAGCCCAAAGATAAATATCATCTTCGTTCTCTAATTTTATAAGCTTTGCAAGGTCGCATTGAATTTGCCCGAATGTTTTAAGGTTTACAATAATTGAAAAATCTTCATCGCATTTCGTTGTGTCAATTTCTTCAATAAGGTTTCCGACCTTTATTTATTACTGGTATTAATATACAGTTTGGATTTAAAATACTGATATAGCTTTACACCCCTTTTTTGTAATACTGACATAGCTATACAGGTGTAAATAACCCATCCATACCTCAACCATAACTTATTAATGGTGTAGATTCCTTTTTTCATGTGTTATTATTATGCTTTTGTTGGAGAAATTGCTTTAGATTCAACCTCAGATTGCTTTTATATGATGCAGGACTTGCCTTTATACATGCGTTTTTATTAAAAGAGAAATAAAGCTTAATTTGAATTTATCAAAACAAATATAAACAAAAATAAAGGAGAATAAACTATCGCCCTTTCATCCATCGCTTAATTATCATCTAATACCGATGTGAAATAATAGATAGACCATCCAGTATTGAATCGGCATAATACCATCTGAAATTTCTAAAAAGCACTTTGGTCTATTTTATAAATCAAGATGGTATTATATAGAGGATGTATTTCGGCAACGATTGTATTGGAAATACTTTTTTACTTGCTCTGTAGCAAAAAAGATAGAAAAGGAAAGCCTATATTCTGCTGCTTTGAGCGGAAACGAATCCTGACATTTATCGTCAGGACGTGCATGCAGTCCAAACTATTCAGAATACATGTTTAGTACTTTTACATTTTCAATTCTCAAACGAAAAGTCTTCAAGGATAATCGAGTTTAAATTACCTCTACTACCCCATCGTCATATTTCAACTGTTTCAATGCTGCTACATCCAACAATAGTGGTCCGTCCATATCTACATAATCGAGCCAAGGTAAAAATTGTGCTATTGCTACACTACCTATTTCTGTTTCATTCATGCAACCCATCATGACTTGTAGATTTAGGTTGCGTGCGTCTTGTATCATACGCAACGCAGGAGTAATGCCGCCACATTTTGTGAGTTTGATATTTATACCATCAAAACATCCAACACATTTTTTAACATCGGATTCTAGAACACAAGACTCATCTGCAAATAATGGTAATACAGATTGTGCTTTCAATGTATGCATCTCATCCCAAGCATCTTTTGCAAGCGGTTGCTCCACCAATTCAACACCACATTCTTTAAGCAATGGTAGGAGATAAATCGCGTCCTCTAGCGACCAGCTTGCATTTGCATCTACACGAAAAATGGCATTCGTATGTTGGCGCAATGCCCGTATGATCTCGATATCCTCACGCTTACTCATTTTTATTTTATAAATAGGCCAAGGTTTTTCCAGCATTTTTGCAATCATCATTTCTGTTGAATCTATGCCTAATGTATAATCCGTTAGTGGAGGAGTAATTACCTTATGTTCAGTATTCAATTGCCAAATTTCATTTACTTTTTTTCGTTTCATGGCTGCGTACATATTCCAATAAGCCATGTCTAACGCGCAAACTAAAAAATTATTATTCGGAAAAAGATGATGACAAAAATGCCAAAAACGATCTGGTTCTGTGAAAGAATATCTTTGTAGGATTTCTATTTTAGTTAATAATTCTTCTATCATACTATCCACCGTAACCTGATAATAATAAATAGCAGGAGCTTCTCCAAACCCAGTTATACCATTGAATGTGATAGCGACTAACAATGCAGCTTGATGTGTTTTGACACCATGTGCTGTTGTGAACGGATGATGAAAAGGAGTAGAAATGGATTTGTATTTTATCTGAAGCATGCTGCAAAAATAGGGTCAAAGTTTTTGTTTGGACGACATAGATTTTTGACATCAATCATTTTACTATCTATAAAAATCACCACATTATTCCACAAAAAGCTTTTAGCAAATTACCTTTTTTTTTGCCTATCAAATGCAACTAGTAATACTGGTAAAATGGTAAGGTTAGTAATCAATGCCATAAATAAAGTAAGTGCAGTAAGATATCCTAATGCTTTTGTACCATCAAACTCGGAAACTAAAAATACAATAAATCCTGCTGCTAGAATAAGGGATGTATAAATAATACTAATACCTGTTTCTTGTATCGTTGCTTTTACTGTTGCAATGATGTCATAATCGTATCGTACTAAATCCTGTTTGTAATTTACCAAGAATCGGATAGTAACATCAATGGCAATACCTAAAGCAATACTAAAAACCAATACTGTTGAAGGTTTCAAGGCAATGCCGCACCACCCCATTACACCAGCAGTAATGACCAAAGGTATCATATTGGTGAGGATAGAAATAAGTACAATACGCCATGAATGAAATAAAAAGAACATGCACAATACAATCATGACCAATGCCAACAGTAGGCTATCCATCAAACTATGGATAATAAATTTACTACCTTCTAAAAAGATGATACTCGTACCTGTATAAGAAATGGTATACCGTGAAGTATCAAATATTTCTACTGCTTTGGTATTAATTTCTTGCAATAATTTCGGTAGTCTATCCGAGCCCACATCCGCCATATTTACACTTATTCTGGCAAAGCGTTTACTGCTATCGGTGAAGGATTTTACTATTCCAGACAATGCCGATTTACTCGTGTCTGTTTTCATTTTTAAATAAGGCAATAAGAATGCAACATCAAAACTATTCGGTACACCATAGCTACTGCTGTCGCCATCATAATATGCTTGTCGTGCGAACTTAATCGCTTCTACCAAAGACAAGGGCTTAGCCATTTCTGGATGCAATTTCAAAGCGTTACTTAATTCATCTATATGTTGAATGGTTGCTAAAGAGAGCGCGCCTTGTTTCTTTTTAGTATCAATCAATATTTCTAAAGGCATCACACCATTGAATCTATTTTCAAAATATTGCAAGTCTTTGTAGAGTCTATTTTTTTTCGGCAAATCATCCACAATTTTTCCTTTGTTGTGCAAACGCATCATGCCCGCAATAGACACCAAAATGATGATTGCCCAAAACGCAAAAACTGTCTTACGATGATTAAACACCCATAAATCAAACTTCAGTAACACCATGGACAAATATTTATTTTCCAAGTATTTGGTATGCTTTGCTTTTGGCTCTTGTAAAAAACTAAATATGGCAGGTATGGCAAATAATGAAATAAAAAAAATAATGATGATACTCAATCCGGATACAAGTCCAAATTCTTTCAAGACTTGACTCTTCGTAAAATAGAAAACGCCAAAACCTATAGCAGCTGTTAGATTCGTAAATAAAGTAACAATACCCATACGTTCCACCATGGCAATCAATGCCGTTCTTTTATCTTGATGAATGGCATATTGTGTATGGTATTTATTCAGAAAATAAATGCAATTTGGAATGCCTATCACCACCACTAAAGGTGCTATCAATCCAGACAAGATGGTAATTTTAAATCCAAAAATCGTTAACATTCCCAATGCCCAAACTACCCCAACCAATACGATCAATACAGAAAAAATAACCGTACTGAAGGAACGAAAAAAGAGGAATAAAATAATGGAAGTCAGTAACAAGGAAAGTAGTAAAATCAACTTCATTTCTGCCTTCACACTTTCGGCATATAGCGTTCTGATAAAGGGAAGCCCTGAATAATGAATCTTCAATTTTTGTTCCTTTGCAAATTCATCGGAAATGGATTTTATTGAATGAATCACTTTTACTCGACCTTCTGTTCTCAAGACATCTTTTTGAATATAAATAGCAGTGAGATAAGAGTTCGTTTGTGGGTTATATAAGAGGTTTTTATAAAAAGGTAAATTCAAAAACTCTTGTACACTAGAATCAAAATTTTGCTGTCCATTAAATATAGGTTTAGCAATTAATTTTTGACTGGTCTCCGTTTCTTGTTTCACAATATTAATCGCCGAAGGAATACTCAAAATATTATCGACACCTGGAATCGCTTTTATTTTTTTTTGCCAATCTAACATAGCGCCCATAAATTTCGGTTCAAATAAATGTTCCTTATCAAAACCAACTGCCAACATAGAGCCATCTTCTCCAAACATTTTTTTAAAATTCTGATAAGCCAAATAATTTGGATTGTCCGTAGGAATAGCGCTTGCCATTTCATAACTCATTTTCACTTGTGAAGCAAAATAGCCCATACCGATAGTAGACAGGACAATGAACAGTAGAATTGGAATACGAAATCGTAGAATAAATCGCGCTAAAAAATGCCACATAGAGGGGGCGAAGATACCATGAATCTAAAAAACTAACACTATAAAAAATAATAATCTTTGTTTTGAGGCGTTCATAAAACCATTACTTTTGAAATATGATTCGACTCCTTCGCCTTATTTTGTCTTTGCTCTTTTTATGCAGCACTATTCTTGCTTGGGCACAACAAATTCCAATTGGAACTTGGCAAAGCCATTATACCTACAAATCTATTTTTGCCGTTGAAAAAATGGGTGACAAAATTTTCGCAGGTGCTACGCATTTATATTCTTATTCTTTGACAGATCATGAATATACGACTTACTCTAAAGCAAATGGATTGAGTGATATCAATATCAAATTATTGCGTTATGATAGTGAATCGGGATATTTAATTATTGTGTATGCCAATAGCAATATTGATATTTATAAAGACAATACTTTTCAAAATATTCCAGATATTAAAAACCTGAATATCACAGGTAGTAAGCGTATCAATTCCATTTATTTCAAAAACAAATTTGCCTATTTATCTACCGACTTTGGGATAGTGGTTTTGAACCCAGATAAATTAGAAATCAAAGAAACTTATACCTTACAAAAAGCCTCACAAGTATTGGAAATAAAGGACTTTACAAGTTTGAATGGTAAATTTTATACCGCAACTTCCGCAGGTGTTTTTTCGGCAGATGAAAACAATACTGCCTTACAGAATTTTGCGAATTGGACAGAAATAAATCAAACGCCTTGTCAGTTTATTTTTGCGCACAACAATAAACTATATTATGCTACAAGCACTAGTTTGTATTCGCTGCAAGGCACTACTAATCAACTCATTTACACAACAACTTCTACCATCGTAAAAACAAGAACAGGTGTACAAGATTTTTATATTGCCGAATCGGGAGATGACCGAAGAGCGATTATCATTTTAGATGAGCTTGGTTCCATTAAAGACACTACTTACTTAATCAATCCATTGGATATTGTAGAAGTGGCACCAAATGAAATTTGGGAAGCCGATTTTTGGGAAGGCTTAATCAAGTTAAACAATCGCAAGGTTAAAGAATATCATGTACCCAATGGCATTTACAGCAATACTATTTATAACTTGAGTAACTATAATGGTGTTGTCTATGTTGCTTCTGGCGGTGAAGCCGATTGGAATACATTAGGTAATAGAAGTGGCTATTATACTTTAGACAATGGTACTTGGCAAACCTATAATTCGCAAAATAAATTACCTGCTATGGATTCCGTTAATGATATCATGGACATCGTAGTTGATTCACGAAATAATGATATTTACCTCGCTTCCTTTGGCAATGGACTTGTACAAATTCATCCAGATTTTAGTACGGTAGTGTATAAAAATACTGCCTATCTGCAACCACAAGTTGGGAATGGAATTAATACGCCATTGGTTTCCTTGCAATTCGACAATGACCATAATTTATGGATGAGTAATTATGGCTCACCGTATCAATTGGTTGTAAAAAAGGCAGACAACACTTGGCAGAAATTTGCGTTTCCTTACAATGTTAGTTTGGCCACAGCAAGCCAAATTGCGATTGATGATGCCAATCAAAAATGGATGGTTGCTCCGAGAGGTGTTGGTGTATATGTGCTCAACGACAATAATACCATCGACAACAAGAGCGATGATCAAATTCGAAAATACACTACTGGCGCAGGTTATGGCAACCTACCGACCAATGACGTCAATTGTATCGTGAAAGATAAAAATGGGAAAATATGGATTGGTACCAGCGATGGTATTGGTATCATTAATTGTCCAGAAAGTGCAACTACCACAAGTGGATGTGATGCTGAATTGAAAATTGTAAAATATGATTTGAATGCTGGACTCCTTTTTCAAAGAGAAAATGTAACCTCGATTGCAGTAGATGGCGCAAATAATAAATGGATAGGAACTACCAGTGGCGTTTGGCTTATTAGCGACGATGCCGAAAAAATTTTGCAACGATTCACTATTGATAATAGTCCATTACCATCCAATGAAATTCGTAAAATCATGGTTCATCCTATTACAGGTGAAGTATTTTTTGCAACCGTAGAAGGCTTAATTTCTTACCGTGCATTCGCCACAGAAGGCAGTGAAACCAATGACGATTTACTTATTTTTCCAAATCCAGTGAGCAAAGAATATAATGGCACTATTGCGATTAAAGGTTTGGTTACCAATGCAGATGTGCGCATAACAGACGTAAGCGGGCAATTGGTATTTCGTACCATTGCACAAGGCGGACAAGCTACATGGAATGGAAAAAATTATTTAGGGCAAAAACCTAAGAGTGGCGTTTACTATGTGTTTGTAAGCAATACAGATGGTGCCAAAACCAAGACTGGGAAGTTTATTATTGAATAGCAATAAAGACGATGATGATTTACAACTTGTCCCTATTAATATTTGAATCCTTTAACCTTACAACAAAATCCCTTTCTCGTCCATAATTTTACGAAGGTGTAAAAGACCATATCGCATTCTACCAAGCGCTGTGTTTACACTAGTAGAAGTCATTTCGGCAATTTGCTTAAATGACATATCTCCATACATTCTCAATACGATTACTTCACGTTGATCGTACGGAATCATGTCTAACATTTTACGCAAACGATGAGCAGTTTCTTCTTGCATCATTGTTTTTTCAAAGGACTCTTCTTTACCGAAATTGAATACAGAAAAAATATCTGTTCCATCAGATAAAGTCACTTTTACTTTTCTTTTGTTGGCTCTAAAATAATCCAATGCTAGATTGCGGCAGATACGCATGGTCCAAGAAAGAAAGCGACCATCGTCGTTATAATTTCCATTTCGTATACACGTAATAATTTTGATACATACTTCTTGAAATAAATCTTCGGCAATGTATTTGTCTTTTACGAGTAAAAAAATGGCGGTATAAAACTTGTCTTTATACCTATCTAATAATGTTGCAATTGCAACTTCGTCATTTTTCTTTACTAACTCAAGGAGTATAGCATCTGTAAGAATGGTACTTGGTGTCATAGACTTCTACTTTGTTTGGTGAAACAATAATGAATAAAATGTAGAAGTGTTGACGTATAGGCTTTATCTCTTTTATAGTTTGCACAATTTGTTTTTCAAATTGCTTTTTGTTTGTCTGATAAAATTATCAGTGAATAAAAATAAATCCTTTTGAAAATAAGGTTAAAATATTTCAATAAGATTTAACAATGTAGAGATGCGTCAGTAGCTTAATTTTTTGTAAACATAATAGATTAATTTCGATTAACCAAGAATTCAAATGGTCTAAATTCATCTAAACTTATTTTTTTTGATAGGGCTTGTGAAGGCTTATTTACTCTTTTCGCGTATAAATTAATTAATTCTAAAGAATCTTCTTTTTTTTGTGCTACAAGTCCTTCGCCTAAAATATATAATATCTTTCGTGCCGTGATTGGCGATTGTTCTATTGGGGACTTTAAATTTCTCTTATTAAAAAGGATTTCACTATTGTTCGTTGCCATCAGATACCGTTTTGCGCTGTATAAGCAAACATTGTGCCAAACAAACTTTATCGAGAAAATGAAAAGTTACAAACTCAAGGTACTCAAGCAGCCTATGCATTGCCACGAAAGGCTTGTTGTAACTGGCTTATACAGATTTTACTTACTGAAAAAATGCAAAAGCTTAGCCTTTATTTTTCATCATTTAAAAATGATATTGAATATCCATAAACAAGCTGCGTTCAGGAAATAACTGCATACCTGATGCAGAGGTATGACCACCACTTTGTAAATCAACTGCGCCTGAAAGTGGTGTATTTTGTAAATTAAATAAATTTTTAACGCCAACTTGCAGTGCCAAAGATTTTTTGAAAAACGATTTTTGCAAAGAAGCATTAGCAATATGTAATGCAGATGTATACAAAAATTGTTGATCTACTGTAAGCACAGGTTGTTTGCTATTGAATTTATAATTAAAATTAAAAGTGGTATTTATACTTTTAAACCAATAAGACAAATTAGGAGAAATCTCTAGAATAACATGTTGCGGCAAGGTTTCCGATTTATTGACTAAGATACACCCCATTGCCGTATTGAACTTCAATCTACTGGATGCGTATTTAGCTTGTACATTCAAAATGCCATTTTGGTATTCTTGAATATTAGCATATTGACGAAGTACGCCATGGTTGTTATAAATAGCCAAGGTTATCAAATTTGTTATCGCATTAGCATATGCATTTAAACCAATACTTAGTGTTGCATGTGCAAGCTTGGCTTGATGCTCTATACCGAATTCAAGGTGATCGCCAATTTCAGGTTTCAATTCTGGATTGCCAATGATAGTATGGTTTTGATCTACAAATTGTAAATACATTTCTTTTAAAGTAGGTGCTCTAAAACCACGTGCATAAGAAGCTCTAATTTGGGTCTTGTCATTTAAATCATACTTCAAATGCAAAGCAGGTGTAGTGGCCTTGTTGAATCGATTGCTATATGTCATTCTGCAGGAAGGCTGAACACTTATTTTTTTATGGGTATATGTTGCAGATGCAAACACACCAATGTCCGACATGCTTTGTTCATCATCTGCCAGTTTATAACTTTTTCCTAGCTCGTAGGTATATTCATAACCCAATAAGACATCTGTGTTTCTAATGCGTTTGCTTGACAATGTCCCTCTGGCGTTGATGTCATCAAATCGAGTGGTATCTTGATCTCCAATACCATGCGTTTCAAATTGTTCAAGCGAAACCAAATCTTTTCTAAATCTATTTTTTGTACGTTTATAAATAGAATAACTGTTTGAAAATGAAAGTTGTTCTTTGGTAGATAAAACATAATTCAATCCCAATGAATTGATAATGCGTTGTGTTTTATAATATTCATCAAATGCATAACCATCATAAGGATTGACAATAGGTACACCTTTGTTTGTAATTTTTTCGTAGAGGTAAGAACTATAATAATTCAGCTTCGTTTTTTTATTTTCATAATTATACTGCAAGTCACTAGCATATTGGGTTTTGGGTTTCCATAATTGATATCTGTCTACAGAATCCTCAGGCGTCCAGCCTTGGAAAAAATTTCGAGAAAGAGATACTTGAACTTGATGTTTCTTTTTGTGTAAACTCATATCGCCAAAGAAGTTGTACTTGCCAATGCTTTCTGTATAACTACGAATGCCAAAAGCCATCTTCTTTTGGGGTGTTTTTGTGATAATATTAATAACGCCACCTAGTGCATTCGAACCATAGATTACACTCATTGGTCCTTGTATCATTTCAATGCGTTTAATATTATTTACACTGAGTTGACCTAAATCTATATTCCCATTTTCACGCCCCATAATTGGAACACCATTCACTAAAACTTTTACATTCTGACCACCAATCCCACCAATGCTAACAGAGCTACCTAAAAGATTATCATTGGAAATAAAATGATTGACTTCATAGCTTAAAACATCGTTCACACTTACCGCACCGCGTTGTGCAATTTGTGTACTGTTAAAAGAATTTACTTTATATATAGATTGTTTTGCAAGCTGCGGCGTGGTTTGTGCAGTTACCACTAATTCATTCAGTTGAACATTCATTTTTTTCAATTGAACCAACAAATAATCATCTCCATGTAGTGATGTAATATCTTTTGCTTTTATAGTTCTAGTAATGGATTCATAACCTAATGATTGGACTTTTACTTTGATTGGATATACTATGTTTTTCAATACCACTTTACCATTCAAAGGCACAGGAAATGCATACTGTAGCTTATTTTGGGTATAGGAAACTATTGCATTCTCCAATACAATATTGGTATGATCTTCTTTAACTTCTATTACTAAATTAGTGGCTTTGGTATGCAAAGCCACTAATAAAAATAGGAGAATATAAAGAAAGTGTTTTTTCAATTTATTTTACAATTTGAATACTTTGATTGATGCGTATGCTAGTTCCATTGATGGATAAAATATAATTACCATTTGGTAAAGATTGTGTTGGTAATGTGTATGCATTTAATCCGTTGTTGACGTTTATCGCAGAGCGTAGAATAGTTTTACCAAACATATCCATTAATGTTATATTTGCTTTTGCAGTTTCTTTGGCATCCAAAACAATATTCAATTGTTGATCACTTGGTATTGGAAAAATGGAATAGCTGTTGATTGAAGATTGAATATCATTTACTGCAGTTGGCCAAACAGCACGCTTTTTAAAAACAACATTTCCATTCGCACTTCCACCATACGCGGTAAACTGTAATTGCCACAAGACGCTGGTATCTTTTCCTCTAATAAAATATGAATTAGAATCAGCAACAGTCCAGCTAAATGTAGATTGATTAAAAGTTTTCCAATCATATCCAATACCAGAAATAACAGGACTCCAAGAAGCAGTATATACTGGGTAATTCATAAATGCTGAATCCACTTGAACACCTTGTGCTCTCGCTGTTTTGACGCCTTTATTTGCAAATACACCAATTACATTGTTATTTGGTGCAGGACCACTACCCACTGCATCGGTTGTATATCTATTAAAAATAACATCCCAAGTATTGATATTCGGTTCGCGATTGGTATCAGCACCTGTAGCTAAGTTAAAATGGGCAAAAAGATTGTTTGTATAATTAGGGTTTTTCGCGATGGTGTACACGGCATCATTTCCTGCAAAATCACCAACAGTGAAAGTCCAAACAATGGAAGGTATTGCATCTAATTTTGCAATAAACACTTTATAAAAAATGCCATTTGCTTTCACAATAAAAATAGAATCTCCTTGTATTGCATGCGTTGGTGCACCTAGATAATGGCCCCATCCAAAATTAAATGGATCCATACTTTGGATATTATTAAAAGCACCTTGATACCAACCTTTATCATTATTAAAACATAATGTAGCCAAGGCTGTATCGCCAAGTGTAACGGTGCTCCATTGTGCAGAATCTTTATGGATATTATACACTTTGGTATAAGCATTTCCTGAACCATGATTAGCCCATATTGCAGCACTGTCTCCGATTGGACTTAATGAAAATCCAAGATGCCAATTTTTATTGTTTTCTACGCGAACAGTACCTGTGCCCATGCTATAAAAAACATCATCATTAACGCCTGCTCCTAAAGAGACAGAATCCATAATCCATGTGGATTGTGCATGTGCAGTAATCGCTAGTGTTACTAATGAAATAAGTGTAAAAATTATTTTCTTCATTTCTATTTTTTGAACGACAAAAGTAGCCCCAAAAACAGAGCTCCTTTATTTGCATTCCGAAATATGACATTAATATGACAAAGGGAAACTATCCCTTTGGCACCACGATTCTCGCATTCATTTGGCTTCCAAAATAAGATGCCATTTCTTCAATGGTATACGCATCTTCAATTCGATAATCACCAATTTGCGTTCTGCGCAAGGTATGCAAGTATCCGCCACAACCCAATGCTGCTCCGAAGTCGTGGGCAAGCGAACGAATATAAGTACCACTACTACAAACCACTCTAAAATGGACTTCGGGCAGAGCGATTTTTGTAATGTCAAAAGTTTCGATAGTTACTGCTCTGCTTTTTACAATCACCTCTTCTCCTTTGCGTGCCAATTCGTATATGGGTTTTCCTTCTTGTTTGATAGCCGAATGAATAGGAGGATATTGTAAAATATCTCCAGTAAATAATGCGGTAGTGGCATTTATTTTTTCAAGACTCAGTGCAGAAATGTCTTGTTGATTTTCGGGTAAACTTTCTCTATCATAAGTTGGCGTACTAGCACCTAAATAAATAATACCCGTATATTCCTTTTTACAACCAATAAGTGCGGTCAATTTTTTGGTCCATTTACCAGTGCAGCATATCACTAGTCCGCTTGCCAATGGATCTAAAGTACCCGCATGCCCAATTTTTGCTTTCGTCCATTTTTTTATTTGCGCAACTACCGCAAAGGAGGACCAACCATAAGGTTTATCTATGAGTAATAATTCACCAGCCGTGCAATCTAATTCCGATAATTCTTTTTTCATTTATTTAATTTTTTTTCTTCTATTCTACATTATTCATGCGGGATATAGCCTTCTTGACCTTAGCCTCATCCAATCGAGGGGCGAGACCCCTCGCTAATATATGTCGCCCTTTCAGGGCTTGGGGTTTCGTATTTGTTTATTTACTTTCTACTTACATTACCAATCGAGGGGCGGTACCCCTCGCTATTGTATGTCGCCCTTTCAGGGCTTGGGGTTTCGTGTTTGTTTTATGACTTTGTTCATTTTACTTTCTACTTTTTACTTTTTACTTACGACTCTTTACTTACGACTTTTACCCTTTCACATCCAAGGCATCTCTTAATGCATTACCTAAGATATTAAATGCAAGTACAATTAGCATGATGGCTACACCTGGCACAATGGCGAGCATAGGCTTGTTGGTGATAATAAAATTATAATTTTCTTTTATCATTAATCCCCAAGAAGAAACAGGTGGTTGTACACCAATACCTAAAAAACTTAAACCAGCTTCTATTAAAATCGCGGTTGCAAAGTTACTGGCAGCCATTACAATTGTTGGTCCTAATACATTGGGTAAAATATGTTTGATGATGATGCGCATCGACGAAAATCCCATCACTTTCGCAGCTTGTATATATTCCATTTCTTTCAGAGAAAGAACCTGTCCGCGTATTAATCGAGCAGTTCCAACCCACATAGTACAACCCACGGCAATAAAGATTTGCCAAAATCCTTTCCCCAATACGAAGGTGATAGAAAATACCAGAAGCAAGGTTGGAATTGCCCATAAAACATTGATAAGCCAAGTTATGATATCATCAACAAAGCCGCCAAAATAACCGCCGATTGCACCCAATAATACGCCTATAAAAATGGACAAAAAAACAGCGATAAAACCGACACTGATACTAACTCGAGTGCCAATAATTAATCGGGAAAGCATATCTCTTCCATATCGATCTGTGCCTAAATAAAAAGTTCGATGTACAATCAAATCCTTCTCTACAGATGTACTTTGTGTCTTTGTTTCAGGCAATACTTGTTCTAGAGAAAAAGCCAACGGCTCGGTTACTTGTTCATCCATAATATGTTGAACAAAAATACTGTCTTTACTTATTTTATATTCTTTAATCGGAATGAGTTCAACCGTTGAGGGTGCACCATACATGAGGTAAGCATACCAAGAAATATTCGCTGGTTTTTCCTTTCTATTTTTTTTCAAAAAAAGGCAAGAATAACCAGGAGACATGGTCGCAATTTCGACTGTCATATTATTCGCATCTGGCGTATCATCGGGGCTTAAAGGGTAAGCAAATAATGCGATAAGCATCACTACACCTATCCAAACAATAGAAGCCAAAGCTGCTTTATTTTTTTTGAATCGATTCCAAAATCGAGTGGTATGTGTAGCGGTCATCATGCTGTTTTGATACTAATTCACTTGCCTATTTTTCCATTGGTAAGAACCAAATAGTCCTAAAAATCCAGCAATGAGAATGTAGGGAATATGTATAAATTGCAAGATAGAAAAAATACGGAGTTCTTTTTGTTTATCAAAAAATTGTGCAACTCCTGTCAATAAGGAAAGTTCCACAATTATTTTCAGACCTAATAAGATAAAAAAAACAAACCACATGGCAGGTTTAAAAAAAGCAAATATTCCAAGTACAAGAAATAACAAATTTACACTGTACACTAAAGCTAGAGCGGCTTTGATATAATTGTCTTTATAGGCAGTAGCCTTAGATGCCCATCGAATACGTTGTTGAAAAAAGGAATGCATATCCAGCATGGGAACTGTTTTAACTATCGCTTCTTTGCATTTCAGAAATGCTATTTTATCTGGGAAAACAACTTGTATTTTTTGCATGAGAAAAACATCATCTCCACTTGCCAAGGTATCCACACCCGTAAACCCATTTACCGCATCAAAGGCTGTACGCGTGTAAGCGAGATTAGCGCCATTACACATGTTTCCATTTTTGGTCGAAACCACTGCAGCGGTAATACCTTGCATGGTTGTAAAATCGAGCGATTGAAAGGTTTGAAACCAAGTACCATTGTTGTTGAAAGCAACAGGAGCCGCAATCATTTGTGGATGATTTAATTCATAATATTGAACGATGCTTAATAACCAATAATCATCCATGCTACAGTCGGCGTCGGTTGTTATAATTAATTCACCGCGACTATGTGCAATACCTATTTCAATCGCCTTCTTTTTATACGCATTCAAAGGTTGGCCTTGGGTAAATGTTGCCAATGAAAGGCATTGAACATTGAGAAAGGTTTTTACAATTTCTACCGTTTCATCGCTAGAGTGATCATCCATTACAATCACTTCTATGAGCTTGCTTGGGTAAAATTGTCTACTGATACAGTTTAATAATAAGGCAATATTTTTTGCTTCGTTTCGAGCTGGAATAATGATACTGATTGTAGTGGCAGGTTCATAACTTTTATCGACTGCAAAACTGGGTAAATGGCGCCATGCAGCACGATAAAATAAAATGAGTATTGCATATAACAACAGCAGGAATACACATATGAAAAGTAGTAATCCCACAAATTATAATTGAGCTGCAATATTTTTAAATAAATCTTTATCTAATAAATTATGCCCTTTATCCATTTCAATAATGGTAGCGGAAGGAATATACTTTTTCATTTTTTTCATGCATGCCCTATCGATGACTTGATCGTCTTTGCCAAAGTATGCCATGATTGGAATTTGGTATTGCCGAATATTTTGTTCTACTACTTTTAAATTGGGAATTAGATTTTTCATATTCATCCAAGCGTTATACACTTTAGTACGCGTATGGGTATCGCGCATATGCCATTTTGAAAAAGCATATAAAGAGGAAGGCATGAATTTTATTTTATATAATATAGAAAGTAAGTTTTGGTACGCATTCTTATTGCGGACAAAATATCTAAACAAGAGACGGCCTAGACCAGTATTGGTTGAGAAGCGATTCCAAATTCGCATACGCACACCATCGGGTGCAACGGTGATTATTTTTTGTAATCGTTGCGGCAATAATTCTGCAATGCAAAGATTAAAACGGCTGCCCATACTATAAGAAATAGCAGTCATTTTTTCAATATTGTATTCCTTCAATAAAGTTTCGATATAGTTTCTAAAGTCCATTTTTTGAATTGCCTTTGCATACGATTCAATAGGTAATTCAATGACCATGAAATTGTATTTTGTGTCTATCATTTTTGCTAATGGTTCAAACACAGAAGCTTGTTGTCCATAACCGTGAAATGCAATAACCCATTGTTTTGCTTGACGAGATAAAATTTGATGGTTCAATAAAGACATGTGGCAAAGATGCAAAAAAGAAAGTAGAATGATGTAAAAAATTAGATGTGGTTTTTATGGTTAAGCATTGAGGTAATTTGTTAAGAAAACAGAACAGGAAGAGAAATTATCTACAACTTATTTTGTAGCTTCTAAACTCTCGTCCATCTGTACTCAGCTCAATGGACTCTTTAGTCTCTCTTGCGATGATGTATCTTACTAACTCTCCATTTTTATGCATCTTTCTGTCTGATCTTTCACTTAAAATTATAGTAATATTATAATCACGATTTTCTAATTTTAACGGCAAGTCAAAAGTTTGATGTCCAGAATAGGAAATTTTAATTCGTAAATCTTGGTTAGTACTTTCAAAAATAAGAAGTGTTTCACCTAATGAGTCTGTATGAGAAGAACAAGTTAATTTATCATTCGAATAGATTTGAACTGTAGCAAATTCTAATGGCTGATTATCCCAGTCAGAAACAATTTTAAATTTCATTTTTGTTTTGCTCGAATGACTGGGTTTTGATTCCATACTCATTATTCTGCTCTCTTTTTGAGATGGTAGAACTGTATCATTAAATCTTAAATTCAATTCCTTCTCATCAAAGCTGTAAGTACCGTATTCTTTCTTATTTCTACCAGTACAGCTAGAGAATCGAAATTCAAACTTATTTGAATCTAGTAACTTAATAGTCTCACTTTCAAAACCTGTACTATTTTTATAAGTACAAATCCCTTGCCCAAAGCAATATTGAAAATTGAAGAGAAATGTGAAATAGAATAATATCGAAATAAGTTTGCTCATTTTCATTTCTTGCAAATAGACATGCTTTAAGCACTGTAGCAATATTTAAAGATATATTACTTTAATGACGAATCAAAAAATGCTAATATTAAAATCACACCAACAAAATACTTCTCAGAAATCTGTTCTCCTTAATTCAACCTTCTAGCAATAGCATTCGGGATGCCATTTTTATGCAATAAAATCGCAGTGGTTTTGTATTGAAAAAAAGCCTTGCTCACATAGATATAACCTTTGTAATCATTTTTTTCTCCCCAACTATTTTTTACAATATAATATTCTTTACCATTTTGATCTTTGGCTTTACCTACGATATGCATACCATGGTCGTCGGTAGTTGTATAGTTATCAAAACCGTCCTCACGAATTTCAGGGGTAATTGTTTTTTCATTCTTTGGACCATCAAACATTTTCTTTATTTCTTCCGGTTCCATATCTTCCACATCTTTTTCAGGTACTATGGCAACTCCATTTTTCCAACTAAATCCTTTCTCACTTACATCAGTTGCCCATGCTACTGTAAATCCATTTTCCAATGCATGATCTACAATTGCGGTGAGGTCATTCAAAGGCACATTATAAATATTTTGCAAACTCCAATTATCTGGAACCATCAATAAAGTGGATTCATAATAAGGCGCATAGGTAAATGAAGAAAGCTCAATATAATCATCGGCATTGATGTCCACAACAGCTTCTGCAAAAGTCAGTGGTGTATACTCTTTCCCTTTGTACATAAAGGTTTCAGGCACTTTACCCAAGTATGCATCCAAGGCTGCGGTAAATGCAGTCAACCAATTTTTTGTTAGCTTCCCATTTTTATTTTCTACTATTCCTTTCAACATCCCTTCTAATGCAGCTTGCATTTCTCCGAATTTATTTTTAGAAGTACCATAGTTCAAACCAGAATAAACAGAATTCGGAACTGCACCATATTTTTTATACGTTTGGAGTACATCGTGCAATTCTGCACCATCGCCCCAGCCTACATTTCCATGCATACGAACGTAGGTAATTGCGCGATCAATATATGCACATCTTGCTGTGTAAATTTCGGAGATGTCTACTAGCTCTTTGCCATTACGTAACATTTCACTTTCTACAAATGAATTGCCAGAATAACTCCAACAGGTACCAGAACTTCCTTGGTTTTTTACTGGACCATTTTCTAGATTAATAATATTGGTAAACGTGAATTTCACCTTAGCACTATCTGATGCATTGGCTTTTAGAGAATTGACTAAATTATCTTGTGCAAAAAGCATAGAACCAGATAATAGTAGGGCGACTAGGCAATTAATTTTTTTCATTATTTTTTTTAATGGGTGAAAGTACATTTCAGTTTTAATATTGCAAAACCGTTCATCAAATAAGTAGTGAGTAATTAGTAGTTAGATGTTAGAATTTAGAATTTGAAAATCTGCCGATTTGAAAATTTGAAAATTAAAAAGACATGAGTCGTTCAACACATTCATCTAATCTACTTTTCGCCATGAAGTTTTTTTCTAGTTCAATGGCAAATGGAACAGGGGTATCCAAACTAGCACAACGAATAATGGGTGCGTCCAAACTAGTAAAACAATGTTCTGAAATCCATGCTGCAATTTCGCCACCAATGCCACCTGTTAAACAATCTTCGTGTAATAAAAGTACTTTACCTGTTCGCATTACACTGTCTCTTATGGCATCATAATCCAATGGAAGTAAGGTTCTCAAATCCAAAATATCAATCGAATAATCAGGGTGCGCTTTTGCATATTCTACAGCCCAATGTACACCAGCACCATAAGTGATAATGCTGATGTCTTCGCCAGCTTGCACATGTTTTGCTTTGCCTATTTCAATGGTATAATATCCTTCAGGTACTAATCCGCTCACACTTCGATAAAGTGCTTTATGTTCAAAAAATAATACAGGATTTGGATCTTCAAATGCTGCAATCAATAAACCTTTAGCATCTTCCGGCGTTGAAGGATAAACTACTTTCAAACCTGGTGTATGTGTAAACCACGCTTCATTTGATTGCGAATGAAATGGTCCAGCACCAACGCCACCGCCTGTTGGCATGCGCACAACTACGTCTGCTTGTTGTCCCCAACGGTAATAAATTTTTGCTAGGTTATTGATTATTTGATTGAAACCAACAGTCGCAAAATCGGCGAATTGCATTTCCATCATCGACTTAAAACCTTTGATAGACAAGCCCAAAGCGGAACCAATAATGGCACTTTCACACAAAGGTGTATTGCGTACACGTTCTTTACCAAATTTTTCTACAAATCCTTCTGTGACTTTAAATGCGCCGCCATATTCTGCAATATCTTGACCCATGAGTATTAAATTATCATAACGTTTCATGCTTTCCTCCATGCCTTCTGTAATGGCTTGTATCAGTTTTAATTCCTTCTTTGGCAAATGTTCAGTTGCTGTAGTAATAGTTGAACTAGGTGCATACACATCATGTATTTCTTCTGCTGTGTTCGCTACTATTGGTTCTACGTTGAAGCCGCGTTCTATACTTTGTTCGATATGTGTTTTGATTTCCTCTCGAATGGTTTGAATCTCCTTATCACTTAACACTTTTTCCTTTTTCAAAAAGTTTTCGTAATTCATGAGTGGGTCTTTTTTGCCCCATATGTCAAATAATTCTTTAGGCACATATTTAACGCCACTTGCCTCTTCATGTCCTCGCATGCGAAAGGTCATACATTCAACCAATATTGGTTTTTGATCTTGAATACAATAGGCTTTTGCCTTTTTTATTTCGTCCAAAACTTCTAAAATATTATTGCCGTCAATGGTAATTGCTTTCATGCCATAACCAATTCCTTTATCCGCAATTTGCTTACAAATAAATTGTTCGCTACTTGGTGTACTCAATCCATAACCATTATTTTCGATAACAAAAATGACGGGCAAATGCCATACTGCCGCCACATTTAAGGCTTCATGAAAATCACCCTCGCTGGTTGCACCATCACCACTAAATGCGAGAGATACTTTATTTTCTTTACGTAATTGATGCGCCAACGCAATACCATCAGCAATAGCCAATTGTGGACCTAAGTGCGAAATCATGCCGCATATATGGTGTGCATTACTCCCGAAATGAAAGCTACGTTCACGACCTTTACTATATCCTTCTTTGCTGCCTTGCCATTGCATAAACAATTTATCGAGTGGCATTTTTCGTCCAGTAAAAACACCAAGGTTTCTGTGCATCGGCATGATGTATTCATCTGCATCCAAAGCGAGTGTAGCGCCTACTGCAACTGCTTCTTGCCCGATGCCGCTAAACCATTTACTGATACGTCCTTGACGCAACAAAATGAGCATTTTTTCTTCTATCATGCGAGGCAACAATAGCTCCTTATAAATGGCAATGAGCTCATCATTGCTCTTCTTTTTTCTATCGAAAATCATGGCGCAAAGATAAGCGCAGGAATGAGAAATTAGAAGTTCGTTGTAAAGGAAGATGCCAATGTAAATGAATTTTAATGCTTTACATATTATGGACTATAATCTATTCATTACATCCCATACAAATCTTTCATGAAATTACTTTCAAAAGTCGACTCATAATCATTGTATTGAAAGATATTTTTCTTGGTATTGTAGGTATAATTTTTTGCCAGTTCTGCATGATTTTCTGCGACATAAATAATACTATCCAAAATAAATTCCACTTCTGCATTGCTCATGGTTGGATGCACTGATAAACGAATCCATCCTGGGCGCATAAACAATTGTCCTTTTTTCAAACCTTGTCGAATGGCATCTGATTGCTCTTTGTCTATACCAAGTAAGTAATGCCCGTAAGTGCCTGCACAAGCGCATCCGCCGCGAACTTGTATACCAAAATAATCATTCAATAAACGAACACCTAAATTAAAATGTAAGTCATCGACATAAAAAGAAATAGCACCTATTCGTTCTTGCAAATTACCTGCTAATATGTGTATATTTTCTACCTTTTGTAAACGAGAAAATACTTGATGTATAATTTCTTTTTCACGAGTTAAAATATTTTCAACCCCCATTTCTTGTTTTAAATTGAAACACAATGCCGCTTTAATACCTTGTAAAAAAGGAGGCGTACCACCATCTTCACGATCTTCAATATCATCAATATATTCATGAAATTTCCAAGGTGTGGTAAACTTAACCGTACCGCCACCAGAATGATCTGGAATTGCATTTTTGTACAATGCTTTATTCATAATCATAATACCCGGTGTAGCTGGTCCGCCTAGAAATTTATGTGGCGAAAGAAATACAACATCTAATTGTTGTGCCTCCTTTTCGGGATGCATATCAATAGACACATAAGGTCCTGAGCAAGCAAAATCAACAAAGCAATAACCACCAACTGCATGTATCATTTCAGCGATTGTGGCATAAGGTGTGCATACCCCAGTTACATTGGATGCAGCAGTAACGGAAGCAATTTTCAAAGGTCGATTTTCATATTGTTTAATGAGCGATTCTAAATGATTCAAATCTACTAGGCCTTCCTTGTCTGCATTGATAATTTCTACATCTGCAATGGTTTCCAACCAAGAAGTATGATTTGAATGATGTTCCATATGGGTGATAAAAACCATAGGTCTATCCTTTTCATCGATGCAAAAAGTATTGTTGGGACCAGTAAAAAAAGTCTTGCAATTTTCAGGATATCGCAAGCCTAAAATCCGTTGTAATTTATTGATAGAATCGGTCATGCCGGAGCCAGAAAAAATAAGTGCATCACTATCGTTTGCATGCACTGCTTTTTTAATCACTTGCTTGGCTTCATGATATGCCCTTGTCATCAGCGTTCCAGTAATTGAAGTCTCGGTATGGGTATTGCCACAAAATGGAAATAGTTTTTCTTGTATTTTGTTTTCAATGGGAGCGTATAACCTGCCGCTTGCTATCCAGTCGGCATAGATCATTTTCTTTTCACCAAAAGGCGTTGGAAAAGTTTGATGGATGCCAATGGTACGATCATGAAAGGGTTTAAAATAATTTTCGGTCATAGCAAGAGTATTTGAGGCGCCGAAATTACATTGAAAATACTAGCTATACAAATACGAACTAGATGCAAAACTATCCAATCCATAAGGCGAACTGTATTAATGCATAGATTTACACATTACATTTGCCGAATATCATGAAAGAAATTTCAAACAGATCCGCCACTTATCATTTTGCTATTGAAACTAAATTCACGGCTGGCATGGTATTATTGGGTACCGAAATAAAATCTATCCGACAAGGAAAAGTAAGTTTTAATGATAGCTTTTGTATGCTAAACGATGGAGAGCTTAGCATACGAAGTTTGCATATAGCCGAATATTCGCATGGCACTGCCAATAACCATAATCCAGTTCGGGACCGTAAATTATTATTGACAAAAAAGGAATTGCGCAAGATTACCAACAAGACCAAAGAAAAGGGATATACCATAGTTCCTTTGCGGATTTTTTTGAGTGAAAGTGGTTATGCTAAAATTGAAATTGCCTTAGCAAAAGGAAAAAAAACACATGACAAACGAGATAGTATTAAGGCTAAGGATGCGGAACGAGATTTGAAACGAACTTTAAAATATTAGAGAAAAATCTTTAAGTATAAAATGCCACTCTTTCCTTAATGAATGGCACTCAAGCTATATTCCGACATCTTTTCTAAGCTTGATTCATTGTATAAACAAAATTTCACGAAAATAAATTTTAGAATATTTACCATCATTTCAAAATGTTTTAAGTAATATTGTTATCCATTCAGTTATTAAATGTCAATGTAGGTTCTGTGATAATAAACATTTTTAATTTCATACCGCTTACATGCTTTATTAATTGACATTGCGAATACAATCGTTGATTATTATTTTATTAAAAATTGAAAAAAGAGGTTATACTAATTATTTACGAATCAATACGTTTACATTATGGATCTATCACAACATACGGAAGATGAGCTTTTTGTGTTAAGAAACAGTAGCTATATCAATGAGGAAATAAAGATATTGGTGGATAGAGAATGTAAAAGGCGAAATATAAAACTGCACATACGTGACGATATTTATAAGCCATTTGATCCAAAAGTAGACCGCAAAATAGAACCTGGATTAGAACTTGAAAATATTTTTCTACTTATCTAATACTAATTATATTTATTACATGGTCCAATTTAGTTCTGCAAAAATATAACTAAATGCGCAAGTAGTTCTAATGCTTTCTTCGGTAAGGGTTTTGATTTCATTAGATATGAATTGGCTTACTTCATCCAGTGATTGATGAAGTTTACCTGTAAAATTTCTTTTAAATCCTTGCCACATATTTTCTGCTGGATTTAGCTCAGGGCTATATGGAGGTAAAAATATAAGTCCAATGTTATTGGGTATACGAAGTGCTTTAGCTTTGTGAAAAGCCCCATTGTCCAAAA